>JAKSDK010001456.1 GCA_022360095.1 Phycisphaerales bacterium
AACATTGATACCGTATTTCCTCGAATAATAGCCGGGAGCGATGACTATTTTTTTCCAAAAGTGACTAAGATGAGGTCTATAATATCGCCACAGCATAGACTGTAATGGGGTCGGGGTTTTGAGAGGCCAGCGGCACATACCCAACAAAAGTTAACCCAAGTAACCCTGCCGGGTTGGAACGAGGGTGCTTATGCAATAGAGGTGCTTATTAGAGGGTGGGCGCTTATTGGAACGAAGTTGGTTCGTTGATGTTCAGAATAATTGTTTGTTTTAGTTATAATTCTGGTGACGCAAAACACAACACTAATTTTTACGCACCACTCATGGTGTTTTGAACATGAATGGAGACTTGAAGTAAGCGCAGTAAAAAAAAAGAAAAACAAGTTTAAAATAGAAGGGGGATTGTTTAACAGTATCAAAAATAACCAACATTTAATTTTATCTGTCACATTTGAAATTCAGTAAATTATGTTTATAATAAATTTGTTTTAATGACTGACCAAACTGAAAGATCACAAGAAGGATAATTAACACTGGTGTAGGGCTTATTCTCTGATGGAAATTAATTCCCCCTCCCCCCTTGACCTCCTAGGTCAGTCAAGTGAACTAGAAGCCAATGAACTACGCAACCTCTAAGACATTACTTACCTTTAATAAGCATTCGGTTTCTTTTTTTGTTTTCACTAGCTCCTTTAGAAATAAAAGCACGTGGAGAAAAAGCACTGCTCGCTTATCAAAGTGCTCTTAAAGATGGAGCTGTTAATGTTTACCGTGGTCGAGTATTGCTCATTGGTCAGGATCGGGCGGGAAAAACAAGTTTGAAGAAGTCTCTCATTGGTCTACCATTTAATTCAAAAGAAAAAAGCACGGATGGAATTGAAGTGGATCCTTCAAAATTTCAGTTGAACGTTGGTGAAGTCAGGAATTGGCAACCTATTGATGAGAGAAAACAAGGATTGCTGGGATGTTCGAAAGATGTGGCACAGGTGATGGTGGAAAGGATGTATACTGATATTCCTCCTTTTGACCTTGACTGGGTTTGGGAGAAGTTAAGAGGTCAAGGAATACTTCAAGAAGTTGATAATAAGAGTAGGAAGCAGGTTGGTACTGATGGAGAAAAGGAGGCAGTTTCTCTTGTGAACCAAGTTTGTCTTTGTTGGTTTTGAATAGTGATGTTTTTTCGTGACTCCATCGTTTACTTACTGCAAGAACGTCCTAACAGTAGTTATTATAAATTGATTATTGCCCTCTTCATAAGTTAGGTTATAGTGACTTCCCGCCCTTTGCCACAGTCTCCGTATGGGAAATACTTAACAACCGCCAGATCGTTTTCTACTTCGTTTTCCAATACTGGTTTAAAATTTTAAGCAGCGGTTTTACTCTTGTAAGCTTAGTTCCGAGTGTAGAGTGACTATCAACCATGTAGTTATATTTCCATGATTGCATGATTGTACCCATCTACACGTAAGCTCAGCCTTTGGGTCGATCAGTAGTGCGTGTGCAAACCAAAGTGAGTTTAGTCATATCTTTATTTATACTTTTAAGTGTTAATTAGGCCTTGAGCATAGCTTTGTCTTATTTTGTTGTTGTTGTATCACAATTTCGTTGTATTGTTTTTTTTTTTTATGCG
>JAKSDK010001462.1 GCA_022360095.1 Phycisphaerales bacterium
CAAAAATACTCCTTTTCAGGATGAGTGTAACAAGATCATTCTTCACGTTATGTGAATACATAAACACCATTTCAACAGTTCACATTATGTTATTGCCTGGTCAAAAGCCTTCTTCGTATCCGCTTTTAAAATTTGTTTACGCCACCAGTCAGTTACGCCATTCCATTGTGGTGCACCACCTTCTAAGAAAAGTCCTGGATCCACCTCTGCGTCAGTGCTTTAATGTCGTGAAGTGTGCCGTGTGATATTTGCATTCCTTTCCCATCCCGTTTGCTCATTTCCTTGGTCCGGTTACTTACTTCGAACTCTTTTATGATAACCCTAGAAGGTTTGAGTTATCGGAATCAACTGTATATAAAACAGCCATTTCACATTCCAGCTACGTGGACGAACAAAACAATCCGAGTTGAAAAGGTAACAAATCAGATACTGACTCGACTCTGATAGTTTTGGATTCGTTTACGAATGCAAACACGAGCGCAGCGTCATTTTAAGCCTGAGACAGAAAGCCCCTTGCACTTTCCCGGTTTAAAGGCAGCAAGTATTTATCCGAGACGTGCATTGTTTTGAAGCTGAAATGGCCGTTAACGGTTTTCGTATGCTGCTAAATAATCACTCCAAATTTAAATGGAATCTTTCTGCCGTTATAGTTTTCAGCTTTATCGGGAAAACAAGCATGAAAAGTGTGCAAGTATTTCTATTTGTTTTGTGGCTGTAACGGGCAGTTATTTTCCACTTGTGGTTGAAAAGGGTGTAAAAACGTGTATTGTGACCATACAACTTAAAGCTTATTGAACAGTCTTAAAAGGTGGCATTCAGTTTAGCCTCTTTCTTGATTCTTTAAGTGTTTGAGGAAGAGGAATACATCATGGGTTAAAAAACTACATAATTATCAATTAAGTGTTTTTTGCCTTGTCATAACTAACAGAGCGAGAAGCACTCACGTACCGCCAATTGAAAAGGAGGGGTGCCGAACCGTTGTGTAAACGTGAGTTTGGAACGTCGGGTCACGAACATTACAACCTACACTTTATTTTGAAAATGATGAAGCAAATGGTCTTCTTCGCGTTTACGCTGCTTGGTTTAGTACAACAAGGTAAGTACCTCAAAACCCGAAACGGTTCTGTGGTTTAAAAAAACCGCATCAGCCTTTATGGAACTTCGATGCTTGGGTTAAACCGGCTAATGCGAATAGTGCGCTTGCTTATATTCTATCGTGTTCATGGTCTACAAATAGGTTTCTAGCTCATCAGATAAATAATTCCAAAAACAATAGTACAGGGAAGAAGAAATGAAATGTTCACTAAAGCTAATAATTATTCAGGTGATTGAGCACTTTGCGACTTTTGAATGTTTTTCTACTCATGCACTCGTCTAAAAACGATCGGCTTTCAAAGGGTGAATTTGAAAATAAGTTTTCATTTTAGTCAAAAATAAAAAGGGGAAATAAGCAAAAAAACTATATGAAAGAATGCCGGATCTCAGAACAGTAAAAACCCGCGACTAAGAACCTGCATTTTGCTAAGTTAGCCGACTAAACAGGTTCCTAGATAAATGGTA
>JAKSDK010000785.1 GCA_022360095.1 Phycisphaerales bacterium
CGGGCATTGCAGCATTACACGCGTGTTTCATGCGTGGAAATCCCCCATATTGCACGCAAATTCCATGAGAAAAAGACGCGTAAAACACTTGTGTAAAAATATACATGCAAAGATACATGTTTTAAGTGCGTATTTAATATAAACAAGTCTGAAAAAAAAAAAAACAGTGAACTGAAGTCCGAGAGCCTGCTATGCGAACTTATTTCAAAACAACAGTCATGGCAAGTACAGTAACATGCATCCAAGTTTACATGTAAAATAGTGCTTCCACCAACAGCCAAGGAATCGTTGATTACAAAGCATGACGTTCGCAATCGTAGCATGATCATAGTAAGAGAAAGCGTATAGTAAGTTGTTTTCTCTTTCACCGCAAAAAAATGTTTTTCCACAATGTTGGTTTCTAATTTTACATCAGCCACATTTGCTGTCGTAAAGAAATACATGCAACTTGTGTGTATTGTCATAAGCCAAATCAGTCACCGTAAATTAAAAATTAATACACTCAAATTTGCGTGTGAAAGGTCTCTATGTAAAAGTTCATGTAAAAATTTACACTCGAGTTTTTTGCGTGAATTTTTCATGGAAATCCACCATATTGCATGCAATTGACACGCGTGTAAGTGCTGCAATGCCCGTGGCCTGTACTGTAGTAACGAGACATGATCAAAATTTGATCTGTGCTATTGTCTGGACACACATGTACATTTTATCGACTTACATTTTCTGTGCTGCACAAATCTTTAGGTGTTTATATATAGTGGCACCTGTAGTCTTTAGAGACTAACGACTGTCATTTATATGTAATATTTGAAGATTTGCTCAGTAATTACCAAAATTACAAGTAAACATAATGTTAGGCTCGATTACCAGCCGCTGTTCGGGAAAAGACCGGACCTGGGAGACGGCGGAAATTGAGCCTAACATAATGTATGTCCATTAACTTTTCTGGTTATTGCCTTACATTGTTTTTTACTGCATCATTATTGCACATGATTGAACATTGTTCCCTTTTTAATTTCTAACAAGAAAACGTTATTTGCAGGCCTTCTGAAACATCCTTTGTTTCTCGATTTTGAGATAGCTATAACAATCCTGAATGCCACAGATTTGTTTGATGTCTTAATACTAGCAACAAAAATGTATAATGTGCATTTATTTCTTGTAGAGTTGACCCTGATTATGCAGTTAAAAGCACAGAAGAAAACAGATCATGTCTTACTAAAAATGACTTTTACAGTGAGTAACATCACTGAATAATATTTGGTCCCATGGGTGTCTTAAATAAAATTCCAGGAAAATCACAAATGGTGAAAATCACTGGTAAACCAGTAGAACTTTGACTTGGCATTTTCTATTTCCTTGCAGTGACTTTAATATATATTTTTTTGTAATCCAACATTTGTAGATAAAGGGAGGTTTAGATTCAATGACTTAAGTGATAAAGTGTACCTCTCACTTGCAACTCTCAATACATGATTTAAAATTAAAGTACTGTAACAACTGTTTCTTGCTTTTTAGAGTTGAATAGTCAGTATTTAGAATGACTGCAGCTATTGTCAAAGGCCTTCACAGAGTACCATTAGAGCATGTTCCCCCTTTAAATTAAGCCTTTTTTCCCTCTTATCCAAATTTACTGAAAGTCTTGTGGCGCTTATACACAATACCTCAATCTTATGTTGCTCTTATTGCAGGACAAATTTCCATTTGATTCTCCTTTTTTTTTAGGTTGTTTATCCAGTTTTAACAGCTGGGTAAGTATAACCTTTAAAGTAGAAAGAAAAGTTGGAAAAAAAATGCTGAATGCCATGTGCTGAATCTTATATTATGCATTATGTTTATCAGGTTGGTTTATGTGCCAAATCAACTACATACAAGTCATGTACAATGTACCATTCTAATGGTAGTATACATGTATTTCCCATGCCAATTTAACCAATGTGAATGGCAAGCTTTAAAACTGACTTTTTTTGTACCG
>JAKSDK010000658.1 GCA_022360095.1 Phycisphaerales bacterium
AGGTAATTTTTATAGTTTTAGTGTTGACATAATTGTTTTACTCTTTTTGGTAGGTTCATGCACTTTTTGCATGTATACTTTATGCAGTCTTAGTATTTTTTAAATATTTTTATTTTTAAGCGCTGATGAAAATAGCAATATTGATATCAGCGCTATATATTATTATCACAAAAAAATGTACCCCCCCACCTCCATATTACACTGCTTTTAAAAATTTCTCTCTTACAAAAAGTGCCATCCATGTTTTATGTAACTCAGAGTATGGTTCTTACACTGCTTCATTATTTGCCAAACTCAAGATTTTAGGAATATTTTGGTATTTCTATGTTACATGTTGCTAAATTTATGTTCTGCTATCATCATCATTTGCTGCCTTCTTCTTTTCTGAACCTATATTATAACTGGTGCCCAGGTACACACATCACCAGAATTGTAATAAATTGCAGACCACACTTTGGTCAAACAAATATAAACAGTTTATTGCTTTATACTTGGGTCTTGAAAAAATTTGGAATTCCCTTCCATTATCTGTTTCAAGCTCCACCACTTTTTCTAATTTTAAAAAATATCTTCATGACTTTCTTTCTTACAAAAACTGACTGAAGTCCATTATATCCTGCTGCCCCTAGTCCTATATTATTTCAATCCATTATGACCAAATCATGGGGAACCCCTTGAACAAGGCTTTCTGGAGTCTCCTCACCACTCACTGTGGATTTCATGAAATCGAGGTTTGTTAAAGCGAGGTTCTGTTCAAAACATTTTACAGTAATTTTGGCTTGGCTGAAGAAAGTAGTTTGTTATACTAAGGACTTTGTTATATAGAGGTTTGTTAAATGAAGGTTCCACAGTATGAATTTTTTCTCAAATTGAATGTAAATTTGCTGTAATCTTATAAAATATAATAATTATATGAATAAATAAATAAATAAAATAATACATCCCCAACCCAAACTCAAAACACGAACTTCCTGTTCACGGGTGGAGGTATAATCATTAAGGGGATCCAGATTCACAATGGCCAAATTATAAGGATTTGTATGTGAATTTCATGTAAGATCAATAAAATGGGTAAGATGGATAGAAACAGCCATTTAAGTGTACATACCTCATAAAAAGATGTCCCTCTATTGTTTTCTTTGTACTGTTTCCTGCCCTATACAAACATGTTAGCAAGTTTTGGTAGGTGTGAAATCAACATATCAAAACTTGCTAATTAAAAGTGACATTTTTTGTG
>JAKSDK010000523.1 GCA_022360095.1 Phycisphaerales bacterium
AAAGTTGAATGAGTATTTTTAAAAAATATGCAAGTTGTGATCCAATCTGATCAAGGATTCAAATGAATGATTATATAGCAAAGTACACAGCTTTTCTTTTTATGAGGGCCACACATTTTAGAAAGAGAACACTGAAGACAGAGTAAAATTATTGGGACCAAACGTTTTAAATTGTTGTCTAAAGATGACAACGGCCAATTTGCGTCAAATAGGTCATAAAATGAGGGAATGACAATTCAAAGAACTTAGCTCCTCCCAGGGAGGGGCCATGTCCCTCACTCCACTACCCCCACCCCCCCACCTTCCCTTCCCCGCTAGGAAAGTACACCTCTGGCACATATTTTTTGCCGTACTGGCCATGAATGGTTGCTTACCTGCTGAGCTAAAATTTAGGGTGAACACTGCTGAAGCACTGGGTCCAAACCATTGACCTTGGGTACAAAAGAGTTCACTTGATCATTATCATTATCATTTTTAATATAGCTATAATGATATTACTTTCTGAGAGCTCAATTGTCTCTGTCATTTTTCTCCCTCTCCTGGCTTGACTTATAAATATTCTCGGTACAAAGTATTTTACGAGTATGTTTGCTGAGTAGCTGCAAAAGCTTGATTTACTTTGTGTCTGTATTTTTAGGGGCCTTGTGTCAAGGACAGGAATAAGTAAAGGTAAGTCAAGGTATTTTGATGACTCACTCTATTGAAAGGTCACTTTTAAAGCCAATTTTTGGGGGGCTCTGAAACCTCAAGTGGAGGCTAGGTTTTGATTTTGTTAATGATGTAAATGTGTTTTGTAGATGCTGTAGATCATATTGTTATTGGTACAGTCATTCAAGAAGTCAAAACTAGCAACATCGCCAGAGAGGTAAAAAAACTTGCGTCTATAACATACATTAACGTAATGAGTAGTAATTGGATAGGAATGAGTCCAGAAGCATTGTCCAGTACAAAGTGGTTAAACAAAATCTAACATCTACACAATGAGAGTCTGACGTGTTAAATTATGAGTCTGATTTCATACAGGTTTAAACAACACATAGATTATTATTTTGATCACTTCAAAACCAACCTTTTAAAACCTAAGTTTCGTTTTTGTATACTCTTTAGTTACCTCAGTTTATAGGGGTGACACAAACTTTCCTATTATATTGTCCTATCAATGCTGAAATTAGGTTTACTGATATCCATTCACTTTGGACAATTTTGTCATAGTTATGATAAAATGCGCAAACAAACATTTCGCAATAAAAAAGTAATTTCATAGAGGTTTCATTTGAATGGTCACACTACTGGATGTCATGGTCCATACAGACTGCAGAGTTAAAACCACACTGTACAATACACATCTCTTTTCCTAACTCGTTGAATTTTAAGATGAAACTTGTACATTGTTTTCCTTAGGCTGCTCTTAGTGCTGGCTTCTCAGACAAGATTCCCTGCCATACTGTTACTATGGCTTGTATTTCATCCAATCAAGCAATCACCTCAGGTATGTAGCAGGCAAAAAGGTTCATTACACGCCTTGACTTAACTAAAAAAATAAAAGAAATGTAGTCAGTTCAACTTTACTTGATCTTACTAAATGGT
>JAKSDK010000538.1 GCA_022360095.1 Phycisphaerales bacterium
ATGTTCCAATAGTGGCAAGAAACCTCCAGGACTGAATTATAAACTAATTATCCAAGATAAATCTTCAAATGACTCATAATACCTTGACACTGGTTATTAGTTCCTGGTTTTTGAACCCAACCGCTTGGGCAATTACATTTGTACGACCCACCAGTGTTCTCACATGTTGCTGGTCCGATGCAGGTAATGGGATTCAAGCATTCGTTTACATCTGCCAAAATAAATTTAAATTGAAGTCCAAAAAATATCAGTTAAAATTAAAATACTGTACCGCCCCTGCCCCACTTAGAAGCCCCTAGTTATAGGGCCATCTACCTGTAAACAAACCGTCGTCACATTGTTATTAAACGAAGAAGAAAAATGAATTATAAAGAGCTCCGCTATCTTCACACTGGTCCTTTGTCCCTGCCTTTTCTATTATAACCGCTGGGACATTTGCAGTAGTATGAGCCCCAGTTATTTACGCAGGTCGACAGAGAGGTGCACATATTGGGAGAAATCTGGCATTCGTTCACATCTCAAATAATGAAGAGATTATACACCTTAGCTTGAACGACAAATACGATCGTGTTTAAGAATACGTTCCTAAACTTTCTCGGGGGGTTTAAAATCAATAAAAGCCAAAAGAAATAACACAGCAATAAACATATCAGTCAAAAAAGATCTATGAATTAATCTGTTATGCAGCGTCGTGGGCTCCTGACTTCTGAGAATATTCGACTTTGAAAAAGAATGGTAGGATAAAAACTATAGAGAAGACGCACAAGTGTTTATGGGATTGTTTGAGAGAACATAATGAGTTTCGGTGGCCATGTGCATTCATAACAAATACTATAGACGTTTAGATTGAAGCGTTAATACAATTAGAGACAGGTTGTAAAAGCAATGTAAAATTCTAAAACACGTGGAAGTAAGACTTCTCAAATTATGGGAAACCGTAATAACACTCAAAAGTCCCATTCATGAGGCCAAATTTCCCAGTGCGGTAAATGCTAAAAACGACGACGACTGCGATTA
>JAKSDK010001879.1 GCA_022360095.1 Phycisphaerales bacterium
AGCGGCAGGCAAAGTCCCTCGGGGTTTTGAGGGCTGGCTGCAAACAATTCTTCCGGAAATCTTCACGGTACTTCCGTGAAGCAGACTAAGGCTCTCAATCTAATTCGGTTTTGTGACAAAGACAAAGGTAAGGTTTTGGAGGCCCTGATTCTTAAACAGGTTATACAATTCCAAGCGTCTTGAACACGGTATTTTTGTAGACAAAAGGACTTGAACAAAGGGTAGACGTTGGCGGTGCGCCGTCTGCATGTGCTGTACCAACAAACTTTTAAAATCTAATCGGTGAATCTTATTTTCTTTTCCAAGACAGGGTTTCCCTGAAATGACTGGTTTTTGTCGTAAATAGAGTTAGGGTTTGAAGGCCTCAGCGGCATAACCACTGCCCAAACTTTCAATATTAAGTTCCTTCCAAGGGGCTTATCCGTAGTATATATATCATGGGGAAAGACATTTTAGAGGGTACCATGGGCGTCTAAGTTTCATGGACTAAGGCTACGGATCAGGAAAGTCCTCAAGTCTGTCTTTCCTTTTTAGGTGTTCCCATTCGTTTGTTACAAGATTCTTCTTGGGTTTAGTATTATACTCTATTTTGTTTCCCTGTTCTTATTGTTGTTGTTGATGTTCTATTTTTTTGGCGGAAAAGACGATGTGCTCTTTCCAAACGCTGTTGAAAGGAACTTTCAGTCTTTTAACCCTGTTATCTGCAGTTCATTATTACAGCTAGAGTTTTCATGACACTAAAACGTCAAACAGTACAAAGTCTTTCAGACCACAAAACAGCCCCTACCTTTTGCGTAAGCCAAGCACGCGGAATAGTCGTCCCCTCTTGTCTGGAGCAGAGGGCGGGGAAAGGGGTGGGGGAGGGAGAAGGACTGAGTGAGACTGGGGAGAGAAGCGAAAAATACGTCTAAAAATACGATAGAAACTGACAAAGAAAGAATAAAAGAAAGAAAACAAGAAAAAAAAAATATGACAGTTTCGCAGTCTAAAAGCAGTTGTAAAGTTAGTACTACCAAATCCGTTCCTGCTGATCAATAACAACGCGCCAAAAGTGCTCGACGCTCAAGTTGAATATATCATGCCATAAAAAGTTGGAAATGAAGGAATGCACGTATTTAACCTGTAACAGGCCTTCAGATAGTTGGGAAAACGCAAAGAAAAGTGATCTAGAAAAAATG
>JAKSDK010000635.1 GCA_022360095.1 Phycisphaerales bacterium
CTCAGTTGAAGCTCACGTGACAGATACTGAGAAACTTTCCTTCAAACGTGAGAACATCTTGCGGTTAGTCCTGATGGTTTAACTTCCCTTCTCCAGCAACTCCATGTATCTTTGAACAAACCATTTAAACATGGAGTGAGAAAGCAGTGGATGTAAGTGGATGGCTGATGGAATTCACAAATTTACCGCCACTGGATGACAAAAGAAGGCTTTGGAGTAACTATGATCTGTTCGTGGATTTCACAAGCATGGAATGCCATTCTCTCAAAAATGATCACTGTCCCTTTCCTGAAGTGTGGGATCACAAACAATTTGGATGCATCACAAGATGAATTGTACTATTCAACAGAGAACACTGATGAACTTTTATTTTTTTTATTTATTTTCCCATTGCTAACATTTTTTCTGTAGATTACATAGTATTTGTTATCGAGCAGGAGATCTTAGCAAGAGACTAGGGCTTTTCATAGAAGATCCCCTCAAGCAGTAACAATATATATTTTACAGTTTTGTGATGACTACCCTACAAATAATAGTTAACACATTACTGGAGTGGTATGGTACATTCTTTCTGTTAATTATATTCTTTACTGGTATGTGTTCATAGTATTGTATGAAGTATAAAAAAATTTGATATCAAGAAAACAGAGGTAATGTTGTTTTTATCCTGAACATGCTCTCAAGAAAGCTATTTCAAATCAACTCTCAGAACTCTCATTACATTAGCGAATAGGATGCAAGGTCAGTCGTATACATTTGAACCTTCGACAACTTATTTGTACCTTGTGCTTGTTTCTACATTTGTTTTTCAAACTTGCTTTCTCATTGTCGCGAGCGAAAGAGGTTTTTTATGCCTCTCCAATAATTTGTACTTCAGTTCAAAACAATGAAAAACCTCCGGCTCACTTTGAAAACGCCACTACTTGTTTTTGGCTCATCTAAAGGTGACAGTGCTGTTGAAAACACTCTAAAATAACATTGTAGAAAACATTTTTTTGCAGCTGTTATGTCAAAATTTGACAATACAGTCGACTCCCGATAAGTTGAACCCTCACTAACTCGAACCTTGTGCTAACTCGAACCAAAATCAATTTCCCCTGGATTTCAGTCATACATTCACTATAATTTTAACCTCGGTAACTCGAATACTCGATGACTAAGACTTGAACTCTCACTAACTCAAACCAATTTTCGTTCCCCCTCAGGTCATTTTCTATATAATTTTACCCTCGATAACTCGAACCATGTTGTGAGCCCTTAAAAAGTCGGGATAAACGCTGTTTACAGGCGCTGAAACATTGAATTTTGGATTTCCCATCGACGTGTTGTAGGAGTATAGTCTACTACTGGAGGCTGATGTTGATTCTCACAGGCTAA
>JAKSDK010001694.1 GCA_022360095.1 Phycisphaerales bacterium
CAATAGTAATAATGATGATAATTAAGAACAAACATTAACGCGTTAAAGGAGGATATTACCATCTTCCCGTCATGAATTATGGTCAAACTATATTATCAAACGGCCCAATTCCAGAGTGACGCATTTGAAAGTGTCGCCGCGGAAGTAACTAGAGAAAGATTCGCGAAGAAACTTGTTGGAAATCCAGTATACACTGTACCCCGCAAAAACTGTATCGAATGAGTGATAGAATTTCTTGAGGTAGCTACAGATGCCCTTCTTAGGTCTCAGATTTTGTTTACCGTTTAAATGTCTAAATATCCCATCAAGCTTGACTGTATTTAAAGCTAACTGATAAACCCTTGCTACGGGGGTCGGGGTGAAATAAATATTCGATAAAATCATAGAAGCTGGCTACGAGGTACTAGTTACGAGATGAAAAAACAAATGCATGACTAACATGACCCGTAGATATCTTACTGAGCTGGCCTAGATACACATGTACGCGTCTTTTGCAGCTTCAAACACTGTTGACCTCCAAAACTATTTTCGTGAAACAGTAATGTTACTACAGTTACAGTTACCTTCTGTCTCAATACAAGAAAAGTAAATGACTGCTATTTAACTTGAAACTTTTTGAAAATATTACTAAATGCACTCCCGCAACGGGAATTTGTCTTGAATCATAAGAGAAAAAACTCCTGTTTTCATAACACAGACCGAAAACAATTTTCCCGAAATAGGCGCAGGCACACTGGGAAGATGGCAATATCCTCCTTTAATGCGATTAAAACACAAGTAACTCAGGCTCTGTGATAGTACCACAGTACGATAGCAGTAACATTAAAGTGTTTGTATGGGGTAAAAATAATATCCTAAAATTTGTAGGAAATACTAAACAAAAGTCAATGAAACTTACTCTGTAATTAGTTGTTGTCCTTAAAGGGGCTATGTCAGCTGGAGAGCATGCGCTCTGAGGTTATGCAAATTACTTTCAACGGTCAAAATTCTATTGTTTTTAACGGGTGACTTTCTCCATGTGCGCTGTGAGGTTAAATCGAAGTTGTATTTTACAAACGAGCTACAAAAGACGCTAGACCGAAGATAAAGACCAAGACTGTTTCAAATCATTAACAACTAGACTTGTCTGTCGCTAGTGATTTTATAATTTAGATGCTGATAGAACAAGAGACA
>JAKSDK010001823.1 GCA_022360095.1 Phycisphaerales bacterium
CACAGCCACAACCACGACCTCGACCAATTCCAGCCCCGAGAATTAAGATTACGGAAAAAAGTAAAGCTTTGAAGGGATATACAAAATCATACGAGATAGCTATAAAAAAAGGATGAAGATGTTTTAGAACAATTACAAAATACGAGATTGGCAACCAGCCGATTTTTTGAGCAAATATTGAATCAAAATAAAGGTTTCAAATTTGTGGAGACTATAGTAGTCAACTTTGAAAAGTTAAAAAATTGCGTATTTTAATAGTAAGGCACAAATTATAATGAATGTGAGTGATATCAAGCCAAGCCTAGAAATATCACTGGAAAAAATAATGAATAATATTGGTGAGTGGCTGAAAGAAGGAAGCGGTTGAACTATTGATGGTGTTTTAGAGCATTATTTTAATGTGGTTAATTATAAACCATTAGAAAGTAAATAATATATACCTTTACCAAAAGGACTTCAAAACAGCCGAAAAGGTTTAATTAACCTAAAAAGTGAGGACAACGAGTGTTTCTGCTGGTGTCATATTAGATATTTGAATCCATAAGAGGTTCATCTAGAAAAAAAAAAAAAAACAGATAAGAAAATGGTTCAAGAATTCAATTACCAGGGAGTAGATTTTCCAGTAAGTATGAAAGATTACAATAAAATTGACGTACAAAATAATAGAAACATTAATGTATTTGGGTATGAAAACAAGCAATTTTACCCAATTTATGTATCCAAACAGAAAAATAAGGACATATTAAATTTTTTATTAATAACAAAAGATGAGAATAAACATTGTGTCTTGATTAAGAATTTTAATAGAATGATGTATAATAAGACAAAGCATAAGGAGGAAAAACACTTTTGCATGTACTGCTTACAAAATCTTACAACAGAACAAATTCTTTTAAAACATAAGGACAACTGTATGGTTGTAAATGGAAAACAGGCAATAAGGATGCCAAAAAAAGGTGAAAATATATTGCAGTTTAAAAATCATCAAAAACAGATGCCAGCTCCATTTGTGATATATGCAGATTTTGAAGCGGTTACAGAAAAGATACAAGGATGTGAACCAAATAATAATAAATCATATACAAA
>JAKSDK010000792.1 GCA_022360095.1 Phycisphaerales bacterium
CCATCTCATATCTATTACAGGATACTTTTTGTGCTCAACTATTAACTTGGTCTTTCACCTTACGCTTGACAAAGAAATATAAAAGTTATTGCAGTTGAGCAGAACTGTGAGGAGTTCATGCCAACTTTACAAGTTCTTGACCAGGACCTAGACAAACAAATGAAAAATCAATATTACATTGCCAAAATGTTAAGTGCTGTTCCATTTTGCAGTCTTGATAATATTGTGTCTAAAAATATGAGCATAAAAGTCCAATTGTTATATAACCTGTGCCAGAGACGGAACTAAACATCTGGTTAAGTTCTTCTGTATAAAAGCAACAAAATGCTTGTTCCTGGGTCCCCACCTGTGTACCAGGATTTGAGTATGTGCCATGATTGGCCCTTTAAAAAAGCCACCGTCAATTTGCTTACCATGGTGGTTTTTACTGTATGGATAATCATTATTGCACATACATGACTGGACAGAGAATCAGATTTTGAGTCACCTATAATCAATCTTGTGCTTCTAAAAAAAGTAATGTGGTAAAAACAGTACATGTGCCTGTGTTAAGATGAGGACAGTTCATCATCATCTCTGTGCTTCTTCTTTCTCTTTTTAACCTTTGGTTCTTCTGCATCTCTGTCAGCCTCAGCGTGTTTTCGCTTCTTTCTCTTTTTGCTCTTTCTTCTTTTCTATAATGAAACAGCGTAGAAGTAGAGTTGAGAAGATGTTAACGGATCAAGAGATCAGATGATCAAGGCCTGATTCTTAAAAGGCTGACTTAGTGCTAATCCAGGATTAAAATTTTAATCCATGTTATTATTTGCCTTCCATAGATAGCTTAAAATATATAGATTAAAAGTTTGCACTATCATGACTAGATCTCAGAGTGAGGGAACAGCAACACCCAAAAAGCTACAATGACATGTTCCTAACAACAAAACTTTGCATAAAATTTCGCTTAAACCTGGGTTAAACTTGAGCATCTTTCAAGGAAGCACGCCTGAGTCCTTTAAATCTCTGATTTATTACAAAATTATATTATTGACATTACTAGAAGAGACTACTAGTCTTCTAGAGAATTATATATTTCTGTTAATAACTCAGGGGCACCC
>JAKSDK010001296.1 GCA_022360095.1 Phycisphaerales bacterium
CGATCTATAGATCAATCGATGTATCGATCCAGCGATCTATAGATCCATCGATGTACACCTACAGAGATCTACTGATCCAGCAATCTACAGACCCAGCGATATACCGATCCAGCGACCTATAGATCCATCGATCTACCACTCCAGTGATCTATAGATCCGTCGATGAACGGATCCATCGATCTACGGATCCAGCGATCTACGGATCCAGCGATCTATAGATCCAGCGATCGTTAGATCCACCGATCTACCGATGCAGCGATCAACCGATCCAGCGAATTATAGAGCCAGCGATCTACAGATCCAGCGATCTATACAATCCAGCGATCTACCGATCTACAGATCCAGCAATCTACAGATCCGGCGATCTATAGATCTATCGATCTAGGGATCCAGCGATCTACCGATCCAGCGATCTACAGATTCAGCGATCTAACGATCCATTGATCTACCCTTCCAGCAATCTACTGAAACAGCGATCTACATATTCAACGATCTATAGATCCAGCGATCTATAGATCCAAGGATCTACCGATCCATCGATCTACCGATCCAGCGATTTATAGATCGAGCGATCTAGAGATCCGGCGATCTATAGATCCATCGATCTGGCGATCCAGCGATCTACTGATCGAGCGATCTACAGATTCAGCGATCTAACGACCCATCGATCTACCGATCAAGGGATCTACAGATCCAGCGATCTAACGAACTAGCGATGTATAGATCCATCGATCTAGACATCAAGTGATGTACCGATCCAGCGATATACAGTTTGAGCGATCTAGCGATCCAGCAATCTAACGTTCCAGCGAATTATAGATCAAGCGATCTACCAATCCAGCGATTTACAGATCCGGCGATCTATAGATCCATCGATCTACCGATCCAGCGATCTACAGATTCAGCGACCTACCGATCCATCGATCTACCGATCCAGCGATCTACAGATCCAGCGATCTACCGATCCAGCGATCGATAGATCCATCGATCAAGCGATACAGCGATCTACAGATGCAGCGATCTACCTATCCAGCGATCTACAGATTCAGGGATCAATGGATCCATCGATCTACCGATCCAGGGATTTACA
>JAKSDK010000337.1 GCA_022360095.1 Phycisphaerales bacterium
AACAGTGTCAAGTCATCAATCTGCTGATGAAGTTGTTGAATGACTATGTCCCTAATTTAGTAGAAATCAAATGAAATTAATGATAACAAATGAAAGGAAATTACCAAATAAAGGGAACTTAAAAAGAGCGGTATTATCACTTAATCTTGGGTAGAAAGATGTGTTTAATTTATATGCTTCAAGAGTGCCATTTTAGTAACTCAGAAGTTATAAAAATTTGAAACAATTTATTGTTATATGACTGTGACATGCGAAATTTGAAATATAGTGTGGCTGAATTGAAACTGTAGAGTAAATTAAACAGGTGGCAAAAAGATTGCTCAACAGTCACAAATCCTTCATATCCCACAGCTGCACTGTCTGCTTACTTTTCATCAAGAGGCTGGGATCTGCAAAAAAATGATAAACAATCAATCAATATTAAAATGTCACATTTTGATGGGCAAATTACAGGACGATAATGGTAGGACTTCACTTGAAAACTATTTTTATGGAAGCTATTGATCAGCTTAGTTTAAATTAGTAATTTTTTATCATAAGCAGTTGTTGTTGTTCTTGTGTGATTAATCGAATTAACAGCACATTTTCTCATTGCACAGCCCCCCTTGAGGAACAAGTGTTATTATTTTCTGCAGACGCTATATATATATATATCAATTCTTCAACATAGTTATTTATTAATACAAGTTGTTTCATTTTTTTTCTTTCAATAAAAGTTTCATATTTAACCAATTAAAATAAACAATATAAAGCAATCATTCAATATTATAGAATTTACATTATTAAACTGTAAAAATATTTTTACAATTATATAATTACATGTAATTATAATATTATGATAGAAGAGGACTTTAATTTAAAAAATTCGAGTAAAAAAAGAAGCTTCAGTATTTTCAACGACTCACTTTTTCCTTGTCTTTGGCTGAAAAGAAAAATATTTGAGAAGAGTCAATAAACTACTATGATACATGTTTTTACATACTGTATACACCTATGATAAATTATACACTATAAATCGGTAAATTATACTGTATTTCCTCGAATAACAGCCTGGGGCGATTCTGAATTTTTTCGCACCAAAGGGGGACGATTATTCGAGGAAGGTGATTATTTCAAATACATGTACGTATAGCTCACTGGAAGTTGTGCACTAATTAGTATTTTGCTTTATCCCATTACTTATCAAAAATAATCACATCAAATAAACTGAACATGGGCTTTTTAAGT
>JAKSDK010001633.1 GCA_022360095.1 Phycisphaerales bacterium
CAGACCGCGGCATTGCAGCATTGCCGCACTTTTTCGGGAAATGCCGCACTATATAGCCCAAGGGGTCCCAAGGGCGCAAAGAAGGAAAACAAACAAAGAAAAACAAGACGCTGTGGGAACTTTCTTTCCGGCATGTTTTTTACCTTGTACGAGACGTTCGCACGTATTGCGTGCCTTCTGCAAATTTGAATCAAAACAAGCGATCTCGATTACTCTATTTGGGCGACGCCCAAGTAAACAGAAACGTACGTAAACATTAATTGGTTATGGCGTCTTTAGAAAACACCCCATCAGCGGCGTCCATAAAATAACGATTTCTGCGCATGCTCATGTGTGAAATGATCCATTCTGAAGCTCCACCACCTTGAATCATGTACTCATATACTGTGACCCGCTTTTCTCCCTCGTGACCCCCTTTTAGCTTCTCAAAGGTTCCTGTGGACCCCAGTGTAGAAAACCCTGGTAAGAACACTGCTTTTTAGCTAAATTTCGAATCAAAAATGAACAAATAAGTTTCAAAGTTAATTATTAATAATCATTTAACTGACAAATGACAAATGGCCAACATTTTAACTGACAGCTAACATTTTCCCCCCCCCCCCCCCCCCACCTCCTTCTTTAAGGTGAAAATGCATTTGAAGAGCACTTCGTTTCACAATAGATGCATGACAACTGAATATCAAGATTGTCCAGGTTTTACTGTTCTACTGTTTTACTGTTTTTACTGTATTTCTTACATTAATCATAACGATAACAAAATTTCTCAAATTGATTAGCTATCAACTGTCCCGATTTAAACACTAATAGGACAGTCCGAGCCTATGGACAGTACGCGCCATTACAAGGGCGCACTTAATTAAATGGTGATTTTTAATTGTCGGCAAAAAAGCTCTCAGAATTTCTTGTGTCCGATTTTTTTTTTAAATTTAAAAAAGCTAAAAGATCGCAAATGTTGTTATTAAGTTATGATTAATTGGACAAAACTTCGTGTCGTCCAATTTGGTCTGTAATCATTCTCTCATGATTGAACAAATCGGACTCCCGCGTTGTTAATCACTCGTATGATTACAGACCTTATTGGACTCCACTCAGTCCTACTGCTATTATATACGCGCATTACTATAATTAGTTTTAAAAAAAGCGTTGTCTTTGAGAGTATAACACTCCAATAGTTCGCCTTGAAATTAGAAAGTAATAAACGTGGGGAATCAGTAGATTCTTTAACATAAAGCAAATACAGTGGAACATCTCCTTTGGGCCGGGATCTCTATTCAAAGGACACCTCAATTCAGGGCACACAAAATTTGGTCACTGGAAAACGTTCAGATAATCTTTGTATCTTTTACCTCTGTTGAAGGGACACCTCGATTCGATAGAAAGGAACACGTTTTCTGGGTCCCGAAACCTGGGTGTATTTTAACCTCCATTATTTCAGGGGACACCTCAGCACTCAAAAAGTGACTGACCACAAAGAGGGCTGATATCTTGAGGTGTACCCTAATCACAATGATGGCAGCTTTTACTTAAACTGAACTAACCCACTTAAATCGATGTAATGCCCTTGCGTGAATTCA
>JAKSDK010001100.1 GCA_022360095.1 Phycisphaerales bacterium
CGCGAAGCACGCGCTGTAGAGCACCATGGGTAACAAAATTTGGTTATATTTTTATCCAAGAAATTTTGGTTTAGTTGTGACAAAATCATCCGTCCGTCCTTAAAAAGTCTGCCCCATCATGTTAGCAGATGTGAAATATCACACTTATTCGCCAGGAGTCCAAGGCATTTGCACCCTGTGTTAAACTTGATATTGGACATCTCCGTTATGGTCAATTGACAGCTGTCAAAAAAGGGTTTTCGCTGACCAGTGTCACATGATTGTAACACAAGCAAAGGTGTACAATTCACTGGTGCTTTCTTGAGGAAATACGGTACCCGTCCATAAAGTTTCACTCACGCTCACAGTAACGCGTTTCTATTCTGATTCGTGCAATGAGTGACACATGTATGATACTCATGCTACATTACTCTAAATTACTTACTTGGAGAAAAAACCTCGTTTAAACTCCATAGGATATATCTTCCAACTGCTTTGCTTCTTACCATCCACAAATACATCGCCGAGGATACCTCAAGGTAATTTAACAAAGTACGTTAAAAACTTTACATTCTGGTCTACACTTTATAATCAATACCAAAAAAGCGTACTTTATTTTAAAAAGTGCTTTAGTGCAAAATGTCCATATACTTAGCACGCAAGTACTAACTGGGGACACTATATTTACGTCTCCTCCTAGACACGGGACCGCCATTTTACGTGGTCAAGCCTTTTGCAAGGCAAAGTAAGTACCTTCATTTTCAGTTATTCTAAGACCCTGAACATCGTTCCGCTCCCAGGAATCGAACCCGCGACCTACCGCTCTGCAGTCAAGCGCACTACCGACTGAACGAAACCTTCCGCGGTCAGAAAAAAGGATATTTAGTGCTGTTGAGGTAGTGCATTGCGTTACTTGCTTGATAGCTCTCTCTCTCCCACTTCACAAATGGGTACCAACGGCATAAGCGAACAAATACCGTGCTATGGACAATCACTTCCTCCACGGCGGAGAATAGAGAGCTTGGAACGACTACGAGAACGAGATCGTCTCAATCCTAAGTAGTGTTC
>JAKSDK010001817.1 GCA_022360095.1 Phycisphaerales bacterium
CACACTCGTGCTTTGGAAATTTTGACGTCACAATACATTTTTAACTCGTGGATTACGCGTAGCGTTAGGAACACGTTATCTTGAGCACCTAGGATATGAAAATGTGTTACTCAGGTGTAGACACGCTTGTAATCAGTCGGCCCCGTGCGAGAGCGCCCCATAAAACGTCAATTATTTATGAGGATCGATAGTTCCCGAAGGCCCCTGCAATCCAAAGCGTGCGGGGAGGTTTCACTGTGGTGATTTTCAGCTTTCACATGTCTTCAAAAGGACTTCGAATGTTTCAAACTAGTACCGTGGCCAAATTGAAGACTGGACTTCAGAAGCTTTAGATTCGTCCAGGCGGCAAAGATGTCTAACTGAGGACTTCGTGAAGGAAACAAGTATTGAAAACCCGACAAACTTTTGGCACGGTTGGCGAGCTCATGATGTGAGACCAAAGAACTTGTGTGGCCAACCAGGACGACAAAGTTTTCTAAGAAACTATTATTTAAAAGAAACTATTGCAAAAGATAAGTCAAGTAGAAAATGCATTAAGCGTTATATTTTGTATAGTACATCACTCGTCTGCAATGAAAAACTATCTATGTAATGATTTCCGAACTGAATTTACCTTGCAACTTGAGGCTACGTAGATTCTCATCCTATTTATGTGTTGTAGGCAACAACGATAAGTCAGAAACGTATTGTGTTTGAAAGATATTCACTTCAGGTGAAACCCAAGTCCTGTTGATGCTTATAATTCAATATGTTGGTGAAATCTACTGAGATAAGCTTGACATCTTGTCAATATTAAATATTCGGGGTGTAGTTTACTGTTTTTTGGAGTTGTATATCATCGAGTGTATGTTGAAAATAGCTATCAGATGTTGGTGTTAAGTATTTCAAGAACAACTGAGAGATTTATTGACACGGGGTGGTATTAGTCTAATGTTTATGACCCAATGAGGCGGCTGATTGTCGACATGAAGCAAGATAATGTGTTTTCACTCAGCAAAATTTAATAAATCATTCATTCATCATTCACTACTTCAAAGGAGGCTAGGGTTAGCAAAATTAAATGTTTTGACCAGAACGGGTAATTTTGACTCCAGTAATCTAATCCGTTCCGGATATCAAGGGATAAACAAAGTCAATCCTAAAA
>JAKSDK010001786.1 GCA_022360095.1 Phycisphaerales bacterium
GTTGAATTCCTAGGGACCATATCAAAGTTCAGAAAGAGATAAAATTTCGTTGTTGCTTGTTTACGTACTCCATAAAACTCGAAATTAGGCATTTTCATGTCGTAGTCGTGCAAAAACGGGTAAAGAAATACACAAAAAAGCGAGATGCACGTGCAAAGTTGTTGTTTTGCTTATAAAACCTTTTTTTTTTTTTACGTTCTTGTTGCCGTCCGCGTCGTCACTAATTTGAAAAAGTTAGTGGGTAGGAATAATTGAGATAAAGACTGAAAGAACGCAAATTCCCTTTTTAAGTGACGTTCTCATTGCCGCGGCGTTGTTGGATCTTACCTACTTACTGCTCTTAACTACTTACTGCTCCATCAACAATGTCTATCACAGATTCAAACAAACTGATGGGTAACTGAAACAAAATTGTTGAAATTACAAGCAAGTTAAAAAGATGTCTACTCATGCTCAACATGTCAAAAAACTGGAAATACTGTTCCACTTTGAAGTAATAAAAAAATCACAGTTTAAGGTGGAAACCAAATTAAAACAAAATCATCAAACAACATCACTCACTCCAACATGTAATACTTTGTAACTAAAATAACATCAAATAAGTGATCTCAGTGGAGTAAAAGCAAAAATTGATGTGTGCAGCGTAGCTTACGTTAAACAACAAAAACAATAATTAGAACTTACATCATTTGTCTTTGCAAGTGGGTTAAGTTTCAGAAACAATGGACTTTCATTTATCTCACACATCTGAAGAAAAATGACATTTCACAAAGTTTGAGAAAGTAGAAACATAAGAACTTCAAAAGATCAACAGTCAATCATCTTCACAAAACTAAACTGCACCACAGACAAAACCAAACTTCTGTTTACATGTAAGTTTGTCTGTGGCGAGCACAGAAATCCTTGATCTTGGCCCCCGGCTAAGTACCAGGATTTGACAAGTACAAACACACCATGGTTGGCCTGTCAAAAAGGCATTATTCGATTGGCCAATCAAGTTGAAGGAAATTCGGAATACACTTTTAGTAATTCAATGAAACCTTTAGGGGCCCAGAACAAAGAACTTACCACTGCTAAGCACA
>JAKSDK010000949.1 GCA_022360095.1 Phycisphaerales bacterium
ACCGAAACGATGCAAAGGGCCAATAGAACGCTTTTCATAACGTGTTTCTCCCTGTGATCACCGCGCGCCCGGTAATTGCCTATCGTATGTAAGTACGGCGGGTCCCGATTGCCATGAATGAACTGCGCGCATTCAGGGCAGGAACTGCAGGACGTTCCGCCGCACCGTGGGTTTCATCAGTCGCTGAACGACTGGTCGAAAGACGCATCGACACATCGGTGGACCGGGCATTGGGATGTGTCGCTTGTCGGAACATAAGCCCGCTCGGGGTATGTGCCCCGGTCGCAGAACAATGTGTTGCGAACGTAGCGGTCGTAGATCGGCAGCGAGGGACTGCGCGCCGATTGCCAACGAAGGATCGCGGCACCATCCCGATCAACGGCCTGTTGCACGGCGGCGCAGGTCATGGTCTGCACATTATAGCGGCTGATCGCCAGGGCAGGGAAACTGATCGAAACAATACACAGTGCCAACAATACGCTTTTCATGGGTATTCCTCCCGTATTCGTTGCATTTTCAAAGTATTGCCGCAGTCAAAATCCTGCGGTCTGGAAGGTTACTTATGGCGCCGCGTTTGTACGGACAGTATCCCTCACGGCTTTGCTATCAATCGGCAGCGAGGCGTGATCGGAATGTCATCTGCCGTGTTTCTTCGGGTTGCTTTTTGGCGGATGGCGCGTCCAATCTGTGGGTGATGTCGGATTTATGCCGACGCGTTCGTACTGGATAGGACAGCTGAGCCGGGAGTAAGTCATGCAATACGCAATTCTGATCTACGCCAATGAGGGTTTCTTCGAACGTCTGCCGCAGGACGAACAGGATGCGGCCATGGACCACCACCGGCAGCTTCAGGCCGAGCATGGCGAGAAGGGAACGCTGGGCGCGGTGGCGAAGCTGATGGAAACATCTGCCGCGATGACCGTCAGGAAACGCGGGGACAGCGTTCTCGTGCTGGACGGCCCGTTCGCGGAAACAAAGGAGCAACTGCTCGGCCTCTATATTCTCGAATGTGCGAGCATGGACGATGCGATCGAACAGGCGAAGAAACTGCCGCAGGGCGTCGCCGCCTATGAAGTGCGCCCGATAGGCTGGGGCGGCGGCACAATCGCCGAAGAGGACGAGGCAAATTAGGCCGGTGCCGGCAACCGGCGAACTTGCAGCGCATCTTGCCGTTGCGCGTCCGCGCGTCCTCGCCGCCCTGACACGGCAATTCTCGGATCTCGATATCGCGGAAGAAGCCTTCCAGGAGGCCTGCATGCGGGCGGTTGAACGCTGGCCGGCAAAGGGGGTGCCCGCCGACCCGACGGCTTGGCTGATCCTGACCGGACGCAACGCCACGATTGACCGGTTGCGGCGGGACAAGCGGATGGTGTTGAGCGACAAGATCCCGGAAAATCCCGCCGACGGCGAGGATGCCGAAA
>JAKSDK010001655.1 GCA_022360095.1 Phycisphaerales bacterium
ACGAAGCGCCTGCGGGAGGACAGTAAGAACACACACAACTGATATGATTTTCAACAGGACGACAAGAGGTTGCCGTCACTTAAGCAGCCGCCACCTCTTGCAGGAACTCGCGCACCTGTTCTCGCAGCTCCAAAGTCCGCTTGACGACGTCACCGGTCCTGCTGCCCATGTCAACCGCCGCGTGGCTCGACTTCTGCGCAACCGATTCCACCTCGGCCATGTCATCGACGACCGACCGCGTCTGCTCGGCCGCTGCGAGCACATTGCCCTTGATATCATCGGTTGACTGGCGCCGCTCCTCAAGATCCTTGGCTATCTGCGTTGTGCACTCCGTCACCTCGCCAATGTCCGAAATGATCTTCTCAATCGCGATGACCACCCGACCGGTCCGTTCCTGCACGAGTGTGACCTGCTCGGTAATCTGCTCTGTAGCTGAAGCCGTCTGGCCGGCCAGTGTTTTCACTTCTCCCGCAACGACTTCAAATCCCCTGCCCGCTTCTCCGGCACGTGCCGCCTCGATGGTGGCGTTCAACGCAAGAAGATTGGTCTGATCCGCGATTGCGTTGATGATCGAAACGATGTCGCCAATTGCGTTCGAGATTTCCGAAAGACTTTCGATTTCCGTATTGGCGGCATTGGCGTTCTGGTTGGCGGCCTGGGCAATTTCAGTCGCATTATGGGCCTGCTGACTGATCGTCGCGATATCACTCGCAAGGGTTTCCGTCGCGCCGGCGACGGCATCGACATTGTCAGAGGCACCGCTTGATGCTGTGGCAACGGCGCGTGCGCGGCAATCGGCATTCTGGGCGACATTTTCCAGTGCTCCGGACGTTTGCTTCATGTCACCCAATGCCTCGTCGACCTCACTCAGCAGCTCGGTCACGCGCGTGCGGAAACAACTGATCAGTGCATCCACCCGCCGCTGCCGCTCGGCCGCGACCTTCCCTTCCCGGCGTTGATTTTCTGTGGTGAGCTCAATCGTTTTGTCGCGGTAATAGCCGACCGCTCTGGCGATTTCCGATATCTCGGTTTTGCCTTGCGAAAATGGCAGATCCTCATCGACACTCTCACCATCAGCAAGTTTCCGGATGCCGCAATTCAACGCCTGAATGCACCCCAGAATCGAGCGGCTGAAATACCAGGAGACCGCAAAAGCCAGGATGAGAGCAATGCTGAGACCGCCGGCTACGCACCACATGCGCAATTTCAGCTCAAATACGCGCGCCTCCAAAGCGGTAACAAGATCGGCCTGGCTGACCTGCCACAAACCATTGATGGCATTGAGAAACGCATCGAACCTTTCATGGAGCGGCGCAAGATCAAGCTTCTGGCCGTCTGCTCCCTTTCCAACGTTGGATGCTATCTTTGCAAGAGCGCCCTGAAACTTGCCGTTGGCTTGGCGATACGTCGCCGCAGCCTGGCTGAAGGGAGTTGTCTCGTTTTCGGCAACCGCTCCAGGGCCGGTTCGTGAAATCGCGCTGACGCGATCGGCCAGGACCTTGAACTGACCCGCCCCGACCAGAACCAGCATGGAGTCGAAGTGACTCAGCTCTGATTTGCTCGCAACTTTTTCGGCGTTGCGGATGACCGCCTGGCTGCGAACCACAAGATCAGGCAACTGCCCTGTTACCAGTTCC
>JAKSDK010001364.1 GCA_022360095.1 Phycisphaerales bacterium
CAGCCTATGTTTGTATGTTCTACCTACAGAATTTTTTCGTAACGCTATATTTATGGGTGCGCCTTTTTAAGTGCACCCTATGTTGATTTGCTCTACTTTCAGAATCTCTGGGGTAGCCTTCACTTATAGGTATCCAACCCTAAGTGCAGCGTATGTTTGTTACGTCTACTTGAACAAAATTAGAATTACACCACACTTATGAGTTAGCTACTTCAAGTGCAGCCTATTTTTGTATGCTCTAGGTACAGAATCACAAAGTTACACTACATTTATGGGTGTTCAACCTTAAATGCAGCCTATGTTTGTTAGCTCTAGCTACAGAATCGCTGGGGTACACTCTCTTATAGGTATAAAGTTAAGTCTAACCTATTGTTTTTTGCTGCACCTACAGAATCACTGGGTTGCGCTACGTTAAAGGGTGCGCCACCTTATGTACGGCTAACGCTGATTATCTCTACCAAGAGAAACACTTGGTTACACTACAGTTATGGGTGCGCCTTCTTAAGTAGAGCCTATGTTGCTTAACTCTATCTTCTAAAGCACTGGGTTAGACCACACAATTGGGTGTCCAATCTTAAGTGCAGCCTATGCTGGTTACCTCTACATAGAGAATCACTGGGTTAAACGTCAGTTATGGGTGCGCCACCTTAAGTGCAGTTTATGTTGGTTACCGCTATTTTCTGAATCACTGGGTTACACCACACATATGGGTGTCTAACCGTAAGTGCAGCCTATGTTTGTTGGCTCTACCTACAGAATTACTGGGTTAGAGTACACTTATGGATGCGCCACCTTAAGTTTAGCCTATGTTGGTTACCTCTTCTTAGCGAATCACTGGGTTACACTTCGGTTATGGTGCGCCACCTTAAATAGAGCCTATGTTGGTTACCCCTAACCTTCAGAATCACTAATATTCACTTGACTTGTGGGTGTCCAGCCTGAAGTGCAGCCTTTTATTGTTAAGTCTTACAAAATCACCGAGTTACACTGCACTTATGGGAACGCCACCTTAAGTGCAGACTATGTTGGTTACCTCTATTATGAGAATTACTGGTTAACACCACACATATGGGTGTCCAACCTTAAAGGCAGCCTATGTTGGTTAGCTCTACCTACAGAATAACTGGGTTACACTACACTTAGGGGTGCGCCACCTTAAGTGCAGACTATGTTGCGTATCTTTATTTTCATAATCACTGGGTTACACCATACAAATGAGTGTCCAACCCTAAGGACAGCCTATGTTGGTTAGCTCTACCTATAGAATCACTGGGGTACACTACACTTATGGGAGCGCCACCTTAAGTAGAGCCTTTCTTGGTTACCTCTACGTTCAGAATCACTAGGTTTCACTTGACTTATGGGTGTCGAGCCTCAAGTAAGTCCTATGTTTGTATGTTCTACCCACAGAATCACTGGGGTACACTACACTTATAGGTTTCTAACCTTAAGTTTACCCTATTGTTGTTAGTTCCACCTACAGAATCACTGGTTTGAACTACACTTATGGGGACGCCACCTTATGTGCAACTAAAGCTGGTTACCTCTACATGGAGAATCACTAGAATACACTAGAGTTATGGATGCGCCACCTTAAGTAGAGCCTATGTTGGTTATATCTACTTTCAGAATCACTGGGTTTGACTTCACTTATTGGTTTCCAGCCCTTAGAGCAGCCTATGCTGGTTAGATGTACCTTCAGAATGACTGAACACACGTATGGGTGTCCAACCTTAATTGAAGCCTATCTTTATGAACTCTTCCTACGGAATCACTGGGTTACACTACACTTATTGGTGCCCAGCCTCAATTGCAGCCTATGATTGTTAGG
>JAKSDK010001322.1 GCA_022360095.1 Phycisphaerales bacterium
CTCCTTATATTCTGCGATTTCTCCATTCATTTCCTGTACAATCTCCTCGATATCAACTTTATGTTGTTCTGTGGCTTGGTGGATATCCTCTGTGGGGTGATTATTTTGACGAGTTTGTCTACACTTGTTACAAATACACACTTTGCACTGATTACAGAAGGATGTCAGCGGCTCATTCTCGTGAAATTTCTCTCTGCACACCAAAGCTGTATCCAAAATCTCCTTCAGTCTTAAGCCGTTACCTTAAAAAAACGAAAGTAAACTGAGTTAGTCAATATGCGAACTGAAGCCGGAATTCGAATACCGTATATCAAACGAACGTCCTATCTGAGAATATGTAAGAGGAACTAAGATTCTAGCATTAACCTATTTTTCGCATTCCGCGATTTTTCAATGCTGCTTTTTTTAATAACCCGTAAAGAATGCTTTACATAGTTAAAACTGCGCTCCAACACAATCTGCAGCCAGCAAAACAACACCTTATTACCCTAACGGCTAGTTTTACACCTACGACACAAGCACAAACATCAGTAGGCTGTGAACTGGCTCAGTCTCTTGTTGGGTATATCAGCGTGACGAAAGAAAGCTAAAAATACTGTATCAACTTTGCTGCTGATACTGGTCATATGGAATAATGTATTCTATGGAACAGTCATGGCCGGAAAAGTTGAATGTTTTGACGAGTGGCTAATTGATTGATGTTTTTTTTGCCTGGTCCAAATCATGCATTTGGCGTCATCTTGACCCAAGAATAAGCACGACCACCACAAGATAGCCATCGTTCTGTTTTCTTCCCGCTGTGCTTTAGCCTCCCACGCAGACGTTCTTAGGGCATGGGAAAGGAACGGGCGCGTGACGATAGCCCTAAAAACGTCTGCGTGGGAGGCTACGCTGTGCTTATGCTTTTCTAATACTTGTGTCAATTCGTACTTATAAGCCAGGACGGCCAAGTAAGCATTAGTACAAAAGCCAGTGGGTAGTCAGAATACATTTGTTTCGTAAGAGTAAGGTGATGTCGAAATCTCTTAAAGAAGAAAAGGTGGCAAGGAAAAGTTCTCCCCATTATGTTGCATCAGTTGATAAACCATCGTCAATAGTTGTGCATGGACTGTAGGCCCCTTACATGTAACAAGTAAATTATTTCAAACCAATTTGAAAAGCTTCGGACATCAGGCCAGCGAGCTGCTCAACTGACGCATTGCAAACTAATAGCGGAGCTCTCTATCGCGCGCTGCGGAGCACCTTGGGTAAGAAAATCTATCTGTCCTCCAAAGTTTGGTAATCATGTGACCGTACACCGACCGAACGACCGTCCGTCCGCACCACAGGCATACCAATGTAAAATAATTCAACAGGTATGGCAACCCAAATGCAACTCGAGGTTATATA
>JAKSDK010000043.1 GCA_022360095.1 Phycisphaerales bacterium
AGTGTTCTTAAATTAAAAATAATTAGTATTAATTTGATGATTCTAATATTTTCTACTTTGAAAACAGAGATTCCTTGCAACCCTGATCAAAAACTGTTTAACGGAATATTACAGTTAATATTGTACAATGCAATTGCACATAGATTCTAGACTAGCAGTGTTATCCCTCTAGCATTAAAGGGAACATCCACTTCAACAAAAAGATAACTTTAAATCACAGGAAATAACTGTTACAGTCAAGTCAATCTAAAATATTTTTAAAGAAAGCGTTTGTATCCGAAAGATATAACTTTTAGATTCGCCTATTTTTGTTTTCAAATTTTGCGGGCGTCGCCATCTTGAATAATTGTGACGTGTAATGGTTGCCCTATTGTTATTAAACAAAAGCTCTTTGTGTCAGAACACTAGAGCAACCGTAACACGTCACAATTATTCAAGATGGCGGCGCCCGCGAAATTTGAAAGTGAAAATAAGCGATTTTAAATTCACTTTTCCTGGTATAAACACTTTTTTTAAGACAAATTTCGAACAAATTTGTTTATCAACATCATTTTATTCGATTTAAACTTATTCTGTAGTAAGAGTGGAGGTTCCCTTTAAACAGGGGGCACCGGTTATATTCGCCGGTCTCAGTTGCTGCACACATTTGGCTCACAGCTTAACGAGGGAAAAATTTCTTACTTTGGTAGATTAATCTTTCAGAGAAGGGCTTAAAAGAGAGAAAAGGGCTTAGAAGTAAAGGGATTAGCAGAGCCAAGAGAACATAAAAGCCTGAACATAAAAGCCTTTTATGTTCTCTTGGCAGAGCATGTCCGCCCTAAATGACATTTTCATCCCGTTATGGTTTTTACTGGCTGTAAAGATGTACTTGAGACGAGGATCATCATTCGTGATACTCAGATCCTCATTAAAGAGACGTTCATTCAAAGTGACGTCATTGTTTACATTTTTGCTCATTAGCGAGGTAACCCATAAACGACGTCGTCGTATATACCAGTTAGGTTCAAAAGTTCAAAGAGCCGGTCAATTTGAGCAGTTTGTACAAGTGTCAACTCTTTGCAATCAATAATAAAGGAAACAGAGGAAATAGCAGCACTCAAAAACAGCGAAATTGCTGAGTGGCAAAAAAGGTTAATGAGCTCTTACATTCTTTGTAAAACTTGGGATTTTTCAAAGAGAATTTCTCCAAACTATTGGGTATATCCGGCTCAAATTTATAGAGATAACTGAAATTATTGTACTCTTTCAATAGTCAGAGATGTTATATTATTAGCTTCATCAGTTAATAATAAGCAAATGTTAATGAGGCAAAAAATGTAAACAAGGATTCGCCTACTGGGGCTCCAATGTCCTTAAAAGGTAGCCTTAAGACGGCATCTGGCTACCATTTTGGAAAACAGTATGAGTTGAGAATAAAAGGAAGAAAAGGGTAAACTGTCATGTTGAAAAAACCTGAGTAAGTCCGCTAACGGATTCACGACTGAGGCCCCTTGGTGTGATGGAGGACTAACTGACCTTTGTCTACGAGAAGTATTATAATTCACTTCAAACTGAATGTTGATGACAGTCTCATTCAAAACTTAAAACGTGCCCATTTTGGATTATTTCAAGCATCATTCAGTATTTCTTTATTTTAAAAAAGATCCAAAAATTCCCAAGCACTACGTTTGCTGAAGACCCAAATTTAACGGAGGCCTTTTGATGACCGAAGAAAAATATAGTGGAGATCATTCTGGCACAAAAGAAAAGCTACTTAAATATAAGGAAAACAACCCGTTATGTCCACTTAATATCATAAAATATCTTTTTCACTAACCTTGTAAACATCATTGTGGAATTTATTGAACAAAGCTCTCACTTGTTCTCCTCCTCTAATTTTAGACCTGTTGTTATGGAGAAGGGCCCTCAGCTGGGTGATAAGATTATGTTTAACTTTCATCTCAAGCCTCCTCTTTTCATTACTGGACTCTGGCACTTCGCTTTCGGACAGCTTTTGCAGTTCATAATCTAC
>JAKSDK010001313.1 GCA_022360095.1 Phycisphaerales bacterium
AACATTGAAACTGACACTAAATGGATATAAAATCTATGTAGTTATAACTGAAACCTGAATGAGATCAGCTGGAGTTTTAAACCTGAGCAATATTGAATTATTATTTGTTTTGTAAAATACTTGTTAAAAAACATTAAGTGACAAAAAGCTATATAAAACATTACATAAATCAGTGCTGGTCACTTTACACATCAACTAGCTGTAGACAGAAATTGAAGCTGGATGATTCCAGATCTCTTCCATAAGGGCCAAATCCAGAAAAAAATGAACGAAATATGCTTTTTATTATATTAATATAAACGCAAATAAAATAACTGGTGGCCTTGTGTTCGAAAATATGATATCTTCACATGTCAAAGTAACATGTTATCACCTTTTACAGCAAAAAAATATTTATTCAATCAGTGAATTGGTTAAGTATTTCAATGGTTAGGAGACAATTATTGCATGCCTGCTGAGAGATATGAAATTTCTCTTCTCATGTTGAAACAATATTTCACTGCTTCCAAGAAGGCCCACCCTTCCTTCTCTGTTGAATGGCTATTAATCATACCTTAGTTGAGAAAAGCTACAACCAGGTACAAAATTCTTATAACAAGTTAGAGTTAATTTGTGTTTTTCATGTAAAATCATTCATGCCCAACCCTATTCTGCACCCCACAGACAATATGTTGGACATATGCATGCAGTTTCAATATTTAAAGGGTGGGGGGGAACAGTGTTAGATTTAGTGCAGGGTATTTTTCAAAAGGGTAGCACCTTTTTATGAGGGCACAAAGAAATTATAAATAAATTACAAATACTGAATCATTGTTCCAAAGACTTTCAATCCAGGATTGTAGCTTTTAGACTGAATAAGACAGTCAACCTCGTCCCCAGGGCTTTTTCCTTAAAAAAATGGGTGGGGCGGGAAAAGGCCCTGGCATCGGCTGGTCACGTGTCCCCTCGTACACCCTAAAATCCTGGGTGTAATAAATTAGCGCTATGTGAAAGCTAAAATTATGCGTAACCTCACAGCGCGCGATCTTGGGTGGCCTTTTATATCTCTTGACGATTAA
>JAKSDK010000558.1 GCA_022360095.1 Phycisphaerales bacterium
ACATAATTCAAAAGCTCATTAATAATTCATAAGCCCATTGACCTATCAAATGGTCAATAATACATCACGTGCAGTCACGTTATATCTGATTAAAACTCCCCTTATTAGTATGTGGTGTTTTATCTGTAGTTTTAGTTGATGTGATGTCTTACAAGATTTTATCAACTTAATAAATGTAGATCTAGGTGTAGATGTACTGTCACTGCCAATGACTTATGAATGTTAATTTCAGCACAGCACACATAATCGACACAACAAATGGTGGGTGAATATTTAATGTTCTTTTGTGAAAATAACACGCGCAGTAAATTTACCATTGCACAAAATTAAACTTTGTTCTTTCACCAGTTTAATCAGCCAAAAGCTCAGTGACTCAGCGGTAATATTGGCTATAGCCCAGTGTCCAAGCGTTGCACTCAAGACTTTGAGTACTGGATTTTTGTTTACCTACCCTTTGGCCATTCCAGAACAATATTTTTAAAGACTTCTTTATCACTGCACTTATTGACTTGGGTATAATTTTCGATTAACTTCCTCCCTTCCTCTGCATTTTTAGACCTTTGAAAAGCTCTGGAACAAGATGCCATGTCCTCTTAGCTTAGTGTCATTCGTAGACTGGAAAATTTGTAAACACGTGTGAGATTTGATTTTCTTGCATAATAATTTTATACGTAATGTTTTTTTTGTATGCTAATCTCCAATGTTCACAAAACCGTCACTGTTATCAACTCCATTGAGACACATTTTTCAAGGAATGTCTTTGAAGTCCTTTAATAAACTCGCAACACATGTTTTATCGGGTCTAAAATCACAAGCTGAAGGCAAGTGATTTTATACCCGATAAAACACTGCTGCTCGTTTATTAAACGTAAAATAACCTCTAACTTTGCTTTCACTAGTTCCTTTTAATCCTCTCAACTTGGACAAGACCTGGGGAATTTTTAGGTTTTTCATACACCATATAAATATGCGTCATAACTTAACTTCATGGTGGAAAACTGGCTGGTTATTACAATAGATGAAATTATGTTTTAGACTTTCATATAAATTATGCTAACCAGCCATACCTAGATTCTGCACCCCAAGGTATCAATGGCTTGAATAAAATTCTCCATCCTTGGAAGTCTTTCACTTAAAAATACCCTCCAAAACCAATCAATTTGAAGCTGGATTGTTTCCTTTCCTTTCAGAATAATTTGTTTTGCAACAACTAAAAAGTCCCACCAAAGAGTAAGGCAAGTTCCTTCTGTCAGGAAAACTGGTACCAGCTGGAATCTGGGTGGTATATGGTAT
>JAKSDK010001754.1 GCA_022360095.1 Phycisphaerales bacterium
AATATTTAAAAGATATTCAAGTGCTAGGAATTCATCTTTTTTTTTATACTGCACAGGACAAGGGACTTCAAAGAGAGAGGGAGGAACGAGAACAGTTTAGAAGGGAGTTAGAAAGAAAGGGATTGTTAATAAGAGAACAAAGAGTTCAACAAAGGATGGATCAGAAAGAAAGAGTGGAACCATATGTACAGCAGCAAGAAGCACATACTGCTGACTCACAATACGCATATAGTTTAGCGGTAAGTTAAGGATTGTTCTCAATATAATATATTGTGTGCAGCCAAATAACTAAATATTAAAATAACTTGCAAATGTAGGTGCCTGTGAATATTGCATTTATATTAGCAGTAGGGTTATTTTATTAAAGGGGCTTTTAACTTTCTATTGAGAGGGTTCATAAAATGAGTTAAGGCTTAAAGTAATGGCCAGTCAACAGACAATGTCTGGTCAGGATGCCAACTTTACCTTTACCTTTATTATGCTTTTAAATGCAATTTGAAGGTCGAGTGAACAACAAAGAATGGCTTCTCTGCTAGCGGTCTGTGGTTGATGTGTATACGCATGCCCGATAGTTTGCTTCACCATTAGTCTTTGGCACATTATGCTTGCATTATTTGGAGCATAATAGTGGCAAAAGCATCAAGCATAATGCCAAAATTTTAGCAAGAGTTTTGTATCATTGAAAAGAAAGAATTTGTCTTAAGTGATGAAATTCACCGAGAAACATCCAAACATATATTTCAGAGGTTTCTAGCCAAAACTAGAGATACCCTGGGTCTAGTCAATGCCCACACTCGTCTTGGTCAGTGGTTCAGCATGTGCAGCCGCCATTTTGATTGCTTGATATTCCATTGTGGATGGCTCAGACGAAAGTAACAAATACATCCTTAAGTTACTGAATTAAATTTTTGTGTCTGTTATTGTGTATGTATTGATGGAACTTTCGAGCATTTTAGAAAGACAATACAAGCATAATAGTAAAAAATTTGAGCATTAAGCATTAGCACAGTAAAAACTAGAAGAATAATGTGCCAATAGCCTATTCATCGTTCAATTTGCAGTAGAAACACAATATAATGAAGGGCAAAATACTGGCAATAATTTAAAACCCTAAAATACGATTTTCAGCGTTTTAGGCACCAAATTGAGTACAACAGATAAAGGAAGATTTATTATCAATGGAAGCATTTTTTTAGTAATGAGGTAACATAATGGCAGTATCTAAATAGGAAAGTGAACATGGCCTTCGTAGTAGAATGAACAACCTAAGCGGTTGAAAAAGAACCTGAAAAAATTGGGGCTTGACATTAATACATATTCTGGAAAACAATGAATATGCTCAGAATCACCGTGAGTAGTACTTAGCACAGTGCAATTCATACAAGATGTGAGTAACTACACGTATTGTCAAACAGTAAAGTTCCTTTTTAGTTTAATGACTGTTTTATTTAACGTAAGAAAGAATCTTTCTTTATCTTAATACTTCATTCCCGGCTTTTATGAGAAAAAAGTAGCCTGTGTTTTCCATATATTTTACTATTACTGAGGCGAAGAACTGTACTGAGAACTTTGTTAATTTTTTATATCACAATGTACATGATACCCGTTATTTGAGGTTTTATTTACTGTGTTGATAAATATAAGCCGTAATATACACTGTAGACATAATGTCTATTCTTTTTTCTCACCTGATTGTTACATTAATCTGGTTTAAAGGTACCAACTGAGAACTGTGAAATTTGCAGTAGATGTACTTGTGTCTGCGTGAGTGAGGAACAACTACAGCTGCAAAATCAGCAGTACAAAACAGAGGATTGTTCGGTCTATTTGGGGGTGAGTTGAACTCGTTTTTTATTGATTATCTTTTGTCAGTTGATGAATAATTTATTATAATATTATACAACTATCCCCCGAAGGGGAGGTGAGTAGTGGTGGATATACCAAGACGAGAAGCGTCGAGGTATATATCTAGTGCTATGAACCGACCCTGAGGCGGGTAGATTTTTATTACTTACCAAATCAGTTGGATGAATATCAAAAAGGAACTTTTTGTAAATAAAAGACGTCGCTTAGTTAGAGTTTGTTAACAAGGGCAGAAACTCTAGACTGATGGTATTTCACTAACCAGATCTGGGTAGTGATTCTGATTGGTTAATGCAAATTTCCCTTGCAGCACTACAAATCAGCCTATATCTGGATAGTGACACATCATCAGTATGGAATTTCTGCGCTCATTGCCCATGTGGAAAACAGTAATGGTGGCCCAAAATGTAGGCTTTTTTCTCAGGCTACTAGTAATACCCCTTTTGACTTTCATATATTTATTCACCATTTGCAGGGTGACCCAAGAAATGACCCAAGTTCACCCTTACACTCTGTCAAGTCATTTGAGGAATTACCACTGTAAGTACTGACCACCATTCTATTTCTTTTCCTCCTGACATTTCAAAGGTTTATCAGTGACTATTGCTAGTGACTATTATTA
>JAKSDK010000293.1 GCA_022360095.1 Phycisphaerales bacterium
CATTCTCTGTGTAAAAATGAGAACATTTCTATGTGGGGAAAGCACCGTTGCCGCATAACAAAAGAAATTGCTATCCACCTTACCTGGATCATTACTTAACTATGAATTAATCACAAAACCAGAACGTACGTTTCTATTACTTTTTCACAGCAGCCATAAAATGCATCTGTTAGCCCTGTTGGGACTTTGAACCGATCTGCTGTATAGGCCATTACAGAAAGTACATACCCCCCTCTCCACGGGCCAGAGCAAAAAAGCCCATCAACTTACTGGTCCATTCCTTAAGCTGGGGAAATTAAAAAGTGATTACCTCTATTTATATTCTCAAATACTCTTGAAGCCAAGTGTGCGGTCAGGTTTCAATATACTACACAGCTTTTATGATGAATTTTGATGACAAGCAATACTATTTAATCATCACCTTTACAAATATTTTGAAAAAACTCATATTCACATGCCATCAAATATGCAAGTTCAACTATTATGGGTGCAAAATGCCAAAGTTCATATACTTTTTGTTAAATGAAGATAAACTATATTTTCAAGGAATATATAATGAACTTAAACTGTTTATCTCAATCAGCTGTATCTAACATATTGAATTCACCTTTGGTTTTATCTTTCTTTTGTTCTGTTTTCCTATTTTTCCTCACTGGCTTTGCACAAGTTAACTTCAATGAATATTTGTGGAGATGGTCAATCCAAATACTAGTAATAATCTGTTTATATTGTTCTAAATGTTTGAAAGTAACACAATGTTGGGTGGGGGCTTTAACTGCTGCAATTAAAAATAAAAATTAAGGATTTTATAAAAGCAAGAAAGCACTACCCAGATCTGGGAATTGACATGTCATCAATGTAGAATTTCTGCACTTTTTCCTCGGGTGTCATTTCCCATGGAAACCAGGGTGGTGGCATTGCAAAATGTGAGCTGTTTTCTCAGGTTAGCACTTTTAAATTTCTATAACAAATCTGGCATTACATTTCTTTATTCATAGCTACCCCTTTCTTAGCATTAGGGTGGGTATTTGCTGTGAAATCCATTCCCTGGTCGGAAGGTTTGATCTTGTGGATGGGGCATTTGATTTTTCCACAGAGAGTCTGCTGCATCATCCTAGACTGCAAAACAGTCAGGGTTTTTTTCTTGAAATCAGTTTAGCATAACTTAAGAGTCCAAGAGAAGAGTGTCTCTCCCCAGTCTCACTCTCCATTTTCAACCTTGCTCCAGACCTTTTGGGTGACTGCTCACGTGAACTTGAATAAAAAAATATGTACTGTTTTGCAGTGTAGGATCATCCCTTCATGGCTGTGAAAAAATCTACTGAAAAAAGTAAAAAAGGACTGTTGTTTGATGAGGTGTGGTTTAATTGAATGGTGTTTATGTTCTAGTTCTGGGACCATCTAGATGAGAAAAGGTTTTTTTTTAACCCATTCGCTCCTGGAGATTTTGCCGAAAAACGCGTTTTGAAGCTAGTCGAGTGGTTTTCTGGTCACTGTCGTGCTATAAAGAGCTAAAACTTACCACAAACCGGTTTACAGGTCGTACACTTGGCGGCCTTC
>JAKSDK010000762.1 GCA_022360095.1 Phycisphaerales bacterium
ACAACTTCCAACACATCATGATCCAAAATCAACATCCTGGCCTAAATTAAAAAGAAAGCACATTTCATGAATGCTGCAAACCTCTGTTACGTACATGGAGAAGCAAATTTATTTGCCAATATTAATGAGGCGGAAATTTAAAGAAATATTTTAAATACCCAGCACCAGCCAGGGTTGATTCTAATATTTCAAGTCACCAGCTACATTTGTTCTTATGATGTTCTGTCAGACATGATATAGTGGTCCTTATTGGAATGTCTAATAAGGCAACAGCTTGAATTTCACTATTTTATGGACATTAATATGTCTAGTATTAAATTTCCCGATTTTAATCTTCACAAGTATTAAATTTCGGAAATATTAAATTTCATAATTATTTTTTCCCAGTGGTGGAAATCGTGAAAATTAATACTTGCAAAATTAGCATATTGTGTATGTACATGTATGTCTGTTGTATAAAGAAACACAATTGAATTTGCTTAATAAAATGTTATAGGTAGATTCAAAGTCACCTAATATAAATCTAAGATTACTTTTATCAAGATTTTCTAGTTTTTCTGAATTTCACGCTCCACAGAAATGCCATACTGATCAGCAATATTGAAAATGCCGAAGGATGACAGCCTTGGACAGTTTTGCCAATGTTGTTTTGGAAATCAGTTTTTTTTATTTTCAACATGATGTTAAATTAGGTTTTATTATTTTCCTATTAAAGTACCTATGGGTGTTGCTCATAGAAGCTCAAGGGAAACCCCTACCTCCCGTTCCTTTAAAAGTGACAGCCTTGACTGTACTAACCCTTGGACAGTTTTACTGTTAGATACACTGTAAAAGTACAAAGAGAGTACAGAGAAACCGGGCGGGATATTAAAATTTGAATTATGAACTGGTGGTTTTCAAAGTACAGTTTTCCAACTGCAACAGTCTTAGCTGGTCATGCATACACTGAATGCTTAAGTGGTCTGACAGTAAAAGTGCATAACATCTTGTAAGCATAAAATTTTACAAGGCTAGACAGTGATGCTTTGCTTGGTAAATGGTGTAACTTTGCCACACTCCATCAACTCCAAAAACTGTAATAAGAGTAACACAGGGTCAGTAATGAAGTAACTTACTATTGTGGGAACAGTGAAAAGCTGAACTGACAGAGAGGTCACCTGTGATGGAGTAAACAAAAATTTTTCATTAGTTCCTTAACTTTTGCAGTAGCTTGTACATGTACATTTATTTCAGCATTCAATGGCACCA
>JAKSDK010000392.1 GCA_022360095.1 Phycisphaerales bacterium
TAATGCTTGCAGTTGTATTTGATCCAGCTTCATTTTATGGCCATCATGAATTTGATTTGGCAATAGCAGGAATGTTTGGTGGCTTTTCCGAGGCATTTTATGATGCTTATCACAAGGAGATACCCAAAGAAAAGGGCTTTAATAAAAGGCATCAATTGTATCAGCTTTTTCACCATTTAAACCACTGGTAAGTTGTGTATGTTATGATGTTCAGAACAGCTAATGAAGTATGAAACCCATTTTTTGCATATTATGCTTTGTACTTTACAGCAGACTCACATTGTGTTTACAAGTCAATGTATCATTCAGTGCAATAACGAGTGCAATAAAATTTGAAACATTACACAACATAGTTACAAATAATATGTACACATCAACTGACATAGGGTGGCATTAACTGCCCCCCGGTTAGCTCAGTTGAGATTTGGCCAGTCTGCATGGAAGGACATGAAGGGTTCGCACAGTTTTGAAAAGTCCTTGAATTTTAGGGAATGTAGAGAAGCTGGTGAAGCAAACAGTTCAAGCCTTAAACTCTTATTAGAATAGACTGGGAAGGTACATTTTTGTACAATCTGTGAAATTGTATCTCTAGTAGGTGGTCCTTGAAAATCTAATGTAGTCCTTGAAAAGTCCTTGAAAAATGGTTGCAATTTTTTGTATGAACCCTGGCATTGGTTCAAACCCTGTGCAGACCAACAACCAGGGTCTTTAAAAAACTGGAAAGATCACGCTGGTTGTAATTTAAGATCTTGTCTCAGTTCAGATGATTGTGTCATTGGCAGTGTTCTTACCAGACTGTGGCATTGCGGCATTGCTGCTCTTTTTCCGGAAATGCCGCACTATAATTAGCCCAAGGGGTCCCACAGGCACAAAGAAGGAAAAAAACCTATTACATAATGTACATAAACATACCTACACATGTGTACATTTCCATATAATATGAGCCAAAATTTAATTGGTTATGGTGTCTTTAGAAAACACCCATCATTATCCAAGACTCAGACCTGTGAAAACATTGAGTAAACTGTATCTAAAAATAATATTAGGACCCGCTTTTCTGCCTCTCTGTGGGTCCTGTAGACCCCAGTGAACAAAATCCTGGTAAGAACACTGCATTGGGCAGTGTCATTAAGCCATTGACCTCATCTCCTTCATCCTATCTGGAAGGGGACATAGAACAGTAGCAAACATAGACCTTGGTGGTGTTGTCTATCTCTCATGGGGGAAGGGGACTCTTATGGGCCTACAGTAGTATTGGTGACATGCGTGGTGGTGGTGACCCTGCCAAAATTGGCAAACCAAAGTTATGTAAATAAATGGATTAATCAAAGTAAATATTGAGTAGAGCTATCA
>JAKSDK010000056.1 GCA_022360095.1 Phycisphaerales bacterium
ATGAACATGTCTCAAGTTACCTGAATGATAATCAAAAGGCAGATACCAGGGCCAAGATCAGAAGGGTCACCATACATTCCAGTCATAACATACACCACAGCCTGGCCAATGGTAATAATCATGCCAAATACTAGTAGAAAAGAACTCTTAATCAGCGCATTGTTTATTATAGCTCTGTCAAGGACAGTAAACTCCTCTGAGCCCCATATATCCTAGCTCCTTTGATACATACCGAGGGACTGGGTAGCGTCTGGCAGATTATGCCAGCATAATTTTCAGCATAATACTATACAGTTGATGTTTGACTGTACACTGAACATCAGGCATAATGCCTGCAAATTAAACTACATGTACTTTTTAAACAAAATCAAATGCTGTATTGCAGTTTAGAAAATTGTAAGGTAAATTTCCAGCAATTTCCAACTCTAATGTACAAAGTTCATAAAAGCATTGACATTTTAGGAACTGAATACCTTGATGGTCCTAAAACACTAATGCCAAGTGCATTTGGTGTAGTCTAAGATCTGGCAACCTAATTATGCTACCTTGGAAGGTACTTACATTTCTGAGATCCATTGAAGAGAGCTCTGTCTTTAGGACTATCACCAACTTCAATGATTTTAGAACCTGCCAGGAGCTGAGATATTTTTTTCAAGTTAGATTAGACCAGTTCGAATGTAAATACCCAAGATGCTTTAAGTATAATTGCAGTCAACCCATACCTGCATAATCAGTCCAGATGTAACTATTGGGGAAATTCCAAGTTCCATAAGGGTACCTAAAAGAAACAGCAAATTTCAAGAAATTTCAAGACAGTGTATGCTTTTTAATACAATAATTTTAAAAGGGGCCCTTTACACTGTATGTACAAAACTGGCCTGATGGATTTTAGCTTTAAGTAGGTACACAATCCCTAACTCAAAAAAATTACACTTTGACAGCAATGATGAAAGCTTTTTTATCAATCATCATTAAAGGGTTATTTGTAACATATCAAACACTCAGATCTCTCATTCAGTGTTTTGTACGGGTCCAAAATGTTTATGTGATATATATACCAACTTTGCATATAATTATTTCATTCCAAAAAAAATTAACAGTATCTTTTTTAATCTTATTCTCTGCCTTCTAGTACAAGCAAAGACACTTTAGCTACAGTGTATCTTCCAGCTATTCAAATAATTTCAAGAGGCACAAATTTTGACACAAAAAAGATCACGAAAAGAAAGGAGAAGTAGAAGTATTTGTATGGGTCCAAACTGTTGATTTGATCATGGAATAAAAGAAAATATATATCATTGCATGTTTGATATAGGAATATTTTGAAAATACAATTAACAACTTAAAAGTTGGACCTTTACAAAGAAACGAACTTTTCCCTTCCCCTGGTAAACGTGAAAATAAAGACCGCAGAAGTCTCTTAAAATGGCCGCAAGAAGTTACTTCCTTTTTAGAGAGACATTCAAATGAGCAACAAAAACCCTGAGGATCAATGTAGTAAAATAAAAAATAGGTAAATAATAAACGCAAAATTTTCTTTATTTTTAAAGTTACGAGAAAACAGCTGAGGATGTAGTGAAATTTTTTACCCGCAC
>JAKSDK010001794.1 GCA_022360095.1 Phycisphaerales bacterium
ACATTGACACTGTACCTAAATTGAAACTTAGGACATCGTGCCCAGGACTGCAATAGGGGAAAGGCCTCAATATCAGGAACGTCCAGTGTGGAAGGTTTCTTCCAAAAAGGTCCTAAGATTCGACCAGTAACCTGATGTTAAAGTTCAGGGAAACAAAACCCATCAGCGGAGACAGAGACTGTTTGAGGTATCACGGGGTTTATTCCTAACTTCACACGAGTTAACTAGTAAATTTTGAATTAATTTCACGCTGGTTCAAGACCTGTAGACCCTTTCACGGTTTTTCAACTTTTGACTAGGACTAGTTTGCAAAAATCCGTCAACACGGCTAGAAAGAACGCCTTAAATTCAGTAAAGTATCCAAGTTTAAAGTGATTTGTTGTAAATTAACGAGGATGTAGCTCTGCAATGTTGGGAAATTTTACAGTAGTCTGTATGGTGGGGTTCGTGCCCCTCACCATACAAACGTCTGCAAAATTTTGCATCTTTGCAAAGCTTCATGTATATCTTCGCTCTCTTTAGACGTATCTCCTTTAAACTTGGTAAGTTACTTTATTTTAAGGCGATCTTTACAGCGGTGTCGATGGATGATGAATGTTCGCTTATTGCTCTTTAAAAAAAGTTGAAAAAAATTGAGAGGGTATATTGAACGACAGTAAAAAAAAGAGTTTTCCTACGCACCTTGATAACAGTGGCAGCATCAGGTATAAACCGGACTTCATCTATGTACACATCAAATGGCTCACGATTGGTTGTTGCTTCTATGGCAGGTGAGTTCTCAATTCTCTCTACCCACAACTCTTCAGGATCAGACTGCATTGGGGTGCTAACAGCAGCAGTCCTTCTACTGACGGGCCTTGACACTATTGAATGATGAGAATCTGGTACAGAGGGTGACGGACTTGGTATAACTCCTTCATGTTCTGATAACGAGGGAAGCTGTGTAGGGCTGAAATGAAATTAAAAAAATAATAGTAAGAGTCCTGATATAGTCTACTTTAAATATCATTATGACAGGATTAAGTACAGACTGTAACTCTTTCTTTAGCCTGCGATCATGTCCTCTGCCTTTATCTCTGTAATCTGCTTTCGGGACAAAAGAAGAAGCAAAGAAGCAAAAAAAAAAAATAATAACGCCTGACCTCAGGTTACTCTTTCTCTGGTAATACAAAAATATATAATTTTAGAGTGTTCTGAAGGGTTTTTCAGCTTCGTTATCTTTACTAGATACGAATAGTCATTCAGGTTTTTGACTTTTCTCATTCGTGCACGTTTTCACCCAGAAAATTGTTCAAAGTTCCTCCTTCGGCCACGCCCTACAGGTACAAGAGTGACAGGCGCTCAAGAACTAGGTCTGATAATGTCACTTAAACGGAACTAAGATGAAAAAGCAGCAAATACTATTTAAAAAAGAACAAAGCAGTATAGTTATGTCCATACTCACGGTCTTAAGGACCCAACATCCAAAAGAGCACCTCCATTACTCAGATATGACAGTCCCTGTTGAATATCCACAGTAAACAGCTCGCATGGTTTATCCAACAACACTCGTCGGATACCTGAATAGCCCTCAGCATGTAGTATATCACCTCTTAAGAGTTGTAGTAATACAAGACAAGTGTGCTCCATCACAGAGGGCTGCCAGTTAGACATGAAGCA
>JAKSDK010000078.1 GCA_022360095.1 Phycisphaerales bacterium
AGTTTCGCATTGTTAAAGGCTCCCTCGACAACCACGCCTTGGCCTTCCCGAAAGAGATCCGGCAGCGATCCTGAAAACTGAACGCGCACCGTCTCTGCCCCGTCGGTCACCGCGAATTCCACCAGGTCGGCCGCGCCGTGTTTGACACTGTCCTCAGCCACCAAGCCGCCGACCCGAATGAGCTGCTCTGCCGGGATCTCCCGGGCAGCCACTTCCGACGGGCTGTAGAAGAACACAATGTTGTCTTCCAAAGCCGTGAGGACCAGCAAAGCCGCGACCGACAAGGTGGCCAGTCCGGCGATGATCAATGTTAAGCGACGGCGACGACGCGTCATTCATTCACTCCGACATATCTGGGCCGCGCATTCGCAACCCACGGCCCTACGCCCATACAAAACCTGGATTTGGGCCGCAAGTTGGCATGATGACGCGAACCATTGGATTAACCTATGGTCTCAGAGCGCGATCAGGTTAAGTGGCACCCGGTTAACCGTCAGATCGCGCGATCAACAAAGAATCTAGGGCATGATCAATTTCCTTGAAAAATGATCATGCCCTAGTTCGGCCCAAATCGTTCGATGACATAAACGAGATGTGGCGGTTTCGGCGGGGGTGTCAAACATGCGCGCTGTATTTGGCGGATTTTACGGGGCATTTCGGGCCGTCTGGAGTCTAGGCCTCGCATTGGCCCTTGCCGCTTGCTTGCCCACGGCGCAAAACCCCCTGCCCACATCCGAAACCGAGCCGTTGGACCGTCGCCTCATGGGCGCTTGGATCGGCACGATCGAAGATGAGGAAGAACCGGTCTTTCTGCATTTCGTGGAAACGGTCGAGCGCAAAATAAAAGCGATCCTCGTCACGGTTCAAACGACCGGCGAACCCGACGGCGGCTGGGCGGAGTTCGATGTCACAAGTTCGCAGCTTGCCAACGGGCGCTACTTGAACGTCTATTGGACCGAAAACGATGGACAATCGGTCGAGGAACTCAATGGGTTCCATCTCATGCGCTACACCCTGAGCGACGACGGCGTGCTTGCCTTGTACTTCGCCGATGCTGAGAAGCTCGAAACGGCAATTCAGGACGGCACGCTTGCCGGCAATGTTTCATCGTCGGGCCTCTCCCGAACCATACGGATTACCGCTTCCTCTGCCGAGTTGGCGGCTTTTGTGGAAGCACAGCCGCCGGGCGAAC
>JAKSDK010000518.1 GCA_022360095.1 Phycisphaerales bacterium
ACTGCTACTACTGCCTGTAAGTGACTTCTAAACGATAAAGAAATATGATAGACCACGCCTATTAGGTGTCGTTCTAGTTTGCCCTACAGCTACTGTTATGGTGTACAGGCTTTCTCTTAGGCTGTCTTGAGTGTAAAGTGCGTTACAGGAAACGAATCAAAACCAGTACGTTAACGACTGGCGCGTGGACTGAGCAGCATCAAAGAAACCTAGTAGACTCACTTGACATAGTAAGCTGTGAATTTCTGTTCATCTACATCTCCTTCGATGATAACATCATCAAAAGATTTTGCGTGACCTGAAATCAGAGAGTGAATTAAAGGCAGCTAAATGTCACCACGTCGAGAAGGCTAAGACACAGCAAAACAAAACAAATGGTTGTTTTGGGGATATAGCACGTTACAGTTGAGTATCGAAAGTAATTACATGATTGTTATGGTCAAGTATTTAGTCTCCAAGAAACTGTGTTGCTGCCTCGCTGGGCGAGTGAAACAAAACAAAATGATTTCAACAACTCAACATGGTAAAGTTATTTTCCAATGAAGATTCAAAAGCTGGTAGCTGGTTACAAGGGCCATCCTCGACTTAGGATTGCTACGCTTACGCTTTTGATTGGCTGAAAAATGTCGCTCAGTTTTCAGCACCTGAACCAAAACTGGTGATGACTTTGTGATTCGCTGAAACATTCAGCAACGATTTTTTCACCAATCAAAATAAATACTAAAACCAGTCAAAAAATCTAAACTTTCTCCACCATCAAAGTGCATACCAAAACCAGTCATGACCAGTCAAAAAGTCATGACTTCGGTACATACATCCCTTGGCATACATTAAAACAGAGGTATGCACAGGGACTTTGTTATCATAGTTTCAGATCTAAAATAATAACAAATCGATGTTGCAGATGAGCTAACAATGAGTTTAACTTACCACAATATCGGATGCTCTTGCCGTATTGGGAAGTCCAAAAGAAAGGAATAGTATTGATCTCTTCTTTTCGTCCAAGCATGTTACGCGCAGCTGTGAGACCTGAATATAAACCCAATACAGTGCATAACATGAAAGTTCCCGACCGAAGTGAACAAAGCAGGAAGTACGTTTTGAGCAATCAACAGCTGAAGAATTACGTTTTTTTTTTTTATAAGAATGTTGTTTTTCCGGCCCAGGCTGAATATTGTTATTTTTCTGCCGATTTTAGGCTGAAAATATTCTTGTATTATTCTTAAATTATAGCTTATGACATTCCCGTTTTAGAATTTACTGGGGTATCAATTACAAGTGTTTGGTATATAGATCTGTATCGCGTTACATTGTGCACGTGCTCCATCGCTTTTCGTTGCAGTCAGTTTATGTCTTTTGTGCTGAATACTGTACATATGTATTACA
>JAKSDK010000208.1 GCA_022360095.1 Phycisphaerales bacterium
AAGGGCACCCTTCTATTTTAATTTTCGCTTTTGCATGCATCGAATCAAGAGAATAACTCTTTTCGCTAAATGGTTTTCGTAGACATACAGCTCTCTTCAGTTGTTCAGAAGAGGTATACAAATCAATTTTCGCATCTCCAGAGAATACCAGAGTTTCTGGCTTATCAAGAATTTAAGACCGCCGGTTGGAAAGCAAACCGGTCATGATCAGTGCAACGTTCGGCGTTTGCTTGCGCGAATAATCTAGTCTTCATCATAAACAAAGACTTCGCCAAGGAGAAAGCAATGTACAATACAGTGAGGCGGTTGATAGAGAGATAGAAGCAATTCCCAAAAATGTTTTCCCGGTTTGCAATTGTTGTCCCTTGGACATTAAATGATTCATGATAAAGAGAAAACAACAACAACTAAACAGCTAAATTCTGTATTTTCAGAATATGACTTTTTTTTCTCAGGCTAGTAATCATATTATTAATGAAAGGTGACTGTTACTGTCTGTTCGTGTAGTATTGCTACAGGGTGTTGATTAATTCCTGAATACGAGAGTGTGTCGACCGACATGAGAAGTAATAGGCCATTTCCGAGTTCCAAAAAATCTCACTTTCAAAGCGAGGCTAAGTGCGTAGCCATTGATATGAAAATGATTTTTAGTTACTAGGAGTAATCGGGGCTTAGAAGAGTTTGAAAGTGAGATTTTTTGGAACTCGGAAATGGCCTATTAAAATCGGTTCTATTTCCAGTCTGAACAGGAAGAATATTTAAAAGTTGTGCAGCACTGTCTTAAAAGATGCCATTCTCCGGTGAAGTAACTAATCTTTTTGCAGCATTTAGAATGCAACAGACGGACAACCTCATTGATCTTAAGATAAGATAGACAGGCATCCGAACATAAAGCCTTGAAAACAAGTTTAAGTAAATGAAAATCTCTCCTTTTCTTCATTAGTAGCCAAACTTTTTTTAAAACATCATTTATGTCTCTATCATAACGTCCAGTGACATAGATTCAAAAAAATCAAGAAGTGGATAAAAAGCAGGGTCACAACA
>JAKSDK010000408.1 GCA_022360095.1 Phycisphaerales bacterium
GTATTGATGAACAGTTAATAAAACAGATGCACGTCATCACTTTATAGACCGGCCAATCTGTACTCTTCGTTACCAGAGTTACGGGCTACAGAAACGCTGCATGCCAGAGCAGCCTCTCTTTTCGCTCGTACTAGAGACCGCGCAACGCGCTGCTTTCACCTGCTGATATAACGAACTTGCTCAAAGAGATTTTTGAGCAACAATAGAGACTACCTGCCGTCTAGGTTCTTGGCTGTTTGGGTGGGAAAGAGATCTCAGTAATTAACTTCAATTTTCTCCCAAGAATATCAATACATAGTAAAGAGAAAAGGTTACTTGAATTAATAAAATGATAACCTACAGGAAAACAGTGTTCTGATCTTTTATCAAATTCTCCCAAATCAGAGAGAAAACACGAATATGATGCCGTTTTTTTTACTCACAAAAATTTGCTTCTTGGAGAAGATTTCGATGAAGAAGAAGAACGAAAAGATGAAAGATCATATGAAAAAGACAGTTGTAACACAGTTATTTAAGTTGATAAGTCTAAACTAGATGCAGTGGAAGCATTGTCAAATAACTGTCACGATTTAACTGTTTCAGAATAGCTGAGCTAAGCTTTCTGTAGCATGGTAACATCAAACGTTAACTTCAGTGAACTCCGGTCGTCTTTGATGACCTTTAAAGTGTATAAAATGCACTGTCTTCGCCCTCCAAACTGAAAGGCCAAGAAAAAAGTAGGGCATAATCCCATCTCGATGTTTTATTGAAAGATACTTGTCTTTGAACTTGTTTAAGCTTAACTGTCTTTTTTTAAAATTTTATCAGTAGTATTGTAAGTAAAGTTGTAATGAATATTTCTATTGTTGAGGAGTCAAAAAATGAAAATAGTACTTAAAAAGATTATCGTGGATTATTATGCATCCCTCTGGAAAAATCCTCTCTACGCCCCTCAATATAACTTCTAATTCACAAGAAAACATGTTTCACATTTGAAAAGATTAAAGAAAACAGCCACAACAAAAAACAAACCAAAAATTGTAGAAAAGACAATGACCAATTCTTGTCCACAGTCACATGATGACTGAAGATTTATGGCGCTGTTGCTGACTGGAGGAAGAAC
>JAKSDK010000359.1 GCA_022360095.1 Phycisphaerales bacterium
AAAAAGTAAGTCGGCTTCTCTAGTCTGGAGACAGATCTCGTGTTCGACAGAGTGCACTTGTTTACCGCAATAATGATATAAACAATTTATTAGCATTTTAGCTAAAAATACATTTTTTGTTTAATAACTCTTACTTTGTTTGATTTTCGCTGGAGAAGCCACAAAAGGATTTTCTCTCTGTGGGAGGCTTTCCTAACTAGAGTAATTGCGGGCCTGAATCGACTTCCCACCGGGGGCAGAGGCAACTTAAAAAGGTCTTTATTAAACTCACCTACTGTCATTTTAATAATCTATCCACGGAAAATTATGTTTTGGGTTGACTCTCGTCGTTGAGGAAGTTCCAATAAAACATTGCACGCAGGATTTAAAGTGTTTTAATCAATTTTCGTACCATTAAATACCTTAAGATGCAATTTTGTATCCAGTTTATCGATTGCTACTTGATGTTCCTGTTATCGTAGGATTCCCCGCATTCTTACTGTATCAACAGAAATTTTGTCTAATTATCTTTCATGACTGTACCCCTCACAGGGGTACGACATTCTGTAACATTCATTCATTGGCCAATGACATCAGTGTCACGTTCTTAACAGGTGACTTACTCTCTGGGTGATTGTCAACTACACAACCTAAAAACTAACTAGAAAATTCCATAAATTTCATCTGTCTTTGGGTGCGGGTTTAGTTTTGTGTAGTGAAAAAGCCAATTTTTCACTTTTAATTTAATCTAAATATTAAATTTAATTGACTGATTCCTCGTTTGCTGAGTCCACTTCCTCGAATTCAAAACTGATCAGCGCTAAACCGAGGGTTATCCGGAACCTTAAACAAAATTCCTCTTCCGAAAACATCACCTAACTGGGCACAGGCTCACAAAGTATTGATGAACGCGTACGTTTTCTTAGAGACGAAGCCGACATTAACCCAAAATGACCGTTCAGAAGAGTCTATGGGAAACTGAGCTCTGCCCTGTTCTGGGGGAAAAAACCGTCATTGGTAAAATATCTCGATCAATAATTTCCCTCATGCTGTTTCCATCATAATTGCCGACTTACGCAGGAATACTTCTCTCAATGCAAGCAGACGA
>JAKSDK010000925.1 GCA_022360095.1 Phycisphaerales bacterium
CAGTGAGAGCAGTGACAACGGTGAAAACGGTGCCAAGAGTGACAACATTGACAACGGTGACAACAGTGACAACAGTGACAATGGTGACAACAATGACAACAGTGACAACGGTGACAACGGTGAAAACAGTGACACCAGTGAGAACGAAGACAACTGTGACAACAGTGACAACAAAGACAAAGGTGACAAGAGTGAAAAAACTGACAACAGTGAGAACAGGGACAATGGCGACAGGGGTGACAACAGTGACAACACTGATAAAAGTGACAAGGATGACAACAGTGACGATGGGGAAAACAGTGACAAAGGTCACAATGGCGACAATGATGACACCGGTGACAACCATGACAACAGTGAAAACAGTGACAACGGTGACAACAGTGAAAAGGTTGTCACCAATTACAACATTGACAAGGGTAAAAACCGTTAGCCCAGTGACAACACTGACAAAAGTGAAAACGGTGACAATGGTGACAACAGTGACAACGGTGACAACAGCGACAACAGTGACAACACTGAAAACAGTGAGAACGGTGAGAACGGTAACAACAGTGACAAGAGTGACAACATGGACAACAGTGACAACGGTGACCATGGTGACAACAGTGAGAACAGTAAAAACGGTGTTAACGATGGCAAAAGTGGCAACTGTGACAACAGTGACACCAGTGACAACGGTGACAACTGTGACAAATGTGACAACGGTAACAACACTGACAACACTAAAAATAATGACAACAGTGACAACCGAGAAAACAGTTACATCAATGAGAACAGTGACAAAGTGTGGCAACAGTGAAAACAGTGACAACGGTGACAACCGTGACAACAGTGACAACAGTAAAAATAGTGACAATGATAAAAAAAACTGACAATGCTGACATACATGAAAACAGTAACAACACTGACAGTAGTGACAAAGGTGGCAACAGTAAAAAGAGATGTACCGGTGAAAACTAGGACAAAAGTGAGAGCAGTGACAACGCTGACAACGATACCAAGAATGACAATATTGACAACGGTGACAACAGTGACAACAATGACAACTGTAAAAACGGTGACAACGGTGAAAACAGTGACACCAGTCACAACGAAGACAACTGTGACAACAGTGACAACAGTGAAAACAGTGACAATGGTTACAAGGGTGACAACGGTGACAACTGTGACAACAGTGACAGCAGTAGACAAGGAGTACAACAGTGACAATGATGAAAACAGTGACAACTGTCACAACA
>JAKSDK010000115.1 GCA_022360095.1 Phycisphaerales bacterium
AGATAAAAGAATTTTAATACCAAATACCTCATAGAATCTGTTATACTAACGTTAAAATTTGGTTGCTACTTTTTGCAGTGAAGAATTAGAGACATTGGAACACTTCCTCTTTCACTGCGAAATTGTCAACACCAAACACTATTCTTAAGTTGCAGTCATCCTAACTCGTGTACTCCATGTAGCTGACCTCTTTTGGTTTTGTGGTATAATTCTTGCTTCATTCCTCGCCTGAATTTCCTTGTCAGTTACAGTAGTTTCTTCTTTATTTTATTACGTTATGTTTTTTTTGAAGTTCTGCCCCCAATAAACCTGGCAACGGGTTTAAATTTTGCTTGGAATGCTAAATTTAGATAAAAGCTTAAAAATATGCTCTGTTTGCTAAATTATATCAAAATTCTGTTAGCACAATCGACAAAAGCGTGAATAATTAAAACAATAACAGTAATTGTTTTGATGATAGCTGAATTATTGACGTGTTATCATAGCAACTGGATACAGCGACCTGTGACTGAGCAGAAAGGGGCGTAGTCTATTAACAAATTTGTCAATCGCTCATCGTCAGCAACGAGAGGCGGAGCTCCCTTGCTCATATACATACACGGGTATATATATGTGCAGGAAAAGAGGCTATAAACCAGAGGTCTCACTTGCAGAAACTTGGTGTGTGCGACGTCTTTAAAGATTTACCTAAACTGTATCTGGGAGGAGGTAGGTGAGCTTTAGTGAAGTTATCATTGGTTTCCTTTTTGTCGAATTTAAGCACAAACTAGTTGTGAGTCTTGAAGTTTTAAACACTTTTCGATACGAACTGTAAGCAAAACATCACCCAGCCTTCCTTTTAGCGAAATTACCTGAATTTCCATGTAGACTCTTCTAGTGACCCTGTCGCAGTCAAATTCCTCGACTTGTTAGACACATTCAATCCTGAACAACACATAAAGAGGAGACTCATCACAGTGGTCACACCCTTGACCTCGTGATCACTAGATCTGACGACCATGATCTTATTTCACATGTATCCGTGACTGATCCAGCAATCTCCGATCAC
>JAKSDK010000783.1 GCA_022360095.1 Phycisphaerales bacterium
ATTAGGAACGCACCGTCAATAGCACGATCAGGTTGTGGAATATATTCGTCAACAGCAGCCATCAGCTCAAGGATCTTTTCTTTACCGATGTTGTCGTCACGACCTTCAAGCGCAGCAAGCGCTGAACCCGCGATGATTGGAATATCGTCGCCTGGGAATTCATAGTCAGAAAGAAGTTCACGAACTTCCATTTCTACAAGCTCAAGAAGCTCTTCATCGTCAACCTGGTCAACTTTGTTCAGGAACACAACAAGCGCTGGTACACCAACCTGACGTGCAAGCAGGATGTGCTCACGTGTTTGTGGCATTGGTCCGTCGGCTGCGTTAACAACAAGGATACCACCATCCATCTGTGCAGCACCTGTGATCATGTTCTTCACATAGTCAGCGTGACCTGGGCAGTCAACGTGTGCATAGTGACGTGTCTCTGTCTCATACTCAACGTGTGCTGTTGAGATTGTGATACCGCGCTCACGCTCCTCCGGAGCCTTATCGATGTTCGCGAAGTCTACTGCTTCACCGGAACCGGCTTCCGCCAGTACTTTTGTAATCGCAGCCGTAAGTGTCGTCTTACCGTGGTCAACGTGACCAATAGTACCAACATTACAGTGCGGCTTAGTACGTTCAAACTTTTCTTTTGCCATGCTCGCCAATCCTTACTAGCAACCACCACGTCCTGATTAAATCACCGGACGAACTATTTAATACCCTTCAACGACTTTATCAAGCCGTTGCATTCATAAGCAGTCGCCCGAGAGCGCTCGGAGGAACTGGTGAATCAGTGAATAGTGTAGGATATTCACTGATTGAGTAGGCAATCAGAGCGCCCGAAAAACACTATCCACTGTTTTAGTATATACTAAATAAAAATATTCAGAAATTTCGGAAGCAACTTTTTGGATTTTTGGCAATTTTTTAGCAACACCAGAGCTACACTGCAGTCACCTCGATAAAAAAAGGACCAAGGGACAAGCAAAATATGCTCACTCGACGCTCAAACAGCATGGATAATAGAAAGACTGGATAGGAAACTGGCTGACGAGATCGGTTCCAACATAGTGGAAAAATGTGACGTCACATTATCGAGAGCCATTCGACCTATA
>JAKSDK010001727.1 GCA_022360095.1 Phycisphaerales bacterium
CACGCATGTTAAAAAGACATTAGAAAGACGACATTTAAAATCAAATAATATTGAAGATTTAATTGATAAGGTAATCGATCCTACCATCATTGCTGTTGTTATTAGAAACATATACGAAACAGTATGCCTATTTCATTTAATATTTATCAACACCAAAGATAAACAAGAGCGAGACTTAGAACCTGTTTAAAAATTTTAAAGCCGTTTTTGAATAAGAGCGGGAATCGCTATATCTTATTGGGTAAAAACGACCAAGTTATGTACTCAACAGATTTAACCGATTCCCAATGGGAAGTTATGGAAGATATTCTAAACGACAAACGAAAAAGGAAGTATTCCCTGCGGGATATTATCAACGGGATATTTTATTTAAAGCGGACAGGTTGCCAGTGGAGGTTGGCCCCCAAGGAATACCCTCCATACCTTAGCTGCTTTTATTATTTCAGAAAATGGACGAAGGACGGGACTTGGGCCAGAATAAATAAAGCCCTGGTAGAACTGTTTAGGCTAAAAAAAGGCAGGAAACCGAGTCCCAGCGTCGGGATCATTGATTCCCAGACAGTTGAGTCGAGTGAATGGGGCGTACCGGAGAAAGGGTTCGATGGCGGGAAATGGATAAAGGGGAGGAAGCGCCATATTATAGTTGACACTTTGGGCTGTATTCTGGCGGTTATCGTTCACAATGCAAGAACCCATGACAGTAAAGGCGCCGTCAATTTATTGAAGGAATTGTTTGAGCAAAAATATTGCAGGATTTTTAAAATAATTGCCGGCAGTGCATATAGGGGAATCCTGATTACGATAGCTGCTGTGTGCCATGGGTGGATGATAGAAATATTTTCCATTTCCAATGTAAGTAAATTCAGAGTCATTCCCCAAAGGTGGAAAGTGGAAAGGACTTTTGGATGGTGCAATTGGGACCGGCGCCTGAGCAAAGACTATGAATGTGAAACAGATTCAGCCGCTGCATTTGTCTATATAAGCAACATTCACAGATTAATTAAAAATTTTTAAACAGGTTCTAAGTTATTTACAATTTTTCAATCTCGACAATACAGCAAAACAGTTCGATATCCAGTTTCTCAGCAAACTGCTCGA
>JAKSDK010001044.1 GCA_022360095.1 Phycisphaerales bacterium
CTTCCAAAGAAGAAGTTAATGTAATCAGCAATAAAAAGAAAAGCTCTGAGGATAAACAGCATCTGAGCTCTATGGCTTTAATAGAGGTAACAATGAGTTAGAACGTGATGCATCACGGTCGCCTTCATTATAACCATATTGACGATAACTGTAATCGAAAATTATAGTTGTTTCACATTAAACTCAAAAATGCCATCACAATCACGATCGTACGTAGTCATCATCAACATCAACACGTACATAAACATCATCATCATCTACATCACCGACGTCAACATCTACATCAACTACATTAACATCAATATCGTCATCATCAACGTCATCAGCATCAACAACATGAACATTAACAACATCAACATCAACATCATCATCATCAGCATCATCAACATCATCAACATCAATTTTATTATCATCAACATCAACAATAATCACATTATCATTATCATCGTTATTATTAACCCAGTGTCATTATGCTTTTCATGAAATTAAAAGCTGTATACCTATAAGCTGTTAACATTTTTGTTCTCTAAATTCATCCTAGACCATGGCCATTCATCACCGAGAACGCTGCCTTACTCATCCGATTAGCTTTCATTTGTTAAACACCAAATGGTAAGTCCGTTCATAATGCTTTTCGTGATCTTCAACCACCGCAATAGAATATATTACAGGAAGTTTTGTTAACAAATGAAATCATTCTCACTTCTGACACACTTATGGACATCTTATATATAGAGAAACATTTGGTATTTATAATTGAATGAGCGGTAGTCATTTTCAATAATTCTTCTTTATACCAAAAAATGCTATAATGGTATCTTTAATGGTTACATGTTTTCAAGACTGTTGTTGGTAGTTATGTTACTTTAACCTTCGTTTTTAAAAAGAAATGGGATTCTCAGTTGCTTAGTTTATGGTTTCACTCCTGTCAAGTCACCCACAATGTTTTTAGGAAGCAATAATTAATTTGAAAAAATAACTATCTTAATGACAAACCTTGGAGTAATTTATATACTTTGTGTATTTTTCAGGAAAAAGTTTGGCTGGGTTACATTTGCAACCAACCTTTTCTTCTATTTTTTGTTCATTACACCGCTGACCACATTAGCGGTATATTCACGCATCAATCAGGATGAGCTATGTGGCTTCAACTCTTCTGATCAGAATGAGGTTAGGCTACTAAGTAGGGAGCTTAAGCAAAGGTTTGAGCAACGCACATCAACCGGAAGCAGACTTTTTACATTCTTTGGCAGCGTTTTTGCCCAAATTTCAGACAAATCGCCGTTATAAGGGTGAAGAAACTTAGCAACACAAATTTGGGAGCGTCA
>JAKSDK010000961.1 GCA_022360095.1 Phycisphaerales bacterium
ATTAGGAACCTTTTGCGGGTAGTAGTATAAACAAATAATAGCATGATTTGTACGTGATATTTGGCATAAATACCACTTGTGATATTTCGAAATTGTCTCAAATTTCACTCGCCTAACGGCTCTCGAAATTACGTAAAACAATTTTGAAAATATATCACAAGTGGTATTTATGCCAAATATCACGTACAAATCATGCTATTATTTGTTTATACTACTACCCGCAAAAGGTTCCTAATTTTCACATGCATGTGAGTATTTCAAATTAAGTTAAAATACCACTGCTCTAAGCCAGTCAAATAGCAGAAAATTATCATGTAGTAGTATAATTGTTGTAATGGTTGAAATTACTGACTTAAAAACTTTTGAATGAAAAGTAAAGCCTGGTTCTCACATGCCGTCGATGCACCTGCGACATGGCAGCCGGTACTGCCTCGGATACTGTTCCGATATGAAAACAGAAGTGGCCGGCAACATTGCTCATCCCCGGCCTGCCTGTGAAGTTGACTCAAGTTCAACTTCACAGGCATGCAGGCGGTAAAGCTCTACGATGTCTCTAGTTGCCGGCGGCGCTTGTTCTCATTCGTCCGGGAAGTAGCCCAGACGTCGGTACCGGCGGCTACGTCGCAGATAAATCGGCGGCATATGAGAACCATGCTGTCCCGAATTTACTGTAAAGTAAATTACATTAGGCACCTTTTATTTTTTTTTAAGCTATGTATCAGCCTAGGGCTTTTTTATATTTTTCTCCAATATAGTTTTTTTTATCTATGGATTTGCAATTAACTTTCACCTATGATTGTATACTGTGATCTCTTATCGAATAATGTTTTTAATTAAGTCTTTATTTCACAATTTACAATCCCCTTTGATGGGTAACTCGTATTTGTTAAAACCCCGTTTTAAGGGGGCAGTCCCTACGTATAAGTTAAACATTCCATGAAAGTTGCCATGAAATAATAGAACGAATGTCCTTTAATATAATTTTAAAAGCAGCTCTCATAATAGATTAGTTTTTTAATACCGATTTACGCGTTTTAAACATACGTTAACTTTATAGAGTCGGCACTCATCCCCAATTACCAGGCTTAATAATGTTCAAGAGAACAAATATGCCCTATCTATACCCAATAAGCTTTGAATTTTACGTCAGTCTGTCAATAATATATATTTTTCAAGGATATACCTTTTCGGGCAAAAACATAACTCTCCAGCAAGTGAGTTTGCGTTCATGCCTTTAGGGTCCACAAAGTTATTATTTGTACAATAACTGCCTTTCAGTGGGGTAGCTGTATAACACGGCAATAAGTCCGATTATTCCTAATATCAAACCAATTCAAATTCACTTTCAGCCTCGACAGGTATGTCACTAAGTGTTTCGGCATCCGAAAGCTCAAGCGCTTTAGCTTCGACGAGCAAGTCTGAAAGTCCGTCATTGTCCATAAGTGCATCCGCCTCTGCTTCACAAAGTATGTCTGCCTCTACCTCACCTTCCACTAGCGCAAGTGTTTCACCTTCCGTCAGCGTAGGTGTGTCTTTTATACCAGGTCAGTGCGTGAATTCAGTGGTAGTTTTTAAATGGTTTTTTGGGGCACTTAACGCAGGTTTTTCTATGCTAAAAAATCATGACCTCGGAAAGTTAAGCTATTTTTTATATATAAGTAGATACGAATCAGAGATGTTCATTTCAGTTCTCAATTCGACTTAATGTTTTGATTGTGGGTAATCACGATATGAGATGCTAACTGGCGTTTACAGCTTTGAGACAAAGGACATTGTATAATCCAGGTGTCAATTTTAGTGTCCCTGTTGTATATTTTTATTAAAAGGTCCACATTTAGGGGTATGCCGGTCTGGATGATCCTATACTTTGGGAGAATATTTCAGTCACAAACATTACGCATTACTTAAACCTTGACAACATTATGTGGACAATTCTAGCTACAAGCGCTCTTAAATCTGGGTTTCTGCTTTTTTTTATTTGGTTTGGCAGCTCCACTTTAGATTTGCCAACCAAAATGATTTTCTATTTTCTTTTCTTAGGGACTTGCGGAGCTCACCTTTACGCGTCAAGTTACCCTAGCTTTCATAGTCCTGGTTATCCCGGTTGTTATCCAAATAACGTGCTCTGTACATGGCTGATCGAGGCTCCTCCAGGCTATTACGTACAGCTACATATCAATGATTTTAATCTGGAATACGGAGGAA
>JAKSDK010001230.1 GCA_022360095.1 Phycisphaerales bacterium
GAGCCGCTGAAGGTGTGGCACGCCTCCCAGGTCACCGGCTGACCATTGTGCAGCGGGGCAGCCCGCGGCATGTACTGCTCTGGCGTGGTGACGTCCGGCGTCAGTTCGTCAAGGCCGAGACGGTTGTTGATAATAATATCGGGCTGCAGTTCGCGGACGAGACGCATCATAGCCTCGCTCTCCCAGTCCTCCGCCCCCTTGCCGACAAGGTCGCCGAGCATCCAGTCCGCATAGCTGAAGTCGAACCACATAATGTCGATCTTGCCGAACCAGGTGAGCAGCTCGCGCACCTGCTCGCGCATATATTCGGCATAGCGGCGCCCGTCACGGCCCTGGTTCAGGACCGCCGCGTCGGGATGGTTGCGCTGGGGATGGCGCGGGTCGACCGTGAAATCGGGATGATGCCAGTCGAGCAGTGAATAATAGAAACCAACACGCAGGCCCTCGGCCCGGAACGCCTCAACGAAGGGCCTGATCAGGTCCCTGCCATAAGGCGTGTTGGTAACTTTGTAGTCGCTTGCCTTGGTGTCCCAAAGACAGAATCCTTCATGGTGCTTGCTGGTCAGCACCACATATTTCATTCCCGCCTCGCGGGCACGTCTTGCCCAGGTGGCAGGGTCGTAAAGGTCGGGATCGAAATTGTCGAAGTAGCGCTGATAATCTTCATCGTTCTGCTCTTCGAAGTTCTTGATCCACTCGTGACGTGCCGGAAGGGCATATAAGCCAAAGTGAATAAACATACCGAAGCGATCATTGACGAACCACGCTTTCTTACTCTCCGGCAATGCCAACGACTGCAAACCTGATGCGTCCATTCACTCCTCCAACATCCAAATCGAATGCACCCATCATCACCGTATGGGGCATCAAACAAGCGATACAGCTAAAATCGAAACGTTTTGATCCTATGAAGATTTTATAAGCTTGTAAACGTCTAATCAGCAGAAATTTTAGTGAAAAAATCTTAAAATCATCGAATTTATTGGCGTTATCGATAAAAATAGCCTATAGTGTCGCTATCTAAAACGTTTCGAAGAAATTGCTTTGACAACCATAAAAGACGTTGCTCGCGTTGCCAATGTGTCGATCGCGACGGTTTCGGCGACATTCAATAACAGCGCGGTTGTTCGCGAAGAGACCCGGAAACGCGTCCAAGATGCTGCGGCGCAGGTCGGCTACACGCCGAACTCGATCGCACGCAGCCTCCGCCTCGCACGCACAAACCTGATCGGCGC
>JAKSDK010000022.1 GCA_022360095.1 Phycisphaerales bacterium
AACTGATTATTGCCAGACGGAAATGGGCACTTTTTTTGGACATGGCATCCACCATATGCTTTAGCTGTGTCTTGAGCTGCCCAAGAATGGCAGAATTTGTGGTAGCACAGTCAACAACAACTATCAAATCTAACTTTTGATCATCATGCAAGCAAGGTGCATGATGCGACACATCTATAAATAGAAAGATTACAATAGGTTAGTCTTATTTTCAAAAAGTGGGAAGGTTGCTTTACTAATCAATGGAGGTAGGATTGAAAGTTTGCCTTCTACAGTTTGGCAAACTTCAGAAGCTACAATTTACCATCAGGAACAGAAGGTAGCATAGTGCTTGACTTACAAATAATGCTTTGGACAGTTTTGACTTTTTTTGCAAGTAGGGTCGACCAGAAAACAGCTCAAGAAGCTCTCAGTGGCATGGATGAATGAGTTACGCACAGTACATGTACCTAGTTTGATAGAGATATCCACTTTTGAGTTACATGTAACCTTACTGTGAAACCAACAAAACAGTCACCACCAGGGCCTAGTTTTTCGAAAGGTGGATAATGCTATCCACTGAATAAATCACTATCCAGTGGATAATGCAATAATGTATTAGTTTCTCTAATACTTCTCTGCTGGATGATGATTTATCCAGTGTATAACACTATCTAACATTTGAACAACTGGAGCCAGAAATATTTCTGGAATGCTATTGTGCTGCAAGGAAAAAGCCAATCAGGCATTCATAATTTTAGGCCTAGATTTTTGATAGTTTTTTTGTCTTAGTAATGCTTGATTTCCTTTTCCCACTTTTAAATTATCCACAATTGTAAATAGTTTCCTATCGTGGACATATATTTAGTAACTGTTTTTAATTTGTAAACAGTACGATATAATTTAAACTTGTAAATATTACTTATTGTTCTGATACTTAAATAAAGATCAGGCATTTTAAAAAACCTAAAGACTAGTCTGCAAACAATGAGATTATAATTATTATTGGTTTGTGGTTTTGTGGCTTAAGCTCATGTGTCATGATCTTTGCTGTGATTTTCATAACACAATAAAGGTTCCAGAAATATTTTAGGTGTTCACAGTTTTGGTAGTTGACAGTGAAACAAACAAAGCTGCTCATAAAATACTAAATTGGG
>JAKSDK010001577.1 GCA_022360095.1 Phycisphaerales bacterium
AAATTCCAATTCTTGAAGAAAAATCAAGGCTAGAAGTAAAAAGCATTTTGTTCCACGAAGAGAAGAATATGTGCTGTTTTGTTGAGCTGGACGCGAAAATATAGGCATCAACTCTTCATGTGATAGCTGGCATCTTATTGGCTGAGCGAAACATTAGTGTGACAGGGGTCACATTCAGGAAGTAACCCCTGAAAGGAAGTGAGCTGGCACGATTACTGGTAAAGGCGGGTCTATGGTTGTCACATTAACTTTAATTTATCCTGTTGTATAAATTAACTTTTCTCTTGTTAAAATAACCAATTGTTGAAGATGTCTGGGGGACGAAAGAATTCTTAATCCGCGGTTTAAGTTGGACTTCGTTTAAATAATCGACCCAATGTGTTGAAATTCCCTGTAAAAAGGTTTTTGTCATACACATCCCCTTTCAATAAAATACAAAAAAACAAGGTAGGTGATGTAACCCGCCTGTCTATATAATCTCTCTTTAATGGTAATCGTAATCATTATCATTATCGTTACCATTATCATATTCATAATCATTATCGGAATCATAATGATAATCTTAATAACATGGTGTCTGGAGATAAATATGCACGTGAAAATTTTTGAAAACACCAAAGGAGTGCCAAAGAAGCTCGAGCCGCAAGCTTTTCACTTAAGCTTTCAGACAAAGCTAATTGGAATTGCTAATTTTACTATTAGGATTAACCAACCCTTATTGGTTGAATCAAAAGCTTTGGATTGATACATTTTTTCCTTACATAACGTAGTATACTGGGAGATAATCGGTTGACTGAAATCTCTGAGGGAATCGGAACTATGACCAGTCTGCAGCAATTGTAAGTACGGTAACATATCTTCATCGCACAGATACGTATATCTCATGGCCTACTGAGTAATATAATATGGTTGTAACTGCCTTAGTAAAGGGAACATTTCTGTTTTCTTAACAATTATAGTCAACTCTCTCTTAACGGACACCTCGATCAAGAAGGACACCTTGCTAAAACGGACACCTAGAGTTGGTCCCTCCCCTTTTGACTCCCTCTTGTTGACTCTATCAAACGAGTGTCTCTCTAAGACGGACACTTCGTGACGGTCCCGAAGATGTCAGTCTTAGAGAGATTTGACTGCATCACGAGCTGACTGCATACACAAACTTGAGTCTCACCTCCTTAAGACGGGTGTT
>JAKSDK010000581.1 GCA_022360095.1 Phycisphaerales bacterium
AAATATTCCTGCTGGGATGCCCAGGCCTCCAAGTTGGTTGTCCAAGTACATCTGATGATGAAGAAGTATTTTGTACGCACACTCATTTTACTGGCCTGCCGATCACCAAACTCGGTCATCTTAGGTTTTCGGTGCGACATATTATCCTATGAAACCCATCAAAGTCTTTCCGCCATTCAGATTCAAAATGAGAAATGTGAGCAATGCCGCCGAATTGTTTAGGTTTTAAGGAGGGAAAAGTAAATATTTCTACAGGGTTATGTAATTTTCATTAAGATGTTTAGGTCAAACATAGGAAAACTGTGCTTTTTACTAGTAACACTAAAGTTGAAAATAAATTTCCAAAAGGTCAATCAATGTGGCATGAAATAAATAATGGAGTTTTCGTGGCAGATCAAACTCAAATTCCCGTGAAACAGTGAAACTGCCCCATGGCCCCAAACCTTTTGTGTTTTCAAAAAAGTCATCTTTAATTTTCTTTCCTGTATTATCAGTGAATCTTTTAGAATAATCAAGCTTTTTGTGGATTCGGTCAAAGCATAAGCGTAACCAACTCTTCTTTCCCTGTTTTTTTTTGCCGCTAAATTTAGCTTATGCATGCATGCAAATTTAGTTCTCGAAACGTAAAAGGCCAAGACAACATCACTAGGACTGCCCTGTTTATATATTTCGTTACCTTATCTACAGGGAAGAAAACAATCATAAGTTATGTTTTAGCCAAGCACACACAGCAGAACAAAAACCGTAAAAAATTTTGCATACCAGTATATTATACAGAAATAAATTGCCCCGCTTCGCCAGCGGCACTCTACACCTGTCAGCACCGTAATAGTTTGTTCTAAAAACTGTACCATTCTATCTGAAACGAAAAAATTTCAAACTATTTTGAGAAGTGGTACAAATCAAAATCCATACCAATTTTTCACGTTCAAAGTCATGGATTATGTGGCATGTGAAATCATACAGAACGACCCTTGAAAATCAACACTCACCATTTGCTTTTTATATAGGCTTTAGTAAACCCTCACTCAACACCAGTATGTTAAATTTTTCTGCCCGGTTAACTGAACACTATACCAGAAACGAGAGTGCCTGGCTGGGCGACTAGGAATTTTTTTTCACTTGCCTGAAACTAAATGTTATTTGCCTCAGGCAACCGGGTGCGTTTAGAGCACAGCCTGCA
>JAKSDK010001166.1 GCA_022360095.1 Phycisphaerales bacterium
AGAGCCAGGGTTCATGTAGCTTATGACACAGATGGTTGCAGACATATCATTTTTGTGGGAAAAGTTCATAAAATACCTGTGGGGGCACTAAACAAAGCAATAAATTATTATAGGGGTAAGCTCTGCCCAGAGGTGCAAACCCAGGGGGGGAGGGTACCCCAAATAATGGCCTGTACAGGAAGGCTCCACCCAATATGAATTGATCCTTTTTTCATGCTTCAGGTATATGAAAGGGTAGTGAATTTACATAGTTTCAAAGTATATAAAAGGGTAAGGGGTTGGACCAGTAGGCAGAGCTTCCATGCCAAAATAAAACTTTCTTGAGCACCCCCCAGGGTACCAATCTTCTTCCCTTTTTATGCCATTTTCAACAGAAAAGGTACCCTATCATACACCCTCCATCGACAAGTGGTACCCTTTTCCTATAAAAGAACACTGATTTCCCTTTAACTGCTGGAAGTGGCCTGTCTTTTAAACAAATAATGAATAAATTGCTAACACAGGAAGTCTTCTTGTCATTTTCACTGCCATAAGATACATACGGCTGCTACAAATACCTGAAGTGAAAGCATGAAATGACAGATTTCGATACCCTTTCATACACCTCAGCTCATAAAAATCCCCACCAGTTCATATGTCTGAAGTCCGAAAAAGGTACCTCTTTTTGGCAGTGTCTCCCTATACAGGCAATTAGAGGGAGTAGCCCCCCTCCACCCCTCCGCCCGGAATAAAATGACTGGGAGAGCTACGAAGTACTACATCTTACTTTACAGAAACCCGACTGCAAAACTTTGCTGAAACTGCCGATAAAAACACACATAGAAATGCACAATACAAAATTCAATTTCTCAAGAAACAACAACAAACAAACTGGTGATTGCAATTATAGACATTTTAGCTTGTTCGTCCTGTTTCTCCAATTCAGGTCATGTGCTGTTCTCTGGGAATTTGTCTTTTGTATTGTTTATTCATGAATTATACATACATGTTGTGGTTCAAATTTTATTTTTCTTTGTTTGAAACTTATTATCATTAGTTACCATAACTCAAAACAGAGAAAAATAAAATTTTCACCAAAGATAAAAAAGACCTTCCACAACATAA
>JAKSDK010000378.1 GCA_022360095.1 Phycisphaerales bacterium
CCAAAAGTTTCTTATAATTCATCTTAATTAGGTTTTATTGATGATTAGATTATCTAACTGTGGGCAATTTTTGTATTATGAAACTGTTTTTTAGTCATGGGTAACAAAAGGTTAAAAAGAGAGAGAAAAAATAGTTCCTTTTTAAGAATTTTAAGTTATTGTCAAAAAAAATACACCTACTTATTAGGTGACATTACTTATTAGCATTCAGGAAGTTAATCCTATTCTCTTTGTTGGGAGAAAAAATTTCTGCTCTTTAATTTGTTATGCTAACCATTAAAATTAATAACCCTTACGCATGTTTTTGTCAGAGGAGCAAATTTCTCAACCAAGCCTTGTTTTAAAATTTAAAGCTGCGAGGTTTTGCATAAATGAATCCATAACAAGAATACTTATGCGCAAATAATGCAAATGTGAAGAATTTTGGCTACAAATGAGGCTTGTTGGAGAAATTTGCTCATCTGATGCATTCATGTATAAGGGCCATTATCAATTTTACATAGATAACACATGCAAAAATTATTATTTTTTTAAAGCATAAATTCATAGCTGTGTTGAGAAAGCAGAAAAAATGAGACCAAGTAGATTCTTTTATTAAAAATGTATTTAACCTTGTGGACATTTTTTTTCTTATAGCTGGAGTATAACATGACTAGGTAGCCTGCAAACGCAGACGTTCTTTGGAGATGAAAATGTTTTGAATGGATATTAAAACATTAGGGTATGGATCGCACATTCCAGATCCTATTTTCACTAGATAACGCATCCCGCACTTGTTTCCATAGCTTACACGAATCCGATTTTTGTTTCCACAAAAAGGATACGTTAAAAAAAACTGCTGCAAAAGCTTAAAAAGGCAAGATATAAATTGGCTCTTTCAACTGATATTTTGAAATAATATGAAATAAGCGTATTTTAAGGCCATTGCAGGAAATAGCTTTTCGTACCTCAGTATGACTAAAGAAAACGATAACAGCGTGATAGGTCGTCCTGCACGTTACTTTTACCTTGGATCATTTCCCAAGATAAGTCACAGTGTTAAACTCATCAGTTGCCACTTATCGTCGCGTCAGGGGGAACGG
>JAKSDK010000371.1 GCA_022360095.1 Phycisphaerales bacterium
ATTCATTTAAGGAAATGATGTAAGTGACTGATCAGTGTTTTACCTCATGAGTTCTTCTCTCAAAGCAAGCTCCCTTTCATGTTCAGCTCGTTCCAATGATTCCCAAGCCTACATGAGATAGAAAAATAATGTTAACAACCAAATTAAAGAGGCACTATCAAAATTTACAGGGAGTATAGCTAGGAATATCATAATAAAAAGATCCTTTTGAGTGTTCTGAATAGCTAAAATAAATAAGGTTCAGTAAAATCATGAATTTGTAGCTGCCTGGTCTACAGTACCATATTTTAACATCTGTAGGTACAATAATAAAAATGCAATAGGATATTTCTAAAATATAAACTAATGTGAAAGGTTACAAAAGAAAATATAAATATAATAACAAATTCTAACTTTTTACTTGAAAGAATATGGCAATGTCCAATGAAGAACAAGAGTATCTAAGTATCTGTTTTTCCTTTTTTTTGTTTTTTTTTTCTGATCTACAGACTTGACAGTTTGTATGTCATGAACAAGATGCTTGTCTCACCAATGTTCGATTGCCACACTGTCCATTGTACGACGGTAACCATGTTTTTAACATAACAGCTAAAATAATATTTAATCAAACTTGCCTTGAACAATTCAACACAATGTAATGCTCTCACATTGCATTCAAAGTGCCTGGTGACTGTATTTTAACTAAACATCACAATGAAACAGCATACCTTATTGATGTCACTCAATGCCTTGTTCTCCGGAGGTGTGTACATCTTCTGATGGTTTGCGCGAAGCTTGCTTGTAAGAATAAACAGCTGAACCTCAAGGTTGCCTTTTTCAACAAATCTGAGATCAAAGCAGTGGAAGAAAAATTGTTTCAAACCATGAGTTTTACATGATTTTCTGTGGTGGTGCAAACTATAATGACAATGATAACAACAAGGATAAAATTGATTGGATATAGAAGACACTGATAGAGAGTGACGTCAAAGGTGTGATTAACCTTTCGACATCTTAACAAAGTTATGGCAAAATTAATTGTCACTCTAACTTATAAGTCTGTTGAAGAAATCCTATGGTATTACTATTCAAATGCAAGCTCTTTTGCAGAACTTTTGA
>JAKSDK010000566.1 GCA_022360095.1 Phycisphaerales bacterium
CTGACGCTCACTTGAAAACAAAATTGCAGGATTTTGCTTGTGTGAAGATTACTTTGGTGCCACCCTAGGTAACCTAGAGCTAATTAACAAATATTTAAGTGACGTATGACGTATTTACCCACACATTTGACGTACATTTACTAGTTCTGTTTTTGGTGAAGTGCTTTCCTTAGACCCGCCTACTGCAAGATAGTTCCTTTCTCCACTTAATTATTTTGAATAGAGAAAATAGCGTCAAAAAACAGTTGATCAATGTTATTTGTTCCTCTTCACTATATAAATTTGATCGTAATGGCAATTAATAGAAAGAACAGGTTATAAGGTTGCGGTTTCGGAACCGGCAAACTGAATTTTAATCACGAACGAGTTTAATGAGCAAAGCACAAGAGAGCAGTTTACCTTAAAATGACTTTTTAACCATTTTGCCGTCCTGTTGTTAATTTTGACTGTAATGATCATTCTTTGCTATTTATCACAATAAGGCAAGCCAACCGGATAACACTATGCAAATTGTGCGATGATGACTTAACCACTAGACTATGATTGTGGTTGTATTGTGTGATAAATGCCATAAAACAAAAATTGAAGACTTAAAGAATATTCTTGTATTTTGTTTTTTATCGTAACTCTATTCTGTGGTATCATTGTCATAAGCACGGTCCAGATCCTGTCCAGATCTGTCGCTGGATAACTTAAGAGCATAACATCACATAAATAGCAAACTCACATTCCACGTGAAGTTATATTAAACACTTACATTCCATCTACTATTGCAAAAATTTAATCTTTCTTAGTTATCACAAATTTCACATCGAAAAATACATTAAGAACAAATGTAGCATGTGAAATGACTGCCCACGTTTTCTTAATTTTATTCACAGACTTGCTTAACCAAATTAAAATGCAAAACTTAAAGCAATAATTCGCTCTAAGAAAGGATTAAAAAATTTGTTCCAAATATAGATAAAATCAATGCACTGAGTTGATTAGCTAGTTTTATCTGCTCGGATTGTTGAAAGAGAGCGAGTACTGATTCTAACTTTTACTTGATAAAAACGATATGAAGAAAACAGTTGAAAACTTTATCTAAGGTAAAAAATAATCCACAAAGACAGTTGAGTTATTTATTTGAGTTGAGCGAGTGTAGCACTGTAATATATTTACTCCTCCTTAAGTTGTTGTTTGTTTCAAATGAGAGAATAAAGAACTGACAGGCAACTTTGAATTTGTTTCAGAAGATGTAGTTTAGGGCATTTCATTCGAAGAAAAACAACCTCTTATTTATCTGTGAAGTTTACCTGCAGTACACAGTTAAAGAGGGTGCACAATGCTCACATATGCTCCCTTCCCATAAGACGTATACTGGCAGTGAACAGTTCCTAGGACTTTGTTTAAGGTAGCTTTCGTTCTAATCTGACGCTCACTTGAAAACAAAATTGCAGGATTTTGCTTGTGTGAAGATTACTTTGGTGCCACCCTAGGTAACCTAGAGCTAATTAACAAATATTTAAGTGACGTATGACGTATTTACCCACACATTTGACGTACATTTAC
>JAKSDK010000531.1 GCA_022360095.1 Phycisphaerales bacterium
AAGGTAAGTTTTGATCCCTATAATTTTCGGATCATTAGACTTTCAGCTAGGAAATCCGAACAGATGAAAAATTTTTAGGGGATAAAAATATGCCTATATGTACCGTTTAAAAACTAAAATACGTTTAACAATGCTATGTTTAAGTGGTTTTGAACTATATTCTCGTTGGGTGCCCCTGTTAAGTTTGTCCATCCTTGCCTCCCTTTGTATTTGATGTGTAATTTATAGCGTTTTTTAACTTTCTGAGCGGATATTTTTATGTTCCACTCAGTTTGTTGGCAGCTCCCACGGTTTGAATTTTGATAAATTTCGTAAAACAGCCCCATTAATATTATGTGCTGTGTCCAGAGAGCATGACAGGAGCTTGAGTGACTTCAAACCCTACAATTTTACAGCGAGACGGAGTAGCTCGAATTTGCTTATAAGAAAAATCTAAGGCAAAGTCTCCACTTGGTATTTTGTTGCATGGCTAGCTATAATGCTGTGTTGTGGAAATTGTTCAGGACCTGTGCACTTAATTGTCTTGGCGGGTCGCATCGTCCGTAATGTTCAGATAACCCTTAAGTTCTAGAAAATGGGCTAAGGTCACCTACTACGGAAAGACGAAAGATACCTAATTGCTATTTCATTTTGATACTTAACTATTTTTAAGATTTATGAATCAGCGCGGAAGTGGTGATCAAGCATGCCAAAGAGTTTTGGCTTGATTCTGGGTTGTAAATTTTTACTTTTTTAAATACAAAGACTCTATGTCACCGTTCGTCGTTTGGACCGTTCAAGGAACGGCAGTTCAGTTACATCCGCGACACTGGGAATCTGCCGTAGATATCTTAGTTACGTCATGCAAACAATGTAGATCAGTACAGTCGAACCTCTAGTAACAGGCCACCTCTCTACAACGGCCACTTTTTTTGGCGGACAGTCCATACATTGACTCTTCTTTAAACCTCTCTACAATGGCCACTTTCTTCTGTCCCCAAGGTGGCCGTTGTGGAGAGGTTCAACTGTATTACGAAAGGAAAAAAATCAGCGAAATTAAACTTCCACTAGAGCCGTAGATGTACTCACCCAGGTGATAGAGTGAAGTTGACGATCGTGACTTTTGTGGAAACCTCTGGGGTGTAGTGAGGGTTGGGAAGTTTGGATGTGATGTAAAACTTGAAGTCGTCATGGTAGGGAATA
>JAKSDK010001255.1 GCA_022360095.1 Phycisphaerales bacterium
ATGAATGAACTGCCGAATGTATAAAAAATTTTTTTTGTCTTTTTGTTTTGTTTTGTTTGTTTGTTTGTTTTTCCTTTTTACTTTAAGTGTACTCTGTAAAATGAAAACTTCAAATAAAAATTAATAAATTACAAAAAAAAAAAACCTAACGACCGACTCGCTTTCCAAACAAGTCATAAATGTCTAAAATGGATTTCTCAACGCTGAGAAATCCATTTTGTCTGTTTCGCCTGGGGTTAGTTTGGAGCCGCCCCAAATGCTCATCTGTTCGGATGTTTTAAGCGCAATTTTGGTCGTCTCGAATGTTTGGTGTGATCCCGACGGGTCACCATTGTCGAAACCGGTGAGGACACAGAATAACCATACTTTCATTAGAAAAATTTAGGGACGAATTTTCCTCATGTTGAATATGTTAGGCAAACGGAATGGTTTTCCACAAGTTCTTTTGGTCAAGATATTTATAGAAAATGATTATTGGATTGAATTCACTTGACTTGAAATACTCATTTCATGATCAGTAGTTTTCTTCCAGCAGTTCTAAAAATGTCAGGTGATGTTACACCGGACGATTTGTATTCGCAACGACGATTTTTAGCGCAACACAGCGTTATGGTTGCGACATTTGTTTCAAATCGATGCAACACTGTTCCAACATTGCAAACGCTGTGCTGCGCTAAAAATCGTCGTTGCGAATATAGTCCCGTGTAACATCGCCTTTAAGGATCCCGCCGTCGCAAGAAATAGCAGTCTCCTCTATTTTATAAATTGCCTGTTTTCGCACTGTTATAACGTCATCAAAAAATGCAGATCGACTCGTTCAACAGATAAAGGCCACAATTTGAATACCAAGATTCAGTTTCCTTCGATTATTCACATACCAGAAGTTACGGTGTTTACGAGCGAAAGGGGCAGGTAACAAGGCAACATGCTATAGTAAGGAAGATAATACACAATAAGTTGCCCCTTCGTTCGATTGAGCTCGAGCTCGCTTCTACGAATAAGGGTTTTCTTTCTTTGGCCGAAAATTGTTCAAGGAGAAAAGGATGTCTCAAATACATCTTAAAATTAGCGCCTATGGCAGCGAGAAGTATTGCATGTAACTTGAATTGGTCAAGAACTTACTTCCATTGTTTAAGAACCTTTCGAAAGTTACTGAATTCTGAACTGTCTTCGCGGTTGAAGTTCAATCTCTACTTCAGGAACCAATCTGTAAAAATAAAGAGATAAAATTCCCATCCGCGATTAAGTATGATTGTACAGCCTTAAGTCGTTTTGAAAACAGAAAAAAGGAATAAATTGATTGCAAGCAGGAAGTAAACGCCATCTCTTGTTCGCCGTGCATATGTGTTCTCGTTTAGGCTTAAGTACAAACTAGGTGTAAAAAGTATTCTGTAAGGCCCGGTTCAGACGCCGAACTTTTCATGAGCCGAACCTAATTCGAATTAAGGCCGACCCAAATTATTTAGACCGGCTAAAGTGATTCAGACGCCGATCTTAATTCCAGCCGAACTAAATTCAGAAGGCGAAAAATGC
>JAKSDK010000577.1 GCA_022360095.1 Phycisphaerales bacterium
TTCTTCGAGAGGAAAATAGTATCAAGATCATTTTCTATCTCTACCTCTTTTACAAAATTCATTAATAAGAATAAATAACGCACCAGTTTTCTGCAATGATTGGCTTACCAAGCCGGTATAACAAAGTTTAAACATCTAATGGACGAGAATTCTCTCAATTTCCTTTCCCTCGACCATTTTTAGAATAGATATAATATTCGAGTAAAACCCTTAATATTTTTCGGAATCGTCTCGGTCGTGAAATCTTTGCAATGACAAATCCCAACAACACACCAGCAGTATGAAAGTTCTTTTAAAACATTTCTCAAAAGCTAAAAATAATGTAGAATTGTTCACAAGCGACTATTAACCCATATCTTGTATAGACAAATGGCATAAAGACATCCGCTCTTCAACCGATAAAAATGTTGACTGGAAAAACGTTTTTCAAGAAGCAAACGCTTCTACAACGAGCTCAAAACTAACTGATTTTAATTTCAGATTTTTTACATAGACGTTTACCAACTTACAGCTATCTGCAAAAGATAGGAGTTAGAGAGGACGGAAAATCTACTTTTTGCCGCCACGAGAAAGAGGATTTAACGCATCTATTTTGGAAATGCAAAAAACCAAAAATTTTTGGGATAACTTCTCGATACGGCTTCAGTCGTGCCAGATCCTCCAACCAGGCAATTACTTAGACACGACCACCGCTTTGGACCTAACGCCAGACAGCTCTTCCTTTTAAGCTCCATATAACCTTCTGTTGTCTTATAGCTAAGAACTTTATCTGGATATGCAGATCAAAAGAGTGTTTTCCAATTCACAACAATTTCTTGTTTTATCAGAGACATATATATCAATTACAATAGAAAATGAGACACCTTCAAGCAATATAAAAAAATGGAAACCTTTTATTCTTTTCCTTGCTGAATCTTGTCTCCTAACTCCAAAAACATAAATTAGTAATATTGGCACCTACTATGAATATTTATATTACTTTCATCGCAAAGAGAGCAAAAAAATGTTAAAATTAATTCTACTTTATACTAAGTACAGTAATATATGGAATTAGCACTTCTGTAATCTAGTTTAATATTTGTAAGTACTGCCATGTTAGCGTGTAAAATCGCTATTTTTTCTTTTTTTTTTCTTTTTATTCATTTATTTATTCTCTTGGATACCATCACATGGTCTGAAATGGGGAAAACAAAATTACAAGCTAAAAAGCTCTAACGCCCAAGGTCAAACCAGTTTGAATTAATGCAATCCGGCGCTGTTTTTTAGTCGCTGTCTTGAAAGCTTGTTCAGATAAGTCGCTGAGATTATACCCTACGTGGGACTCACAGGACCTCCGTTGCAGTCTACTTACAAGGCGAAGAAGTGGTTCTCGTCTGGGCTTCTTTCTCTGCCCCTGCCCCTGTGGAAATAGAACAGATAAATGAAACTTATTTGTTGTAGTGGTTTTATTCTATCTGTTTCCACACACTCCAGTTATATTATACCTTACCACATGTACAGTGTACAGTGGAACCCCGTTGAAACGGTCACTAAAATGGGCCAAACAAAATTGGCGGTATTAACGGGGCAGGCTCAAATTTCATGACTTGAGGGCCTTAATGCAAATCGCATTCACCGTACTGTTCTCATTAATAAACAACCGGAATGTAGATATTGCATACAGTAATTGAAAAAAATCACTTAAAA
>JAKSDK010001351.1 GCA_022360095.1 Phycisphaerales bacterium
AATTCTCTCAAAAATCCTAGAAATGAGGAAGCTTCTAATTCTATTTTCATTCAAGCCAAGAGCCATTATGGCTCTTTCTTCAAGCTTAACACCTGAACATGTAACCATTTTACCTGAACGTATATTAAGTTATATTTTTCCTTTCATTTGAGTCTGCTTTTCCTTTAACAAAGATGTAGCTGACTAGAATCTGTTTCAAAGTATCATCTTGGGGCCAGGAAAATGATTCTTTTGGTATATCTTATCATGACTTTAGGAGAGAACTTAAAATAAATCATGATAAAGCAAAATGCAAGCGGGATAAAACAAAATAAGATACACTAGAAAGGGAAGCCGCTTGTGCGCGGTTTCTTTTGCGGACAAAGGAAACATTGGAACCGCTGTATACAGTTAGTATGTACTTGGCCGCTACTTGAAAGAGTTATTTAAAATTCCCGCCTTTGACTATTGGCAGCAGTACAATGGAGTTCAGACCATGGAACAATACAAACGGGAACTGCAATTGTTTTCGATGCCTTTGAAGCGCGTGTAGAACCGGCTGTCTGGCTTATTATCACAGTCACTGTGCTGGATAAAATTTTCCCTTTAAAAAAGAAAATAGTAATACGAGTTGATCAAAAATAATAGTAAATTCTACCAGTTTTTAGGACTAAACTGACTCGAAAAATTATAGGACACAACACTGAATTTACAGCAATAATTAGGTTAAAATCTCTGACTGACTTTCATTGCGCACTGCGGTAAGTGTAAAATTGGATCTGAGTGGGCCTGATTTTGTAGGTCACGGAAAAAAGGCTTATAAAGGATTAACGTAGAGTTAAAAGAACTTGCAGTTGCAATAACATTTGTGTCAATCGGAGTCCGGCGCGTTCTCTTGAAACAGGAAAAAAGTCAGTTCTAACAGTAAGCGAATTAAGCTCAAGGACTGGTAATCTTCAGAAAAAATACAACATTTTATAATTATAAAAACACGTGGTAGTAAATAATCCGGTAATATTTGATTTTTGATCGATTTTTTAGATCGTGCACGTGGGAAGGTGGGGCTCATATTAAGTATGTACTAATAGCCCAGGACA
>JAKSDK010000201.1 GCA_022360095.1 Phycisphaerales bacterium
AGAACGGGCAGTGTCCCTGCGGGATTGATGGCAAGGAAGTCCGGCGATTTGTGTTCATTTCCGGGATGAAAATCAATCGCGGTACACTCGTAGTCAACGCCCAGGAGGGCCAGGATCAGGCGCGCTTTGTAGGCATTGCCGGAAAGAACGTAATCGTAAAGGCGCATGCTCATGCCGCCACCGTCTGGGCGCCGTAAGTATAGTGTCTTCTTTTCAAACACCGCCGGTATGCAATGGATGTCAGGTCGGCGCGCGTGGGGATTTCGAGCTTTGGATCCAGGGGCAGCAATCGGGGTTTTTGATTTTCAAGGATGGATCTGTCCTGTAGAAAGATCATCTGCTGGAAATGGATGAGTTCCGTGAGTGGAGTTTTGTCGTCATAGAGCGCCATCCAGGGCCAGACATCGCAAAGGTCTTCGGCAACCGGTTGAACAAATAGCGTGATAATGTCCCATTCGCCCTCGCGCACCGGGCAGGTTTTATAGAGGATCGATACGGTCGGGGTTGCGACCCGATACATGTATTTTGTGATGATCCCGCCCTCGGCGGAGGCTGCTGCCTGCGGCTGATAAAACTCGACTTTTTTCGCCCAGACTTCGTTCAGCTTTTCATCAATCTCAACGTCGTATTTCCTTACCTCGGGATGGTCTTCGACTCCAAGAATGCCGGTGTGAATGAATGGGAAGTGGGCAATATCAAGGAAGTTCTCTACTGCGCGCAGAGGCGAACACCGCACACGGACGCGGCCGCAGTCAACCAGCCGTCTGTCGTCATTGTCGGCCTCAGGAATCGAAAACAAGTCATGATCGGGCGCACCCAGGCTTGACCACACGTGGCCAAATCGCACCTGCGCGGGCCGTTCCTCTGCGCCGCTTAGGACGGTAACCGATCCGTTTTCCTGTTTGTGCAAGCTGAGTTCATGGCCCATCAGGACCGAGGGCATGGGTTCGTTGACCTTAAGTCCGCTCACCATACCGACAGGATACCATTCATCCACTATTGCCGAGGCGCTCATGGGACTTTGGCCTTCGC
>JAKSDK010001239.1 GCA_022360095.1 Phycisphaerales bacterium
ATGCAATTGGTGGGCATGGGATGGATCACCAGCTCGATGTAAGGATTGTATGCGACGTGCTCTGTTCCATCGTACTCCCGCGGTGTCACCTGATTGTAAGCTGTCGTCATCAGGTAGTTTTGCCAAGGACCGGCAGGCAAATTCGGGCGATTCTCAGCAAAAGGTCCAACGTCGGGTTGGTCATGCCACCAAAAGCTCTGGTAGCACCACGGCTCATTCTCCTTCGTGATAATGTGAAACGCGATCAGGGCGATGTAGTCGCCAGGACGGAAGTCTCGTTGATACGCCCAATTGGCCGATTGATTGAGGATGGCTTTGTCATTGTCGTCGAGGGCTCCCCACAACTCCGGAGTGATTCGCAGATGGTAGAAGTCCGAAAGTGGCACGACTTTCGCATTCGAGAAGGTTCGCGGTGTGTCAACGCCTGGTACCTTGACACCGAATAGTGATTTTACCGTGGCGGTCTTAGCTGGAGGGATCGGTTTCCCGGAAGGATCGACTGCCACTGCCCGCTTCCATACCTCGTAGCCGTTGTACTGATATGGTGGTCGCAAGGGATCGTTATCCCATACCGGAAGCGCCGTGGTGCCATCGGCCGCGATCGGCCAATGCATGGACTTGAGGACGATTGACTTTCTTGGAAACGTCGGGATGTCGGTCTTGCCTTCTTCCAGCATTTTGGACAGGACCGATTGCCGGTATAGCCCTTTTCCACGCAGGTGGTTAAATGCTTCCCAGTTGAAGTACTCACCCGCGATCATAATGTCATCGTTATTGGCAAAGATTGTGCCGTCCGGGCATTGTATTTGTTTGCCGTTGCTCTTGCACATGTTCGGGTATTGTGGCTTTTGTTTATCAAACACATCCTGAAAATCGAGGACCGGAGAATTAGCGGCATTGAGTGCGGCCAAAGAAGGAAATGCCATATGCTCTGCAGGCGCTTCCAATCTCTTTTGTCTCAAATGCGTATACGCGGGTTTTGTTATTGGAGCCTTTGTTGCAGAGAATCCTTGTGTCACGCTGTACCAAGTCTGCCATACCGAGAGTTTGTTCACACCCGGGATGCCATCGACTTTCACGGATTGTTGCAAACCGTGGAATAGATTCCAGCCGTGACGACGTATCTCAGCCATGTTTTCTGTTTTGATGTAGCCGTCGATCGTCGACTGTCTCATTGGGTAATCAACGGTGTCCGGAATCGGGAAGTAACCCGTGCCAGGATTTTTGGAATCGGATTTTCCATTTTCGAAGCCCAAACCCGACAAGAGTGCCACGACTAGCGTCAGAATGCAAAGAGTCCACTTGTTCATGCGAGACCTCCCACGACACTGACTGATAAACTAAGCCGACATTTCCCATTTGACTCCGGACCCACAAGACCCTCGCGGGCCAACTGCACATTCTAATCACATCGACCTCGAATCCCAAACACTTTTCCGCCCTGTTGGCGAATGTGCTTCTCTGTCAAAATGGCCGGAAATCCCTGAATTGCAGAAAACGCAGCGTCACATGACTTTGAAACGCGGGATGCAGAATGCAGAAGGGTTTGGAAGTGCCCGAAACTCGCGCTTGACTTGGACGTTGTAAAGAACGCTTGACCCGGCGCCGACAGTGGAGGCGGATGTTTTCAAACTTGCAAACGCCGGTCAAGTGTATACTTGCCGGCATAAGCTCGTTTCTAATGGCCCGGGCCTCGGGGCGTCGTCAGCGACCCAAGAGAGCGCTTATGAACAGTTGCACATCCGATCCGTCCAGCTGATTGTCCTGATTCATATCACTGTGGAGCAACTCGCAAGCTGTTGCGGAGTATGTATTGATGAGCGTCTGAACGAATGTGCTGACATCCCCAGTGCTGACCGAGCCGTCGCAGTCAAGGTCGCCACGACCGCACGGCGCCGTCAATCGGGACATTCCGATCGCGACGTGTTCTCCAATCGTCGTCAAACCACCCAGCACGAGCCAGTCGCCGTCATCCTCGAAAACGGCTTCAATTTCCGCTGCCGCACCTTCGATGAACGACCAGCCGTCGCCTCCACTGACGATCATCCCGTCCACAGTATTATTGGTGTGGTCACGAATGTAACCCGGGACCAACAAACGGCCACCGATAGATAGTATACGTTCCGCATATTCGATTCGATGATCGCCGTCAACAATGTCCCAAGTTGCGCCATCCCAGCGCATGACTTTCATGTCCGCCTCATCGACTTCGAAGATCGCGTGAAGCTTGCCATCATGTTCCGTAAGCCCGCGTGCGCCAAAGAACACGTCGGTCCCCAGTTGCACCCAGCTGGCACCATCCAGAACTGCAATCTCGTGCGAAAACCCCGGGCCCTGAAACAAATTCCCCGAGATGACGAGTCGATCTTCGAAGCAACCGAGCGAGTGAAACCAGGAGTTTTCATTCGGAAGATCCGGAATTGTGGCCCACGAGGCACCGTCCCACCGCATGATTTCAGCGTCGCTGGAACTATTGGCGGCGGAAAAGGCGAATAGCTGATCGCCGCAAACGACAAGCTCTTGAACACTGTTGGTCAGGCCCGCGCCGACTGGAGACCACTGCTGACCATTCCATCGGGCAACGTGTGACAGTGCCGTCTGGCCTGACGCCGTGAACTCCCCTCCGGCGATCAAATCGCCCTGAAAGACGGCAAGGGCCTCAACGCTCGCATCCAGTCCATGACCGAGCTGTTGCCATTGATTTCCGTCGAACTCGATGATGTTCGCAAACGGCGCGCCGTCGATCATCGTGATCCCGCCGCCCGCAACAATTCTGCCTTGATATCGCGTTGCCGCGTTGATATCGATTCGTGACCCATTAAACGGCCGTTGCCAGGTCGCCCCGTCCATTGTTGCAAGATTTGATGTAGGCACGCCACCGATCTGGAGGAACTGGCCGCCCACATAGAATTCACCGCCGAACGTTCCCATGATCCGGATGGACGAATTCGCGTCCATCGAAGTGGGCACTTCCTGCCAATCGGAACCATCCCATTGGTATACCTGCGCCGCCGAGGGAACGCTTTCGTCGCGTCCGGCGGCGAGCAGCAAGCCGTTGCGTGTCGCCAAGGCTCTGGGAAGGATATCAAGCCCATCCGCCAGGGCGTTCCATTGCACGCCGTCATAGGACGCGACGTGATTCGCGGCCATCCCGCCGGCAGACGTAAATTCTCCGGTTGCAATCAACTGACCGTTGTGAACATGGAGCCTGACGACCTTGTCGTTGAGGCCGCCGGCGACGGTTTGCCACGAAGAACCACTCCATTTTGCGATGTGTTCATAGCCATTGGAGCCTAGGAGAATCAAACGACCTGCCGCATAGAGTTCGTTTTCAAAGACCGCTAAGTCATGGACTTCCCCGCTCACACCAGCTCCGAAGGCGGACCACGATTGACCGTCCCACGCAGCGATGCTGTCGGCCGGAATGCCGCCCGCGACGAAAAAGTCGCCGCCGGCGACTAACTTCCCGTCAAAAAGTTCCAAGGCATTGACCGCAGGATGCCCGACACCGATGCCGACAGGTAGCCAGGCCGTGCCATCCCAGCGCGCAATCCTCCAAGTCGCGACCTCCCCGGAAGAATAGAACTGACCACACCCAAAGACCTGATTGTCGTAGACAGCCAGGTCGCGAACCTCATGTCCAGAAAAGTTTCCCAAGCCCACGCCAAGGGCGCGCATCTGGCTGCCATCCCACGATACCACTCTCGTAGCGATGGCATCGCTCGCGATTGTGAACGAGCCGCCGAAGATGACCTGAGCGGGCTGTGGTCCGGCATCATCCGGATCCCACTCAACCATCGAGAGAACCTGACCACTCATGCCTGGAATCGCGCTGTTGGGCGTCCATTCGAGGACACATTCGGCGTGACCGGCAACGGGACCGGACAGCACAACCATGAGAGAGATCGCCCATGCAATGCAACTTGCCGATGAGCTAAGTGCGCACCGCTGCTTCGAGAGTTCAATCGACGCGTCCATTGGAATCATGAATCTCCGTGTGCTACAGCTCGAATTCTCCGAATATTCCCAAACCACACAGAGATTATAAAGCATCGGATTTCTCGGCACAATGATCCCGACCTTCATGGGTCTCATTCAGTCGAGCAGCTGCCCATCTCGACGCGATCGAAACCGGTCAGGTTGACATCGAAGTCGTACGTGCGTTCCCTATTTTTCGCTAGCCACCGAGAAATACTGTGATGAAATGCTGGAGATCGAGTCCGTTCGCCGTGCGCTCGAAATGCGCCGCCGGCTACTTGGCGATATGCACACCGAAGTCGCCGAAACGCTGCAAGCACTCGCCTCGGTTCTGGCGGCAACGGAGCACACGCAGGAATCCGGCAAGTGCCTACGAGAGTGCCAGATGAAAAGGATTCGAGTCGGACGGACATTCGGACATTAGTCGCCGTCTCGTCGTCGACGGTGAGTGCCTGCCACTCCTGCCGCACCGAAGGCCAGAAGGGCCAAGGAACCAGGCTCAGGGGCACCGGCCGCAATCGGGACACCCGGGTCGGTTTCATAGCCCCAGGCGAACGCCTGCAAACCCGTGGCGATGCGATTGACGCCGATCCAGCCATAGTGAAATCCGTCGCCCGGATCGAAGCGAGTACCGAGATAGACATTCTGTCCCTCAGGAATCAATGTATACGGAGGGCCGTATTCCGCAACGATAAGAGCGAATCCGAACCAGGATGTTCCCGCACCTGAAATCGATTGACCGGCACCGAGCGGATCCAGCAAGTAATAGGTGCCGTCGTGCAGAAGCTCATTTCCAGGATTCCCACTGGCATAGCTGTAGACGCCGTTATTCAAATCACCGTGAAAAAAAACACCTGGTGTACTGCCGAGTGAATCCCCCGGTTGGCTGAGTGCATCAAGCGTAATGTTAAGGGCGTTATCCGGGAAATCACCGGACCGCCAGCGATGGTGTCCCGGTTGGCCGTGTGCCGGATTATCAAAGCGGATCGGTGTGGCGTAAGCCTGTGTTCCCGCGGCAATGACTGCGCCGGCTGCTAGAGTCTGAGCTGTTTTGCGGCGGCGATCATTTTTTCGTCGGAGGGATTCCGCTTTTCTGGCTTTGCGTTTGCATTTCTTGCTCATTTTCCCAATCTCCATTTCGCTATGAACTCAACGAATCTGATCTCTACAAGAGAATGATCACTCCAATAATTTGCCGACAAACGGTTGTACGTCGTCAAGAGTGGGTGACATATCCCCATTCACATCAGCAGCGCATAACTCATCCGGATCTCCGGACCCGTTCAGCAATACGGATACAAAGTGCTGAATATCGATCGCGTCGATAATACCATCGCCATTGAGGTCGCCCTGCGTTCGACTCGGACATGCGTCACAGACGTCACCGATGCCGTCGCCGTCCGTGTCTATCTGCTCGGGATTGTGACTTGCAACGCAATTGTCGATGACATTGAAGACTCCGTCGTTATCCACGTCGCCGGAAACCGCAAGACCCCGCATAAGATGAGGCTCAACGATAATTTGTTCGGCATTCGTCCCATCCAGGTCGGCACGCCAGACCTCGCCGCGAAACATTCCCGGGCCCAAAGTAGCCGACACAGCCCAGTACATCTGATCCGCGAGCGGATCCACCGCGATTTCGACGGCGAAAAGCGGGGCGGCGACAGTTGCGACATTCTCGATGTTGGTCCCATCCAACCAGGCTCGCCGGATGATGTCCCCATCATCAGCCCAATACAGACGCCCGTTGATCAGATCCAAGGCGATCACCTGTGGATTGATGACACCGTTGACTACATCTTCGATCTCAGAACCGTCGAGGTTCGCACGTTGGATCTTGTTCAGATCAAAGTCCGTCCAGTACAGCTTTCCGGCAGCGGCATCGACCGCGATCCCAATTGGACGATCCACGAAGCCATTCGCGAGGACATCTTCGACATCGGAGCCGTCGAGGTTGGCGCGGCGGATTTTGCCATCGATCCAGTCTCCTTCTTCTAGGAAATTTTCGACCCAGTACATCTTCCCGGCGTCGATATCCAAGGCGATCCCTTCGCGGTGCGTGTCTTCCGTCACGAGCGGTTCGATGTTTTCGCCATTCAGTTCTGATCGAAGGATCCACCCCTCCGAGTCGAGGTTGGTCCAATAGATCTTCCGGTTGACAAGATCCAGCGCCAGTCGCCGCGGTGAGACAGAGACAGGTACCGTGTTATTAGCCCATGCAACGATCTGCTCAGCACATGAAAGACCGGGCAATGCGGCCCTTTGCATCATCGAGCCGGAAAAGAACGGTTGCGAAGACCAATAGAGGCGCTGCAAGTCCAGATGTCCGGGGCATGGGTCGCAGACGTCGCCGATGCCGTCATCGTCGCTATCTACTTGGTTCGGATTAGATATCACCGGGCAGTTATCGACATCACCGCAATGACCGTCCGCATCACCGTCGTCGTCCGGATCGGCAGGGCAAGGATCGTTGGCATCGAGCAATCCGTCGCCATCGCTGTCTTCACAAGCATCACCGATACCATCAATGTCGAAGTCGGCCTGACCGGGATTGGATACCGCCACACAATTGTCGCAGGCATTTCCGACAGTATCTTCATCATCGTCGAGTTGGTCAGGATTGTGCGTGCCCGGACAATTATCAGCGCCGTCCAATGCACCGTCGCCATCCAGGTCATCGGCTGGAAAGTCGCATTGGAATTTCAGAATAAACGCATCTTCAGCACCATTTGACGAATGCGGATCACCGTTGCCGTCGCTATCGAAGTCCACGGTTCCCGTGAACGTTCCCGAAACAAGTGTGTTGCCGGCTCCATCCGATCCGATAGCCTTACCGATATCGTCTCCGGTCGCGCCTCCAATCGTCTCTGTCCAGTTATAAGAGCCATCGGCGTTGAGCTGGGTGACGAAGGCATCGCGATCGAATTCGCCTCCTGTCGCTTCGTGGATATCTCCGGCGCCGGTCGGATCGAATTGAACCGTGCCCATGAAAGAGCCTGTCACCGAAATGCCGGTCGTGCCGTCCACCGTGATGTGGTGGGCCTCATCAAAACCCGGCCCACCAAACGTCCGGGTCCAACCGTAAGAACCGTCCGCGTTTAGCGCGGTTACGAAGACATCGGGAAATCCATTCGTCGACCGCAGGTCCATACCACTCGTGGGGTCGAAATCAGCATCCGAACTCCAGAAGAACCCGGTGGCGAACACTCTTCCACTCGAATCCACCGCCACACCTTGAGCACGCTCCGCTTCCTGACCCCCGAATGTCCGAGTCCATTGGTAGCTTCCGGTCGAACTCAATTTGGTGACGAAGGCATCAAGGTCACCGTTCGAAGTGTGGATGTCACCGATGCCGGTCGGGTTAAAATCGACATCCACCCAAAAAAGCCCCGCGACAAAAACATTGCCGTTCGCGTCTACTGCAACCGCATTTCCGATGTCATTCCCCTCGCCGCCGAATGCGTGGGTCCAGCCATACGATCCGTCGGCGTTAAGATGCAAAATGAAGACACTCGTAAGTCCGGTTGCGGTGAACAAATCCATACTGACGCCCGGATCAAAATCAACTTCTTCGGAAAACGAACCCGTAATCAGAACATCGCCGCTTGTGGTGACGGCGATGCCTTGTCCAATGTCGGTATCCGCGCCGCCGATCGTCCGGGTCCAACCGTAAGACCCGTCGGACATCAGCTTGGTCACAAAGATGTCGCTAGTACCGTTGGAAGCATGTGAATCCCCAGCCCCGCCGCGGTCGAAGTTGACCGTGTGACGAAACCAACCGGTGATCAACACGTGACCGGCAGCATCGACCGCGACGGCTGTGCCGGTATCGTCAAAAACCCCGCCGAAGGTCCTGGTCCAGGCGTAGGAGCCGTCGACGTTCAGTTTTGTTACGAAGACATCATCAAATGCGCCGAGCAGGTCATTCGACACATGAATGTCAACGCCGCTTCCAGGGTCGAAGTCGACGGCGCCTTCAAATGTCCCGGTGATAATGACAGCGCCCGTGGAATCAACCGCTAGTGCATTGACGTTTTCAGAGCTTGTTCCACCGACCGTTCTCGTCCACACGTACCCGGGATCGGTGCATTCGGCCATGACCGCGGCTTGACTAAAAAACAGGGTGCTTACCGCAACGGCAAATAAGCATCGTTTAGGCAACAGCGCGTCCCCCACGCTGCCAATGAATCCCTGTTTCAACTTATCCATCTCCATCTCCCAAGTAGCGCTCGATCAGCGCACAAACCATCCCTCCTCTGAGACTTGGCTCTCGTCTCGAATTTGACCGCGCCTTTGTCCTGTCGGAGGGTCGGAGTCTGCTGTTGTGACTATTGTCGTCAGATACTTACATTCGCTGTTTCCATGTGCCTCATCGCTAATACGCAAGGAACGCGAAAATCTTTATGCAAATCATAAAAAATGATGTCGGATGTGATTCCAGCGCGGAACCGCCTTATGAATCCTATGCGGACGAATTCTGACACGTCCTAAAGTTTTGAAACCCCTTTGCGTATAGGACTCTGGGAGAGAGAGGATTCGCTCTATCTTTTGCATTATTGGAGCGCTACGTGGTAAAATCAGGAAGTTCCGACAATTCAATGCGGAGGAATCGTACAGCAGGTTCCCTCCGCGGGAGGTGGCGACATTTGTTGCAACCACGGGGATTTCCTGACACCAGGCCATCGTTGCTCGACGCGCTGTGTGATGGTTCGCGCGAAGTCGGCTGGCGAACGTTCTTCGAGCTGTACGCGCCGGCGGTTTATCGCGTGGCTCGCCTTCGTGGCTTGAGCGATCCGGACGCCGAAGACATCGTTCAGCAGGTGATGATGGCGGTCGCTCGACATATCGAGGCGTTCACCTACGATCGAGACCGTGGACGATTTCGTGATTGGGTGCGCCGCGTTACGGACTCAAGAGTTTGCGACTTGTTCCGGCGCAAACGGCCGGAGAGACAAAACGAAGCCGCCCTTGCGACGTGTGTGGATGAAACGGTCGACATCGCCGAACACTGGCGACGTGCCTGGCGCCTTCAAGACTTATATTTTTGCCTTGAAGAGATCGCCAAGGATATTTCACCCCGTCGAATGCAGGCCTTTCGCATGTACGCCCTGGAAGGAAAATCCGCCGTGGAGACGGCCAAGACCGTGGGCATGAAGGTGAGCTATGTCTACCTCACACGGCACCAGGTGTTGAACATGATTCGCGAACGAATGGAAAGGCTGGCGAAGCGAGAGGCCGAATCATGAAAAGGCTTGCGCGCTGTTCATGGGCCGAAGATGTCGAGAAGGCCATCAAGGACGTTTTGCCCGAGGAACAGTTGGCAACGCTGTATGCGCACATTGATGAATGTGATTCCTGTCGAGAACGCCTTGCGGCCCAGCCTCAGGAAACGGTACTGGAAGATGACCTGAAGCGGGCGGATAAAGCCTGGTCTCAGCTGCCGGTCGATGTCAGCACGCCGCTTCAGCGACTCAACGAACTACTGAGCGATTATGAGATCGTCCGCGAAATCGGCCGCGGTGGCATGGGGATTGTTTATGAAGCTCGACAGCTCAAGCTCAATCGGACGGTTGCACTCAAAATGTTGCCGGCGCTGCTTGGCGCCGTGCGACCGACCGCGATTTCGCGATTCCGTCGCGAGGCGGCTTTGGCGGCACAACTGAAGCATAACAATATCATCGCGGTTTACGACTTCGGCGAAGTGGATGGGACGCTGTACTATGCGATGGAGCTGATCAAAGGACGTTCGCTTCGTGACGTCCTCCATGAAATTCAAGAAACCGGCACGATTGACGCCGTCATCCGTGCATCATCGTCGAGCAAACCGTCGGCTCATCAGAACGGCGACGCGCCACAAACTCCTAACCCAAGAGTGAATGCAACTCGCATAGGATCCAGCCGAGGAACAGATCAGATATACTTTCAAAAAGTCGCCCGATGGATTGTCGATGTGGCCGAGGCTTTGAACTATGCGCATGAACAGGGCGTGATCCATCGCGACGTCAAGCCCTCCAACTTGCTGCTCAGCCATGACGGCCGGGTTATGATTTCTGACTTCGGCCTGGCGCAGGCGTCGCAGTTCGAGACGCTGACGGCCCCGCGATCGCTAATCGGCACGGCCCGTTATATGAGCCCGGAGCAAGTGGGCGAATCGACCAACCCCATCGATCGCCGAGTTGACGTCTATGCCCTGGGGGCGACTTTGTATGAACTTCTGGCCTTTCGGCCCATGTTCGTGACGGCCAACGACCGCGAAGTGCTCAGCCAGGTGTTGAACAAAGATCCCTTTCCACCGCACCGATTCGTATCCCAAGTCCCGTCCGATCTCGAAACAATCTGCCTGAAGGCCATCGAGAAGAATCGAGAGGATCGATATACAACGGCGGCAGAGTTGGCCGATGACTTGCAGCGATGGTTGTTGAATCTGCCGATCCATGCTCAACGGCCTTCATTGTCCACTCGTGCTTTGAAGTTTGCACAAAAACACAAGGTGCCTGTCGTTCTTGGAAGCACAGTGGTGTTCCTGCTGATTGCAGCGGCCACACTGTACGCCGGATATCGCAATTCACAGCGCGAGGCTCACGAGATCGGCGCCGTGGCCGAGTCCCGGCGCCTGGAGCTATTGCTCATCGAGGCTGAGTCGCTGCTTTATGATGGGCGTGATGCGGCGAGTCTTGTTCTTGTTGACGAAGCGCTTGTCGAGTGGCCAAGCTCTCACGCGTTGATGCGCTTACGTGCACAGATACTCGGGCGCATGGGGCGCATCGAGGAAGCGTTGCAATGCGCGACTGAGATTCTGCAAAGCAATTCTGATGATTGCCGAACGCACTATCTATTAGCCACTGTTTATAGCTCCGGAGATGTGCGTAAGGCAACGACTCTTCCCTGGTCCGCTATGACGCCGGAAGAACTCGAGCTGAGAGCATCCCATCATCGACAGGAATTTGAACGTCTTGCGCCGGAATCAGCGGAAGGTCATTTCTTGCAGGCGCGCCGGGAGACGAATCCGCGTCGTGCGGTTCAACTTCTGAACAAGGCTATCGCGCTGGAGCCGACCCGTTTTGAATTTATCTCGAGCCGTGCGACGAAGTATTTTGAGCTTGGCGATTATGAACAAATGCTGCGCGACACCGAACGCTCGGTCGCCCTGCGCAACGGCTGGTCCTTTACACATGCCAATCGGGGGCTCGCGTTGTTCAAGCTAAGACGCCTCGATGAAGCCATTGAGGCTTTCGATCGCGCGATCGAACTCAATCCGGAGGACCCGGATCATTGGCACATGCGAGGGGCCATTTATAGCAAAATGGGTCGATTCAGGGAGGCGATCGCTGACGCAAGCGAGGCCATTCGACTCGATCCGCAATCCTCTGCCTCGTATCTCGTCAGAGGTCGCTCCCACGCCGGCACAGGCAGCATCGAAGCGGCCATCGAAGACTGTACACGGGGAGTCTCCCTCGATCCTTCAAACGTCGAAGCGTACATCGAACGATCAAAAGTAAACTTTCAGGCGGCAAGATGGGACGACAGCATCGCCGACAGCACACGAGCCATTCAGCTCAAACCGGATTGTTGGAAAGCCTATGTGAACCGTGCGATTGCCTACCTGAGAACGAAGCATTACGAGCGCGTCATTGCAGACTGCACACGACTTACCCAGCTCAAACCCGATTTTGTAAGAGGCTACAGCATGCGAGCGGCCGCTTACACAAGCCTGGGCGATGATGATGCGGCCATCAATGACTGGACAAAAGTCATCAGTCTGAATTCAAAAGACGCGAGAGGATTATTTGAACGGGCCGATCTCTACATCAAATCCGGTCGGCATGAGAACGCGGTTTCCGATTTGACGCGCGTGATCGCCCTGGAACCGAATAATGTGGTCGCGATCCTCAAGCGAGGCATGGCTTACGAGCTTTCAGGAGCCGCCAAGCTGGCCGTGACTGATTATGAAAACGTCTCCGCTCGAAGTGGCCCGGCCGCCCAATATGCGACGCTATGGAAACACATTCTGCTCCGTCGAACCAATGATAAAACACGAAACAGGTATGGGATTGAACTAGATATTGGCTTGAAGGCCAATTATCCCTGGATTGGTCGGCTCTTCGACCTGTTTTCAGGCAATCTTTCTCGTGACGAGCTGTTAGACGCCGCTGCAACCGAAGATGAACTTTGCGAAGGTTTCTACTATATCGGCACGAAGGCACTCCTCGAAAACCGTACACAAGAGGCCAAAGAGGCGTTGTCCAAGTGTGTCGCCTTAAATCGCGTTAAAGTTCTTGAAACCCACTTCGCCCGTGCTCGCCTTAAGCAAATTGGCGAGTAATGAACTTTTTCAAAGGCAAGGATTCCTCGCGTTTCTCCCATCGATTCAATGGTGTCTTCCGAGATTCCGGTAGCCTCGGCCGATCCACGAACGACGACGTGTGAGTGGTGAATTGCGTACGGCGAGTACGCAAAACGCGCAGGCAAAAAGAAGAACGACGCAAATGCGAAGAAAGCCCCGGGCAGGCCTGCCCGGGGTGAGGTGCGGGGCGAGGGTGGGGGCTGTTGTCTCGGCACCCAAATCCCCGGGCAGGGCGCCCCGTAGCCTTAGGGGGAATGCGGAAGGACCGGGTGCGTCAGCGATCAGTTGCAACCGTCATTCGCCAGTAGCGCACTGACAAAAGCCGGCACGTCATCGAACGGCTGCCCATTGCCGTTCATATCCGCACAGGTGCACGGGACGCCGATCGGCGCTTCACCAAGCAGGCATTCGCTAAAGAGCGCCACGTCAACGCCGTTCACCACGCCGTCTTCGTTGACGTCCGCCTGACAAGCACACGGTACGGGCACACACTCTGTGGCATAGTAGGTGACGATATGTGAACCAGAAATGTCTTTGCGAAGGTGAATCAGGCCGATGTTCTGCGCATCCAGCTCGGCGAGCTGGCTTGCACTGACATTGGGGTCCAGTCTCGGCTCGAAAAGGAAATCTTCCGTGAAGTTGTGCTGACCCGCAGCATAGGTCTGTGCAAAATAGTCCTTCAACACCAGCGGCTCGCTCGTCAGGCCGGAGATGACCGTCTGATCCCCCCAACGCGACAGATGAAAAATGCAGCCGGCGCAGACCGATTCATGCGACGTCAAATAGTAGGGGACGGTCATCGTGACGCCGTCGCCGGTATCGACGTTCTGCTCGCGAAACTCTTCAAAGAGCCCGGGAACCGCCGAAACGAATGAGGCCGATTCCTCCGTCACCATCGTGGGCATCGGAGGAAATCCCGCGAACACGGTCACGGGCTGGTCATGCACGACCGTGATGAGGACTTCCCCGGGCGGGAAGCCGAAGTCCGGCAGTATCTGGACGGGACTCTCCGCCTGACTGACGAGGACGCCGACATCCATCGTCCTCAGGGTGACGTCGCGCGGATTCCCGATTTCGGCGAGTCGCCAGTGGTCACTCGTCGTTGCCAATTGGGCGTCGTAGCCGTGGCTGGCATTCGGAAACGACGTGATGTCACCGCTGAGTGTCGCCGTTCGACAGCCATCGAAGAACTCGATCTCGACCTGATCGTAGATCGTCTGATTGGGAAGGATCACGGGATCGAGAAACATGTTCTGCGTGGACAGCCGCAATCGGCTTTTGAGGCGATGGTTGGTAAACACGCCGCTGACGTAGTTGCCTTGTTCGAGCACGTATTCTGTCGGTTCATTGACCAGGAAGGGTACGATGTTCGGCGTCGTATCCGGTTGAGGGATTTCACGGATCTGTTTGATCACCATCCCGCCGGTGGGGATCACCGCTCCACCGGGCGCCATCTTCTTGTATTCGAAGTCGAGGACAAAACGGGTTTTGCCTGTTTCCAACTCAAAACGGTCGGCCGCGTCGATGAGCATCTCGACAAGATCTCTATAGTCCTGTTCCCAATTCATCACGTGGTCGCCGAGCAAGACAAGACTTGACGACTGCCTCAAAGTCACTGAAAACGAGCCGCTCGATGAGATGATGAATGACTCGACCACCTCGGGGCTTGCAGTACCGTCGGGGTTCGTCACCGATACGGCACCAAGCTGGGTGACCAGGTCCACCTCGTCCGAAAGGGAGGACTGCCGAGTGTACGTGGCGACACCGTTGGCCAGTTCGATCGGATCGGGAAACGAATGGTGGACGAGCACGGCCATGCCGACATCATCGGGCTGTACACCGTGTCGCAGTCGTTCAAGGAAGGCGTTGTCGTTATAGAAACTTGCAAAAACTTTGCGAATGGCACGAAAAACACCGCGCTCCTTGTTCTCGCCGGGATCACAGAGGCTTGGGCCGATCGCGTCTGCATCCAGATCATCTGCCAGGCAGCCGCTGAAACTGTCATAGAGACCGGCACCTGTGAACTGCTCGCTATCCTCGACGTTCGTCGAGCTGCGGAATCTGAGCTTCTGGAGCGGGTCGAATCCAAATTGCGGATCGAGCAGCAACGAAAGGACCGTCGTTTCCTGGGCCGGTGTGAATTGCGTGACGGCATCGTCCTTGATCATATCGCGGATCGCGTCGAGGTCGTTTGAAAGCGCCAACATGTTTGTGGGAGGAAACGTATAACCACCCAACAAGGCAGCGATCTCCTCACGCAAGGTCATCCCGCTCAGCATGACCTGATCCAGAAAGCCTTGCCATAGGTCGAAAGAGACACCGAGCGAGACCGGCGAGCCGGCCGGAATCGAGCGGCGTAGAAACCCAAAATTCGCAGCCTTGCCTCCGAAGAACCTAATATCAACCGGTGCCAAGCCGTCTGTCGAGGCGCTGAATGCGCCAAACGGTTCGATTGGGGATATGTCGAGCGCTGGCGGCTGCTTGAGGGCAAGCAAGGCGTTGATTTGCTGCGGCGCCAGCGTGTCTTCGATGTCGATGATCCGAAGATCACACCGATCATCTCCGAAAAAAGCAAACGGCGAGGGTGGTTGCGCGCGGAGCACGACATTTTGACCGATGAGCGATTGCACGCGTGCCGCGTCGTCATCATCGCCAAGGAATACGAATGGTACTCGGAACGTATTGGCCAGAATGGAAATGTGCGAGTTGGGCGTGGCAGGCGTCGTCGTCAGCAAACCGGCCACAAGCGGCATGTCCGACGGCACGCCGTCGGTAAGAAGGATGTCGCCAGGTCGCAGCGCGCCGCTTAGAAACGCGGCATCAATCTGATCGGCGGGAAAAAACTTGAGTTCGCCGAGCGTCCACCCCAGCGAGTAGCAGCTATTTCCCGTGGCCCAACGGGCGGGAGAACCGACTTGCACGTTGTTCGCTGCAAAAAAAGCCGCGTCCGCTTCGGCGGCGGCGCGTTGCTCAAACGTGGGGAAATAAAAAACCTGCACACTTGGATCTGCAACCACGCGGCTGCGCACGAGATTGATGTAATCCAGCGCCGTTTGAGAATCGTATGGATCGAGGCGCACCAATTGAATGCCATATTCGGGGAAGGCGGGCTCCGGCGGAGAGCCGACAAGCGGTGGCAACACGATGGCCCCGAGCGCCAACTCCTGACCGGTCGCGCGCAACGAGATGTCCTGAAACGCCTGCAGGCTCAAGCCGAGATAGGGATCGAGCCGGCTCGTGATAAAGTCATAATGAAATAGAAAGGCGTTCCCGTCGTGAAAATAGACATCGAGCGGATCGCAAAGCGGGATCGTGAACTTGATCCAGCCCGGCTCGCCGAACGCCGCACCCTCAACACGAAACGGATCATCCGGAAAATCGATCGATGTCTTGAATTCGGGCGCAGGAGTGATTGAAGCACACGGCGGCAGCGTCCCGCCCCTGGCGTCGGCAAGCAAGAACAACCCGGGAATTAGTCCGATGAGCGCGGACGCGATACAAAACACAGGAGCAAATCGAGACGATCGACGCTTCAAGCCGGACATTAACACCCCTCCTTCTTGGAGCGACGACTTCAACCGAGGCGGTCTGCGCGGTCCGTCTTCGACGTCACTTAGAAAGTAACTCCATAAGTAAACAAATCTTATGACGCAGCAATCCTTCGGAATTGCCGGGCCGTTCTCTATAATAAAGGGCGCGATCGCGAGTTCATTTGGACCAACATTTCTTGGAATGGAGATGCGATGACCCAACGGTCCGATGTGACGCAGGCACTTGCCGAGTTGTCAAAAGGAAATGCCAAGGCAGCGGCCGGACTTTTGCCGTTGGTTTATGAAGAGCTTCGGGAGTTGGCGAGTCATTATCTCTCCGATGAACCGTGTGATCATACGCTTCAACCGACGGCCCTGGTTCACGAGGTCTATCTTCGCATGGCCGGCCAGCGCAACGGAGGCTGGGAAAACAGGGCTCAGTTCTTCGCCGTCGCCGCCCAAGCGATGCGGCATCTGCTGATCGACCACGCACGACGTCGGCGCACCGCCAAGCGAGGAAGCAATCGTCGCAAGTTTTCTTTGGATGATGTGATTGAACCTGGGGTTTTGCGAGAAGAATATTTGGTGGCCTTGGGCGATGCAATGACAGAGTTGGCTTCTTTCGACGCTCAACTGAGTCAGGTTGTGGAGCTACGATTCTTTGCCGGGCTGAGCATTGAAGAAACGGCCCGAGTGCTCGATACCTCACCCACGACGGTCAAGCGCCTTTGGAAAGTGGCTCAAGGCTGGCTCCACCGCGAGATCATGAAGGGAAACTGACTTGCACACACAGCGCTGGCAGGAAGTTCGAGAATTGCTCATCTCCGTGTGTGAGCTGGATCCGGGTGAAAGGGACGCCTTCCTATCCGAGGCCTGTGCTGATGACTTGGAATTGCGGGCCGAGATCGAATCCATACTGATCCACAGTGAGCAAGCGCCCAAGTTCCTTCAAGAATCGGCTGCTGAAGCATTTCCCGACATGTTCGAGTTCGAACAGGCTTCATCTCTTGTCGGTCAGCGAGTCGGTCCGTACGAGCTAATCCAACTCGTTGCTTACGGTGGCATGGGGGCCGTCTATCTTGCGGCCCGGGCAGATGGCCAATTTAAGAAGAACGTCGCGATCAAACTCATCAAGCGTCGCATGGTCAATGAAAGCATGATCGGCCGCTTCCGCATTGAACGTCAGACACTCGCTACGCTGGATCATCCCAACATTGCGAGATTGTTGGACGGGGGTATCACCCAAAACGGTCTTCCCTACTTTGTCATGGAATATGTGGATGGCAAGCCGATTGACCGGTTTTGCGATGAGCAAAGGATGCCTACGCTTCAACGCCTCCAGCTTTTTCTGCGAGTGATGTCGGCCGTACAGTATGCCCACCGAAACCTGATTGTGCATCGTGACCTCAAGCCTACGAACATTCTCGTCACCGTGGAAGGCGAATCGAAACTGCTCGATTTTGGCATTGCGAAAGCGCTTCAACCTGGAAATCTATGCGAGTCCGATACATCAACGGCCATTGACCGGATCATGACCCCTGCCTATGCCAGCCCGGAACAGGTTCGGGGTGAACCGATTACGACGGCCAGTGACGTGTATTCGCTTGGCGTGATTCTGTACGAACTGCTCACCGGGCATCGCCCTTACAAACTGAAAAGCCGTACACCGTCCGAGATCGAACTGACGATTTGCGAATTGGCTCCCGAGAAACCCAGTACGGCCGTTGGACGGGTTGACAACGTCGCTGCCTCTGACGGCGGTGGCAGTTCCAGGGTTTCGTTAACGCCGGAGACCGTGAGTCGCCTGCGCGATGAGCAGCCCAAACAACTCCGTCACAGACTTGTCGGTGATCTCGACGCAATCATCATGATGGCTTTGCATAAGGAGCCGGAAAGAAGGTACGCTTCGGTGGAGCAATTTTCTGAGGACATCCGCCGACACCTGAAGGGTCTCCCGGTTAACGCGCGGAAGCCCACTGTCCGCTATCGCACTTCCAAGTTCATCCACAGAAACAGGGCACCTGTGGTGGCGATTCTGGGAATCGTCGTGGCGCTACTGGTTGGCTTCGCGACGACGATATGGCAAAGCCGTATCGCGGTCCGAGCGCAGCAAGCAGCCGAGCAAGAAGCGCGCAAGGTACAGCAAGCCAACATCTTTCTGAAAAATATGTTGGCATCGGTCAATCCCAGGAAGGCATCCGGTGGCGAAGTCACTGTTCGCGAGGTTCTTGACGAAGCCGCCAGGAAGATCGAGGACGGCGCTTTGGATGCTCAACCGGAGGCGGAGGCCGAAATTCGATTAGCGCTGAGCACCGCGTACCGAGAACTCGGTCATTACGACGTTGCCCTGAAGCACGTGGACGTCGCGCTCGACGTCCTTAAGCAGGCGTTGGGCGATCATCACCCTGACGTGGCAAAAAGCATGAACGCCCACGGTTTGATCCTGAAGGCCATGGGACGTTATGACGAGGCCGAACAATGGTATCGAAAAGCCTTGGAATTGCAGCAAGCGTTGTCCGGGCAGGATGCAGCCGTTGCGGAGGTCATGAATAACCTGGGTGTCTTGTTAAAGAAAAAAGGCGAATGGGAGGAAGCTGAATCACTTTACCGCCGGGCATTGACCGTTCGGCGCAAGTTGCCTGGTCGAGATCGAGATGTTGCAACGACCATGACGAATTTGGCTGCGATACTCAAGAACAAAGGCGGCCATACACAGGCGGAATCGCTATATCGTGAGGCTCTGGAAATCTTTCGCGGACTCGACGGCGAACGGCTCCGCGTAGCGAGTTGCCTCAATAACCTGGCTTTGCTTCTTCGAGAAACGGGTGACGGTGACGAAGCCGAGTCGCTGCTCCGCGAAGCACTTGCGATACGTCGCGAGACCTACGGAAAAGAACACCCTGATGTGGCGACGGCGATGCATAACCTCGCCTTGGTTTTGCGGAGCCAGGAGAGATACTCAGAGGCAGAGTCGCTTTATCGTGAGGTCCTCACGTTACGCCGCAAAATACTTCCGGAGAATCATCCCTATCTGGCCGTCACCTTGAATAATCTTGCCGAATTGCTCGTCGCTCAAGGAGAATTCGAGGCGGCTGAGCGACACTGTCGTGAGGCATTGGACATACGACAAAAGTCGCTTCCTGAGGGTCACCCGAGCACTGCCGGTGCTCTGCTGGTCCTGGGCCGAATCCACCTCGGCAGGGATGATCCAGGGGGCGCCGAGCCGTTGTTGCATCAAGCGTTGAACGTTTACAAAAATCGCCTGCCCGATGGACATTCGAGGATCGCCCGAGCAGAAAGTGAGCTGGCCGGCTGCTTCGTGGCCTTGGAGCGATACGCGGAAGCCGAGTCCCTCCTGCTCAATAGCTACAAGACGATCAAGGACAAGCACGGTGAAAACCACCCGATTGTTCAGGAAACGCTGAAGAAAATCGTCACGCTTTACGAAGCCTGGGGGAAACCCGAAGAGGCTTCGCCCTACATTGAGTTGCTATCTCCTGATTCCGATGGACGGTAGCGCTGGCGGCCGAAGATGATTGTGGCCGCCGTTAGCAACAACAGTGTCAAAATGACAATACCCCAGTCGGATAGGGTGGGCACGTGCTCGGCGTGAGGTTCCCGAATCACCAATGAGAGTACGGTTCCATTGGAAACCGCATTGGCTTCATTGAAACTCCACTCGACATCACCAAAGCCGGCACCGCCGTCCTGATAACCGATGGTCGCGCTGGCGCCTCCGTTTGCCGCGAGTTGTTCAACATCCTTGTAAATGAACTGAGCATAAACGCCCGCTGGATCGAGATTCTCGCAAATTTGAATCTGAAACGTGACGATGTCGTCCGGATTGCTTCCGACGGGCAGATCGTTCCACTGAACGATGGTCATGATGTTGTCTTCCATGACAAACTGTGCGAAGAAGACGTCCCCGTTCTTGTCGTCAATATCGTCATCGATATCATCCCAGAACGCTAACAATGCCTGGCCGCCGCCGAAAGCGTTGTTGCTGGGGATCGGCTGGTTGTCCGGTTGCAAGTCGGTGACCACCTTCGTTCCAAAGCCCAGGCCGCCATTGTTGGCGACAACGAGGAGGCCGGGCTGAAGCGCAAAGCTGCCGGTAAATGACCCGACTCCCACCTCGTCATCACTGCCGAGTTGCAGGGGCGTGCCTCCGGTGATCGAGATATCGATGAACGTGCCGGGGATGTCGTCAACGATCTCGAGCGTTTGCGCGAGGGCGCCGTTTGCAATCAAAAAGTTCGTCATCGCAACGACAATGGCATCGGATCGTTTCACAAAGGTCTCCTCATGGTCAATGATACCAAATCCATACACTGAGAGACGCCCATCCGGAACTGCAATTCGGACAATTCGGCGGAAATCTTGGTCCGATTTTGTCTCAGATCGCGCCCTGAATTTGTAGGGAGTTGTCAACTTGCTCTAAAGATACCCAAACAGGAGGGAGAATGTGCGCGCCCGTTCGGCGAATGCGCAAAAAGCTCATACAACCACATCATCGGCGAGTCTAGTCGTTTGATTCCAGGGAGTGAGGCCCATCATGAATAAGAGTCGTAGAGGGGTTGTATCGGCGTCTTGCCGAATGTTCGGTTTCTCATCGGTCGGGTTCGGTATCTTGTTCATCGCCGGGTCATCGACTTTGGCAAGATCTTTCGTGCATTGGGAAACGCCGCCGGTGCATCCGTTGGCGATGACACCGGACGGCGGCAAACTACTACTTGCGAACCTGCCGGACAACCGTATCGAAGTGTTCAATATCGGTGTGAGCGGTCTGGGACACGTCGGCTCGGTCTATACCGGGCTGGACCCGGTGTCGGTACGGGCACGCACAAACCAGGAAGCCTGGGTTGCGAATCACGTTTCGGACAGCATCAGTATCGTCGATCTGACAACGTTGCGCGTCATGAACACAATTCGCGTTGGCGATGAGCCGGCGGATATCGTGTTTGCAGGTTCGCCGCAGCGTGCCTTCGTGGCGATGTCGCAATTAAACGAAGTGTGGGTATTCGACCCGGCGAATCCGACAGCGGTGCCAACCGTTGTGCCGATCCAGGGCGAGGATCCGCGCGCTCTTGCGACCGACGGGCACCGTGTTTATGCGGCGGTCTTCGAATCGGGCAACGGATCCACCATTCTCAGCGAGTTTGAGGTGTCGGCGGTCGGCCCATACGCCGGTCAGAATCCACCGCCGAATTCGGGGCTGAATTTTGTCCCGCCGATTGACCCGATGCTTCCGGCACCGCCGACGGTCGGCCTGATCGTCCGCAAGGATTCAAGCGGAATCTGGCGCGATGACAACACCGCAGACTGGTCGCCCTGGCTCGGCTGGGACCTGCATGATCATGACGTCGCGATCATTGATGCGAACAACCTCAACGTGAGCTACGCGGCACGGTTGATGAATCTGAACATGGCAATCGCCGTCCGACCAACCGTCGCCGGCGGCGAGGTCACGGTCATTGGAACCGATGGGATCAACGAAGTTCGATTCGAACCGAACCTTCAGGGTGTTTTCATTCGAGCACTCATGGGACGGTTCGACCCACTCAATCCGATGCAGAAGACGGTTAGCGATCTGAACCCACACCTCGATTATTCGACGCCTTCCATTCCCCTGCCAATGCGCGAGCAGTCCATCGGTGACCCGCGAGGGATTGCATGGGATGCGACGGGGAGTCGTGGCTATATCACGGGGATGGGGTCGAATAATGTGGTCGTGATCGACGCAACGGGTGTGCGGGTCACCACAATTGAGGTCGGCGAGGGTCCGACGGGCATCGTGGTGGACGATGCCCGTGGGCGAGTCTATGTGCAGAATCGATTCGAAGGGTCGATCTCGATCATCGACACGGCAACCCTGCAAGAAGTGCATCGAGTTTCATATTTCGATCCGACGCCGGACGTGGTCAAAGTTGGGCGACCCCATCTCTACGACACACACAAGTCATCCGGCCTTGGGCAGGCATCGTGCGCAAGTTGCCACCCTGATGCGCGGATGGACCAGATCGCCTGGGATCTCGGTAATCCGGCTGGCACGGTCAAAGATTTTGACCAGATCTGTCAGACGTTTCCCGTCTTCGGCGCGTGCGAAGACTTTCACCCGATGAAAGGGCCGATGGTGACGCAGACGTTGATCGGGACCGGGTCGTCGGCTCCGCTGCACTGGCGAGGCGATCGAACCGCCCTGGCGGAATTCAATCCGACCTTCGTGGACTTGCAGGCGGCCGACGCTCAACTGACGGACGACGAGATGGCGGAATTCGTGGCGTTTCTGGCGACGATCCGATTCCCGCCGAATCCGTATCGCAACCTGGACGGGACGTTGAAAACAACGCCGCTGTCAAACGGCGGTATCCCCCAGAGCGGTGCGAAGGAATTCGACCAATGCAGCGGATGCCATTTTCCCGGGCAGGGTTTCAACGCGGGAGTCGTCGTCTCGGCGTTTCGTGGTGATAGTCAGAGCTTCAACACGTCGCATCTGAGGAACATGTACGAGAAAACCGGTTTCGACAAAACGAGTCAGAACAACAATCGCGGATTCGGATTTCTGCACGACGGCCACGCCGACACGATGTTTACCTTGCTGCAGGCTGCCGTCTTCGGACCGGGAGGTGGCAGTGAGACGTTTACCAATGATGCCGAGGGCGACCAGAACCGGCGTCATGTCGAGGCCCTCATGCTGAGCGACGTGGAGCCCAGGCATAACGATTCGACCCTGCCAATGGTCGGGCACCAAATCGAACTGGTAACGGGTCCGCCGTTCGACGCCGGCGAACTGGCCGCGTACGACGAGATGTTGACGATCGTGAACAACGAAGGCAAGTTTGCGCCGGTCAGTATCGTCGCAAAGGGTGTTATCGACAACATCAAACGCGGTTTTTCATATCGTACCGCAGACACGTTTCAGTCGGATCGCGCCGGTGAGACGCACACGGCGGAGGAGATGAAGACAATCGGTGGTCCCGGCAACCTGCTGACATTGACAATCGTCCCGAGCCAGAATGCGGACCGAATCGGGATCGATCGTGACGAAGACGGTTTCTTCGACCGGGATGAACTGGACGTGTGCAGCAACCCGGCGGATGCCTCGATCACGCCCGGCAACATCACAGGCGGCAGCGGCGACGTCAACAGCGACGGCTGGACCGATGGGCAAGATGTCGGGCTTTTCGTTGATATTTTGGTGACCGGCGCGTTCGGTCTCGGGGATCCGCCATTCTGCGCGTCGGACCTGAACGGTGATGGAAACGTGAATCTAACGGATGCAGAGATGCTCGTTGGACGGTTACTGGGAACGGAATAGATCTCAATGTCGTCAGCACCCATCATCATCGGCACGGCTTGGCCGTCAAAGATCCTCAATTAAGGATGCAGCGCGCTGCAAAATGCGCTGCAGCAGCGCCCGGCACCGAGTCGCACGGTTTCGCAAGGGTCGAATGTAAGTGAGGATGATTGCGAGCGTTTGCGAGATAATGCGACTGGGAGCGCTGGGGCTCGAACCCAGGACCCACGGCTTAAAAGGCCATGGCCCGGAATCCGTATATAGCGGGACGGACAAGACTTGTGAAGGCGATTCTCACGATGTTGCCGTTTACTTAGCCACGATTTTGCGCGAGCACTCTGATCTAGCGCCAATCGTGGATGCTTGGCCGGTACTGCCGGAGCCGGTTCGGGCGGGTATTGTGGCGATGGTGAAAGCAGCGACAAGCCGTGATGAATGAGCGTTGTCCCTCTGCAATTCAATCTCGCGTAGCTGATGTGACACGTCCAGTTTGCACTTCGCGGACGGAGGGGGCGACATCCGACAGGTGGGACGCTTGACAATTCACAGACCGACCTCATAGGCTGTTCCACGCCGAAAAGTCACTCTCGAACTTACCTTTTTTTCTAGAGTAGTAAAGGGGTAAGGGGGTCTTACATCCTCTTGATGTCGAGGCTGCATGATTTGGTATCCTCCTGAATCGAGAGCTGCGCAGTCCTCATGGGCATCAGAGGTCTGTGAAAACTTCGGTGGACGCAGGCGATGTCGAGCCCGTTGACGTTGGTATCGTCGTTAAAAGTCGGCAGCTTGTTCGGCGGTCTGGGACTATGTCGAGACCCAGGAGCACGTTGACACATAAGATGACATCGTTGTCATCCAATATCCTGTCTCCATTGATGTCGCCGGGTATTTCGATTAACTCCTCGATGATGATCCCATCTCCAGAATTGGACGTTCTTCAGGGCAATCATCCTGACGCGTTAGGCCGCAGGTGCGGAGCACCAGACCAAGGAGCCTAAAGGATCGGCGTATCTAAGATGACTCACTGGTGCATGGTTAACGAAGTGCTGAGATTATTGTGCTGTGGCGAGCGCCGGGAAAGCTAGGGAGGCTACTAGGCAGGAACGTTGGTCGACGCTCGAATCTCTGCAAGCTAGGTGATGACGTTGTAGGACGGTCTCTCTCCCACAGGACTGGTTTTCCCCGTCATTACGCTGAGTCGACTACTGTTCGCAGGAGTATCGTGACCATATAATGCCTGCAAGATAGCATCGACTAGCAGTGCTGAACAGTGAGCCAAGCAATCCGCTGGGACTGATACTGGTATTCAGGATCGAGAAAGACGCATCTGGCGATAGTTGAGGCGATTCATGAGTAGGCGTTCAGCGATACCGCCGAGCAATAAAAAGTCGGCTCGTTGCACAGGCAACCGTCCTCGCATGCACCATTATCTACCAGCAAGCTTTCTGCGGCGTTTTACCAACACAGAGGGCTTCCTTCATGTTTGGGACATGCTCGACGATCGATTGTTTAAATCCAAGCCTGAGAATGCGGCGCGCGAGCGTGACTTTTATACGGTCGCTACAACTGACAGTCCGACTGACGTATCCACTGAACGATTGATCGGCGACATTGAGGCCAAGGCATCGCCGGTCATTGAAGGGATCATACGAAACAATCAGCTTCCCGAAGGCGAGGATTGGGTAAATCTAGCTGTTTTCGTTGGTCTCTTGGACCAACGAACGCCTCTTGCCCGCAAGATGTATGATGAATCCGACAAGGCCATTCAACGAATGGTCGCGAGACAATTCTTCGGTAATCGAGAGATTTTTGAAAAAGGATTGGCACAATATCGAAAGGCCACGGGCGATGATCGCGTGTTTACATATGATGACGCGCAAGAATTACTTAACACCGAGGAATACCTACGTGACGCGCACCAAAATAAGCACATCAGCATGATGCTCCAGCTTTCCATGTCGCTGGCGGGTATCATCGGAAAAATGACGACACACTTGCTCATATCGCGACAAGTGGAGTTCATCACGGGTGATTGCCCACTTCCACAGTTTAATAAACTTAGGCCCCAAGCATATGCAGCTGGCTGGAGCAACCCTGACGTGGAAGTTGGATTCCCCATTAGCAGCACACATTGCTTAGTTTTTTGTTGGGATGCTAAGCCCGAAGTAATTGAAGCCGACGAAACCCACGTTGCAAACGCGAATTTGCAAATAGCACAGAAGTCACAGCGATATACATTCGCACCAGGTGACTCGTTTAGCTGGATGGAGGAAGATGGCTCAGTTCATACCGACCTTAAGCAACTTCATGAGAGGATCGGGCAACATAAAAAAGACTTCAAAACCGTTGAATTCTTTGGGGCAATGGCTCCAATGCCAGGGCAAGCGTTTGAGGTCTAATGTGTTGTCCAGAAGGACCACTCGCCTGGACAATACGAATGTTTTCTTGAAACGGACTTTCTGACGAAAGAAAATGATTGGAAAACTCGAACGCGTACCCCTGCGAGAAGTTTGGAGGCACGAGGCCACGGACTTTACGTGCTGGCTGCAAGAAAACATCGATGTGCTAAACGATGTGCTAGACTTTACGTTGACCAACCCGGAGCGCGAACAATCGGCCGGGACGTTCAGCGTTGATCTCGTTGCTGAAAACGAATCGGGCAACACCATCATAATAGAGAACCAGCTTGAAAAAAGTGATCACGACCATCTCGGTAAGCTGATCACGTATCTCACATCCTTCGAAGCTAAAGCAGCGATCTGGATCGTTGCGAAGCCCAGACCCGAGCATGTAAACGCCATTGCCTGGCTTAACGAGGCCTCCGGAGCGGATTTCTACCTTGTGCAGGTCGAGGTAATAAAGATCCATGACTCAGCTCCAGCTCCACTGTTGACGCTGATCGTCGGACCAAGTGGGGAGAGCAAACGCGTCGGCGTTGCAAAAAAGGAGCTTGCCGAACGGCATCAGGCGCGACGACGATTCTGGGAAGAGTTGCTTGCCAAAGCAAGAATAAGTACTAAGCTTCATTCAGGTGTTTCGGCAAGCCACGGCAATTACGTTGCGAAGAGCAAAAACGGATTCTCGTTTTCCTACGTGGTTCGCAGGCGAGACGCTCAGGTCGAGTTATATATTGATCGTGGACAGGACGCCGAACAGGAGAACAAGGCGATTTTCGATCAACTGATGCAGAATCGCCACGATATTGAACAGACATTTGGCGAGCAGCTCGATTGGCAACGACTCGAAGGCAAGCGGGCCTGTCGCATTTGCAAGCCGATCGAGTTGGGCGGATTGGCGGATGACGACCGTTGGCCGGAGATTCAGGATAAGATGATTGATGCGATGATTCGGCTTGAGCAGGCGTTTCGTTCCTTTTTGGAAAGCTTCAATTGACGAAGGAGTTGTGGTTGAGACATATCTTACAGGGCTTTGCATCAGATTCGCCCTGCTGACCTTTCGGAATTTAGGACCGAAAGATCATAAGAGCCTATCTACTTGCGTATTCCAAGATAGTCTACCGAATCTGGACCTTTTCAACTTCCAGGTGCATAATTGCATTTATCCTTCGGAATGCAGAGGGAAGCTTTGCTGGCGACCGGCGAGTTTTCAGCCTCGTTGCCATCGGGTTTGGGTCGGGGCAAATCGCCAACCATCAGTTGCGGTCGCTAAAGCGGCCCGCCGCCTCCGACGAAAATTGGTTTCGACGCCATGACGGAGCTGAGAAAGTGGTATCGGAAATCGACGACAAGTATCTAATTCATTTGATGCGACTCAGGCTCCTTGTTGCACGCGCTGGTGAAATGGATAACGGTCGCTGGTGGAGCACGAATGGGCTGCTCGGTCAGCTTGGAACGGTAGCACTCAAACGGGGTTTTCCGAAGTCGCATCAATTTGCTCAGGCTCGTGCGGTGTTCAGTGTTGCTGCAAGAAGATGCCTTGAAGTATTCGATCCACCGGAAGCCGTCACGCTTTGGAAGCTACCGGCTGAAGTTGAGGATCGTTTCGACTCGATGTGGTCAAGTTGGACAGAACAGTCGGACGATTGGATCCCATTCTTCGAGAAACTCAAGGCGCCTCGTGACATTGATTTGCTAGGAACCATGCGAGAGCTTGCGCTAATCGAAGAAACCGAGATCGGCGAAGCCAAGAAACTTAAGCGGACTGCCGACCATCGTGCTGTGCTATTGCCAGGATTACGAAAATTATCAAGAGGTACGCTAACCCTCTTAGCGGCCGGGTTCTTTCGGAGCGAGCGGGGAAACCCTACGATCCCGTATGTTGCAATCGAGTGCAAATGACGGCAGCAATGCGATCCAATGTTGTTTCTTCGTTTACGATAATCAAGGGAGCGCTAATCCCTGAAACTTACAGCACGTTTCGACATTGGGATTTTGCTCTTTCGGCAGCGGCGAACCTATTGGAGTTAAAGCGCACCAATCACATTGGCGCTAAGAGCGCCAACTGGCTGCGAGATGTCGTCTTCGTGATCCAACGAAGATTTGACCCTGAGAATCGTGACAAAACTCTAGTCAAGTTGGCCGTTGAAGGGTGCGATGTCGAGAGTTGGAAACCTCTGATGCTTTGGCATATGACGCGAGATGAGTTCCTTGTTCGTGATTTCCTGATTAACTGGTTATACACGAAATACAAAGATGCTGCGCAGCGGTTGGGGACGAATGACGTTGTTTCGTATCTTTGTTCGTTATCAACTAAGAACGTTGAAGTTGCTTCGCGATGGAGCGATAGCACCTCGAAACGGGTTGCTGCAGGATTGTTGAAGATCGCTGCTGACTTCGGTCTTGTTCGAGGCACGGTTGCTCGGGAGTTCTCCACTTATCACCTGTGTGAAGAGAGCTTCATTTACTTGCTTCATGCGATGATGGACGAATTGCAGAACGCGGTTAAGGTCATTGCCTGCCCAGACTGGCGGATGTTTCTAATGTCACCGTACGATGTAGAAGCGGAACTCCTAAGGCTTCATCAATTCCGCAAGCTGCATTACCAATCAGCAGGAAGCATTGTACAACTAGAGTTGCCTTGCGAATCAGCGGCTGAGTACGCTAAGAGGCTTGTTGCATGATGGACTGGGTTGAGCGACTAACGACTAAACTTGAGCCGCTGCTCGAGAAAGAAGACCCTCGTGCATCGATCAGCGCGTACCACGACATGCCATACGCGATTTTTCGCTATCCACCTGAAGTTGAATTTGACTTTCGTAGGGAACTTTCGCTCCTCAAGACGCGGTTGGAGCAGCGGGGTAAACGGGTTACGACAATTAGCCTTGCGGAGTGTTTACAATCAGCTCTAGCTACAGAATCTCCAATCGATGAATTGGTCGAGGCGGAGAAGATGATCGGGCTCGATCAGGCAATCAGCCAAGTTCATGGGATTCTCAGCGAATATCAGTGCCTCGATGGGCTCGTCGTAGATTGCATGCCAGATGATCTCAATCCGCCTAGCGACATTGTATTCATAGTGCGTGTAGGGGCCCTCTTTCCCATGTACCGAACTTCTTCGTTGCTAGAGCAACTCAAGGGCAAAGTGGTTGTGCCGAGTGTGCTCTTCTTCCCTGGGGAGTTGGATGGTCCAGCCGGCCTTCGTTTCATGGGCGTGCTCGATGCCGAGCACAATTACCGTCCAATGATTTTCTGAATATAGTGAAAACCATGTCGAAAAAGATCAAACAGCTCTTTGCCATTGATGTGAACCGTCGCATCGAGGAAGTCATCAAAGTAGATCAGACCGATCAGAAGATTCTTATCTCTGAGATCGATGAATATGTCGCGACGGATTCAATTCGGCGTTATTACACTGCGATTCTTGAGCGATACTTCGAGACTCCAAACAAGCCGCATGAGGGGATTGCAGTATGGGTCTCGGGCTTTTTTGGCTCTGGAAAATCGAGTTTTGCAAAGATGCTTGGACTGATGCTGGAGAATAAAGATTTAGGTGGCGAGAGCGCCAGTTCACGTTGTGCATCAAGCATCGGCGACAGCCGAATCGAGGTCGTCCTAAAGAACATCGGCGAGCGAATACCAACCGAATCCGTCGTTTTTGATCTCTCTACAGACCGCGGGATACGAAGTGGCAATCAGATGCTCACGGAGATCATGTACCGAGAGCTGTTGGAGCGTCTCGGGTACGCACGTGACTTGGACCTTGCCGAGTTGGAGATTACCCTTGAGGACGAGGGTCGCTTCGACGACTTCAAGAAGGCTTACACGGACTCATTCCAAAAAGATTGGGATTCCGAAAAGGGTAAGGTGGCTTTCGCGCTCTCACAGGCAAGTCGCGTGATGCACGAACTCGATTCGGCCACCTATCCATCTCCTGATTCCTGGGTCAAATCGATCAAAGGCCGCACCGAGCTGAGCGCCAATCGTCTTGCCGATCGATCGCTAGAGCTGATGGAACGACGCCATCCTGGCCGCAACCTCGTCTTTGTAGTAGATGAGGTTGGTCAATTCGTAGCACGCGACGTTCAGAAAATGCTTGATCTTCAGGGTATCGTTCAAGCCATCGGACGGGTGGGGCGCGGAAAAATGTGGGTCGTCGTTACTTCACAAGAGCGTCTGAGTGATGTTGTGAGAGGAATTGATGACACGCGCGTCGAGCATGCACGGTTGATGGACCGATTCCCACAGGAACTTCAGGTCCATCTTGAACAGTCAGACATCTCCGAGGTGACCAGCAAGCGCGTACTCTCGAAGAATGCAGAGGCTGAGGGGTTGCTTCGAAAGCTGTTCGACGAGAACAGAGGACGACTGATTGCCAACACGCAACTCACCGCAGACATCGCGCTACCGGAACTAACAGGTGAGGGATTCATTGCACTATATCCTCTTTTGCCTTACCAGGTGGACCTGATCATCCAAGTTGTGTCGGGGCTTCGCACTCAGGGCGGTGCAAGCAAACACGTTGGGGGCGCAAACCGGACGATTATCAAGCTTGCGCAACAGCTCCTGATTAACCCTGCTGTTGCCCTTGGTGACGAAGATGTGGGCAAGCTCGCTACCATTGAGCATATCTACGATCTTGTGAAGAGCAACATCGAGAGCGAAATTCGAGACAAAATCGAGCGCATCGCCACTGAAGTCCATCATCCACGGGCACAATCCGTTGCGAAGTCGATTTGCCTGCTGCAATTCGTCAAGAGCATCCACCGCACAGCCGAGAATATCGCGGCATCGCTGCATGAAGCGGTTGATGGAGACACGTTGTTGCCTGAGGTTAAAGAAGCTCTTGATCAACTGGAGAAAGCTCACAAAGTACGAAAGGGCGAAAGTGGCTACCGCATTCCCACACCGGCCGAAGATGATTGGGAGAAACAGAGAGCCGGCCTATCTGCGAAGCCTGCAGACATGAATCGCATCTACGGCCAAGTCATTGAAGGCCTGTGGCAACCGCAACCATCCCACAACCTGATGGACACCAAATTGTTCAAGGGTGGATTGCACCTCAACGGCCGGCAGCGTGTTCAAGGCGATATAGCTATTCAGCTCTACTTAGCGGAGGAGGGAGAGGAATTCGAAGAGCGAGTCAAAGAGGCGCGATCGCGAAGTCAGACCGAAGACAAAGATGTTTTTTGGGTTGTTCCCCTCGACCATCAAATCGATAGAACCACCGTCGAAGTGTTCCGGTCGGATGAAATTCTCACGCGCAAAGAACGAGGTGCTCAAACCAGGGCGGAGCTCAGTCTGGTTTCTGAAGAGAAGCGCCGGCTAACGTCGAACCGCGACGAACTCAAACGCCTCATGCTCCGAGCGGCGCTCGAGGGCACTGCGTATTTCAGGGGAAATGATCGTAGTCCGGGCGAGGGGGCGACTGATCTTGGCAGGACTGTCTCGGGGTTGCTTGGCGAAGCCCTTCCCAGGGTCTTCGATCAGTTCGACCTAGCTGCGGCCCGGGTTCAGAAGAAAGACGTTGACGTATTGACAACGAGCGAGAATCTTCACGGTCTAACAACCGTATTCTCCACGCTGAAGCTGCTCAAGGACGAAGGTGGAAAGCCCGTTTTCGATCTGGATTCGGGGCCACTCAAGGAGGTCTTTTCGAGGATCGAGAATCATTATAGCTACGGCAAAGCAGCGACCGGCAAAACGTTGGCGGATGAGTTTGGCAAGGAACCTTACGGCTGGGAGTTTGAGGCGGTCAGGCTATTCGTACTATGTCTGCTCCGTGCCGGGAAGGTCGACGTCATCAGCAAGGGGCAAACGATCGAGTCCGCGCTTAGTGTCGAAGCCAAAAACGTATTCGGCAACAACAATCTTTTCCGAGCCGCGTCGTTCCGTCCGAAGCAGGTGCTTGGGTTTGATGAGCTGGTCAAAGCTGGAGATGCATTCAAGAACACTTTCGGAAGAGAGCTTCCAGACATCGCAAGCCAAGGTGCAGTCGCCGATGCCATCCGGAAAGAAGTGGATCGTTACGAGGAGGCCGTCCGCGAGCAGGAGACTTTGCTGAAAACAAACCTGCTTCCGGGCATCGATGTTCTGTCTGAGGCCTTGAATCAAATGCGGGCGATCCGCACGGGTACTGAGGAAAACGCGATTCTCAGTTTCAACGGCGCCCACGCCGAGATCAAGGAAGCCATCAAAAGGGGAAAAGAACTTTCGGATGTCTTGAACGAGGCAACGTTCCACACGATCAAGACCGCTCGAGAAAGACTCAGCCAACAGTGGGTTTTCTTGTCAAGCGAACCCGATTGTCAGAAATCGCTGAGACAGGAGGCGGACAACCTGAAGGATTTGCTTCAACGTGAAACATTCTTCAAAGAGCTGCCAAAGATCGATCAACATTCCAACACGATCCAGCAAGCCTACGAAAAACGACTTGACGAAGCAGCAAAGGCCCGTGCCGATACGTACACGGATGCCGTCAAGAAACTGGAGGCGACCCCGGGATGGGAGCAGATCGAAGCGGATCAGCAGCAACGCATTGCTGAGCCTCTGGCAAGTCGCGCTGTGGTGGAGGCCGGGAAGGCGATCTCAATTCCACAACTCCGCTCCGATACGGACGCCTGTCCGAAACGTCTTGAGGATGCCGTCTCCCTCGTGCTTCGAGCGGTGGAGGGTGGGCGATTGGTGCAGGTCAACGCCACGAGTTATTTCTCCGACGGCGTCGAGACCGAGGAACAGCTCGACAGCGCCTTGACCGGGCTCCGCGAGGAATGTGCTAAACACATCGGCGAAGGCAAGAAGGTGTTTCTTAAGTGAGAGTCAACCTTGGCAAAGCGCGTCTCGGAAAAAACGCTGGAATTGAACGTCAGTGCCGAACTGCTGGGCATCTTTCGAAAAAAGCACGACAAGAAGGCCTACCTGAGAGGCCTTACCCAAGCAGAGGAAAACGCTGAAGGAGTAGACGTGTTCGTGCGACTCAGCCCTCGGACTGTCCTTTATGCGTTGCAGTTCAAGGCTCCGAAAAACTCGGACGACGGTTGGCCGTATCGTTTCACAATTAACGAAGAGCAGCATCGTTTGTTATATGACTTGACCAGGCTGCAGATGAACAGTGTTTATTACGTTTTCCCATGTTATGCTCAGCCACAAAAAGTCTACTCGCACGCACCTCGCTTGCTCAAGGACACCTATATGGTACCAGTCGAGTGGTTTGATCCGGACGTTATTTTCGAGTACTACGAAACTCGCACCGTACGCTGCTATAGGAATAAGTGGGTTCAAGTGAATCCGGAGTTCAGAGCCATTGTAGGGCGAAAGCAGCTCGAGCGCACGTTGAGCGAAGCGAGCGGTATTCCGGCAACAAAGTTCCTTCGATGGTACGAAGGATTCACAGAAGTGAAATCGCCTGAGACTGGCAAGCGAAGTCCCTGGCTCTGCCGAGGCCTTCGTGTTGTCATTTGCAAGAGTAACTGATGAATCGCCGCAGGATCACGGCAACACTATTCCGTCGGCCGGAACAATCAGGATATGGATCAACAGACCAGAAACAAGCTCCAGAAAGCGACACAGGATGCGCGGCGGCTGCTTGAGCATGAGTTCTCCGAGCAGCTCGAAGGCATCTACGACATTTTGCCCGACGGCAAGATTCTACCAGAGCCGGGCAAGCATCTCGACGACTACGGCCGGTTGCGGCGCCGGAAGCTAGTCGATGCGATCGAGCACATCCGTGCCGGCGGTAAAAAGTCCGCCGACGCCGTTGACGAATACACGCGCGAGGCCGCCTTCACGTTTCTCAACCGTTTCGTCGCGCTGAAGATGCTCGAAGCCCGCGGCCTGGTGCAGCAGTGTGTCTCCAAAGGAGAGCAGTCCAGCGGGTTCAAGGAGTTCACCGGCCTCGGTCCCGGTCTGGCCGAGCTGCCCGACAAGGGCTACCGCCTCTACCTGGAGTGCCTGTTCGACGAGCTGAGCATCGAGATCAAGGTGCTGTTCGACCGCCGTGATCCGGCAAGTCTGCTCTGGCCGCGCCGCCAGGCGCTGACCGACCTGCTCGCCATCCTCAACGAGCCGGAGCTCGCCGGAGTTTGGGATCAGGACGAGACCATCGGCTGGGTCTATCAGTATTTCAACAGCTCAGAAGAGCGGCGGAAGATGCGGGAAGAATCTCAGGCGCCGCGCAACAGCCGTGAAGTGGCCGTCCGCAACCAGTTCTTCACTCCGCGCTACGTGGTCGAGTTTTTGACCGACAACACGCTCGGCCGCATCTGGTACGAAATGCGCCAGGGGGACACCAAGCTCGAAGAGCAGTGCCGCTACCTCGTCCGCCGTCCGGCCGAGATTTTCCTGGCTGAAGGAGAAGAACCGCCCGAACAGGAATCCGACGAGAATCTCAGCCAGGAGGAGTTGCTAAAGCAGCCGGTGTACGTTCCGTTTCGAGCAAAGAAGGACCCGCGCGATCTGAAGATCCTCGATCCGGCCTGTGGTTCAGGGCACTTCCTTCTCTATTGTTTCGATCTGCTGCTGACAATTTACGAGGAGGCGTGGGCGGACCGTGATACTCCCTCTCTCTCCCAGGGTGAGGGCCTTCGGAAACTCCGCGAGGAGTACCCAACTATTGAAGCTTTGCGCGAGGCCGGGCCCGGTCTGATTCTCAGGCATAACTTACACGGCATCGACATCGATCCACGGTGTGCGCAGATCGCGGCGTTCGCGCTTTGGATGCGGGCACAGCGGGCGTACAACGAGGGCGGAATTGATCGAGCCAGCCGGCCATCGATTCGCCGGACGAGCATCGTCGTCGCCGAGCCGATGCCCGGCGAGAAGGACCTGCTCAAGAAGTTCACGATGGCGCTGCAACCGCCGCTTTTGGGCCAGCTTGTCGAGGTGATCTTCGATAAAATGCAACTCGCCGGTGAGGCCGGCAGCTTGCTGAAAATCGAGGATGAGTTGCGTGATTCGGTTGCGATAGCGCGTAAACAATGGGTGCGAGGTCTTCAGTCAGAGCAGATGATGCTGTTCGCCGACGATCGCTCGAAAGCCGAACAGCTCAGCTTCGACCTCTCGGGCATCACCGATGAGCAGTTCTGGTGCGAAGCTGAATCGCAGGTCATCGCAGCGTTATTGGAATTCGCTGAATCCTCGACTAGCGAGACGCACTTCCGTCGGGCATTGTTCGCAGACGATTCTCTGCGAGGTTTTTCGTTTATCGACATATGTCGCCAGCGATACGACGCTGTTCTGATGAATCCACCGTTCGGATACTTAGCTCTAGGGTCGAAAGAGCTTGTCGAGAGTAGCTATAGCGATTGTGCTCACGACTACTATCCTGCCTTCCTACGACGCGGATTCGAACTGCTTGCTGCTGATGGTTATCTCGGTGCCATTACGAACCGAACTGGATTGCTGCTCGGGAGATTCTCGGAATGGCGCAACGAGCTGCTGTTAAAACGAGGACGGCTCGCATATGTAGCGGACCTCGGCCATAATGTCCTTGACGAAGCAATGGTCGAGGCCGCAGCCTATTGTGTCATCAAGGTTACCAAGCGGCGCACGAGAGTCGCCCCCGCGGTCTTCGTCTCCATGCTAGCGACACCGGCTTCGGACCGTGGTTCGGCCCTTCAACGAGCTGTTGCTTCCGTAAGACGGTCTTCGGAGTGCTCGGATGTGTTTGTCCGGCGCGTGGCGAGCTTCGCAGCAATACCCACATCCCCTATCGCTTACGCTTTTCCAGAAGAACTCCTACGCCTTTATGCAAGCCTCCCTTCTGTTGAGCAAAGCGATCGTGTCGTCCGAAGTACAAATCAAACCTCAGACGATTTTCGTTACTTCCGTCTATGGTGGGAAACCCCAGAGAATCGCGAGTCGCCCCGCATGAAGTGGGTGCCTTTCGCCAAGGGTGGGGAGTACGCTCCGTATCATGCTGATTTGCATCTCGTGATCGACTGGGACGATCATAGGCGGACATGGAACGGATACATGGGCACCAGCCATCGTCCGTATGTCGTTCCTGCCTCTGCCGAGTACTTCTTTCGTCCCGGCCTTACGTATTCAATCCGAACAAACTCTGGCTTCTCACCTCGCATTCTCCCGGAAGACAGTATCTTCGGCAACAAAGGCCCTGGGCTTTTCGCGTCCAATAAAGATGAGACAAAAGCTCTGCTCGCATTGCTAATGTCACGAATTTGTCAGGCGTTGCTGGAGATGCGAGTGGGTGCTGGGGATGCAACAAGCTCGGGGACTCCCTCGCGATCTTACGAAGTCGGTTTGGTACAGCGCATCCCGGTTCCATGGTTGAGTAGCGAGAAGAAGCGGCGACTGGCAGATGCGATCGAGGAAGTTGTCCGCCAATTGCGCATTTGTGATGCTCATCATGAAACCAGGCACTTATTTTTATCCGGTGTTGGCTACGGCCCAGTAGCGACATCACTATCTGAGATTGCGTACGACAAGGCAATTCAGTGGTTGGCCATCACTCGGCGCGTGCTAGAGTTAACTCACGAGGTTGAGAAGATTGCGAAAGAGGTGTATGAGCTCTCAGATGACGCGTATTACGCGACCGCCGACCTCGTGGGGCGACACCCGCTCGACTATCCCGATCACCGCTATAACTACGGGGCGCTGGAGCGAGACTTACGCACTCCGCTAGATGATGTCATCCGGCAGTACGTGGCGCGTGAGCGCGGACATCGTGCTATCACGGTTAAATCCTACATCGTTGATCGGCGCATCGAAGTCTTGGCACATATCCATCGCGTATCAGCGAAGGTTGTGATCGAGTGTGAGGGCGAGCGACTACGCAGTGCTAGAGTGCCGCTCAAGGCATGGGCCAGGAGGTTAGTTTCGTATGCCGTAGGGTGTGCGTTCGGTCGCTGGCATACCTCGTCATTGACGGAGCTAGAAAGTGGTGAGTCTAATGATGTGCTGGGACCCTTGCCGAAACGTTCACCGGGAATGCCGAATCATGATGGAGCATTTCAAGTCGCCAGGGAGATTCTTGTTGATGACCTGGGCCATAGCGAAGATATTATGAGACATGCAGGTGAAGTATTTCATTGTCTATGGAGCAAGGACAGTGCTCAAGTGCTACAGGAGGTAACGTCCGCGCTTGAGTCGTCACACCAGCCCCTGCGAGCATGGTGTAGAGCATCGCTGTTCGAGCACCACATCTCCGCATACTCGATGAGTAGGAGGAAAGCTCCAATCTACTGGCAGCTTGCCACGTCGTCGGCCAGCTATTCTGTGTGGCTCTACTACCACCGCTTCACGGCGGACACATTCTACAAGGTCCTCAACGACTACGTGAAGCCCAAGCTCGACCATGAACAGCGCAAGCTCGACCAGCTGCGGGCGGATGCGGGGCCGGAGCCGACGCGTTCGCAGCGGACCGAAATTGACCAGCAGGAGACGTTCGTCGCCGAGTTGAAGACGTTCGCAGAGGAGATCGAGCTGATCGCCCCGCTGTGGAGCCCAGACCTCAACGACGGCGTGATCATCAACTTCGCCCCGCTCTGGCGGCTCGTGCCGCAGTACAGGGCCTGGCAGAAGGAGTGCAAAAAGTGCTGGGACAAGCTCGTCGCCGGAGACTACGACTGGGCCCACTTAGCCATGCACCTGTGGCCGGAGCGCGTCGTCCCCAAGTGCCGCACCGATGCCAGCCTGGCTATCGCTCATGGTCTGGAAGACGTATTCTGGGAGCAGGACGAAAAGGGCAAGTGGGTCGCCAAGGACGAGCTGGACGAGGGCTGGGACGAGGTCATCGAAGACCTCGTCGCTGAACGAACCAAACCGGCGCTGAAAGCGGCATTAAAGAGCCTGCTGGAGGCGCCTGCGCCGGCGGGGAATGGGAAGGGGCGGAAACGGAAGAGTCGGCGCAAGTAGCTTAGGAACTGCTCATGGCGGCGAACAAGACAAAGGCGGTTTACCTTGACCATAGTGTGGTGAACCAATTTGCGCACCCATCTGATGGAAGTTTCACGCGCACTAAGCTGGCTGACGCAATTCAAGACGCCAGTGACGCTGGTAGCGTGGAGATTTGGGCCAGCCCCGCAAGTGTTGCGGAGATTCTACTGTGTACTAGAGGTGATAACGCCCTCGCCAAGCGTCAGCGCATGGCCGATTGTCTTCTCCATTTGATCGAAGCGAGACGGATGTTTCCGGCATCTACTTTTCGACTGGCACGTGAATTCTTACAGTTCCTTGATTCTCATGCAACCGGCGCTGCGCACTTTGCGTATCTTGATAGCAACGACTACGCTGCAAGGCAATGTTGGCTTGGGGTGTTGGGATTACTTGCGGCATATCGCGACCTGAACTTGACACCCGAAGCACGAGAGGAACTACTTCGTGCAAAGTTTGAAACTAAGCTACGGTTTCATCGAATTCTGCGCAATCCACAATTGCTAGTGAATGAAGCAAGCAGTGTTGCTCATCACAGCGTCGAAGACATCCGTCTCGAATTTGCAAATATGTCCATCGAGGACCTGGAGCGCGAAGTTGAGAGGGCAAAGTCAGAGGATGTGAAGAGAATCGATAAAGAAACGAAGAAGCGCCTGAGGAAGCGAAAGGATGGAGCTATCAGCCGGTATGGTGTGGACGAATGCCTGGCCGCTTTGGTCGATGCCTTAAAAAACGATCTCGAGCTGTTTGCATCTTTCAATGTCAAGGCTCTTGGCGCTTCAAAGCATTCTATTCTGAAACGTACTAGCTCAGATGAAAAGCGAGTGGAGTTGAAAGCTCACCTTGATCATGTTGGCAAGAAAGTAATCGTGTCGACTCAGACGATAGTACTGCTTGTGCGTGGACTCGTCGGCGAGAAAATGCTTAATGTTCGTCTTGTTACGGAGTACTTGCTCGAAGAGCTCAGCGAATCCTGGGATGCAGGCAAAGGTGCAACGCCTGGGGTCACATACGATGCTGACCATGTGCTTTCGTTAAGGGATGTCGATGTTTTTGCAACGACAGATGGTAGGATGGCTAAGATCGCAAAGAAACTTGCGCGGGCGATTGAAAGGGAGACTGGGAGGCGACCGACCATCGTTCAGGACGCTAGGGAGTTTCGAAAGGCGTTAATCTAGAGGGGCGCATGCATCCGCTCTGTGAGTACATTTCAAGACAGCTCGTCAACCATCTAAAGAAACGACGTATTGTCGTATGGTATGACCCGCACAGTGACTTTCGGTCATTCATCCGCGAGCTGCACGGCGGCAGCGATCCGATGGGTTGCATGCTAGAGTCGGTGAAGATCGGAGAGGTGGACGCGAGCCTGTGTGTATTTCAGGGGTCTTATTTCGAAGTGAAGTTTGTTGTTGAGCCCCATGTTTGCGTGGATATGCCCGATCCTCTGCTGATCTATGTGCCGGCGGCCAAGCTGCCGCGGTCCGATTCGCTGCTGTTGGAGTTGGAAAAGGCCGGCGATTCTTACGAGCCGCAACTTAAACGGCTGGCGCGAAATGTACTCCGCGAGCGATATAGCGACGGTCAGATCGATAAGATGTTGGAAGGAGAGCGATCCTACGACGACATTGCGGAGTTTCTTAAGTCTGACAGCCCTCAGCGGTCGATGCTCAAGGTCATCTTCGAAGGTGCCTACGGCAACAACGCGGCTTTGCTGGCGGACTGGATCGCAAGGGCCGACACAGACGCGAAGATCGTGGAGAAATCTGCAAAAGGAGAACTGCTTGAGCTCATCAAATCTCGACTCGGGCTGCAACTGGATGAAGATCTCGACCTTGGCGATGCGAGAACACAAACAGCCCGCTACGTGCTCATCGGCGAATTTCGGGACGATTTCGAGGGTGAGCCACCGCCCGCCGTTGCGATGATCCCGAAACCTTCGTCGAAGGACCATGTCAGGCTTGTTCGAGACGTAGCGCAGGCGATGAGGCTTCGGCACGGTGACGCTTATCCGGTCTTCGCGGACCAGGTAGAGCAGGAGTTTGGGCTTGGTAGCGCGGCAATCCCTCCGGCACAACTAGGCAAGATCGATACATTCCGCTTTGAAGAGAGGACATTGTTGTTGTATGTGGGGCAGTTGATCGCAGATCGCAAGTTCAGCGAGGCCCGTAAAGTCGTTAATGAGCACAGGCGTAGTTTTTGGACGGATCTGGATATTCGTCGCCAAAACCAGTGGGAAGCCTGCCGTCTGATGGCCGAACTCGGGAGTTTGGCTATGGCGATCCGAAAGGATTTTCCGGCGAAGGGCTCATCTCCGCAAGTTTGGATCGATGGATACACGGCCGAAGATGGTTGGTATCGGTTGGACTTCACCCAGCGTAACCTTGAGGCCGTCATCGCAACCATGACCGAGGATACGGAGTGTGAGAAGGCGCTCAGCCTCGTGCGTAGCGATTATGAGCAGACGCTTGGACAAATGACGAAGGGCTTCATAGCCGCGCAGGAGCATGCACACTGGACGGTAGCCAATTCTTTCGGACAGACGCAGGTTTACAGCGATCTTGTGGATGGCGCAGGTCCTGTCGCCTATTTCCTGATCGACTCGATGCGTTACGAGATGGGCGTCGAGCTGAGCGAGCAGCTCAATGACGCAGATGAGGTAGTCTTGCAATCGGCGGTTGCTGTGGCGCCGACCATTACTCCGATTTGCATGGCGGCGCTTCTACCCAGCGCATCTGCATCCTTCAACGTGCGCGAGGAAGGCGGCAAGCTCGCTGCGGAGATCGACGGTAAAGCGCTCAAGGATTGGCCCGCTCGGAAGAAATATCTCCAGGCGCGGGTGCCGGGCATGACCGAACTCGAGATGAGCAAGCTTCTTGACATGACGACTCACCAAGCTAAGAAGAAGATCGACGATGCGCCTCTCGTGGTCGTTCGGTCAACCGAAATTGATTACCTTGGTGAGACCAGTAGTAATCACTTAGCAAGGCAAGTGGTTGATACGGCGATCGGAAATGTTGCCCGCGCCGTCCGCAAGCTATCGAGTTTGGGTATCGAGCGTTTCGTTATTGCGGCTGATCATGGTCACCTTTTTGCATCGGTGAAGGAAGAATCAAGTCGGATCGATAGTCCGGGCGGTGACAAAATTGAGTTACATCGAAGATGTTGGGTTGGACGAGGCGGTACTACTCCCAAAGGCACGGTTCGTGTTAATGGCGCCGATTTAGGATACCAGACCGATCTTGATTTCGTCTTTCCGACCGGGATCGGTGTTTTCAAGGCAGGCGGCGATCTTGCTTATCACCACGGTGGCATGAGCCTTCAGGAGATGTTGATTCCGGTTTTAACGGTCAGGATGGTCCGTGAGAAGACGAAACAAACGAGCCCAGCCGAAGTAACGCTCACCAAACTTCCAGACAGAATCACAAATCGAACCTTGGGCGTTACGATAACGGCCGCGGGCGATCTATTCGGTGATGAGCTGATCGCTGTTCGTCCCGTTATGTTGCATGGCGGAGTTCAGGTAGGGGAAGCCGGCATGGTGCTTGATGCTGAATTCGATCAAAGAACGCGATGCGTCGAGTTGAGGCCGAACACACCGGCATCGGTGGCGATGATCCTTCAAAGCGAAGATTGTGACAAAGTGCGTATTGTCGTGCTGGACCCGAAGACGGATAAGGTATTGGCACAGTCGGATGAGATTCCAGTGAAGCTGGGGATATAGAGATGGCAGAGACACAGGCGCCAGCGCGAGATGCGCTTGATGATAAGGTCAACCGAGTGTTTTCCGGCAAGGTGGTTCGCAAGGATCTTGTCCGGAAGGTCAAGGTTGGAGCAAACGTGCCCGCATTCGTTCTTGAGTTTCTACTTGGAAAATATTGTGCGTCGTCGGATGAAACGGCGATTCAGATGGGTTTGAAGGTGGTCAACGAAACGCTCGCTACTAATTACATTCGTGCAGACGAGGCTACAAAGGCGCAGAGTCTTGTCAAAGAAAACGGTAAGCATGCGTTCATTGACAAAATTAGCGTGCGGCTGACGGATTCCGATTACTGGGCTACGGGTAAGAATTTTGGTGACAAGTTTCTTCATGTTCAGAACAACTATGTGCGAGATTACGAGCGGCTGTTGACCGGTGGCATCTGGGCCCAGGTGGATATTCGCTTTGAGTACGATGAAGAAAGTGGCGGAAAGCACCCCTTTTGGATCGACAAGCTTTCGCCAATCCAAATCGCTGCATTTGATTTGGATGAGTATCGGAGTGCGCGGCGTGAGTTCACTAGCGAGGAATGGACCGACCTGATCATTCGGAGTATAGGGTATGAGCCGACCGACATGGACCGACGGCTTAAATTGCTCTTCTTGGTCCGTCTCATTTTGCTGACCGAAAGAAACTATAACCTCGTTGAACTTGGCCCTCGCGGTACCGGCAAGTCTTACGCAATTCAGGAATTATCTCCCTACGGTGCACTGCTTACTGGGCCAACGACGGTTGCAAATATGTTTGGTCACATGAGCGGTCGGCATAAGGGTATGGTGGCGATTTGGGACGTTGTCGCATTCGATGAAGTCGCTGATCTTCAGAAGATGCCGAAGGAAGTTATCACAACATTGAAGACCTACTGCGAGTCCGGGATATTTCAAAGAGGAAAAGAATCTGACAGCGGTGAAGCCGGGATTGCATTTTTTGGCAATACGAATCATCCCGTCGATGTTATGGTTCAAACCGGCCATTTGTTCTCTCCAATGCCTGACGTCATTCGAGATGACATGGCCTTCATTGACCGCATCCATTATTACTTGCCTGGTTGGGAAATCCCAAAGATGCGAAATGATCTGTTCACGGACCATTACGGTTTTGTCGTGGATTATCTGGCCGAGGCGCTTCGGTCCCTTCGAAAACACAACTTCACGGAGGTCATCGATCACCACTTTTCTCTCGGTGCTCATTTGAATGCTCGGGATCGCAAGGCCGTTCGCAAAACCGTATCGGGACTAGTCAAAATAATGTATCCGCATGGCGAACCGACTGTTGACGAGCTTCAGGAACTACTTGAATTTGCCATTGAGGGACGACGCCGAGTCAAGGAACAACTCAAGAAGATGGGCTCTTTTGAATACTACCATACGTCCTTCAGTTACCAACGAAGTGACACCGGAGAAGAATGCTTTGTCGGTGTCCCTGAGCAAGGTGGCCGTGATTTGATTGCGATGGATCCTCTTGGCCCAGGTTCGGTTTATAGCGCAGCCGTTAGTAACGAAGGTACGGCGGGACTCTATCGAATCGAAGTGAGCGTGTCAACTGGAACAGCAAAACTCAAAATGGCTGGTGGCATTACTGGTGCGACCAAGGAGTCGGTCAATCGTGCTTTTGGCTACCTTCGAGCCCACAAGGTCGAATTCGGACTCGGGCAAGAAATCGATACGTCAGATCTACACGTTGAGGTCATCGATCTACTAAACAACAAAGTTGAGGCCGACCTGGGCGTGGGATTCTTCGTGGCGGCCTTCTCGGCTCTGCGCAGAACGCCTGTCATGGCTGCTACCCTGATCATTGGGGACATGAGTATCCAAGGCAACATCAAGCCCGCACGGTCGCTCACAGAACCTCTTCAGGTTGCAATGGACAACGGGGCAAAACGAGCCTTGATACCGATTGAAAACAAACGCGATTTCTTAGAAGTGAGTGGTAATATTGTTGAACACGTCGATCCTGTGTTCTATGGTGAGCCGAAAGCGGCTGCATTCAAAGCCCTAGGTTTTGTGTGACCTGGTCAAACGTATGTCGGTGAAAGCTAATCCGTAAGAATGCGGTTTCGCCAAGAGCGCCCTTCAAATTTGTCAAGGTAAGAGCCCCTAGCTTTCGCATGTACCTCAAGGAGTAGCCGAATATTGCCGCCCACGAATCCGTCTTCGTGTGAAAGTGGCCCAAGGTGCAGACGCTTCCAAAGTGGGGATTTCCTGCGTGCAGATGAAAATCACCGCTCATGTTTTCGTCACATTGGCGCGGAGGCGGGAGAAGCCGACCAGCTCGTTGCATAGAAACAAGTATGATGTAATTAGTCCGTTACTGATTGTGAGGAGTGTGGTTTAGCAATTGCCCATCGGCGGTCAACGTCATCTCCACGTTCCGTTCAGACTCTGTTGGTGTTCCGGAACAGGCATGCTTGTTTCATAGCCCGCCGGTCATTTGACGCACGGAGTAAGCGATCTCCAATTAACAACACGTGACACCGAGGCATCCGTTTGCTGCGGTTAATCCCTCAGCTTGGTAATTGCTTCGTCCATGATTCGTTTCTCCGAAATATCAACGCACCGGTCCTTTGCCAGTTTGTTCATTTTTGAGAGAGCTTGTTTCGATTCGCTTGCTCTTCCCTGTGCATGATGGATCAAGGACAAGAGTGCCCAATCAGCAGGATTCACATCGTGGCCGAGACTCTTCGATTTTTTGAGTTCGGCCAGAGCTAACTCATGTTTTCCGATCCGATGTTGGAGGATTGCACTCGCTCGTCTAAACAACTCGTTTTGGGGAGCCATTTCAACGGCGGCTTGTATCCAATTTAATGCTTGATAGTAACTCTTAACTGGCTTATCGCTGCTTTGAATCGCAGACTCCGCGTACATGTAAAACCACAGTGGATGCGGCAAGAGGTCCTCGAACCGATCCTCAACAAACGCTCGAACATCCTCCGGCAATCTCTGGTCATAGATCAATTTCGCCTTTGCAGCGGCAATACTTTCGACAGGCTCGTTTGCGAAAACCTGCCACACTTCGGCTTTAGCCCTCATAGCCAAGCTTCGAACCTTGCCTAGTCTGGCTTTTTCGTCGGCTGACGGTGCGGTTTCCCAAAGCCAAACGACGTTGTCGTCACCATGAAATCCCCCAGAGGCAGCTGCAAGACGCTTTCCCGAGGAATCAAAGGCTAAATCGGTAACCGGGCCGGAAAGTCCTCGAAGCGTGAACGCTTCCTTGCCTTCTTTAGTCCAAATCTTGATAGTCCGATCGCTTGAACCTGAAAGCAATCGCGAACCTGTTGGGTGAAACACTACAGTGTTGACTTGGGTTGAATGCCCACGTAGTTCGCGCTCATGTCGCAGTTCGGGTATTCCTTGCTTCCACATGACCGTCCACATTTGAATAGTCCCATTGCTGCAAGCTGCTGCAAGTCTCTTCCGGTCAGGTGAGATTGCAATTTCCTCAACGGGTTGGTTGTAGTCAGAATATGAAACGACACAGGTTTCTGTTTCTGTATTCCAGATTTGTACCGTGGAAGTGCCACTTTGTGTCGTCGACGGTCCTCGTGCTGCCGTTAACCAGCGTCCCTCGCTATCAAGGAATAATACACAATTATGACCAGGATTGCGAGTGTCTAGCTCCCCGGTGTTCTGAACCTCAAATCGAAGAGTGTCACAGATGATGTTCCAAACATGGATTCTTCCCGTCGAATCTGCGGCTGCCAATTTTTCGCCGTCTGGGCTCACAGCGAGCGAAACAAAAACAAGATCTGATGCTTCCGAACGGCTAGGGAATTGCCACAGCAATTTCGTTTCGCCTTTAGCGTTGAGTTCCCGTAGTGATACTCGTCCATGTCTCACGGGCATTTGAGGATGGCCTGATGTCGTCGCAAATAATGAACGATCCGCAAGTCTAAAGCAAGTAACGTCAGTAATACCCTCATTATACCTGTAGAATATGCGGTCGGTTCGAACGCAACTTTGGACATCCGAAATCATGACGCTGTCGTCACCACCGCCGCTTGTGGAAACGATGTACCGATCATCCGGCGTGAAGGCCGTGGCCACGACGCTTGTTTGATGCTGTTGAAGCTTGGGCAAGTCGGGGCAATCGACTTCCCAAAGCTTGACAATGCCTTCGCCGGTACTAGCTGACATGACTCGATGGTCTGGTAGATAAGCTAAATGGCTGACCCAGCTCTTGTGACCGCGCAGGGTGTTCACTAACCGGAAGCACGGGCGAGCTACACTTATTTGTTTGTGTGACTCTGAAATCGAAGCGGCGGGACGTATGTCCCATACTCGAATCGTACGATCTCCGCCGGCTGACACCAGCCTGCTTCCCGTAGAATCGAAAGCGAGATCCATAACTCCTTCCGTATGGTCAGTTAGCACGGCGAGCATAGCCTCCTGCGGTGCAACAGCCTGCCCATCCTTGGTGGTTTCAGTCTTTCCAGGATGGCAATTGGATAAGCTCCAGATTCGAACGGTTTTGTCGGTAGATGCAGTTGCAAGCAATTCATCATTAGGATCAAACTGGACGGCGTTGACGTGATCCGTGTGTCCCATCAATACTACGGACTCGTCAAATTCGCTGCCGACATTTGCTATGGTTGAGCGGATGTTCCAGAGCCGGACCGTGCTGTCTAAGGATGCTGAAGCGAGCACACTACCGTCAGATGTGAACGCTAAGTCCAAAACGTTGCGGCTATGTCCGACAAGAGAAGCTCTGGGTTGGTATTCATCAGGCACTTCAGTGAACTTGGTCCTATGATCAAAAATTAAGTCCCAAAAGTGAATGCTGTTATCATATGCTCCCGCGAGCATCGAAGAATTAGGGTGAAACGCCATAGCCGTAACATGCAGGCCATTGACCTTCCATTCTGCCGCAGGTCGAAAAGTGAAAGGGGCGGCTCTCTTCCATATCTTGATAAAACACTCATGAGAAACATCTATCATGCAAGCAACAGCTAAGAGTGAGCCGTCATTGTTGAAGGCTATGCTCGTCAAACCATCACGACATTCAAGAATTTGGCTATGTGTGCTTTCTTGTTCATCGATGTGATAGACGACGACTTGATTAGGTTCGGAATTGAGTTTAATCGCAAGAAATCTCCCCGATTGATCGGCGGCAAGGCGCAAGATTTTCCCGGGTGTTTCAATCAGGTTGCTGACACTCTGATCTAAGCGGCCACTCACATGATACCATTCCCACGGCAACGATTCCCCTTGCGCTATCTTTTGCCAATTCTGCCTTGCTGTTTCGAGGAAATGCACGGCTGTTGCGGGGTCATAGTCCTTCAATGCCGCCTCTGAATTTGCCATGTTCGCGGTGTACGCCATCAATTCGGCCGTAAGTTCGGATTCAGTCGCGGCTTGGGCTTCCCGTTCTGCCCGGATTGCAAAGACCGTGCTGATTGACGTAGCGGCCATAAGCGCCATGAAGACGATACAAGCTGCAAGGGAAGCGGTTCGATGTTTTTTCACGAGCATCCTGAGCTGGTATATGGCCGTTGGTCGCCGAGCGGATATGGGTTCTCCGGACAAATAATGTTGGACGTCGTCCGCCAGCGCGCTGGTAGACTGGTATCTCTGCCACCGGTCTTTTTCAAGCGCCTTCAATACTATGATCTCCAGGTCACCACGAAGACTCTGGTTGATACAACTCGGCCTGGCGGATGACTCTTCACAAATGATGCGCACCGCGTTAGGAATTGGCGTCCGGCTCACGTCGTACGGGAGTTGTCCGCAGAGAAGTTCGTACAGCACGAGGCCGAGGGAATATACATCGCTCCGTACATCAAGCTCATGTGAGTCGCCGCTACATTGCTCGGGACTCATATATTGCAGTGTTCCTACGAGCTGACCCACATCGGTTTGCAATGTCGTGACTGCTATATCAGAATTCGTTGAGCGAGCAACACCTAAATCGATGATTTTCACTTGTCCCGTGCCGTCTACCAGAATGTTTGTCGGTTTAAGATCCCGGTGAATAACTCCCTTTTGATGACCGTGATAAACCGCGTCACAAACTGTAGCGAAGAGTTCAAGCCGTTGACGAATTGTCAAATTAACTTGCTCGGCGTACAGCGTGATCGGTTGAGCGTCTGGGATATATTCCATCGCAAAGAAAGGTACCCGAGTCTGAGCCCTTTTGCCCAAAAGCCCCTGCTCAGATCTATCTGGATCCATGACTGCATATTTGATGTTCCCATCTGGCTGTCGCCCGACGTTGGCCATTCCAGCTTCAAACACGTGGGCAATGTTCGGATGTTGTAGCTTGGCGAGGATCTCTGACTCGTAACGAAACCGGCGTAGGGCGGAACGCCCGACAAGACCAGGTTGAAGAATCTTGAGCGCGACTTCGCGCTGGGGTTCCTCCTGCTCAGCGAGATATACTCTCCCCATCCCACCACTCGCAATAACGCTCTTCACGAGATAATTACCGATCTTCTGTCCGATGAGGGGATCATCCATTCCTTGGTTGAGCGGAGCGGGAAGCAGGTTTGGTTTCATGAAATCCGGTGATGCTTTTTCGTGGTGTTCGAGCAGGGACTCGACTTCGGTGCGAACTTCAGGCTCTGTCGCGCAGGCCTTGGCAATGAACGCGGTTCGCTCCTCTGACGTTCGTTCCAACGCCTGCTCGAAGACTTCATCCACTCTTTCGAGCTGCTGTTGGTTCATGGGTCCTGAGGTTATACCTATTCCTTGTCAATGACGTCATTGGCTGCCAATTCGCGATGCAGCCACGCACGGGCGCTGTCCCAGTCGAACTGTGCTGCGCGACGTGATATTCCCAGCGTCTCAGCTATGTCCTCAAATCGCAGTCCCGAGAAAAAACGAAGTTCCACGACGCGTGCCTTTCGTGGCTGTTCTTCGGCGAGCTTGGTCAACGCCTCGTGCAGAGCGACGAGCCTTGTAGGATCTTCATCAAATGATGGAACAAGGCCATCAAGCGAAACAGGTCGCTGGCCGCCGCCGCGCTTGAGTCTCTTTCTTCTACGTGCGTCATCGATGAGGATCTGGCGCATTGCATTAGCGGCTGCGGAGAAAAATTTTCCCCTGGTGGCAAAAACATCACCGTTGTTGGCCGAGAGCTTAATGTACACTTCGTGGATCAGAGCGGTCGTTTGAAGCGTTAAGCCCGAGCGTTCATCCGCCATCTGCTTCTCGGCCATGCGGTGCAGTTCTTGGTAGATCGCCTCGTAGAGGCGCGCATGAGAACCGGGGTCATTCCGTGATGCCGCGGCGAGAAGCTTGGTCACGTGATTGGCACCTGTATTTTCCACGACGGTATGCCCAAGAGAGACCGTTTTGAATTCCACCTCGAACAGAGGAGATTATTGCATGACGGGGTTTTTAGCAAGCTTTGGCAAGAATACACGTGGCGCATCCCTTGTCTTAATAAGCAATTACACGCCCGCAGAAAAGATGTGAAAAAAACGGACAAATTTGTTTTGCGCTTAACAAGATTGGCTGTCGCACGTTCTGGTAATGCAGTTCTCTTCGAAAGCGGATATTGAATCGGTCCTAGTAACCGTGCTGCGAGAGTTACTGTGTTCAGATGCGGCCACTGGGGAGTAGCCATCATGAATTGGAGTTATTGCGAGGCAGGTTAGGCAAATCATGAAACTGGCATGTGTCGCAATTTCTAAGGAGGCCCACAAATGAATAATACAGCGGCTCCGATGTATGTAGCACTAATTCTCATCAGTGTTTGCATGGCTCATCCTAAGAACGTCTTTGGCGATACTTACTTTTCTCAATACGGCCAGAGCCAAACGAATAATGTCAACGTGGAACCCGGAAGCCACAGCTTCCAGATCAACGCAATCGCCCAATTCAAACAAACCGATTGGTACATGAATGGGACCTATATGGAGAGTGATCTCTCTGGGTTTTTCGCGATTGATCCTCAATATACACAATCGTTTTCATCCGGCACAACACAAATTATAGGATACGTTTTTGCCAACAACGGGGCTTTTGAAGAATCACATACATGGAACGTCGCAGTCGCCGAGCCGGACTTGGTTGTGGATGACATTTCGGTTTCTCCTGTTCCCTGCGTGGCGGGTGAGAGCTGTACGATCACCGCGAAGCTCTGCAAC
>JAKSDK010000613.1 GCA_022360095.1 Phycisphaerales bacterium
CACAAACATGGCGTCTCCATACAAAGCTTTATAAATTTGGGTAAAACGTTTTTCCGAATATCTCGCATATGAACTATTGCATCGACCTGATTCTTGGCAAGGCTTTTTGAATATTTATCTTCTTTCATTTCCCAGATTCTAGACTTTTTGTATTAACAGATTTCCATTTTTATTTCTGCTTTCTCACGTGAGTGAAAACGGAGAATTTATTGTACCCTTTCGTTAAAAACGATTTAAAGCTGTGTGTTAACCATCAATTTATTGCTCCATTGCTCTATAATCAGATAACCCAGCTGATCTTTATAACAGATATATTTAGACCGAAGGTAATATGTAAAACACTTTTTGGCGGCACGCTTTGTTTGTGCGAGGTCAGTCGTTTTCTGTCAAATCTTTTGACAGATCACGCAACGGCTGCCAGGTAATTGGAGAGGAGGCGGGAAACGATTTTCGGGGGCCTTCCGTGCAGGCACTCCCTCTCCCCTCGCGTGTCTCCTTCTCTCGCGCCCGTTTTTTCTTGAGCCCACTACTTCCAAGCGCCTGCTACGCAGGCTAATGCTGCTGTTACAAGGGACACTATGTATTTACTATTATGCAATAAGTGACCCTTTAACTAAGGAAATTTGGCATGGTGAATGTGACCAAACGTTCCCTACATAAAATAAATATCCCATGGGAAATACCAACAGTGCTTTGATACCCAAGGCACGAAAGCTAATAAGCATGCTTCATTTGTCACCAACAAGAAACCACAGAGAAAATTGTTTATTTCAACAGGTTTCTTTTGATTTCGCAATTATAACCGCAAAGATCAATGTTGGCAAGTTATGTAATATGTAATATATCAAGCATGAGATGCAGTGTTTCATCACCGGATAAAACAGTGAGAAGAGAGTTGAAAATAGGCCAATCTTTCCTGACGTCATTGTTTACATTTTTTCGTTATTAGCATACGACTTAACTCATAGAAGCCGCGGCGGTATATGTCGAACCTCTCTAATACGAACACCGAAGGGACAGAGCGAAGTGTCCGTAATAGAGAGGTGTCCGTATAAAAGAGGTCACTACGATGAGGTCATTTTTATGACTCGATCCACTTCCGGTTTTGAGTGTTCAGTAAGCTAAAA
>JAKSDK010000468.1 GCA_022360095.1 Phycisphaerales bacterium
ACCCGGTTCCACGGTATTGATTGTTAAACAAGTTCTCCTTATGAGTGCCACAGGAAATGTGTAGTACTACGGTGTGGAGAATATGCAAGCTAATCTACCTGTGAATTATTCCCATCTTGTGAAGGTATTCCAGACCTTGCAGAAGCTCCCAAAGAATTGCTGCAACAAGAATTTCATTCATTCCATCTGGATAGCTGCTTTTTAGCATATCAGCACAGGACCCTGTTTAAAAATCAACCACAAAATTTTTGCATTTAGTGAGTGGTAATAAATCATGCTGCATAGAACACTAGTAAGCAAAATTTACATTGTAGTAGAGGAAAATTTATCTTAAATGACCCAGACAGAGTCCAAGGTTCCACAAAGTGACTAAGGGCTTCTTCAGACTGCCCCACCCCCCACACACCTCCCCAGAAACATTTGTATAGCCCCTCTGGCTGTTGTATTACACTTTAACAAAGAATGAGCAGTTTCATTTTACAAAATGTAATGATCACTTTGCAGGATTTCACCCACATACTCAAAAGTCAGCTCTTCATTATTTTTTTTGTGTCCATATTTTTTGGAATGTGTGTCCAATCAATTATGGACTTGTGCTCATAACTATTGTCCCACAAAAGATGTTCTACTGGCTTGTGGCTTGTCTTGTGGTGAAGAAACATATGACAAAACCCTGAGATCATCTGCGAGGGAGGCCAGCACATAACTGACTCTGTTAGCAAAATGGCAGGGCTGTTCTCTAGCAAAGCATGGTGGCCCTCGGCACTCTACATTTGCTCTCAGGTGACTAGGAAATCTTAGCTTTTTCACAAAATTCAACCTAGATCAACACAGGTTCAGAGCATGGGGAGACCCTTCAATTTTCCTTGACGCACAGTTTTGAATGAACGTATGATCATACGGTTAAGCACATACCAAATTGCATGAGTGGAAGAACATGCCAGACCTCCTGCTGGGTAACAAATGAACAGTAGAAAGGCAGAATATTTGGGTGGCTGAGAGATCGTAACACTTGGACTTCATACTGCAAATTAAAAAGCATTAAGCACGGTGAAGTGTAGTAGGATTCAGCTGGCTTCAGCTTGCTAATTATGGACTAAGAATAATTTACTTTATGTTTAATCATATTGTCAATATTTTTAGTTACTAAAATGATCAAATAGGCATACCCACAGCATTTACATGTAGCTAATTTTAGAGGTCCAGGAAGGGGGAGGGGTTAATGAAGAGGAGGTGTTTATTATGCCAACCTCTGGACATCTAAGAGCTGTGGAGAACTCTTTTTTTGCACTAGCTCCTCCCCCCCTGAATGTCAAGAGACCCCAACCCCCCCAAACAAATCACAAATCAACCCAGCCTCCAAATTAAGACAGTCTTGGGAATGGCTTAGGACATTACATGAAGTTTTACATGAGGTACATACTACCAAAATTTGCATTCATCATTGTAATGACAAAAGTCTTGACTGAATACACGCAAAAATACCCCCCCAAAATGGGGATAATGGGCCAAATTTCAAACTAAAGCACAGAAATACTCAAAAGTAAATTTTGTCCAGGAGATTTGGTGACCCTTATGGGAGAGCAGGAGATCAGTGCTTTATCCGGAAGACTCCTAGATAATCCAAGAGAGTTAGCCTATAT
>JAKSDK010001425.1 GCA_022360095.1 Phycisphaerales bacterium
GGGACTTAAAGGGTTAATTTATGGCTAACAGGGTTGTCAGAAAGTTGTGAAGTAGATGGCTGAGTTGTCAAAGTAAGCGACCAGTCCAGGGATATTTTATTTAAAAAATGCCATCCATAAAGAAATGCCAAGCAGAGAGTAGCCAGCCGATACAAGCAAAGTAGGTGGCGATTTTCGCCGGCAGCTGGCTACTTTTGACAACCCTGGGCTAAAAAGTCCTACATAATATGACACAGGCTTTTTTCTTATAGGGCTCCCTGTGAGCAAGTATCGAATAACTTGGAGCATGAGACTTGATGGCAAAAGAAAAAAATATATGCCCCTTGAGGTGACAGATCATCACACAATGGGAAACACCACTGAGTACACAATCAATGGGCTGCTCCCTAATACAACGTACCTTCTGGAACTTAGAGCAATGACATGGTGGAAGAGACGCAACCTAAAAAGTAAACGCGTCACTATTAGAATAAGAACACCAAGTGATAATGCCGGTAAGATATAGTCAAGCAGATAATTAACAATATGTCACAATCGCTAGGCTGTGGATATGACATGGTGGATACCCAGCGACGCACAACGCAGAATTGGCTCCAAACATATCATGTCCTATACCTGCTAAGTGTCATGATAGGTGTGAATGTCATGTCTGCGGATTGAAAACTTCCATCTCACGCCTACTCATGCCTGTGTTCCAATTTCTCAGTGCATGTAAACACTATTGATAATATTTTGAGGCCATTAATAATATTATGGCTGCAGGCAAGAAGAATTTAGGGTGGGAAAAAGTGAAACAGTGACCACAACATTTTACACAAAGTAAAGGTGGAACACTTGCTGAACAGCTGTCAAGAAATGGTTATGATTGCTCAGTAATTTACTGGATTGGCTAAGGATATTGAAAGTTGCAAAATTTTGCCATCCCACACAGGATTCTCATTTAAAGCACTGGCAACCAGCTAAAAAAAGGCCACTTTCAATTTGAGCGGGCTGCTTTTTATAGAAAAAAGGCTAGGCTAGGCTGAGAAAGTGAGAGCCTAAAATTGCATTTAACATTCTATTGCCAAGGCATATCACCTACATTTACATCCTAGCTGTCTACTTTACAACATGTACACGAGGACCTGCAAACAATGTTGCCCAAGTAAACAAAACATTGGATATTTTACTGCATGCAGCTGTAAATTTACTGCACAAAATACCCGCACCACTTTCAGTATCTGTTTAATAGTAATCTTATTTGTAAGAGTTACATATTAACTGCCAATCTCTTTTTTATCTCTATTTAACAGCTAAACTACATGTAAAGAACAAACCTCCAATAAAAAAGGAATTTAGGAATGTCTTTAAGAAGACTTCAAAACCTCGTGTTGACCTCACCACGCATTCTTCATCTCCTCCTACAGATGGTAAGTGTACCTAGTAAGTTGCTAGGGTGTGGTCTTCCAGAGGGGCAGGTGGCACTCCATATTATGGCTTTTACAGAGAGGTCCCGCCAAAAAGGGGTACCATTGCTGTCAAAAATGGATATGAAAGGGTAAGGGGTTGGACCTCAGGGCGGAGCCTCTCTATATACATGTATCACTTCTGCAATCCAAAATAATAAATAACGGGCAAATAGTCAAACAAATAAACCAATACATAAATAAATATACACTGTAAACAAATGGAACACTCAAATAAAGATGGTGATTTATAATAAGCACTCACTTTTTCCTTGTCATGTTCTTGAC
>JAKSDK010000345.1 GCA_022360095.1 Phycisphaerales bacterium
GACACCCATATGTATGGTGTAACCCAGTGATTCTGAAAATGGAGGCTACCTTAAGCTGGCGTTCCCATAAGTGTAGTGTAACTCAGTGATTCTGTACGTAGAGGTAACAAACATAGGCTGAACTTTAGGTGGGGAACCCATACGTCTAGTGTGTTCCACTGATTCTGTAAGTAGACCCAACAACAAAAGCTTTACTTAGGGGTGGACACCCACACTTGAAGTGAAACCCTGTGATTCTCAAGGTTACCGGTAAACAACATAGTCCCTATTTAAGCTGGCGCACCCATAACTGTAGTGTAATCCTGTGATTCTCTAGGTGGAGGTAACCAGCTTTAGCCTCACATAAGGTGGCGCACCCATAAGTGTAGTGCAACTCAGTAATTCTGTAGGTGGAGCTTACAACAAACGGCTAAACTCAACGTTGGACACCTATAAGTGTAGTGTGCTTCCAGTGATTCAGTAGGTAGAACATACAAACAAAGGCTGCACTTAAGGTTGTACAGCCATGTGTGGGGTAATCTAGTGAATCTTAAACTACTGGTAACCAACATAGGGTGCACTTAAGCCTGGACGCCCATAAGTGAAGTAAAGGACGGTAATTCTGAAGGAAGAAGTAACCAACATAGGCTTAGCTTAAGGTGGCGCATCAATAAATGTAGTGTTACCCAGTTATTCTGTAAAGGAAGCTGGCAACGATAGGCTTAACTTAACGCTAGACACCTATAAGTACAGTGTCCCCAGTGATTCTGTAGGTAGAACATAGAAACATACGCTTTACTTAAGGTTGGACACCTATATTTGTTGTGTAAGCAAGTGATTCTTAAACTAGAGGTAACCAACATAGGCTGCATCTAGGGCGGCGAACCCATAAGTGTAGTGCAACTTATTGATTCTGTACGTAGACTCTACAAACATACGCAGAACTTTAGGTAGGGCATCCATACGTCTAGTGTAATCCGGTGATTCTGTAAGTAAACTTAACAATCATACGCTTCACTTGGGGCAGGACACCAATATGTGTAGTGTAGCCCAGTGATTCTGAAGGTACAGCTAATAAGCAGAGGCTTCAAGTAAGGTTGGACACCCATACCTGTAGTTTAC
>JAKSDK010001005.1 GCA_022360095.1 Phycisphaerales bacterium
TGGGCGATCAGCACATCCGCCTCACGCAGCTTGTTGACAACCTCTTCCGCCTTGAATCGTTTTCGGCTCATCGACTTTCCTCCTTGATCCAGACTCGAATCCTAATTCAAAACCCGGATCGAGTTCAGGGGGAAAGGTCAACCATGCCAATGCCCATCGTCGCGTCCACCTGGATGACGTGCAGACGCAGCGCTCTTTGAACGCATCCAGTGATGGAGCCAACCGAGCTCAGGTTGTCATGTATGGGAGGACGGCTGCCAAACATGGGAGAATCCCACGGACAGATCTACAGGAGCTTATTTTCCGCCTCGCAAGTACGCCGCCAGCTCTTCCTCAAGCTTCAACCGCTCCTTGTAGCCCATCTGGTTGCGTGCGCCGGAACCGCTACAGATCTTGCATGCATGGCGACCCTTACCTTCACATGCCGAGCAGGGTCCCATCCGCTTCTTTTTCCCCTCCCCTTTACACCCTTGACATTGGATCTTTCCCTCGCCGGGACACTTATCGCAATCTTGGTTGCCGTTGCCTTTGCAACTCGGACACTTCTTGCTCCTGCGTCGCTCGAAATGACGGCCTGGGAACGATTCGATGACGGTTCCCTTTCCCTTGCATTTCTTACAATCCATTTTGCCGTCCCCTTTGCATTGAGGACAGTTCTTCTCTCCTGCCGCCCCGCAATCTTTGCATGGCCGTTTCTCGTTGAGCCGTCCTTTGCCCTTGCAAACTTGACAAGGATCATGCCCATCTCCGAAACACACACTGCAACCGTCGTCGATTCGCGCGAAGCATTCTTCGAACCTTTTGCCACACTTGCGAATCAGCTTTTGGTCGGATTTCGGAAAAGTTTCAACGAACTGCCCTAATTCATTCAAAACCTCGAGCGGAAATCCCTGCGTATCCGTTCTTTCCAATTTCTTCTTAAAGAGCTTGACTCGGGCCTCGATCCGTGCTTCCAAATCTTCCGCCGATCGTGCTTTTCGTTGCTTGGCGATCTGAGCGGGAGCGATCGTTCGCATTTCATCATCGTACAACGTCACGACCAGGCCTTCTTCTCCTTTTGTGGCGTCCTTCGCCACGATCTTCTCACCGTTCTTGAGTCTGATATATCGGCCTGGCCTTCTGAACGGTCCTTTGAGCGGTGGACACGGTGTCGACATGCTGCTCAACGCATTCAGCCACGGTTCGCCTTTTCCCACGGTTCGATAGTAAGCCAAAGCGAGCGCCTGAGCGCACTGGCCTCGCAGAGCGTTGACGACCCAAAGCGGTCCCGGCGCCTCCGGCGTTAGAACGCACGTCTTCAACGTGATCTCAGGATAGTTGACGTCGGCCGACACCTCGGCGGGAACATAGCCGTCGGCCTCGATCAGCACTCGGGCCAGACCTCCGGACAATCCGGCGATCCGGGTTCCACAATCGCTGTAAACCGGGTTGCAACCCCGACCGTCATGAAGAACGCGAGTTCGAATTTTCGCGTCTTCCGGTTGAACATTGATCTGTATGCGCCCCCCCACGAGGGTGTTCAGCTTCTCATCCCATTCCCGCACTTTCGAACTCGCACGCGGCAATTCCTTTGTCTTCAGGCACACACGGACCGCCTCTTCGAAACTGTCCCAATCCACCTTTTCCGCCGCACGACGTGATTGGTCCAGGAGCTTCGGTTCCCAGCGTCTTGTGAGCTCCTGCGCCCAATCGTCAATTTCCCGGTGATTCCTGCAGCGCTTCTTGGCAAAACCATAGGACTTCAGTGCCGCGTCCAAGTCATCTCGTCCGTCCGCCGCACGGGACTCATCCAGATACTTTCGCACACGAGCGAGATGGAGCCCCCGCTTATGCCGCTCAAACTGCCCGTCCCGACCAATGAAACGGTCGAGATCACCGGCCTTGACAATCAGTTTTTCCGCCTGCTCAAACGCATGTGTGCTGATGGCCTCTTCAGCCTGTCGGTAGAGCTCCTTCCGTCGACTTCGCACGCGCGCTTCAAAGGCCTCTTCAAGATCCACTCGGGTGGCGATCGGCAGCCCCTTCGCCTGCGCATGCTCGATGGCAGAATCGGCCTCGGCGAAGTGATGCTCGCTGAGGTGTCTCTCGACCTTTCGTTCCGTATCCTCAATCAACAAAGCAATGTGGTTTTGATGCGCTTGACGCTCCTGTTGACGATTGGCCTGCTCCTCTTTGTGCGTTTGATCCCGGTCATAGATGAACCAGCCGACCCCGCCGACAACCACCAGAAGTGCTGCAACCCCAACGACCAACCGTACGAACTGCCACCGGTAGAAAAGTTGTTCCTGGAGATTTGGGTCAAGCCGTACTCTATCAGGGTGTAGTGAATGTTGACTGCTGGCCTCCCGGACGAGACGGTCACACATATCGTCTTCGGACCGGTCTGACGACGGGATCACGCTCGTCACTTTCGAGCCGTCCCGACCCTGCCCTTCCGTACCTTGCGTCCGTTGAATCAACTGAAACCGAACGCGGCCGATGCGAAACTCCGTATTGTTCGCCAATTCGATTTCGATCACTTTCCTGCCATCAACCCACGTGCCGTTCCGTGAGTCGAGATCTTTTAAGATGAAGCGGCCCGCGCGACATTCCAGCGCGCAATGATACCGAGACGCCTTAGGCTCTTGAATCACGATGTCGTTGTCGGCATTTCGGCCGATTGTCACTTGCGATCCGTTGATGCGATAGACTTGTTCGTCGTCGTTCTCGACGATCAGAAGTTCGAACTTGGCCATAGTGCAGACTCCTTCCGATCTGACATCAGCGCTTTAAGCTCGACTAGACACACTCTTTACCTTGCAAGCGGAGCCCAAGGACTTTAAAAGCCCGTTCATCGATGACTTGCCCCAAGAGTGATCAAAGACCCAAATATCACGCTATTTTCACCCATTTCCCCCAAATAGGTCAACCTAATCACCTTTTGAACCCTACTTTCCTCGTGAAAAAACAGGATTCAACTCTCGTTCATCGCCCGCGGCCACGGCGTACACAATGTGCCAAACCATGTTTCATTCCTTGAATCAGGAAACAACCGATAAGTGCGCCAAACTAATCTGTCCTCGATCCGAACCACATTCCGAGTCCAAAAGATAAAATCGCACAAACGATCAAGACGGCCAGGAAGACCGTGAACCAGAACATTGGGCGAACTAGAAAGACTGCGATCAGTTTCATTTGCAAACCGGGTGGTCTATCGTCGATTTGCTCTTCCGTCGGCTGCTCGTCAGCCACCTTGCCCTGATCCACCAGAGCAACGATCTTGGCCAACTCACTGCGGGATTTTTCGGAATGACCCAAGATCTTTCGAACGCGCGTAAGCTCCTCGATCATGGCCTGGGCAGTCTGATAACGGGCACCCGGATGTTTCATCATCGCCCGTGAAACCAAATCTTCCAGATGCTTGCTAATGGCCGGGTTCAATGAGCGAATTGACACAGGCCGGGACCGACGGTGCTGATCCAGTACGGCAAATGGGTTGGTCCCCGAGAAGGGTGTCCTCCCGGTTGCGAGGTTGTAGACAACGCACCCGAGCGAGTAGAGATCCGAGCGAACATCCACGGCCCGAGCACTGTTGGTCTGCTCAGGGCTCATAAACGCGGGCGTGCCGAACACCCGTCCCTCCGTCGTTTGAAATGACTGTTGCTTGGCCTGGTACTTGGCCAGACCGAAGTCCGTGAGTTTCACCTCGCCGGCGCGCGAGATCAGAATGTTGCCCGGCTTCACATCCCGATGAAGTACATCACTGTCATGAGCGTGGCTCAGAGCCTGAGCCACGGACAGAGCGATTTCAACGATCAATGGTTCGGGAAGACGGATTCTGTTGCGAATCAACCGATCGAGAGACACACCGTCCACGTACTCAAACGCGATGTAGTGCAAATCGCCGGCCGTGCCACCCGAGTAGACACGAACAACGTTGGGATGGTCCAATCGCGCGGCTGCTCGAGCCTCCCGTTCGAATCGCAACACGGAACCGGACGCCTCGGCGAACTGATGCGGAAGGAGCTTGAGGGCCACATGACGATTGGTCGCATGCTGGCGAGCTTGACAAACGACACCCTGGCCGCCGCGGTGGATTTCACGGATGATCTCATAGCCGTCGATCAGATCTTCGTCTTCATAGACGATTCCCATGCTTTTTGCGCCGACCTCGCCAAAAATCCCGTAGTTTCCGTTCCGTTTCGGCAGCGGCTCTTTGTGGCGCTCAGCCTCGTCCAGCTGTTGCCTGGCCTCTCGAATGAGCTCCCGGTGGCGCTCAAAGGGCATCAAACCGTCAGGAACTGAGCTGGAATCCAAGAATAGCCCTCCGCGAAAAACGGTTCCTAAGAAAATGGCGGAAAAAACGGGCCGGAATCACGCCAAAAGCTTAATCCGTGTCGCGTTCTATTAATTTACGAAGCGCATCGATTGCTCTCATGCAAAGCATGTACACGGCTCCGCGTGAGCGCCCCATCTGCTCCGCCGCTTCGCCGGCCGTCTTGCCCTCAAAATAGAGCAGCCTCAAGACCGTTGCGTAGTCCCTGGGGAGCTTAAGCAGTGCGACTTCGAGCCATCTTACGAAATCATTCCAGGCGACTTTCCCACTCGCGGCCGTCGTGGATTCTTCCAGAAGGTTTTGGAAAAAAACGATCGAATCCTGATTTTTCGGTGCGTGTATTCGGTTCTCAGGATTCGGACGCTTGTCGGCTTGAAGCCCTTGGATCGCCTCTTTGAGATTATTATTTGCGGCCGTGCGGAGCCACGCCAAAAACCCGTCCGGCGTCTTTTTCCTCAAATTGCCGATCTGCTGAAAGGCCTCGATGTACGTGACCTGCATGACATCTTCCGAGGATAAGACCGACTGCCACTTAGGATTAATCTTCCTCGCGATTTCAGCCTCGACCCTCGGACCAAACTCCTGCAAGAGGGTCTCCAACGCCACCCTATCACCTTCGCACGCTGCTAGCACCAATTCATCAGGCCCGCCCACAAGTTACCTCCATCCCCGAACGCTGTAGAGAAGACGCCCTGATTGTAATCAAGATATTTCGACGGAACAAATCACGTGACGGTCCTGACGAAAATCCGCCTACCATTCCAACGAAAAACCAAGTTGATCACGTCACCCAACCCTGCTTTAGACGAATCGACGTGAGGTCAGACCCTTCGAGTAATCGGGGGTTTTGGAGAAGCAGGATGTCCAGGCTCTGCCTCGATCAAGGCGCGAGCGCGAGTCTTGAGACGGTGTCGTGTTTTGGACGTGTCGGGAAGCATCGCTTTGCGAAAAGGTCGCCACCATTGCCATCCGATTCGCTCTTGAAGATGAGTTCAAACACCGCGCGAACCGTTTGAAATCACCTTCGCGCCAGCGGTCGCGGTGAAAGCATTTCCATACGCCGCAAAGTCACCAGACGCGAGAAAGAAGTCGATATTTCACCTGACTGCAATAGGCGACATAATCGCTGTCGGCAACCAAGTGACGTTCTTCAGTCACGCACCTTAGCGCGTAGAGCCCCAGCATGATGAGCGCCCAAAGCACCGCTCCGACGTGACGCAAATACGGCAACGTGTCAATAAGAATCCAAAGTATTCGAAAAGCGTATTGTGGATGTCGGATCCACCGATAAGGACCGAAGCCGATGATGCCTCGGTTCGTCAGATTGGATGCACGGAAGCCCAAACACAACGTCGGGATGAGCCATAGCGCCTGACAGCAAACGACACCGAGCAGCAGCGAACGCCTGCCCCAAACCGTTTCCGCCCAGATCGCAGGCGCACCACTTCTCGACGGCAGAAACTCTTCCATCATGCCGTGAAAGGGAAAATAGCAAATCAGACAAACGAACCAGCCTGTTAGATTGGGGTCCACTGACTTGATCCGATTCCGCAGCCAACGGAACTCCAAGGCGTAGCCGGCGGTCGCGAGGACGACGTCAAGAAAAAGGCACGTCTTGCTGATGAACGGCAACAGCCAATTGAAAAAAAACTCCGCGCTCGTGCGTGAATCATCCACCACGGCCAGGTGCACCAGCAAATGCATTCGCATGCCCATTACGCTGCTGAACATCAATGGAAGAAAGTAAAACTTGATGACGTACGACAGGATCGCCGTGCGCGTTCTACGGTTCCACCACAATTGCAGCACCGGGCGCTGACGAGTGCCCCGAAGTCGTCGCCAAAGTTGACGCGTCCGTACTGCAAGGATGGCGGCCTTATCACCCTGCCGCCAGCGGGCCCGCCGGTCGAGAAGAAACACGGTGAGGTAGTAGGGAAAAGCGCCGCCGGCGTACACCAGCAGAAAAACGTCTGCGTATCGCAGGAATGCTTGGTACGCGGTGTTCTGGTAGTGTGGCAATAGACAATAGGTGCCATAGGCGAACACGACTGGCGTGATGACAAAAACACTTCGATGAAATGCGGCGACCGCACACTGTGGCAGCGTGGCAGAGCGTCCGGGAAACGGTGACGCGACGGCGTCACAGGACCTTGCGTGGTTGTAAGACTTCAGAACCATCCCCGCCAACAACCCCGACACGCCCATGCCGACCAACCAGTTCAAAGACGCGCCGGAGCGAAGAAACCAACCAAAATGCAGTTGCGTTAATAGAGTGAACGTGATGCAAAGCGCACTGCACAGCACTGGCAACCAAACATGCCGTTCGTCACTCCGACCGAGCGCCATTTCGCGGTCAGGATGTGGTGCCATTCGATTGGCAAACGGTGGTAAGCCCTGCCCCAGGTAGCTCATGTTCTCGTGTTGTCCGCTACTGCACCGAATGATCAGAAAACTTCATCACTGTAGTCGCAATTATCTTGGATCGAACCAATACGATGACTCTACTAATGTGAGAGGAGGTGGCTACATTCAGCCACTGGAATTGGCCAACCATCGCCAATACTGTAATTCAATGACAGAAAGAATCTTGCAAAACTTCATCACTGTCCAGTCCAGTCAATCCATCGGACTGCGCAACTCGCAAAAAAATCATGACTAAACACTGCAAATAAGCGCTTGAATCGGTAGAAACAATCCATTATGTTACCAAGTGCAATTCTGCATAAGGAAGTCTGCAGAAGGAAGTCTCACTGGGCGGGAGGACATTTTGATGACACCTCGTGTTTTTCCGGTCGTCTTAGGATTTTGCGTTTCCATTACGGCGATTGCCTATCTGTTGCTGCCTGCCCAAGGGCAACAGATGGAGCAAGCGGAAGACCTCACGGTTTTACCCGCCGAAATGGAAGTTGACACCGCGCAACCCACAGATTTGTTGCGTAGACATTGGAAGCGAGCCATCGTCAACGATCCCGACGGTTGGCCGGCCATGGTCGGGTTCACAAAAAGGAACGACGCTCCAGCCGGCGACGGGTATCAAGCCATTCTCCTGCGGCGCAACGAATCGTCTCCGAAGTTCGAGTGCTGGGTCAACAATTCAGATCACGTCGACGCATTGCTGGCGTTGGAGATGAAATTCGGCTACGACCTGCGCGTCGTTTATGACGCCTTTCCTGAAATCGCTCGTGAGGCGAATGAGCGCGGCGAACCAAACCGGATGGCCTGGTCCATTCAATTCGAAGCAAACTCACTCGACGAACTTGAAGAGGCTTTTGCAATTCCCGGCGGCGATGTGGGCCTGTTTATTATTCCCTGGTGGGACATCTGGAAATGGATCCGTTGCCTGATCGACATTCTCTTCACCGCCGCGGAGCGTGGTGAGCCGGGACAAGGGTTCATTGTTCCGGCGACCAGTTGCGGGAGTGGAAACAGCAATAATTCCAACAATTCGAACAACAGCAACAACTCAAACAACTCAAATAACAGCAATAATTCGAATAACAGCAACAATTCAAATAACTCGAACAACAGCAACAACTCAAATAACAGCAACAACTCAAACAATTCAAACAACAGCAATAATTCGAA
>JAKSDK010000306.1 GCA_022360095.1 Phycisphaerales bacterium
ACCACTAAGTAGGGATTAGCCGAGCATTTTGTTATATTAATGCTTACTGTTAATTTGTCATTAAAAATATAAATCAATGATAAAAAATTCTCCATCCTGCGTTAGAGGTCCCTGATAAAGTCAGAGTGTTTTGATTTTGTAGAGCAAGGGATACTGATACTGTGTCAGAAATATCGGTTCTAGTTCGGAAGACTTCGCAGTAAAGTTCGCCAAGGTATTCACTAAGGCCCTATGCTGTTTGCTGGTTTTGATGAACGACTTTTTACTTAATTACCTGGGTTCAACGCGCAAGATTTGTTGTTAAACTAACATTCTTAGAGGTTATTCCTAGGAAATGGTCTGAGTCGGTCTGACTACATTCAGGAAATCGCATCCAATAACCCTCGCAAATTTAAGATCATCCCTGTTGGCTTAATTCTCTTCAACAGTTCCCATTGCTACCGGCAGTATCGTCACAGAGCGTCTTCAGTCGGTTGAAAAAACCAGTCCTTTGTGTTTTAATTTCCTATTGACGTAGACTGTGCACAGTCCCCTATTTTCCCGTAATCAAAAGAGATTGTCCCCTTAATCACAGTCGGCCATCTTGGTTTCAAATGTACAGAGTCTAGCCTGAGGATGAGTAAGAAATCTACTTGGGAGGCGGTAGTCTGCTACACAGCCGTTTTTAGTGTCGTCACGCAACGGGAGGAGCATTGGGTGACGACACTTTAAACGGCTGTGTAGCAGACTAGCGGGCGGAGGACAGTCTGGGAAAAGGCAAGGAAAAGAGGGGAATGTAAACAGTTAGCCATCGACGTAGCACCAGAGTCTTCTACAACAAACCCCTCAATTCATTAATATATTAAATAGTTTAATTTATTGTAGTGGAAGTCCATCTCAATAAAGCCCCCCTTCTAACGACCCAAGCAAAGTTTTTTAATTAGGAAAAATGGCAAAATTTTTCTATATTTACTCGCCAAGTGACTTTTTTGCGTTATGCTCATTCTTCTTGTATTGTATTGTACTGTAAATTAAGAGAAATGATGGGCGTACGCGGTTTGGGTTTGGACTGCAAGATAATAGCATATTAATAAGTCATAAATGACTATTTATCCGTCGCAAGCTGAACTGTGAATCAATGTGATTCTCTTTTCTGAGGGAACATATTAATCAGCATAAGAAGCAATAGTTTTCTCGCCGGTATCAGCTGTAACTCATTTGTTGTCAAGATTAAATGTTGTTTTTAGATATTGTTAGATATTTTTCGATATTTTTTTGCACAGGAAGCCTTACAGATGAGTTGACTGAATAAAACATATAATAAATAAAAGTTGAGGACCTATCCTTTCTCGACTTTCTCACTTTCTAGAGTATAAAAATATATAATTGCCAAAAACGCTCATTATAACAATAATTATTGATTTTAAAAGCTATGAGACAAGTTTGAGACGCCCGACCTTTCTGGAAATAATTTGTTTGAGTCGCAGCAACGTCTAAGAAAGCTATATTAAGTTAACAGATTACATGACTGATTGTCTGGAAAAGGCCTAATTCGTTGTAATGGCTGATACAAAATTGCCTGTTTGAAAGATACAGTGTACTGTCGCACTTTTTAATAATCATCGCACTTAGTAATACCTGTCAGTCGCACTTTGCAATAACAGACTATCGTACTTTGTAATAAAAAACGCTGTCGCACTTTGTAATAAACTTGAAATAGATGATCGGAGGACAAATAAACCCAACAATAAGTATCATCATCGACAACAACAACAACAATAATAAT
>JAKSDK010000070.1 GCA_022360095.1 Phycisphaerales bacterium
CGACCTGCCCCGGTGTGGTGTTCTCCGGCGTGAGCACAGCCTCGCCGCAACCGCCGGTCCAGTAGTTGAGATTCAGGATCAGCAATACGCAAAGGACGGCTTTGATCTTCGAAAGAAGACGACGGTAGTTTTTAGTCATTTTTCGTAATCCCTCGATCGAGAGTTCGTTAAGGGTTGTTTCCGGACCGATTAGAGTTATACCCCCGTTATATGAAGGGCATTCTTTGATTATCCGGCGGTTGCACATGCGGGTCAAGCATTTGGCACGGGGTCTTCGACTGGCCGGTTTAAAAAGGGGGCAATCCGAAAGCCGAAAGGGGCAGGCGGATTACGAATTCCATTCAAAGGGCGATAATGAGTGAGCTGAGATCTTTGTAGGCCAGTGTGATGAATGGATTCGTTTCCAAGCATCGAAAGGTTTGATTGTGCAGATTCGTGACGAAAATCAACGTCAGCCGGCGTTCTCTTAACATGAAGTCGTTTTCGTTCTCACGGAATCTGCCGTGCATCGCATCACGACGAAGCATCGTCTTATTCAAGGATTTTCGTTTCTTTGGGCGGCACTACAACGGCATTGCCGATGGCGACATCCTCGCCATGTTGATTCAGGCAAGCCACGAGCATTCGGATCCGTGAAGGATTGATGATCTCTTCGACCATGGCCGTTGCCGTGATTGTGTCATTGATATACACGGGTTTTAGAAACTTGATCTCAAGCTGAATAAAAATAGTGCCCAACCCAGGGAGTTCACTGCTCAGAACGGTTGAGATAATGCCGGCCGTGAGTATTCCGTGAGCCACGCGCCTGCCGAAGACGGAACTCCTGGCGTAACTATCGTCGATATGAAGTGGATTGTAATCGCCAGAGGCGTCGGCAAACCGGAACACGTCACGGTCCGTGATGGTTTTCGTGTAGGTCCCTTTGTCGCCTACTTCCAGTTTTGCTCGCGGTTTGGGGAAATCTGGAGTCATGGCATCAACCCGCCATTTCGAGTTTGCTATCGCGATTCGACTTCAACGGAAAGATCAACGTGAGGGTTCCTGACGGGTGCGGCCGGTGTCATGCCATTTTTCCCGCGCGCATCCACGACCGGCGTCATACATACTTATTCCGAATTTGAAGTGTTGGACCGATGTTTTTCGACCAAAACATAAGGCCTAATAATTTACGGGTTAGCAGGAATGGAGCCGATGGGAGTCGAACCCACGACCTCTTGCATGCCATGCAAGCGCTCTCCCAACTGAGCTACGGCCCCGAAACGAATTATTAACTGCAGGGATTAGAAGCAAGACATTGCCTTTTGTCAAGCCTGCTCGGCGATCTGGATTCTGATTCGTATCGATCACGATTGCCTTTGCACGACATTTGCATCGATGGTCAATGTTTCTTTCAATGCGGCAGTTGCGTCCGTCGGATTGTCGTTGTTGATGACGCGCTGGCATATCGCTACTTGAACGGCGTTTGAGCGATTCGGGATTTGCATTATCGATGACACGTTCTCCACCGTGAGTCCGCCGATCGCGACGATCGGTACGTCCATCATTTGAGGGCCCGCCATTGCTACGACTTTTCTCAGCAGTTCCGGCCCCTGCACCGTAACCTCGGGCTTCGTCCTCGATGCAAACATCGGCCCCACTCCAATATAGTCGGCACGTTCCGCGAGGGCAGCCTCGGCTTCGGATATCGAGTGTGTGCTTTTACCGACCAGAAGATGGGGCCCTGCAATCCGCCTTGCGTCCGAGACCGAAAGGTCACTCTGTCCGAGATGAACTCCATCCGCGCCGGCCAGCCTCGCGATGTCAGCACGGTCGTTGATGATGAACAGCACGTCAAACTTTCGTGTCAGCTCCCGCAGGCGTTTGGCACGGCTTAGAAGTTCGTTGTCATTCAAGGACTTTTCGCGCAATTGTATGACATCGGCGCCGCCTCGTAATGTTTGTTCGCATATGCTCAGCCATGGTCCCCTGCAAAGGGACTCCGTGATCAGGACGTGCAGGCGAGATCGTCTCAGTTTTTTTCGTCTCGAGCCGCCGATGAAAACGGCCTGTTCCAGTGCATAGGTCTGATATCGTAATTGCTCAACCCGGGCCGACTGTTCCTTGTCGATGATTTTGCAGTATTCCTCAATGCAGCGCAAAGCTTCCGTCACTCGTTTGGCCGATGCCTTGGCCACGTCGGCGGGATCGGCTCGTGAACGTTCGGTTTCCGTGTTGATTTGGGTTCCGACGTCATTTCGGATGTCTCGCGCTTCCAGCAGGGCGCTTAGGCCAAGCGCCTTTGAAACGGCCGCAAGTTGATGACGCATTCCTTTGACCTGCTCACATAAGGCTGCATCCTCCAACATCAGGCGCGCATATTCCTCAACGACTCTCAGGCCCTCTTTTGCGCGGTTGAGGTTGGCGTCGATGATTCGCAGTATTGTTGAATCCATAGATGTCTGCTCATTGCCAAGAACGACGAGAGACCAGGAGATTCTATGCGACTGTCGCCGGCTCTGACAGTTACGCAGGTTCAGAAGCCGGCCCGTCGAGATACTCCAGGACCAAGTGGATGATGAGAAGATGGAGTTCCTGAATGTGGGCGGAATGGCCGGCGTCTGACGTAAAGGCGATGTCGCAATCGCTTTCCGCGGGACTCCCGGGCCGTCCCAGCAAACCGACCGTGACAAGCCCCGTTTCGCGTCCTCGTCGTAGTGCTTTTAGGATATTGGGGCTTTTTCCGCTTGTGGACAGCGCCACCAGGACGTCACCTTTTTTGCCCAGTCCCTGCACTTGTCGGGCAAAGACTTCCTCAAAACCATAGTCATTTGAAATGCAGGTCATGGCGGCCGGGTCGGCAGAGAGGCAAACGGCCGCCATTGGCGCGCGGTCCCTGGAGAATCGTCCCATCATTTCCTCAGCGAAATGAAGCGCTTCCGCTGCCGAGCCTCCGTTGCCGCAGGTCAGGATTTTCTTTCCCGATGCGAGCGCCTGTTCGATCGTTTTTGCGATGTGCTCAATGGTTCCGGAAGCATCTGCAATCCGCTGCAACGAAGCGAGATGCTTATTGATGGATTCGCGAATTTGAGACGGCATGGATATTGAGACTCCCAGCGATGTTCACTGTCGAATCGGCATCATCTACGCCAAGAGCATGGTGGTCAAGATTGTGAGCGTCGCGAAACGGTTCTAGCGTCTTCGACGAAGGAGCAGAAGACCGGCAAGCGAGACGAGCGAAATCGTGGCCGGTTCGGGGATCAGCGATGTGAGCTCGCCCTCGAACATGAAGGAAAGCTCCGCACTCTCACCGCTTATGGTCACGTTGTTTCCGTCGATGAGGTCTTGGAAGAAACTGAGATCAGGCGGTGTAAGCGGCAAGTCGTCATTGTTGAATATGAGGCCGTCTCCATCAATGAGTTCGATGCTCATGAAGATCTGAAAGGGTCCTTCGATGACCGGGGCGGCATGATCCAGAAGATAGGCGTCGTTGCCGGGCGGGGGGCTGTTATTGATCGTCAAGTCGTAGTTGGTGGTAAAATCGCAGCTGGCATTGAAGGTGAGGGTCATGGTGTTGGCGCCGAGTTGCGGATAAAAGCCGTCGTCAGCAGAGGGGTTTTGATCGACGGTCGTGGACTCGAAGGTGTAGCTGCCTGAGAAGGTGTTTCCTGAGACCAGGCATCCGAGTGGATCATCGGACAGGCCGTCCGTGACGAGGCCTTCGAAATTGAAGGTGATTGGGACCGCTTTGGCCGACGTCGTTGCCGTAGCCAGTAGCAGGCCGGCAAATAAAAGGCTGGAGACGTGTCTTGGCATTTGCTTCTTCTCCCCGCGGAAGGTCGTCGAAACGAGGGGTGGCTTCTCCCGAGTGTTTTCCCTCGCTTCAATCGGGCGATCAGCATACAAGATCGGGTTTGGGATTGCAATGTCGAAAGGGTGCCGCATTGTGTTGGGGAAACGCCGAGTGAGATCCCGGGCAGGGCGGCCCGGGGCTTTTTGGGGAAGGAATCGAACCGCGCGGCGGGTTGTTATTTTTTGGGCTCGGTTTGGTGGTCGTGTCCGAGTTCCATTCTTCTGAGGCGGTAGGAGACGTCTTCGAGGACGCCACGGCTGGCGTTGATGAGGTCGGCGACGATGCCGGTGAGGACCATCTGAAATCCGGCGAGCATGAGTACGGCGGCGAGGATCAACGACTGAACGTGCTGGTTCGGCAGCTGGCCTTGAGTCAGCCAGAAGTAAATGAAGCGCAGGCCGATCAGAAACCCGACGCCGAAGCAAACGATGCCGGCGGCGCTGAAGATCTTCATGGCTCGATAAGAAGAATAGACTCGGAGCATAATGCCCATGGAATGGGTGATGAATACGCCGATGTTGGAGAAGAGTCTCGACTCTCGCAGTTTTTCGTTGGTGCGGATCGGGACGTTCACGGTGATGATCCGCTTGCGGCCGGCCTGGATGACGTGATCGACGGTGTGGTCGAAATCGGTGGAAAAGGCAAATCGCATGGCCGCTTCACGGCTATAGGCCTTGAAGCCACTGGCGACGTCGGGGACCTCGAGGTTCGCCAATCGGCTGACGACCTTGCTGCCGACGGTTTGCATTTTTTTCTTGAACCAGGAGAAATGGGCGATCTTCTCGGGTTCTCGGTCGCCGATGACGAGGTCAGCCTTGCCCTCGACGATGGGTTTTACCAGCTTGGGGATGTCGCCGCCGTGATATTGGTTGTCACCGTCGGTGTTGACGACGATGTCGGCGCCCTGGCGTAGGCAGTAATCAAAGCCGGCGGAAAAAGCATGGCCGAGTCCTCGATTGCCGGGAAAACTGAGCACGTGATCAACGCCGAGTTCATGCGCGACTTCGACGGTCCGATCGGTGCAGCCGTCGTCGATGATCAGGATTTCAACCTGGTCGATTCCGTCGATTTGACGGGGGATGTCTTTGATTGTTGCCGGAAGCGTGGCTTCCTCATTCAGGCAGGGGATTTGAACGATGAGTTTCATGGTGCCTCCCTGACCATTCAGTGCTCCTCTTGAATCGACTAGGACGTCGTTGACTCGAACTGCATTCTATTTGATCGTAATCACGGCACAACGTGTCCGTCCTTCGGTTTCAGGGCCATGATCCGCCCCATGATATGTTCGGCAACTTCGCGGTAGATATCGCGGTCCTTTTCTCGGTCTTTCCAGCGACTCAGGTCGACCGGCGGACCATAGCGGACGACGGCGTGGTGGCGTTTCAAGAGTGGTCCCACGACGCTGTCACTGTACTTGATTCCGGAAATATAGGCCGGAATGACCGTTGCGCCGCTGCGAAGTGCCAGCATGCCGACGCCTTCGCGTACTTTGGGGGTTTCGGCCGGGTTCTGGACCCGGCCCTGCGGAAAGATGCCGAGGAGCTTGCCGGCCGCAAGGTGCCGCAGCGCCGCCTTGACCGAAGCCGTGTCAACACCGGAGCGGTTTACCGGTACGCATTCGACGGCCTCGACCAGCCTTCGAAAGATCGGGATTCGGGCGTATTCGACGGCGATCATGTAGCCTGGCACACGATTCGGAGATGTGGCTCCGAGCACGAAGGGATCGAGCGTGGAGTTGTGGTTCGCAGCGACGATGACGGGACCGTCGATCGGTATCGTGCAGACCCCTTCTCTGCGTGTTCGTGACCAGAACCAGCAATAGAAATCATTCAGGTTTTTCCAGAACGTGAGAATTGTGCCGAACCGTCCGCGTTTCAGCCGTGCGACGGTCGCCACGGCACCGCTGGAGAATAAGGCCAAGCCGACAATCGTCAAAATCCAGGGAACGTAACGGTCGATGTTCTCCCATTCGGGGATGCCTAAGAAACCCGTGGCGAGCAACAGTCCACCCATGCTGAGGACATCCTTCACGCCGAAGACGCGGCCTCTGAAAAAATCGGGGACCGTTTTTTGCAGGAGTGCGTTTGCGCTGACGAGCACGCCGGAGCCGAACATGCCGGTGACGAACAAACCAACGTAGTTGCCGAACTGGCTCATCTCCAGCCACCATACAGTGGCAAGCCAACCGACGCAGATGCCCGCGCCGATCAACGACCATGAGATCGTGAGCTCGCTCTTGAGCGCATCGCCCAGGTAGGCCACGATCATCGCCCCGAAGAGCATGCCGATGCCAAGCGCGGCATTGAAGTAACCGATTTTTTCGACGTCTCCCTTTTGAAAATAACCGATGTCCCCCAGATGACCGACGATCGCGGGGATGACGCTTCGCACGGCACTGGCGGCCGACCAGAAGATGACGGTAAAGGCGATGAGTTCGACGACTCGACGATGTGTTCGACAATAGCGGAAGCCGTCGATCAGGCTTTGTTTTTGTTTCGTCTGCGTTCGCGCCAGGACCTTTGCCGGCGGAGGGACGATGAACAAGACGAGAACGGCACTGAGCAGAAATGTGGCTCCGTCGGCAATGAAGCTGATTCTGGGCCCGTCGTGGTGATAGGCTTCGATGATCTTTGCGCCGATCAGAAATGAAGCGATGGATGCGATCGGTCCCATGGCATTCATCAAGCCGTTGCCGCGGACAATTTGATCCTGTCGAATCAAATTGGGAAGCATGGCGGCGCGAGAGGGCGAGAACATGGCGGCGAAGATGCCGGTGATGAGTAGGGGCATCGCATAGATCCAGGGATTGAGCTTGGGGAACTCGTCGGTGGTGGCGAGCTGGGCAGCCCAATCCGTACCGGCGTATGCGTTAAAGAGCAGGGAAAAGAGGCCGACGAGCGTAAACATGAAGACCGCTCGAATCAGGTCGGCCGAGACCATGATCCATTTTCGCGGCAGCCGGTCGGCGAGCCACCCCATCACAGGGCCCAGGACGAAGTAGGGGAGCATGAAAGAGAATAGCATGATCGCGGAGATCCGCGTGGAATCACCCCGATTGGTTGCGTCCTGCATATGCAGGATCGCCATTTCCGACAGATGATCGCCCAACGCGCTGGCCGTGTAGGCGCACCAGAGGAGAATGAAGTTGCGATTGCGAAAGATCGACTTCGGTTGTCTCGAGACTGAGACGTCGTCTAATGTTGGAAGCGTGGCTTTAGGCATGTGCGTTTTGGAGACACATCTTTATTTTTAATCCGGGTCGGGCGAACGTCGTCATCGCATTTTTTCTCGCGGCGCGCGTAGCCTTTTTCGCCGTCGGCTTTTTCACGGTATCGTCTCCTTTGACGATCACGCACGCGCGCTCAGAACCCCGGGCAGGTAGGCCCGGGGCTTTGGGCGAGCATACCGTTGGTGGCGGCGACGAACAACCGGGCGAAGTGACGGTCGATTTTGGTTTGTTCTTTCTTAACGGACGGACCGTTGGCGGCACGCTCGATGCGATGCACGATCGACCCAATTCGCGCGACGGACCGTGGCGTGGGGAGAACGAACGGCAGGCGACGAAGCAGACTGATTTTGATCTGGGCTTGAGCCCGACCCTGCTCGCCTGACAGAAACCGATAAAGATCCGAGACGATGGCCGCGTTGAGATAAGCGAGCAGGTATGGGTAGGTGATTCCCGCAGATCGAGCGGATTCCGTGAGAACGGCGGTGAACAACGTGTTGTCGGTGTAATGATGGTTGTGATTCTGGAGGCATCTGGCGGCGACGATGCGATCGCCCGTTTGGCGAATCAGAATGCGCTCCGGCAAACGGTGGATCGCGGGATCACCTTGCCAGTCCCAATATTCGGGACGAACGCTGAGTTGACCGTTGCCGCGGCGGCCGCGGCGATCGGCCTTTGGCTCATAGTGAATATCGACCCACCGATATTGTGCCTTCGGCGAATTCCAGCGGAGGACGTAGGGCTCGATCTGACGGCCCTGGAGGAGGCGATGCAAGCCGGTTTTGGTTCGCCTTGCATAAAAAAGACGATGGCGGCAGTTGCGTGAGTGGATTCCGACATCGGTAATTCCGGCGACGTCGGAAAGAGGCCGGGCGAGTCCTTTGGCGAGCGAGAGCGTTCGTGATAATGCCTTTGCCTTCGGCGTCGGCATGAAGATGATGCGTCCCGGGGCGGCCGCGAATGCCGATTGCTTCAATTTGTACACGGCGTTGCGTGATTCCGAATGTTGCGCGCGGGCGTCGATGTACCGAACGACGTTGGATCTCGGCCGTGTTTTTCGCCAAAGGAAAAAAGACGGGAGGACATGACAATCAAACGTGCCGGCTGGAAGGCGGACGACCGTTTGCAGGCGGCCTTGCAACAATTCACAACGCAGATCTTCATAGCTCGATTGGGTCAACCAACCGTCCGGAACCAGAAGCAGCACATGTCCACCGGGTCGAACGGTCTTCATCGCCCAACGGATGAAGAAAGCGTAGAGGTCCTCGCTGACTCCGAATCGGTTTTTCCAGGTTTCATAATTGGGCAGGCGTTTCGCATGGCGCACGCCAAGATACGGAGGGTTTCCAATGATTAAATCGATCGGTTTGTTGGGGACGAGACTCGAATCGAGGAGCGCGTCCCCGACCCGATATTGTCGCCGGAGCCATGGCTCGGCCGTCGTTCCAAGAGAAAGCCGGAGACGGTGTCCAGCGGCGATTTTGACGGCAGGGTCCTTGTCGATCGCCCACACGGAGCGCAGGGCGGCCCGTCGTCGGCCCATGGCCTCGACCAGTGCCGCAATGATGACACCGCTGCCGGCTGCGGGTTCAACGATCGTCGGCGTGGTGTGGAGCCTCGCCAACACTTTGACGGCCTCACGGGCCATCCACCGCGCAACGTGAGCCGGGGTGTTGACGCGTCCGACGGCGCGTTTCGTCTTTTGTATGTCGGCCTTGCATTCGGTCACGGCCCCCAGCACTTCATCCGTGAGTGCAAGCGGATCGTTTGATGCAACTGCAGGCTGGGGCATGCGAGTTAATGCGCGTGTTCGTGGGACTGGCAATGCGGGCAGACGAATTTTTTCTGACCACGCTTCGGTTCGCTGCCACGGGGCAGAGCAGACTGCGGATAATGATAATGGCAACATCCGCACTGTACGGCTTTTTCGGCTTTCAGTTCCTTCGTCGCCCAGCGGGCGAGCTCCTCCGGCAATACGCCGCGGCCGCGACAGATCGGGCAGGTTTCATAAAAGCTGCGCAGGATGACGTCGCGAATGAACGTGGATTTGTCCGGGACCTTCTTTAACACGTCGGCGAGGTGTTTATCGACGCGAAAGGAAACGATGACGCCCTTGTCTTTGGCCATGTTGAAACGCACCTCGGTATTCGCACGCTAACGCACAGTCTCACCATAGCGTATTCGCGACGACCTATCAAAGAGCGAAGAGGCAAAGCGATTCGGTTGAATCAACCGGCGGCCAGGATCGGCAACTCGATGCCGTCCTTGGTGTTTTTGCCGGTGGGGAGGTTGATGCCGTAGACCTCGGCGGAATCCGGAGGGATCGCCGTGGGGCGTTTGGTTTCGATCTCGTCGGGGCGGACCTTGACGACCGGCAGCTTGGAACCGGGGACGGCTTCGCAGCGCTGGATCGGCCCCTGTTTCAATCGCCAAGCCCATTTCACGGAGTCGACCGTCGTTTTTGCAAGGGCGGCCATGCCGATGACCTGCATGCCAATGTCGGCGCCTGCGAGGCGGCGTTTCGGTCGGATCATCGACATGAGGAAATTCCACGGATTGTAAAACGCACCGTAGCCGAGGATCAGGTTCATCTGCTTTCGCCACGGCTTTTCCTCGTTGGTGGCGACGATGTGATTGCCGTCGAACATCGCCTCGTCCACCCTCTGACCTCCGACGTTGGCAAAGACATGGCCGTTTTCATAAGGCTTGTCGAAGAAGTTGGTGCCGACGGCAGGGGTCAAGGCCGTAATTTGAACGCTGATGGCCCCGTGCTTGCGCAGGTACTTGACCTGATTCATCAGGCCGTAAAGCTCGCCCGGTGTTCGCAGGGGCTGGCCGTCGTGGTGCATCATCATGGGCATGGGGCAGAGTCCCCAGTTGTTCATTTCACGAAAGACCTCTTCGGTCCTGTTGCCGGCTTGCCCTTTCTTGACGACGGTTCCCGTGAGGTCTTCGACGCCAAACCACAAGGCGCGCAAACCGGCACGGCGGGCCTGCTGGAACGTGTCCATGTTCTTATACGCGTCGTGGATGGTCGCTTCGGTTGCCCAGCGAACCATCTTGTTGAACCGGCGTCCGTCGATGCGGCGGCTCGCGAGATGATCGAAGATTTCCACAAACGTTTCGCGACGATTCAGGAAGTTGTCGTCGGTTCCGAAGAAGTTTCGCAATCCCAGCTGCTGCTTTAGAAGCGTCATCTCGTCTCCGAGCCGCTCGGGGCTCTTGAAGCGAAACGAGTTCTGATTGTATGCCGGGATCGGGCAATAGCTGCACCGAAACTTGCAGCCCTGCGTCATGATCAGAGAGATGATTCGGGCGCGTTTGTGAATGCGGTCGGCGGGGACCGGCTTTGACTTGAGCGTCTCGCTTTTGTGCGGCGGCTCAATTTTGCTGAACGCTGCCAAAGGCATCGGCAACTCGTCCAGGTACTGCACCAATCGTTGGATTCCGGTGTCGACCAAGTGGGCTTCCTGTCCGCCCGGCGGGTCGACACGATAGACCAGGCCGGGGATGCCGTGCAGCGCTTCGTCATTGCGGGCACGAACAAAGGCCTGCCGAAGGGTCTCACCGGACCCCTGATAATTGAGCAGTCGCTCGATCAGTTCAAGAAGGACGTAGGATTCACCGGTGACCGCGATGTCGGCGTTGATCTCGCCGTGTTTGCCAAGACCGAAGTTGTCCCAGGGTTCGTAGATCGACTTGGGGCCGCCGCAGAGAATCAGCGGACGTTGTGACTCCGGAATCCGATGAGCATCCGCAATGAGTTCGTAGGCTTTGCGGGCATGAATCTGCATGCTGCTGATCAGCAGGATGTCCGGGACCTTGCCATCGATCAGCGCTCTGGATGGTTTCACGTTGGGCGACCAAAGCTGGAATACAACCCGAGATTTGCCCAGGCCGGCCCCGTCAAGAGAATCCGCCACGGCCCGTACGCCGGCGGGAATGATCCGCCAGTCCGCAAACAGGAAGGGCAGCAGGCGTGTGCGCTGGTCGAACGCATACATAATGAGGGCAGTGAGTTCTCGCATCTTGGGGTTCGAGGCGAGACGGGCGGACAACTCCCGATAGCCCCCCGGTCGGATGTACTCGTCCCCTAGTGGTCTTTTGGGTAGTTCCATGGCGGTAGGTTAGCGTTCCAATGACATCGTTTCAACTTAAATCGACCAGGTACAAGAAATTATCGCAACTTATCTTGATCAGGGCCGTGCGTGTGACAGTATTTTGGCGGGGGCGTGCGTTCGTTTTTTGACAGGTATTGGCTTCGAGGGAGATTCTACGTTTGCTCAACCCCGGGCAGGGTGGCCCGGGGCTTTTATGTGCTTCCGACATGGGACGTCCGTGACGCGGGGGGTTACCGGCCCTTGATCCAGCCGCCGCCGATGACCTCATCGCCATGGTAGAAGACGGCAGCCTGTCCAGGGGTGACGGCAGCCTGGGGTTCATCGAACTCGACGCGCACGTCGTCATCGGGAAGCAGGACCACTTCAGCCGGTGCGGCGTTGTGATGATAGCGAATTTTGACGTCGGCGCGGAAGCGGTGGTCGGGATCGCAAAGCCAGCTTACCTGATCGACAAGAACGGTGTCCGACAAGACGGCGTTGCGGGGCCCGACCGTGACGGTCGCGGTTGTCGCGTCGAGGTCTGAGACATAAACAGGCGAACCCACGGCCACGCCAAGTCCGCGGCGCTGACCAATGGTAAAGTTCGAAACGCCGTCGTGCCGTCCTAAGATACGACCGTCGACATGTTGAATCCTGCCTGTGCGAAAAGCGTCGGGGCGATGGGACTTGACCAGGCGTCCGTAGTCGCCGTCGGGGACGAAACAGATGTCCTGTGACTCCGGCTTGTCGTGTAGCGCCAGCCCGAACCGCCGGGCATGCGCCCGAACTTCGTCCTTCGTCATTTCGCCCAGCGGGAAGATCGTACGGCGCAGGACTTCCGGGCGAACTCCAAACAGCACGTAGGACTGATCCTTTTCGAGGTAAGCGGCGCGCTTCAGCCTTGTACGATCGTCATTGTGTTCAATCCGGGCATAGTGGCCGGTCGCGATCAGCTCCGCGTCGATCGTGTCGGCGTAGGCGACGAGTTTTCCGAATTTGAGCCATTGGTTGCACCGGACGCAAGGATTCGGCGTTCGCGCATTGGCGTATTCATCGACGAAGTAATTGATCAAGTGATCGAAGTCGCGTTCAAAATTCAGGGCGTAGAAAGGGATCCGCAGTTTGCCGGCCACGACTCGTGCGTCGCCGGCATCCGCGGCGGAACAACATCCTTTCGAGCGGTTTTCAGCGTTGGAACCGGAAATCGGAAGACTGACGTCGTTCTGCGGACCTTTTGTCCGGCATGTGTCGCTTGCGGTCTCGTACCGTTCGGCGCCGAGGCGCATGAAGACGCCGACCACGTCGTAGCCCTGTTCTTTCAAGAGGCAGGCCGCGACGCTGCTGTCCACACCACCACTCATGGCGACCAGCACTTTTCGGCGTGATTTCATTCAGACAGTTTAGGGGAGCCGCAACGGCAGGGTCAAACCCGGTTAGTCATAACCGGCGCCTTTGGCGAGTTGGGATTCCATGATCGCTGAATACTCATGCAGCCATTCGATCGTGATCCGCGCGATGTTCGGATCGAACTGAGAGCCGCTTCCTTCCTCGAATTCCGTGATGATCTTCGAGATGGGAAAGCCGGTCCTGTAGCTTCGCGGCCACATCATCGCGTCCACGCAGTCGGCGGCCTGAATGACTTTCGCACCAAAAGGAATGGCGTCTGCGCTGAGCCCGGCGGGGTACCCGTTTCCGTCAAACCATTCGTGATGGTGGACCACGAGCGGCAGCAGTGGATCCATGAAATGAATCGGCCCGAGGATGGATGCTCCGAGGGCCGGGTGTTCTTTCATGGTTTCGAATTCCGTTTCGGTCAACGGTCCCTTCTTGGTCAGGATCGAGTCTGCGATGCCAATTTTTCCGATATCGTGCAAGAGGGCGGCGATGCGGATCATCTTTGTGATTTCGGGTCCAAGTTTGAGTCGTTTGGCGATGCATCGCGCATAGCTCTCGACGCGGATAGAATGACGTGCGGTATAGGGGTCCTTTGCATTCAACGCCGATATCAGGCCCAGGATGGTTTCCGCCTGCGGGCTGCGCACGAGTTTGTTTCGCGGGCCGAACAAAGATGTCGTCGAGTGAGTCTCCCGGTCGAAACCGACCTTGAGGCCGACACTGACGTCGGTCAGCCAGGCATCCTCAATGACACGATTTCTTTGCGAGTGACGCCAAACGGTCGCCGGTTGTTCCAGAAGCGCGGATGATCTGGATCGAGTTGCATGTTTCCGCTTCATCGGTCCCCCACCGGATGGTACTCCCCGGATTAATACGGGTGAGTCTTGTTTCATCGGGGTAGTCGTCGGTTTGCTTGAGGCCGGTGTCGCGTTTATCAGTTCTTTTTGCGTCGAGATTCTCGGTCGGTTTGCAAAGGAGGCGGTCGTCCGAAAGAATGCGGTTTGGCGGAATTGTGATTGGTTCAAGGGTCGTCGATCGGCATGAGGCGTCGAACGCGCATCGTATTGGGACTCAACAGCGGCACAAGCGCCGATGGCGTTGATGCCGTCGCCTGCGAAATCACGGGGCGCGGTCTGAGGATGCGCGTTCGCGTGATCGGACACTTTGCCCGCCGATATCCTAATGACTTGCGCCGCCGCATTCTCTCCGCCATGGCGCCGGCAGAGACCCGGACCGAGGAAATCTGTCGATTGCACGGTGAGATCGGCCGGTTTTTTGCCGGAACTTCAGCGGCGCTTGCGAAGAGGCTTGCGCTCAAACGCATTGACCTCGTCGGCTCGCACGGTCAAACCGTTTGCCACTTACCGCCCTCGGTTTCGCGTCGCGTGTCCGGGACGCTGCAAATCGGTGAAGCGGCGTTCATCTCGATCGGACTCGGCGTCCCCGTGGTGTCACAGTTTCGGCAGGCCGACATGGTCGCGGGTGGTCAGGGGGCACCGCTGGTGCCGTGGACGGACTATGTCCTGTTTCGTCATTCGAAACGCAGTCGAGTCGTGCAGAACATCGGAGGCATCGCCAATCTGACCTGGTTGCCGGCGGGAGGCCGTGTGGATGACGTCACGGCCTTCGACACGGGCCCCGGGAACATGTTGATCGATGCTCTTGTTTCGCATTTTACCAAGGGCAAAGTCACGTATGACAAGAACGGCAGTCTGGGCCGGAGGGGTCGGGTTCGGCATGAGGTTCTCACGCATATGCTTGAACATCCCTACCTCACGAAACGACCGCCGAAAAGCTGCGGCCGTGAAGAGTTCGGGGTGGTTTGGATGGAAGACCTGTTAAAACGATTTCGGGGACGACGAATTCCGTCGTCGGACTGGATTGCGACGGCAACGCATTTCACGGCGGTGACGATCGCTTCGGGCTATCGGTCCTTTTCAGATTCACGGAGACGCAGGTCTCCGCCTTTGGATGAAGTCATTCTCTGCGGCGGCGGGGCAAAGAACAAAGCGCTTGTGCGCAGTTTGACGACGGCCGTGGCCGAAAATATGAACGGCAGGCGTATTGAATTCAAGACGACGGCCGACTACGGCATTCCATTTCAGGCCAAGGAAGGCGCCTCTTTCGCGATGCTGGCTGCGGCTTGTGTTGACCGGGTGGCGGCAAATTTGCCCGGGGTGACCGGGGCGCGCGATCGGGTTATCCTGGGGCAGCTTTGTCACGGCGTGTCCGAGTCGTCGATTTACGGGTCCGAGTCGCGTTGATAAGGACATTTTAACCCATGTGTTTTGACCCCGGGCAGGGTGGCCCGGGGCTTTCTTTGCTCGAATGTGATGATGAACCGACGCCGATCCGACATCGATAATCGCGGCCATCTGCTGACCGAGAAGCGCAATCCGAATTCACACGGACTGGACGGGTTATCGATTACGCAGGCGTTTGACTTGATGAGCGGTGAGGACATGACCGTGCCGCGGGCTGTGGCGAAAGCGAAACCGGCGATCGTTAAAACGATCAGGGCCGTGTCTTCGGCTTGGAAGAAGGGCGGACGTCTGATCTATGTGGGCGCTGGAACGAGCGGGCGACTCGGTGTGCTCGATGCTGCGGAGTGTCCTCCGACGTTTCGTTCCGACCCTAAGATGGTGCAGGGGATCATTGCCGGTGACAGGAAAGCGCTATGGCGAAGCGTCGAAGGCGCGGAAGACGAGTCGGATGCGGCTCGGGCAGCGATCAGCGCGAGATCCGTCCATCGGCGGGATGTGGTGATGGGCATCGCCACGGGCGGCACGACGCCGTATGTTCACGCGGCGTTGGACGAGGCTCGCCGGCGAAGGGCGACGACGGTTTTTCTGGCCTGCGTGCCGAAGTCGCAGGTCAAGGCGACATGCGATATCGATATTCGTGTGTTGACGGGTCCGGAGATTCTGTCGGGCTCGACACGTTTGAAGGCGGGGACTGCGACGAAGCTTGTGCTGAACATGATTACGACGTTGAGCATGGTTCAGATCGGCAAGGCCTATGGAAATCTCATGATCGATTTGAACAGCTATGCCTGTCGAAAGCTTGTGGACAGGGCGACCCGGGTGGTCGAAGCGACGACGGGGCTGCCTCGCGAGGGGGCGGCGGCGTTATTGCACGCGGCCAGGGGCCGTGCAAAGACGGCCATTGTCATGCATCGATTGGGAATCAGCCGAATGGAGGCGGAGCGACGTCTTGCGAAGCACCTTGGCCATGTACGGGATGCGGTGAAACAGAGCAGGCGGTGACGCCGGTCGGACTTGCAAGTCATCTCTCGAGACTGACAATGATGGGATGACATCGAAGAAACCCAGATCATGTGAGTTGGCGATCCGCGTTCGGTATGCCGAGTCTGACCCGATGGGCTACCTTCATCACTCGAAATTCTTTGAATATTTCGAGATGGGTCGGACGGAGTTGCTTCGGCAGGGCGGTTTTCGCTATCGGGACCTTGAGGCCAGCGGCATTCTCTTCGCGGTGGCCAAGATCGAATGCCGTTTCAAAGCTCCGGCGTATTATGATGATGAACTCGTCCTGACGACGAAAATTGAGCGGATAAGCCGAGCTCGAATCGATCATTCTTATGCTCTGCGGAGGGGCGACGCACTTCTATGTGAAGCGAATTCCACGCTGGCCTGTATCGATCGAAGCGGCAGGCTGATTCCGATTCCGGATGAGCTTTTTGATGAAGACGATTTCTGACGACCGGCCCGGCGGACTGAACAAGGTGTAATTCTGTGCTCTGGTTCTGGTTTTTTGTCATCTTGGGCGCCGGCACATTGATGGCGTCCCTTTACGGACTACTGACCCATCGGTCGCGTGGCCGCCGGTGGGTCGCCCCGCTCCATTTTCTTGCATTGATCCTGGTGTGCACGGCCATGTTAACGACACACGAGGAGTTTGCCGGGAGAATGGCTTTGGCCGCGGCGGTGGCCTTGGAGGCCTTGGTCTGGTTTGCGCGACCACTGAGTTTTTACCGACGGCCGAAGTCTGCGTCGTCGAACGCCGTGGCGACCGCGTCACCGTTGACGGCGCCGGCGTATCAATCCTCGCCGGCGCCTGACGTGCGGCCGTCATCGAGCGAGGCGAGTTCACCGGTTGATCAGCCAAACGATGACTTCTACGTGGCCGTGAACGATTTGCGAGATCCGCCGATCATTGAATGGGCTACGGTTAGCCACGTTTTGCTTCGACGACATTACGATGTCGTTCCAAGCGTGTTTTATGCCTCACTTCGACGCAGTGGTCAACGAGACGCCACGTTGATCGACGCTTCGCCAGCCGACGAAGCGATTCGTGTTCAAGTGGACTCGATCTTGTTGGAATTGCGCAGCGTCACCGGAGCTTGTGAGCTTCCGGTTCTTCAGGCCTCCTCGACTGAGGGACGCGCGCATGCCGACATCGCGGAAGATGTCCTTCATCACGATGCCCACGTGACGTTGACGTCGGTTTATCAGACGGATATTCGTCCCGATCAGGTTGTTCGGTTGCATCATCGAGTTCATGCCGCACTGGCGGAGTTTGCGCCGGTTGTCGCGATCTTGTGGCCTGCTGCCGGGCGAATCGTGCCGTCAGATCATCTTCCCGAGCTACTTGCGCAAGCGTCGGAGCCGGATCAACCGATGTTGAGGACATGTACGGATTTTCGGGTTTCCTCCTTTGAGGAGGCGGACAGTCAGATGGTGTCCGAGTCGGTGGGCTTGTTTGCCTTTGGGTTACCCGATGTTCAGATTGTTACGCCGGGGGAGCCGGGCGAACTCGTGACCGTTGCGCTGCATCAGATTGCTGAACGTTTTTTCGTCTCGGGCTGCGATCTGGCGAACGGATCGGACGTCTCGCTGGGCGACGGGAATGCCTGGCAGATAAGGCACGCACGAAGCGCACTTCCACCGGATCGTCAGGTGGTTCAAATCGTGATGAAAAGGGGCCAAGGGGTTGAGGGGGCAAGGGGCCAAGGGATTTAAGAGATCTTTGTCCTCGAAGCCTCGGTCCCCAAGAGGAAGTCCTCCATCACGCGGTTGGCCAGAAGCATCCCGTGACGGGTCAGCCGAATGCTTTGATCATCCTGCGTTATTAAGTCGATCTCGGTGAACCTTTCAATGGGTTCGGTGAAAATCTCACGAGGATCGAAGCCGGTTTGATTCCGAAACATCTTAATGTCGATTCCGTGCGTGAGACGAAGCATTTGGACGGCCGTTTCGCCGGCGCGTTCGAGTGCGGGTAGCTGCTCCTGCTCGGCGACAATGGCCGTCGCGTCGGACTTCATGAGTTCAACGTATCTTCGCACGTCGGCAATATTCTTTCGTCGCACGCCATCAAGGTAGGAAACGGCGGACGGTCCGATTCCGACGTATTCGCAGTTTTGCCAGTAGATGATGTTGGCGCGGCACCTTCGGCCGGGTTTTGCAAAGTTGCTGATTTCATAGTGTTCGAAGCCGGCCTTGGTCAGCTCTTCGATGGTGGCTTCGAACATTTCCGCTTCAAGGTTCTCTTCGCAAGAGATTATTCTTCCATTTAGGCGCAGCTTCGTCAGAGACGTGCCGGGTTCATACATGAGCGCGTAACAGGACAAGTGTTCTGTTTCCAGGTCGATTGCCCGACGAAGCGAATCTCGCCATCGGTCGATCGTTTGCCCCGGAATTGCATAGATGAGGTCGAGATTGACATTGTCCATTCCGACGGCTCGTGCCGCGCGGACGGATTCTTCGATATGTCCAGGATCGTGGAGGCGTTCGAGCACTTTCAGTTCGTCCGGGTGAAAAGATTGGGCGCCGAAGGAGATCCGGTTGACGCCATGTTGTCCAAGGACTTCCAGCTTTGCTTCCTTTGCGCTGGTTGGATTGGCTTCGACGGTCCATTCTCGCACCGGGCCGGTCCGTTGCAGGACGATTTCCAGAATCGAGGCGAGAGCGTCGTCCGGGAGTTCTGTGGGCGTTCCGCCTCCGATAAAAACAGTTTCGACGGGTCGGCGTGGATCGCGTTGGGAGATCTCGCGTCGAATTGAGCGGACCAGATCGCCGATGAGGTTCGGAATCGTCGGCAGCGAGTAGAAATCACAGTATCCGCATTTTGTCTTGCAAAAGGGCAAATGCAGATACCAGCCAATTTTCGGGGGTGGGACGATCATCTCTTGAATCGGCGTTTCCACCCCGTATATGCTACCCGAATGTTGGTTGGAGGGGGTTGGGATGGCCAGCCGCTTTTGCTTGATATGAGACTCGTTTCCAGGTAGATTGAGGGGATTAGGGTGGACGTGGGAGTTCAATTCAAGTGTCCGTTCAATACGCACGGCAAGAACAAACCATGACGTTGGCATTGGTGACTTTTGGTAAATCCGGCGCGCGCAAAGAGTTCCCGATTGAAAAGGGCACGACGGTTATCGGGCGAAGGATTGATGCCGATCTCCGTATTCCTTTGAACAACATATCGCGTGCACACTGTGAGATTCTCGTGAACGGGGAGAAAATCACGTTGCGCGATCTCGACAGCAGCAACGGTACCTTTCTCAACGGTGAGCAAATCTCGGAGATGAGTTTGAAAGCGGGGGATCAGATCAAGCTGGGGCCGGTCGTTTTCACGGTTCAGATCGATGGTGAGCCGAAAGACATTGCTCCGCCGACACCGGCGTCCGCAAAGGCGTCTCCGCGGAAGGCTTCTGCGAACTCCGTTACGAAGGTGGGGACGAAAAATCTTGATCTCGATGTCGAAGAAGAGCTGGACGAGGACGAGTTTGATATTGACGACCTGAGCGATCTGGATTTGGATGAGATTGACGAGATCGACGACACTGCGGAACTGGAAGAAATCGATGAATTGGAGGAACTCAGCGAAGACGATTTGATCGACGACAAGTAGCCCTGGCCGGTCTCCTCCTGCATACCCTTCTTTTTTATGCCCGTTTCCGGGTCAAGACAGAACACCCGATAAGTTATCTTCACTTCTGAATGGCCGTTTGAGGTCTTTCTATCGGTGGTGGTGCGGCGATCCCCGGAGGCTGCTCAAGGATGAATGTCATCGCATCGATGTTTAGTTTGGGCTGCGTCCATTGAGGAGTTGGATGGGCAGGTTTGTTAACGCAGCCCGGGAGTTTATGCGATGGCCGATGAACCCAACGCCGGCAACGGCGATTTCGCGGAACCGGTTTTTTCAAGCATCCTGGCCGAGTGTCCGGAGCTTTGGGAGGTGGTTGAGCAGTATGCGAAGGCCTTGCCGGAGCAGGTTGCAGAAATGGAGTCCGCGTTTCGTACGGGGGCCTATGATCATCTCCAACGTCTAGCGGAGAAACTGAAAACCTCCGGCGTGGGCCACGGTTATGCCGATGTCTCGGAACAGGCCGATTCACTCGGAAGAGCCGCCCACGATCAGCTTATGGACGATGTCGAGCAGAAGCTTTCGGAACTCAGCCAGCTGGCGGGTCAAATCCAGGCCGGATTACAAACCCCTGAAGACGACTAAGAATTCAGCGCAAAAAACGTCCCGTGAAATATTCACGGGACGTCTCTGAGCGTTGTTTTGGACGCTCAAAGAGAAGGAAAGGGGAAGAGCGAGATCCTTCGCGGACCTCGTACTTTTACAACTCGGCTTCCACCCACCAATATTCCACGGTTCCGCATATAATGGGTCCGGTGACGCCCTTTCCAAGGTGATTCCTCGTTTGCGTTCATGGAGAAGGGTTTTTGGGGGCTGGTAAAACGACAGGAGCCGTGTTTTGACCGCAGTTGATCCCAGGGCCCATGCGAGTTTGTTGATCGTGGAGATCGGAAATTCGCACGTTTCCATCGCGACTTCCGTTGAAGGTCGAGTTTATACAAACGAGCGTTTTGCCCACGATGAGCCGGAGAAGGCCGTGCAAAGCGCCGAGTTGATGTGGTCCGCGTTGCCGGACGACCGCATCAAGGCCATTGCTGCCGGGTCGGTGGTCCCGTCTGTGCTCGCGGACATTCGCAGGCGTTTATCCGACAAGTTCGATCAGGCGATCATGGTTGTCGGCGAGGAACTGCATCGCCCTTTGTCGCTTGCGGTCGAGGCTCCGACATCCGTCGGGATTGACCGTGTGTGCAGCGCGGCTGCGGGGTATGCCGTGATCGGCAGCGCGTGCGCGGTGGCGAGCTTCGGCACGGCGATCACGATTGATTGCGTCAATCATGAAGGGGCGTTTATGGGCGGGGCGATTTTGCCGGGCCTGAATCTTCAAGCCGGGGCGTTGCATGACGGCACGGCGCAATTGCCTCAGGTCGAGATCGCGTCTCCCAAAGGCGTTTATGGCACGTCCACGGAGGAAGCGATTCGCAACGGCGTTCTTTACGGAATCGTCGGAGGTTTGCGCGAGATCACCGAGCGATACGCCACGGAACTGGGGGCCTGGCCGGACTTAATCGCCACGGGCGGCCACGCGGAACTGATTCATCGACACACCGATATCATTGATCACGTTGTGCCGGATCTTTGTATTCGGGGCATTGCGCTGGCCTATCGCAAACACTTTCTGCCGTTCGAAGAGCAGGAGGTATGAGCGTCGATCAGCCCACGCTCGCTGCTTTGCTGACGCCGCTCGCCCCGGGCGCGATTGCGGTGATCGGGTTGGCGGGCCCGAAGACGGACGTCATTCTTGCGAGGCTTCTTCGCAAGGCCTCGGGAGACGCCGCTCCGTGTTTGCACGATCGACGTCCGTTGATTTGTCGAGTCGTGGATGATGAGACCATCGTCGATGACGTGGTCGTCGTGAGAGTTTCGCGTGATGATCAAATCCGTGCGGAATTGAATACTCACGGCGGCGTTCGAATCGTGCAGCGGACCCTGTTGCTGCTTGAGCGACTTGGTGCGAGGATTGTCAGCGGTCGGGACTACTACGAGACGAATTCCTGTGACAGCGCCGTAGAGCGCGCTGTGGATCGAGCGCTTCTGGGTTCAAGATCCAGGCGGCTGACAGAATGGCTGTTGATGCAGCGGTCCGTGCTTCCGCCGTTTCTCGCGGAATCGGCTTCGCTGAACGAAGAGGAGCTCGGGGCTTTTCGATTCAGGAGTGAAGCGGCGATTCGGTTGGTTCGCGGGCTCCAGATTGCGCTTGTAGGGCCGCCCAACGCGGGCAAGAGCACCCTGGCCAACCGACTCCTCGGCACCGATCGGGCGATCACGTCCGGACATGCTGGAACGACGCGCGATTGGATTTCAGAAACAGCCCTGATTTGCGGCTGGCCGGTCACGCTGACGGATACCGCGGGAATTCGTGAGACGGATTGCGAGATCGAAGCGGAGGCCATTCGGCGTGCCCGCAAGCAGGCGCAGGCGGCGGATGCGATCCTGGTCGTGCTGGATGGGACCGTCACGGGTGATGTTCAGCGGCAGCAGCTGCGCGAGATTCTCGGCGCCGTGCCGCAGGGCCGTCCGCGGTTGGTGGCGTGCAACAAATGCGATCAGGACATTGTCTCAACGCAAGCACTTCCCAGCGAAGAATCGTGTCCTGTCTCGGCGCTGACCGGCGAGGGTATTCATGGATTAGAAAAGCGAATCGCCTCAATGCTGGGGCTCGATTTGCTGGAAATGTCTCAGCCGACGGCTTTTTTATCCGACCAACTGAACTTGCAAGCGTCGCGCTAAGCGTGATCAAAGCTTCTTGATGATGACGGCCGTCAGATCGTCATCCTGCGGGCGGTCGCCGGCGAACGCCACGACGGCCTCGTGCAGGTGTTTGATGATTTCGGTGCAGGGGCGGTCACGGTGTTTGCGGATGATTTCAAAGATCCGCTCCGTGCCGAATTGCTCCTGCTCCGCATTTTGCCATTCGAAGAAGCCGTCGGTCACCAGGATCATCATGTCACCTGGGGCCATTTTGAAGGCTTCTGGGTTTGACCAGCTCATGTCCGGCATGATTCCCAGCGGGGGGCCATTGGCGCGGCGTTCCTCGATCCTGTCATCGGCGCGCGTGTACTTGATCAACGGTCCGTGGCCTGCGCTGAGGTAAGCGAGTGTTTCAGCCTTCGGCAAGAGCAGGCCGAAGAACGCTGTGACGAACCGATCATCCGGCAAATCTTCACATAGCAGATTGTTGACACGGGTCGTGACTTCGCTCAGATCCTGCGACAGCGAGGTGGTCGCGCGGAACAATGCCCGGCATTCCGCGATCATCAGCGCGGGTCCGATGCCGTGTCCGGTTGCGTCGGCGATGGTGACCGCCAACGAACCGTCGGGCAGCGCGAGGAAGTCGTAGCAATCGCCGCCTGTTTCGTCGGCCGGTTTGTTCCAGCCTGCGATGTCGAAGCCCTCGACGTTTGCATCCTCCTGCGGCAGCAGGCCTTTTTGAATTTTTCGGGCGATGTTGAGGTCGCGTTCGATTCGCTGCTTTTCGGCGTAATGTTCGAGCAGCAGTTGTCTCTGTACGGCCACACCGACCTGGGCTCCAAACGTTTTGACCAACTCGTGGTCCCAAGGGTCGAAGTCGCCGCTGTGTTTGTTGAGGACCTGAAGCACGCCCACGATGCTTCGATCGAAACCGATCAGCGGAAAGGTGACCATGTTCCGCGTGCGGAAACCGGTTTTCTGATCGATCTCCGGATTGAAGCGCGGGTCCGCGTAGGCGTCCGGGACGTTGATAATTTCACCGGTGCGGACAACTTCGCCTGCGATGCCGAGATCGGCACTGAAGCGGATTTCGTCGACTCCGGTTGCCATTCGACTATAGAGTTCGTTTTGTTCACGATCGTAGAGAAAGACCGTTGCACGTTCGCATTCGAGAACCTTTAGAGCGGCATGCTCCACCTTTTGCAGGAGCGGCGTAAGATCGTTCGTTGCGCTGAGCTCGCGTGAGACTTCCAGGACGGATCGGAGGTCGTGGATTTGCTTTTCGTGTTCCTCGGGCGAGACGGGAGTAGTGCCGGTGTGGGCTGTGTGACTCATGAGAATTCACCTTATTGCGCGGGAAAGTGCGCCCGTCCAGCGATAATTATTCATGGTAGTCGAAGAAGCGCGTGAAATCGAGCGTTTTTTTGACGCTTAACCCCCTATAAATGCAGTTTATGTTTAGCCTTGCGAAGGATGGAGCAAGGTCAGGTGCTTCTCGTCGCAAAATAACGGCGCGAGGCCGAATCCTTCGGCGATCCACTTCAGTGTTTGGGTCGAATAGAATGACACGTGAGAGGCATCTCGAGCGTACCACCAATCTCGTATGGTGTCCGGGCCCGAGTGGAACATGGTCATCACGGCGAGACAGGCTTCCGGTTGCATCAGGCGGATGATCCGTTGCAACTCCTCACGCGGTCGAGCGAAGTGCTCGAAAGTTTCGACGGAGATTACGGCGTCAAAAGGCTCGGACAGGTCAACGCCCGGCGCGAAGAGCGGATCGTAGCCAACGGCATCGTAGCCGGCGCGGTGGAGTAGTTCGACGAGCACCGGATTCGGTCCGCTGCCATAATCGAGTACTCTTCGCGCATCGGGGCGAAATTCGCGGAGCAATTCAACGGGCTTTTGAAGCAAGGCCACATAGCCGTCGTTTTCGATCGTGTTTTTGTGTTGGGCGTAGCGAGCACGTTGTTCAGCCGTGGTCAGGTGTTGGTGTTCGGGGACGAAGATCAGATCGCAGCGAGGACAATGATGAAAATCACGTTGCCGATCGGCGATGGTCCGGGGCGACGGCATGAGGCAGAGGGGACAATCCGATGGAGGATGCCGTTCCGTTCCGGGGGGTTTCATGGATGTCTTCAGCTCCAACCTCAGGCGGACACTACCGTTGCTTCACAAAATGCTCGATGTTGCGCTCGGCCAGGGCGGCGATGGTCATGGAGGGCGGGGCCCCGGTCGGTCTGGGCAGGAGGCCCCCGTCAGCGACGAATAAACCTGGATAACCGAACACCTCACCGTACGGATTTGTGACGCCCGATTCGGGTGACTCCGCAATCCCCGCGCCACCGAGTGGGTGCACGGTGATCGGTAATCGCCTTGCGAAGACAGCCGGTGGCGCCATCAGTTTCGCCTTTGCGGTCTCCGCCAGTTCACGGAGTACCGCCATTGATCGTGCTTGAAACGCGGCGCCGACGTCAGGGTTATGTCGGTGAACCAGCGCCCCGCGTCGCCCGAGCACGAGCTGTCCGGGATTGTCGTTGTAGCCCATGATGCCGAAAGACCAGGTGCGTCGTTTTGCCTTTGACGAGCGCATGGTTCCGCACCATGTTGCGGGGTTCAACAGGCCGGCCAAGCCGCCCAGGTCGTACGGCACGAGTCCTGTTTCCATGAGGTAGAGGCGTTCCCTTTTCCACAAGTCCAGCCAGGCGGTGACCGGCGGTCCGGCGTCGGGTGTCAGATCGACTTCCGGTCCGATCAGCAGGCCCCCGAAATCGCCATTTGTGTAAAATTGCCTGCCAAGCCTCTTGCTGAGGTTGGGCAGCGTTCTCGATACATCGCGACATTGCAAGAGAAGCCGTGTTGTGTTGAGTGCGCCCGCGGCGATCACGACATAGGGCGCGACAATCGAGTTTTCTTGATAAGCATCGCGATGCCATCGACGGTAGGACACTCGATAGGCGTCGGCCTCCGGTATGATCGCATGGACTTCGGAATGGGGCCGGATTTCCGCTCCGTGCGATTGAGCGTGAGGCAGATATGTTTGATCAAGCGTTTTCTTCCGTGCCGCTCGCCCTCCTTGCAGCCAGGTCGCCAACTCATGATAGACACCGTTGGCGACGGGTTGTTGACGAAGGACGGCGGGATCGTCCGGCCAGGTCATCGACAGCGGCAAGCGCGTGACGTCTTCGCCCATTTTCCGCCCGATGGATTCCAGCGTCGTTGTTCTTGCAACGGCCTGGGGAATCGGCGTCGGCGCGATCATGGCTTCGACGCGGTTGTAGCAGGGCGCCAGCGTTTCGAGATTCAGGCCGGAAGGCCAGCCGTCTTCGAAGGCTTCGCGTGGAGGTCGGACGGTCACGGCCGTGTAGACGTTCGACCCTCCGCCCACGCCGTTGGCTGTCAGAGCCAGCAAGCCCTTGAGCCGGTGCAATTCAAGTATTCCGGGGTTTCCTTCAGCATGGAAGATCGGCGCATGTCCATCTGCGATGTCTTCGTAGACTCGTGGCGTGATCCGCGGGCCACGTTCAAGGACGATGACGCGGAGTCCGGCCTCTGCGGCCCTCAGGGCACAGACCGATCCGCCAAAGCCCGAACCGATGACGATGAGGTCGCAGTTCACGCTTGACATGGTGTTCCCATTATCTCTCGAAATCGGGGTGTCACGCAAATCAAGACCTGACACATTCGTCTGAACAGGGTAAGTTGCGCCATCATGGTCATTGATGTTCATTGCCACGTTGGGCTTAGCGCCCGTAAGGTCGATGGTTCGATCCCGCGTTTTTCGTTTGAACAGAACGGCGCGCTTGGTTCGCCCGGCTACGATAGTTATCTTGCCCCGCGTTTGCTTAAACGAACGGCTTGGTTTTTTGTTCGGCGGTGGCTCGGTATCGATCCCAAGTTGCCGTCCGGAGATGAGCTTGATGCCGAGATCGAAGCTGTCAATGAAAGGCACTGGTCACAGATGCCGAGCGTGGACCGGCTGGTCCTGTTGGCGTTCGACGAATATCACGATGATGACGGCCGTGTCATTGGGGCCGCCGAGCGTGGTCAGGCTTACGGCAGCGATCTTTACACGTCCAACAGTCTGGTGCGTGCAATGTGTGAGGCTCGGCCGGATCGGTATTTGCTGGGCGGTTCTATTCATCCCTATCGCACTCAGGATGGCCAGTGCGCCCGGGATTTGCTGGAAGAGCTTACCGCGGCCGGTGCGGTTCTGATCAAATGGCTGCCGATTCATCAGAACATCCGTGCAGAAGATCCGCGTACGGTGGCCTTTCTGCGAGCGGCGGCACAACTGAACATTCCGATGCTGATCCACTACGGCGGGGAGATGTCGCTGGCGCGTCAGCACATGGAGTTCGAGCACCCGGGTCCGATGCTGGAGGTCCTCCGCACGCTTCGGGCGGAAGGCAACATGCCGACGGTTATTGTCGCGCACGTCGCCACGCCTTCGTTCATTTGGCAAAGTCGCGACGGCTATGACACGCTGATCGATGCATTGTCGGGGGAATTCAAGGACGCGCCGCTCTACGCCGACGTTTCGGCTTTGGCGGCGTTTGGGCGTACGACCTGGCTTCGCCGGCTGGCGGACATGCCCGACCTTCATCGCAAACTCCTCTGGGGAAGTGACTATCCGATCCCGGTTTTGCTCTGGCCCTTTTGGCGCCGGGTGGATTACGCCACGCGTCAGCGAATCGCCGGGCTTCGGTCCTGGGTGGAGCAGGATCTTCAACTCAAGCGCGCGTTGGGCTATCAAGATTGTGTTTTCACACAGGCGGCATCGATCCTCCGTGTGAAGTGACGGCTTGGACCGGCTCTGAATCTGCGATTATACTGCCGGTTTTTGAACATCTGCACGCAACTGGACTCAGAAGGAAATCGGGCAATGGCGTATACGATCAAGAAGGTCGAGGTCTGGGCCGCGGACATCGTCAACAAACCGGGAATGCTTGCCCGGATGCTGGAGGGTCTCACACAGGCCGGGGCGCAGCTCGAGTTTCTGATCGCTCGTCGGGTGACGGAGCACACGTCGCGCGTCTTCATCGCGCCGCTGAAGGGCAAGAAACAGCATCAGGCGGCGGCTGACGTCGGTCTCGTGCCGGCGGCGGGGATGTACGCCATTCGGATTGACGGCCCGGACCGTGGGGGGCTCGGAGCGGAGATCACCCGTGCGGTGGCTGCAGGCGGCATCAACATTCGCGGTGCGTCGTCTGCGACGCTTGGCCGTAAGAACGTTTTTTATCTGGCGTTCAAGACGGATGAGGAATCCAAAGCGGCGACCAAGGTGGTCAAGAAGGCGCTGAGCAGGAAGAAATGAAATTTAGAATGAAGAATCGAGAATATTCAAAATGGGAGACGACGCTCTCTCTCCATTTGCATTTAATGACGCCATGAATCAACCGACAGCCCATGCTATTCGTCAACAGTTTATCGACTACTTCGTCGAGAAATGTGGTCACACGTTTGTGCCGAGCAGCCCTTGTGTTCCTCATGACGATCCGACGCTGATGTTCGCGAACGCGGGGATGAACCAGTTCAAGGATGTTTTCCTCGCAACGGGCACGCGCCCGTACAGCCGCGCGGCGAATTCGCAGAAGTGCATCCGTGCCGGGGGCAAGCACAACGATCTCGACGACGTAGGCCATGATACGTATCACCACACGTTCTTCGAGATGCTCGGCAACTGGTCCTTCGGGGACTATTTTAAGAAGGAAGCCATCGAATGGGCCTGGGACTTGTTGACCAAGGTCTGGGGCATCGACGGCACGCGACTGCACGCGACCTATTTCGAGGGTGATTCGGCCGAGGGACTCGAACCGGATATTGAAGCGCGTGATTTGTGGTTGAACATCTTGCCGCCGGACCGTGTCCATCCTGGTAACAAAAAGGACAACTTCTGGGAGATGGGCGATACCGGCCCGTGCGGGCCGTGCAGCGAAATTCATATCGACCTGACGCCTGAGAAGAACGGTCACTCCCTTGTCAACGCCGGCGATCCGAAGGTGATCGAGATTTGGAATCTGGTGTTCATCCAGTTCAACCGCGGTCCTGACGGCAAGCTGTCGCCGTTGCCGGCGAAACACGTCGACACGGGGATGGGCTTCGAACGCGTCACCGCCATCCTCCAGGGCAAGACCAGTAACTATGATACGGACGTCTTCGCGCCGATCTTTGCGGCAATCAAGGAGGTTACCGGTGCACCGTCATACACCGGGCTCTTGGAAGACGACGAGAGTGCATCCGATCAGAGCCGCGCCCGTGAGGAAGCGGTGGGCACCCAATCACCGGACGGCGTGCCCTCTTCTGAGCCGATTTCCTACGCCCTTGCCTACTTCATCACGTTCCATACCTATGGAACGTGGCTCCACGGAACCGATCGAGGCTCAGTCGACTTCACCCACAATGAATACGGCACTCCCGTCGTTGCCTCCGATGAGCGTCGCGAAGAAGAAGAATTCATCCGTCTAAAGCACGAGCCGTTCAAGCTTGGAGAGGGCCATCGTCCGATCGTGGAGCGAACGATTTGCGAAGTGTGTGAGCATCGCGGCTGGACCCTACGCGAGTTGAATGTTCGCACGAACCACGTCCATCTCGTCGTCAGTGCGCCGGAATCGCCGGAAAAGGTGATGAACGACCTAAAATCACATGCCACGCGCCGCCTGCGAGAAGCGGGACTCATTGCCGACGACGCCAAGGTGTGGTCGCAGCATGGCAGTACGCAATATCTGTGGAAGGCTGAATCGGTTGAGACGGTGTGTGGATACGTGCGCGACGGACAGGGGATGGATCTCCCGGGAACGGTCCTTAGCGTCGGACGCCCACCGCTTCCTGACGGGCGCGGCTCTGATCGGAGTAGTGATGCTGTTATGCGCGATGTCGCTTATCGTGTCGTCGCCGATCATGTTCGTTGCCTGACCTTCGCCCTGACCGACGGAGCAGTCCCCAGCAATGAGGGTCGCGGCTACGTTCTTCGCCGGATTCTCCGCCGGGCCGTCCGTTATGGGCGACAATACCTGGGGACGACGGAGCCATTTCTACACAAGCTCGTGTCAGTCGTCGTGGAGACGATGCATGGCGCGTTTCCGGAATTGCAGGAAAGCCCGGGACGCATTGCCGAAGTCATTCTCGACGAAGAGGCTTCGTTCGGAAAAACACTGGACCGTGGGATCGCGCTGTTTGAAGAAGCGGCCGATTATGCGGTCAAGCATCATCACGGTCGCATCAGCGGAGAAGACGCTTTCAAACTGCACGATACGTACGGTTTTCCGATCGATTTGACGGAACTCATGGCGGAAGAGCGCGGGTTGAAGGTCAACATCGGTGAATATGAACGGCTGATGGAGCAGGCACGCGAGCGTGCGCGAGCGGAATCAAAAGCAGAAGTCGGTCTCCTAGATAAGATTGATTCAGCTCTTGTGGATGAAGCCGGTCCGTGCGACGACGAATCTAAATATTCAGATTCTCTGGAATGTGGTGCGATCGTCACAATGGCAAACACCGGTTTTGGTCCGCCGACCACGGGCGATGAATTTGTTTTCTCGACGAATCGGACATGTTTTTATGCTGAGCAAGGAGGGCAGGTCTCTGACGTCGGAACCGTTGAGACAAAAACGGGAGAGGCGGAGGTTCGATACGTTCAAAGGCGTGGTAACCGAATTATCTATTTTGGCAGAGTTGTCAAAGGACACATTGATGTTGGACAAGAATGCACGCTCCGAGTTTCCCCTGTTCGTCATGCAACGATGAAAAACCACACATCCACTCATGTCCTGAACTGGGCTTTGCGCGATGTTCTGGGTGATCATGTTCAGCAAAAAGGCTCCCTCGTTGATCCTGATAAAACCCGGTTCGATTTGTCTCACCCGTCCCAAATCACGGAAGAAGAGTTGGCGAGAATCGAAGAACTGGTCAATCGTCAGATCAAGGATGACCTTGAAGTTTATACCGAGGTCGTCGATCAGGCCGAAGCGAGGAAGGTCAATACGCTTCGTGCTGTGTTCGGTGAAAAATATCCGGACCAAGTCCGTGTCGTTTCCATCGGCGTACCGGTCAGGGAACTGCTCAACAACCCGATCAACCCCGACTGGATGAATTACTCCGTCGAATTTTGCGGCGGGACCCATTTGAAGCGCACCGGAGAGGCCGGGAAATTTCGGCTGGTCGAGGAATCCGCGGTGGCGAAGGGCATTCGACGAGTCGTCGGCATTACCGGCCAGCGCGCCAAGCAGGCCGAAGACGACGCGACGGCCGTCGCGCGCCTGCTGAAGGAAGCGGCCGAGGCGAACGACGAGGCGTTGCCGCAGCGCATTTCCGAGATCACCGCCTTGATGAATCAGGCCGAGCTGCCGATTGTGGAGAAGTCGCGTTTGCGAGTTGACCTGACTCATTTGCAGGAACGGGCCAAGAAAGCTGCGAAGCAGGCGGCCAAGGCAGGTGCTGCCGACATCATGGGCAAGGTGGACGACCTGCTGCAAAACGCGGAGAAGGTTGGGGATTACTCGCTCATCTCGGCGAACCTCGGCACGGCTACGGTCGATCAGCTTCGGGCGGCGGCAGATTCGATTCGGGACCGGGCCGGTTCGGCCGCGGTTTTCCTGACGAGCGAGACGAGCGGAAAGGTTTCGCTGCTGGCGGCCATGACGAAGGACGTTGTTGCCAAAGGCATCAAGGCCGGTGACGTGGTCAAAGCCGTCGCGCCGGTCGTGGGCGGCAGAGGCGGCGGTCGTCCAGACATGGCGCAGGGCGGCGGGACCGAAGTCGAGCACATCGACAAAGCGGTACGCGAAGCGGCCGAATGGTTGCGCGCGAAACTGGGGGAGTAAGTGCCGAATGATCCACGAGCTCGACTACGCCAGTGGTAGGCTGTCGCATGTGGAGCGGGTCAAAGCGGTCGCTGAACAGCAACGAAATCTAAAGATCATCGTCATGGTGCTTTTCGGTGGAATTGTGCTCTTACTCGGCATTCCCATGATGGTGATCCCGCTTCTCGGCGTCGGAATCTACTCGTTCGTCGTCCTCTATCGACTCTTGGTCGCTATGGAAACGAAACCGATTTGGATTATGGCCAGTCTGTTGGGCGTGCTTGTTCCGCTTGTTCAAGTGCTGGTCTTTATCACTATCAATTACAAGGCTTGCGAGATTTTGCGCGCGGCCGGTTTGAAGATCGCCTTCACCGGCGTCCATGAGGACGACCTTGAGCGTTTTGCGCAGGAGCAGTGTTAGCGGCGCGGTGATGTTGCTTCGGGCCTATATCCGCGCCATAATCTGTTTGTGGTTGTGTCCGATGCGATCGCCTCTGATTCGGCGATTCAGACCCTTTGCTCGCGTCTGGGAGTGCCACGACACCCCCCCCTTGCGGCAAACGGGTTGTGGGGGTCGGCTGCGCCTATTTTGGCGGCCCTTCTCGCAGATCAAACTCAACGGTCGCTCCTCTATCTCACCGCCCACCTTGAACAAGCGGACCATGCCCGGGATGACATGGAGACGGTTCTCGGGCGCGCGGTCGATCTCCTGCCGGCGTGGGAGACGCTTCCGGGTGAAGGTGGTGGGAGCAATGAGATCGGGGCGGAGCGGGCTCGACTCTGCGGGATCTTGCGGGGGGATGGTTCCGATGAGAGAGACCGTGGAAGGGCGGGCTTGTCCGCGCCGCGGATTTTGGTTGCGCCGATTCAGGCTTTGATTCAGCCCGTGCCGTCGCCGGCCAGTCTCGAAGCCAACTCCCTGACGCTGTCGGTCGGCCAGCAGCGCGATCCAGAGGCCATCGCCGCCTGGCTCGTTGAACGGGGTTTCGAACGGCTGGATCAGGTGGAGCAGCCGGGCGATTTCGCTTTGCGCGGCGGCATCCTGGATATCTTCGCGTCGGTGGATGCGGACCCTTTTCGGCTGGAGTTTTTCGGCGACGAGATTGAGTCGATTCGTCAATTCGAAGTGGGCACGCAACGATCCGCCCGGGAACTCGACTGCACGCGGATCACCAGGTCTCCTGATCCGGCGAAAGCGACGCTTGAAGAGACGACGTCGTTTTTAAACTATCTCCCGCAGGATGTCCTGATGGTTCTGCAGGAACCGTTGGAGATTGCCGAGATTGCGAAGACCGTTTTGGATCGTCTGGGGAATCCGGTCGGGCATTATTCGTTCGAGTCGATCGCGAAACGGCTGACGGATTTCGGCGAGCTTCACTTGAGCCGATTCCCTTTGGCGACGGTCGGCGATGCCGAGACGGTGAGCGTCTCTTGTGAGGCGCTTCCGGAATTCGATTCCAAGGCGTCCGACGCAGTGCAGCAGTTGATCCAGCTTGCTCAAGGGCAAACGGTCGTGGTCTATTGCGACAATCAGGGCGAGGACGATCGGCTACGGGAACTCATCGATCAGTCGTTGGCAGCAGCGGCCAAGGTCGGGATTGACGACATTGAACCGCCGAAGATCGAAACGTGCATCGGGCTGGTGCATGGTGGGTTTCAGTGGCGGGGCTTAGAAACGTCGAAACGTCAAAAAGTCAAAACGTCAAAACGTCAAGAAATCAAAACTTCAAAACGTCAAAAAGTCAAAACGTCAAAACGTCTAGAAATCAAAACGTCAAAACCTCAAGAAATCGAAACGCCTGGTCCCCGATTCCCTATCCCCGATTCCCCGATCAGCGACGTTGCGGTGGTCCCGCATCATGAGCTATTCCGGCGATATTCGCAGCGGCGAAGGCTTCGGAAGGTCCCGACCAGTCGGCCGATCGAGTCGTTTCTTGATCTGGAGACCGGCGACCACGTGGTGCACGTCCTTCACGGAATCGCAAAATACACCGGCATGAAGACGATGCGGAAGGGAGGGGCTCGCAAGAGCGAGGAATTTTTGACGCTCAGGTTTGCGGACGACGCCACGATGCACGTGCCGGTTTCACAAATCGACCTCGTTCAAAAATACGTTGGGGCGAAGGCCATGCGGCCACCCTTGTCGAAGCTGGGCGGCACGCGATGGCAAACCACCAAACAAAAAGTCGAGGAGGCGATTACAGATCTGGCCTCGGATCTGCTTCGAATACAGGCCCAACGCGAGTCACAGCCCGGTATCGCCTATCCGCAGGACACACACTGGCAGACCGAGTTTGAAAACGCCTTTTTGTATACCGAGACTCCCGACCAGACGACGGGGATGCGCGACATCAAAACGGATCAGACTCGCGCCCGACCAATGGACCGATTGTTGTGCGGAGATGTCGGCTATGGAAAAACCGAGCTGGCGATTCGTGCAGCGTTCAAGACGGTGGAGTTCGGGAAGCAGGTGGCGGTCCTCGTGCCGACGACCATCCTTGCAGAACAGCACTATCAGACGTTCAAGGAGCGTCTGGCCGATTATCCGTTTGTGGTCGATTGCCTGAACCGCTTTCGGTCGACGCGGGAGCAGCGCGAGACGATCCGAGCGACGAAGCGGGGGCAGGTCGATATTCTCATCGGCACGCATCGTTTGCTTTCTCGCGATGTCGATTTCGCGGACCTGGGTCTGGTCGTTGTCGATGAGGAGCAGCGCTTCGGCGTTGAGCACAAGGAGCGACTCAAACGGTTGCGTTCGATGATCGACGTTCTGACGCTGACTGCAACGCCGATTCCGCGAACGCTCCACATGGCGATGGTCGGCCTGCGCGACATCTCAAGTCTGGCCACACCGCCGATGGACCGTCGGGCGATTTCGACGAGGGTGTCGACCTGGAGCGACGATATGATTCGGGAAGCGCTCGTGCGAGAATTGAATCGGGACGGTCAGGTGTTCTTTGTTCACAATCGTGTTCATTCCATCCAACGAGTCGCAGACAAGATCAGGACCCTTGTTCCGGATGCCCGAATCGTCATCGGTCACGGACAAATGTCAGGCAACGAGCTTGAAGATGTGATGCTGCGTTTCGTGCGCCACGAGGCCGACGTGTTGGTTTGCACGACGATCATCGAAGCGGGTTTGGATATTCCCAATGCCAACACGATGCTGATCGACCGGGCCGACATGTTCGGCCTGGCCGACCTCCACCAGTTGCGCGGACGCGTGGGGCGTTACAAGCACCGTGCCTATTGCTATCTCCTGCTCAGTCCGGACCGGCCTTTGACGAGCACGGCGGCGAAACGGCTCAAGGCGATCGAGGAATTCAGTGATCTGGGGGCCGGTTTTCGCATCGCCATGCGCGATCTGGAAATCCGCGGCGCGGGCAACATCCTGGGTCCGGAGCAATCGGGTCATATCGCTGCAGTCGGGTACGAGCTGTACTGCCAACTTCTGGAGAAAAACGTCAAGCAGATGCGCGGCGATCCGTTTCATGAAAGGGTGGCCGTTCATCTCGAGTTGAACCTGGAAGCTTACATTCCGAAGGCCTACATTGCTTCGGATCGGCAACGAATGGAGTGTTATCGACGGGTCACCGCCTGTCATCGTCTTGAGGACGTCGAGCAACTCGCGAGCGATCTGGCCGATGCGTTCGGGCCGTATCCCGAGACGGTGGAAACACTTCTGACGCTTACCGAGATCCGCGTCGGCGCGGCCCTTTCGGGGATCAAGGCCATCATCAGGAAAGAGCCGGACCTGATCTTCAAATTTGAGGGAGAGGTCAAGAAAATCGAGCCTCTGTTCGCCGGCACCGGCGGCTCGATCAGTCTTCCTGACGGTCAGACACTCCATTGGCGGCTCCCGGATTCGTATTTTCATGGGAATACGATGCTTGTGGTTTTGCGTAATCTGTTTCGCCGCGAGTCCCCCCGGGCAGCCGGGCGGACCCCCACCAGTCCACCCAGGTCCGGGACAGGGCTGCACAAGTCAGGAATATGACCGATTCGGCATGGGGTGATTATGGGCCGCCGTAAGATTATCGGGCATCTCCGTTTTTGCAGACACATGGCCTATGATTAGAATAAACGGCGGTGGGAGGACGAAGATTACGCGCCCGCGTACATTCCTGCCTTCGCGGCCATTGGGGGTATGCTAGCGGCCACTACAAGCCAAGGTTTTACGAAGCGTCCGTGAATCGCCATGGTTCAGGCTGCGGCCTGCTCCGAATCCCAAACCAAGTGCGACATAAGGAGTGGATTGGATGGTCTCCAAACAAAGACCCCTCAGCCTGATAACTCTTGTTTTCAGCATGACGATGTGCGCGATTCTGCTTCCGGGCTCCGCTCGATCGGTCGGCGCGGATGCGGTCCAGAGGACAAGCTCAGAGATTGCAGCGCCGTTCTCCGCCCCTGATTATGTCGGCCCGGTTCCGCGAAGCCTGCCGCATTTGATTCCTGAGACCCACGCGGTAAGTCGTCAGGGTGTGGACAAACAGACGGCTTGGAACCGTAGTTTCTCAAGCACAGGCCCAGGCCTAGGCAATCTGTTGTATGACAACGGCGAAATTCTAAACGACACGGGGGACCCCGCCACACAACTCAGTTTGCAGGTGGACGGCGCATTGAGCGTCTTTCGATTCATCGCGGAGGTTGCGGATGATTTCGTGCTGACCGACGGGGCTCCGGATACGAATGTTCAGGTGACCGGGATACGTGCCGCCTTCAATTTCTTCGGCACGGGCGCGGATATGGCATCCCCGTCCCAGACGTGGACCAACGGTATTTATGTCGTGGTCTACAACAATTCACCAGCGAACGAGCCGAGCGGTTTTTCGGATTTTGAGCACCAGGATTCAATGAGCGCGGGCGCCGAGATGTTCAACGATGCCGTGGCATCGCAGTTGGTGCTCAGTCAAGACTTTACCGAGACCTTTGTGGACACCGGCTGTCGTCCCTGCTGGGTCGTGGATATGCCGGTCAATTTCGCCCTGGCAAAAAACACGCGATACTGGCTTTCGCTTATCCCACGTTTTCCGGCGTTGCCACAGTCAGCCTGGTGTCTTTCCGAGGAGAATCGCGGCTTCAGCGCGCGGCGCGGCGCCACGTTCGACTTTCCTCCTTGGGTCGAGATTGCCGGGAATGCGCAGAACGGGGCTTGCATTGATCCGGCACCACCGCCGCCAGGCACGATCAAGAGCCTTTCGTTCCAAGTCTTCGGCCAAGAATTGCCGGGGTTCAACATCGCGTGCTGTGATGAATCCACCGGGATGTGTCGAGACATCGTGAGTCCCATGTCCTGTTTGCCTTCGGAAGTGGCTAATATCGGCGCGACTTGTTCGATCGTCGATTGTCAGGTTGTGACCGGTTCCTGTTGTGATGATGCGATTGCGGATTGCATGGACAACGCGAACATCGCGGACTGCACAGGCCCGGGAGAACGATTCACGCCGAATGTCAGCTGTTCCGAGTTGTCACCTTCCTGCGGCACGACCGATTTGGGAGCTTGCTGCCTTTCAGGTCAGTCCTGCTTCGACCTGAATCCGACCGACTGTTCCCAAATCGGGGGACGTTGGAACGTCGGGATGTGCGCATCGTTCACTTGTCCGCCTGATAACGATGATTGCGACACGAGCCCCACGATCATCAGTGACGGGTTTTTTCCGTTCACGACGATCGGTGCAAGCACCGATGGTCCGCCCGGGGCATCCGTCGGCTGCCCGACGCTTGAGAATGACGTTTGGTTCCAGTATTTCTCGACGTGTGAAGGTCTGCTGACGGTCAGTTTGTGTTTCGACGCGGATTACGATTCAGCGGTGGAGATCTACGAGAATTGCATTTGTCCTACGAACTTTCTTTCGCTGGAAGGGTGTGACGACGACGGGTGCGGCGTCCCGATGGGGGCGAGTTCATTGACCGTGCCTGTTCAGGCAAGCACATGCTACCTGATTCGGATCGGCGGTGTGGGCGGCGCCACGGGTTCAGGGACGTTGATCGTCGGGTGCACTCCGCCGAATGAAGGCGCGTGCTGCATCGATGGTTCATGCACGTTGACGACGATGGGAGACTGCATGGGTGATTTCTTTCCGGATCAGCCTTGCTCGCCGATCACGTGTCCTCCCCAGACAAACGACGATTGTGATAATGCGATCGCAATCACTCAGGACGGTACGTATCCTTTCGAGACGACGAATGCGACCACCGACGGTCCTGCAGACTCTCCCGGAGGTGTGTGCACGGAAGTCAATCAGGATATCTGGTTTACCTACACTGCAACCTGCAACGGTTTGTTGGATGTGAGCGTGTGCGGAGCGGTGGATTATGATTCAGCTCTGGCGATTTATGACGGTTGCGCGTGTCCGCCGGCCGGCGGACCTCTTGCCTGCGACAATAACGGCTGTGGGCCGGGCGGCGCCAGTGAGATTCGGAATCTTCCGGTCATTCAAGGCAATTGCTATTTAATTCGAGTGGGCGGTGCCGACGCTGCTGAGGGAACGGGGAGTTTGACGATTTCCTGTATGCCTGCGGCGTTTTGCTGCCTGGCTGACGTCAGCGGCGACAGTATGATCGACATTAACGACGTGCCGCCCATGGTGACTGCGCTGTTGAATCCGCCGTCAATGGGCGCGCCGGAATTCTGCCCGGCGGACGTGAACGAAGACATGGTGATCGACGGCCTCGACATCGGTCCGTTTGTGACTCGTTTGATCGACGGCGCGATCTGTCAGCTTGATGTCACTGGAGCCTGTTGCTTTGCCGACGGGATGTGCATGGAGATTGCGCAGGCGGATTGTCTGGTTTCGATGGGTGCTTATGAGGGTAACGACACGGTTTGTGCGCCCAATCCATGCCCGCAACCGCCGGAGCCTCCGGTCAACGATGAATGCGGCGGTGCCATCAGTCTCACCTGCAATACGCAGACTGTTTTCTCGAATGAACTCGCCACGGACAACCTGGCGGATGATCCGGTTTTCAGTTGTCATTTCGGCGGGGCTGCGCAGGGTGAGGGAACCCTTTGGTTCACGTTCGTGGCCTCGGATACGGACGCGCTGCTCAGCACGTGCAACACACTCCCGCCTGTGACGGATACGCTGATCGCGGTTTATGACGCCGCGGGGTGTCCTGTGATGGCGGGCGATGAGATTGGTTGTAATGAGGATGCCGGTGGGGCCTGTCAGCGGCTTTCCGAACTTTGTGTCACGGGTCTGATGGTCGGGCAGGAATACACGGTCCAGGTTGCCACGTTCAATGGGTCGCCCCGAGGTGACATCACGCTTGATCTGGCCTGTCCGTGCCCGCAGGGCGCGTGCTGTTTTGCTGACGGCAGTTGTCAGGAACTCCGTTCCGATGAGTGTCTCGCGGCAAACGGCGACTTTCAAGGAGACGGCGTTTCGTGCGATCCGAACCCGTGCTCGCCGCCGGTGTCGGTCGAATGTTGCATCGGTGATCTCAATGTCGATGGCATGATCGACAGCATGGACATTCCTTCGTTTGTTGCGACGTTGTTGAATCCGCCGTTGTTCGGCACGCCGGATTTCTGTCGTGCCGATATCGATGAGAACGGGGTGGCGGACGCTCGAGACATCGAGGCGTTCATTCCGCTGACGCTCACGCCGGACACCTGTCCCGTGCCGTTGAACGACGATTGCTCCAGTCCGTTGTTGTTGTCCTGCAATACTCGCATCGTGGTTGAGAATACGTACGCCACGACGGATGTCTCAGACCCCGAATACACTTGTCTCTTCGGCGGTCAGGGTCAGGGAGACGGCACGCTTTGGTTCTCCTTTGTGGCGACCGACACGAGCGCGTTCATCAGCACATGCGATTTTCTTCTTCCGGACATTGACACGATCCTGGCCGTTTATGATACGCAGTGTCCCTCAATCGGTAATGAGCTTGCATGCAACGAGGACGCCGGCGGTCCGTGTGACCGGTTCTCCGAACTTTGCGTCGGCGGATTGACCATGGGTAATACGTACTATGTTCAGGTTTCTTCGTCCGGCATGAATGAGTTAGGTTTCATTTCCGTCGAAATTGCCTGCCCTTGCCCATAGTCGGCCGACATATCCGGAGGGCGGAGTATTCGGAGATGTTTTTCCTCGCGACGGCTTCGGGGTCGCATTTCTTCGATATTTCAGGCTCATTGTGCGCGCAGGTCCTTGATCCTACGCCGGCGCCTTCTTTCTTGACGAGAGCGACGGTTCAGCCGATGATATGACTTCCCGATGCGTTTGCCGGCGTAGCTCAGTGGTAGAGCACAGCTTTCGTAAAGCTGGGGTCGTGGGTTCAAATCCCACCGCCGGCTGTTCTACGACCCCTTACTGCTGCTATTGATATGAATCTCTCCGGCCCGGAGTCCTTCACAGTTTGCCCGTTTTTGCGTCACTCTTGCGTCAGTCTGCCTGCTGTGGGCTTCCTTGATGGCTGCCTGACTTGCTTCTCGAATCACTGGGTTTCGTCCGGCGCGTCCCTGATCCAGTCGACCTGGCCCTTGGCGTTGTAATGGACCAGCGACTCGCCGGTGCGCGGGTCGTCCGTCTTGATCCGGCGGCCGATCGCATCGTAGAGGTACTTGTAGGTCAGCCCCGTCTGCGTGATCGTCTCCTGCACCAGGCCGTTGTGCGTCTTGGTGATCTGCGATTGCGTCGATTCGGGAGAGGTGACGACTTCGTACACC
>JAKSDK010000533.1 GCA_022360095.1 Phycisphaerales bacterium
CGCGATCGACGTGGCGGGGTGCAACAGGCTCATTTGATCCATTTGCTCAATGGATAAATTCCCGGTACCGTTTTTGCTCATAGCTATCACCTCGACTCGCGGTCTGCTGCACTTCGTCGGTGCTTGTCCAATGCTCCGCATTGATACACGCTTAGGGTGTTTTTTCTCGTATCCCGAAAAGCGTAGAGGGACGGAGGCCGTTTGGCGGCCCAAGTGTTGCAATCACTAGAGGGATATGCAATGAAAAATAACTAACGTTTGGTATTTACAGATAGGTCCGGCCCATTAAAGCAATTGGTAGATCGCAAACCGGGAAAGAAAAGCGCCGAAAGGACAACCGACAACAGCTTGTTGTTCGGGCTGCCGCCCTTTTGTTCAAAGAGCGGGGATTCGAGGAAACGTCGATCCGGGACATTGCGTCGAAAGTGGGGATCCTTCCTGGCTCTATCTACTACCATTTCGAGTCTAAAGACGAACTCTTCGTGGCTGTGTATCGCGCGGGAATCGATGTGCTTTCACGCGAGGTTCGTGCGACCGTCAGCGAGCATCGCGATCCATGGGAAAGGTTCAAAGCGGCCTGTGCGACACAGCTCCGGATTGTTCTGGGGGAGGATGATTGTGCGTCGACGGTCATGAGTGTACCGCCTCAAGAGTGCGGAGCGCTTTACGATCAATTGACCGTGATGAGAGACGAATACGAGGAAATTTTCAAAACCTTGATTCAGGATTTGCCATTGCGCAAATCTCTGGATCAAAAATATTTGCGCTTGGCGATCCTGGGTGCTCTCAATCATGCCGTCATTTGGTATCGCCCCGGACTGGACGATCCAGAAACCATCGCAAATCGAATCGTCGAGCAATTCATCGACGGAGAAAAGGCTCCCGACTAGCCGATGGGTACAAAGGTCAGCAAGAGTGGAGACGATGCGACAGAGGTGCGCCGAAAAGAAATTGTCGACGCGGCTGCGTCCTTGTTCGCGTCAAAAGGTATTGCCTCAACCACAATGCGCGATATAGCGGCTCATATCGGTAAGACGCCGGGGATTTTGTACTATCACTTCAAGTCCAAGGATGA
>JAKSDK010001834.1 GCA_022360095.1 Phycisphaerales bacterium
CACGTGACCGTAACGTGGGCTCAGGTGTTGGCCCATCGAGTTTGCGTGTTTTTTAAGTAATCCGCTGACAAATTATAAGTTTTCAAATGATCGCAGGCTTAAGCTCAATTTTTTTAATGCACAGGAAATACGTTATGTTTATGTAAATTTTGATTTCAAACTGACTACGGACGCAAAAACTCAACTACTTTTTACAGCCAAGGAGGCCATTTGCTTTTGGCTTTTTTTCGCCATGGTTACGCATTGGTCACCCTATGCGTTCCATTTTTATCTCTGATTGGTCAAAATTTGACGGGTGAGTTCATGCGGAAAATTTATGGATTGTCTGGAAACTTGTTTACTGACAGGTGAAGGTGACAGAGTTTTGTGTCATCGTATGATGTTTCTAGAAATGCGCCGCTTGTTAAACTCATCGGAAATCCAATTTCTGATGGCATCGTTTTCAAAAAAGAGCTTACTCTACTTCACCATGCTGGATGTGTAAGAGGGTTGCAAAGCCTCGAGCTATTCTGGCCTTACTTGGTGCCTTTCAGGAATACCCCTCCATAACTAACCTGGTGAAACCGACCTGATGGATTATTTTTCCCTCCCTGGTGAAATTTTAGGCTCCCTAGCCCCTGCTGAGTATATAAAAAATACTTGGTCAGTTTTATTTTTCCCTGATGTATAATTAAGTTAGTGGAAGGCATCCTCTCCTAGCAAAAATAATAAACAAATGAATATATACTTCCGCGCTAGTCGGTGAATATAAAGCAAAACAAAATCGCTGACGCAAATTGGGTGTTTTGCCAAGTTTCAGAGTAAGAACTTTTTGAAAATACAAGAACATCCCAGTGTTGATGATATTGAAGGTTAGAAAAGACTTCACGGTGTTAAAACAGCGTGATTTATTCTGAAGTGATTTACTGTAGTTGCCCAACAAGTTATATAGAATTGTTTTCATGAAGAGAATTCCACAACGTCGCGACTGTTCAGTCAGATCAATCTGCTCCTATGTAGTATGCAG
>JAKSDK010001731.1 GCA_022360095.1 Phycisphaerales bacterium
ATAAAAATATCTTTCTTACCCTGTGGAGAGACTGAGAAACTCATCTGTTTGGGTATGAGGTGACAAGACTTCAATTTCACACAGCAGAGTATTGACAAGTGAAGAGTTCCTTATAACAAGTGGAATCTCTTCAAACATTGCCTCAAAACTAAGACCACTTTTGGCAAGCCTGAAAGATAACACAAGAAGTTTTACTCAAGAGATATACATGTGCATAAATGGAATAAAGAAAGCTTTTACTTTGCTTTTCCTTACATGTAAAGCTGTGTCCGTTTGCATGGGACTAGAAGTTTGACTGGTTACAAACTTTGCGCAACAACATCTGACGACATGTAACAGGCTAGGCAAACGGATGCAACATGTAACATCCAACATTGTTGGGAGTTTTTGGCAAAAAATGTTGCCCCCGTTTGCACATAGCTTAAAACTCCATTTATTTTCTTAGCAATAATTTTAATGTAATATAGTTCCTTTATTTTTTATTTTTTTATTTTTTCTTGTAAATAGTTACCGAAAAGCCCCAAGGGGAGTTAAATTAAAGTGCTACATGCATCCTTTGACAGAACTTCTCCAAAATAATAAAGCAGAAGTGGTTTGGTGGTTATTGTAGTATGGTAAGGGCAGTTTCAAGGGTATTCCATAGAGGAGACCCAATCTTGTGCACACTTAGCACTTATTTTAAAGCTCTGTGTCCTTCACAGAGAGTGGTTGAAAAATAACAACATAACAATGGCAGTTTTTAATGTCCATTTTCAGTGAAGTTTCTTGGAAAAATCATGCACAAGAGAAAGAGAAAAACAAATTGCACCATCATCACATCAATTCCACACCGAATCTTCTGCACACTTAGCAGCTATTTTAAAACTCTACGCATCCTTCATAGAAAGTGGTTGAAAAATAACAACAACATAACAACATTGACAGTTTTTAGTGTCCTTTTTCGGTGAAGTTTCTTGGAAAATAATGCACAGGAGAAAAAGAAAAAGAAATTGCACCATTGTCACATCATTTTCATGGTTTACAATCTCACTGACCAATCAGCATGGAGTTTGCTCTTTTATTGTTCAATAATATGGGACTTGCAATATATGAGATCTACAATAGTGCTCCAAGGTGGCATCTTTAGACTGTTTAATTTTTTACAACCTCCCTCTCATACAATTTCACTGAACAAAGAAAAAATTGTCTCACTTCTCTGCATTAAATTCTGCCGCTTTGTACATTGCCATCATTTTATCAGACAAACGAAACACTTTCAAAGACAGCATTCCTTGCGAGGTCTTCCATGGATCTAAAAAGTAAAAAAAAAGATGTGAAGATTTCTTATCTATTTTTTCCCTCTTATATAGAGCTCATCTTGGAAACAACATAATGAGTACATGTAAATTAGGTCCGTTTTGGCCAGATGGTGGCCAGAAAATGGCTTGGTTACAAGTTAATTCAGGAACCCTTTCTCTAAGGCCTTATCCACACATATCCCTTGTTTTTCAAAACAATCAGTGCCCACAGGCTGCTTTTTTTTTCAGTGACTGAAAGTGGCACCATCTTTAATGGGAACAATGCATTTGTTTTCACTGGTATCCAAAAGTGAAAACAATGACACAATTTTTTTAAAACCTCCATTGTACACAGTACAGCAAAGCAGCATTTTCTCAAATATCCTCTCTGGAAAGCTTTTAGAGAGGATGAATTTTCAGTGACACTTTTCACTGGATACGTGTTGACGGTAGGCTAAACCAGAGGAAAAAATCTCGGTTTTCACACAAAAATGGATACGTGTGGAAAGGGCATAAGGATCCTTATAATTTGCATGTTCTTAAAGGAAGGTGAGATATAGCAAAAATTACAGAAATGTTTTTATCCCTATGAACTTTGACTTCTTGAAATCCGGATTTTAATTGACATCAATCCAACAGACTGAGCTAGGAGGCTAATCTGGAGCACTCACTAAATTTAAGCAATAAAGTTACAGCACTGATATAAAACTTGTTGCCATGAACACATCACCAAACAAACAAACAAACAAATAAATCACTCACCATAAATAAGTACCACTGATTCCTCAATCGA
>JAKSDK010001315.1 GCA_022360095.1 Phycisphaerales bacterium
TATTTTCCTGAATGTTTTGAAGTACACAAAGGCCAAGTTCACTCTACTGAATAAATTGCAAAACAAATAAGTAAAATTGAAAGGGTGTCAATTATCAAACTCAAAATTTTGCTGTATAATACTTCATTTAAAGTTAGCTCGTTTAAAACAGCCAAAGGAGTACAGAATGCTTTGATGGCATGAATAGTCTGAAGCACGGTTCAATCAGTCCTGATGGACAGGAATACTAGGAGTCTATCACAGCGTCAGCCAGTAAAGACAGCTCTTTGAATTACAGTAGCCGATTTCGCAATTTAATGCTTAACAAGAGCACTGTGCAATAAAAATATATTATAGTTTATGAGAGAAAGGCGAAAAACTTTGAGATCAATACATCGAACAAGTGAGAACAGACCAGAAGTGGTTTGGAAATCAAACGTACAATGTGATCAATGATTTTACCGATTTGATCGATCAAGAAATTGGGTAAAGAACTCACGTTTCACATAAAATGTAGATTCATTTTCTCTGTCTTTGTAATGACGAGAATGAACGGAACGGATGAAATAGAAAAAAACGACTCCAGGACTTCTTCGCCGCATACTTGCAGTTTTCTAGTGTTTAAACTGACCCGGTTGCCCAACATTTTCGTGGAATGAACCCAAGCATCCATCTTTGTTGGGTGGCTCTAGAAGTTCAAGTTCAGAGTGATTATTATACAACCATTGGATGTTTGGCTGCAAAACTCCAGTAGGAAATCGACCTTCACCAAACAGTGGCAATATCACAGGGACACCCAACGAGAATATAGTTCAAAACCACTTAAACATAGAATTGTTAAAGGTATTTTAGTATTTAAACGGTAGATATAGACATATTTTTATCCCCTAAAAATTTTTCATCTGTTCGGATTTCCTAGCTGAAAGTCAAGTGATCCGAAAATTATAGGGATCAAAACTTACCTTTTCGAAATTTTTAGCCAGAAAAAAGGCTCCCGAAAATTCTAGGTGACCTTTTTAGGGTAAAAATCCGTTAAAAATTGGCAATTATACCATTTGTTAGATGATCGAAAATCCTAGGAGAGGCAGGCAAGCAAGAAATTTTACAACAAATGTTCCGAAAATTCTAGATCTCAAATCGTCTTCCCAACCGGATATTTTCCGAAAATTGACGTTGGGGGCCCCTGCTGGCCGGTGCAA
>JAKSDK010000423.1 GCA_022360095.1 Phycisphaerales bacterium
AATCAGAATGTCACGTTTGTTACTCTTTTCTGCACTAAATTACCTTTTTTCTGCACCGTGTTACCTAAACACTGCATTTCTCTTAGCCAATCACAATCGAGAATTTTTTTCATGTATATTATTAGTTAACTTATATTTGAAACCCCAAAGACTTTCAATCTTTTACCGGAGTAGGATGACTCAAAACGTTGTGGAATGTAGACGGACACCTACTTCGAGAAAAAGCCGATGAGCAATGGCACGTTGAATTGACATAGTGAAAATACCCTAAATTTGAATCTTTTTTGGTGACTAAACTAATGTTTGATTTCAATGCAATGTATAAAATGAGCATATCATAGGTTGAGTTCACCATGACGTTTTGTATACTCTTGACTGCGTGATGAAATGACTGTACTACTTCCGAAAATTGGTTCTGACCAAGAAAGTTTAAGTTAATTTTTCAGGCTATCAGCCTGTCCGACGAAGTTAAGACGAAGGCTATTCTTCGTTTTATTACAGAGCTCTATACAGAGATATCAGGAAGTAATAATGAGGTGAGTGGTATGTTGAGGGAAAACCAACCGTGTAACCGTGGTTTTCAGTGCTTATATTAGTTGTATTGGCCATAGAAATGAACGACATTTATACCTGATGTAAAACGCTCATAGATCAAGGAGGTTTTTTTGCAGTGGTTTTTTTCCATATTTTCACTTCTCATACCGGTAGTATATATCCACAGTCTAGCCAAATGTCCTGTATGTCACGCAAATATATAAACAGATCGGTAATTATCAGTAATTGACCTGCAATAATCAATTTTTTTTAGCCTAAAAGTAGAAGTTTAAGTCATAATTATACCGCAATAGAAAAAAGGAACGGAAATTAGATTATACATTATCTTTTAACAGAAATTTAACAAATGTTTAGGCAGCGATCTTACATATTTTGCCATGTTGCCATTATGCAAAATAAGCATCTGTAAAAAAGGGAAAATTAACTCCGGCATATCTTGAATTTACCACTGAAAAGAATAACGCTAAGATTTTGAATGTACCTTTTGTAACCCATGGTTATCTG
>JAKSDK010000307.1 GCA_022360095.1 Phycisphaerales bacterium
AGAATATTTGTGTACACTGCCTGCTTAGTTTTAGCTCTGGAACTGATGTACCTTTGGAGAAATTCAAGGAAAGGGTAACCATATTTTAGCTATCAGACAACCCAAATGGCCGAAACTCTATGTAGCTGATTAATCGTTTACTCCACGTAAATTTGATATAATAAAGAGCAATATACACAAATGTAAACTAGAATGATGGTATTATATCTGCTCCAAGTCTTGGGCTGTAGCGTTTCAATGGACTTGAGGAACAGAGCTACACATTTTGCACTTTTTACAACAGTTTGTGAGTTAAATATTAGATTTTTTGCCACCAACAAACAATAGGTGTTACCATGACAACAATAAAGCAGCAACCCAAACAAAGGGCATTTTTCGACATCCCCCTACAATATCTAATTGCATGGAAAATTTGAGGGGAGATCAAAATTTTTCATTTCCTACTTTGCTTGATTCTTACAGAGAATTGCTCTTAATGCTCCAACAAAGTTTTGTGATAATTTGCTCAAAAGGAATTCACCCTCCATACAATAATACACAAGGTAAGCTATAATAATAAACAGGCTGCACTCTGCAATAAGATTTGCGCTTGAAAGAAATTCTCGAAAGACATTTTTTGAGCTAAATAGATCTCAAAATTTAAGACACGTCCTCTGCTATCCTTTTTTTAAAAAAGAAACTTATCTCTTTTTACAACAGAAGATTGGCTACACTCTTTTTTTTTCTATAGATCGTTTTCACTGTCACGCAACAAAAAAATAAATTGGAAACGGTCGAGTGGAAGAAGCCATGAAAATGAAATGTTATAAAAGACTAATTTATAAACAATTTGTCTAAGTCTCAGGTCTTAAGGGCCACAGTTTCTGAATTATTTACCGAAACGTTTTACGCACCTTTGTAGAGGTTTGTATGGAGACGCCATGTTGGTGCACCGTTTTGGCGCACCAATATGGCCGCCGGAAATCAACAAAAACATCTGGAGTTCACTTTTTCTATAAAAGCTCTTTTTTTCACTCGACAACTAGAATAAGTGCGTATAAACATATTTTCTAATACTTGAAATGGTTATACTGGTGAAAATCAAGAGGAGAGACATTTTTTTCAACGAGACATCATTCCTATTTTGGTGTCACGCACTGTGAAAACTCGGAAGTTCAAATTGCTGTATTTTCGAAATGAAACATGCTGCGGGAATGGAAACTTCTGTAAAGATTTATTTTTTGCTTATCTTCAACCTAGTGTAAATAAGAAGTTCGTAAAACCTCGCTATTTTGACTTTACTATTTGATGACATCACTGTGAAAACCGTCTATTAGAATATATTTTATAACAATATCAAGGCTGAAATTTGCGCAATTATAAGAATATTTAAAGAATAAACCCCAGGCTGAGATTTTGAAAAGGAGATAATTTTGTGTGTTCAAAATCTGTTAATAAAATACAATTATATGTTTTCAATTTATTCCATTCTCTAAACAGCAAGACTTGCCAACAAAACGAAAAACTCATTAATAATTCATGAGCTCAACGAGCTATAACGTCCTCTAAAATCCGTCACGTGCTCGTGTTTTAAACCCCGGTAAAACACTGTCAAACTTTAAAAATTTCATCTTCATTAGCATTCTTTACATAAAAAATAGTCATAAAGATGATCATTTTATTTCATGGCACATGACTTATGAATATTTTAATATTCTTATCAGCACAGCAACTGACACAACAAAGACGGTCTGGATG
>JAKSDK010000212.1 GCA_022360095.1 Phycisphaerales bacterium
ATTTAGGCAACGTTTTGTTACTTTACGTTCTGATTTATAATGTAACAGTATCTTTCAATTTTCACTCAACATTTTTACAATTAAATGTGATTAGAATACTCACTGTGCAGCAAAAACTGTTTTTTCCTTACTCCCGGCTATTTTCTTCGAGCTCCCGATAACTCGAACTCCGATAACTCGAACCTTTTTCGATTTCCCTTGAAGGTTCGAGTTCTCGGGAGTAGACTGTATTTCAGTCAGTGCTAATTGATGTTAGTTTGTAAATAAAATGGAAGGCTGCTGTTTTATTTCCTCATTCTGGTATTGACCAATATTTTGCGAGACAAAAGTCGCCCTCGTCATTAGCTGGGAAAAAGAGGTAAAAGGCTTAAAGATTGCAAAATTCAAAGGTAAAGAAAACAAATGAAATGTGCCCTTTATATCTTCCACTGGTGAAGATTTCAACAAACCAGGGTCGGCCAGGAGGGGGGGGGGGGTAGTGGTATACCAGTATACCCGAAAAAAATTTGCGAAAATACCCAAAAATACCCAAAAATTCATCCAAATATACCCAAAATTAAAGTAGGTATACTTTATACCTGAAATTCAAAGAAATTATCATTATCATTCATGTTGCTGTTTATGTTGTTGACTAGTTAATGTTGGTAACAGTTAAAATTTTTACACTACTACTACATGTAAACGCACTTTTTCATTTTACTATAGAATCATGGCGAATCAAGACGATAAGACCCATCCTCTAATTTAGTTGTGGGCACAAATAATGTTACAGAATATTTACAAAGCCTGACCAAATTCTAATATTTATATTTTCATTATAATTTTATATGTTGAAAAGTTTTTATTGAAACTGTTTATGGATAATCAAATGTATTTATGATATTTATTAAAATACAGGATACACTGTATGTTGCAGGTAGACTGACTGCCAATGAAAACCATACTTTGTGGTTCTTAATTTTTGTTAAAAGTACCGGTGGCAGTGTTGCTGTTTATGTCGTTGACAGTTAAAGTTTTAACACTTACTACTACGTGTGAATGCACTTTTTCATTGTATTATAGAATTCTTATTCAAGGCGGTAAGACCCATC
>JAKSDK010000233.1 GCA_022360095.1 Phycisphaerales bacterium
CAGGGAAAATGCCAGCGCGAACAGGACGATCAGGACCGCCCAGAAATGCGCCATCATGAAATTGTTCGAGTAAAGCTCGAACAGGGCGCCGAAGCCGACAATCGATATCAGCAACTGGCCGATGATCACGCCCTTGACGGCGCGGATGACACCGATGCGCACGCCGCCGAGAATCTCCGGCAGGGCCGCCCAGAAATAGACCTTGAAGAAGGCGTCGAACGGCGAGGCACCGAAACTGCGCGCCATTTCGACAAGTGAGCGGTTGATCTGTTTTACTCCGGCGCGTGAATTCAGGATGATGATCCAGATCGCAAACAATGTGGTCGTAATAATGATCGATTTGAGGCCAAAGCCGAACAGCACCATCAGCACCGGAACCAGGGCCGTCAGCGGCGCGCTCAGAAAGATATTGACCCATGGCAGCAACAACTCGTCGATGAGACGGTTTTTGCCCATCAATATGCCGACCGGAATGCCGATCAACAGGGCGAAGAACACGCCGGCGCCGAACGCATAGGCCGTCTGGGACATGGCCTTGATGAAGGCTGGGGTATGAATCACCGAGACCAGGGTCAAGATGACCTCCGAAAGCGGCGGAATGAAAAACGTCCAGCCGGCGCGGCCGACGATTTCCCAGACCAGCGCCCAAAGGAGGAGCGAGGACATGCCCGGCAGTCTGTATCCGAAGACGGTCACGGCATCCTACTCCACGTAATTGCGCAGCGACGCCCAGATCTGGTCGACGATGTCGAGATATTCGGGGCTGCGCCTGATATTGTCGGCCCGCGTGCCCCGGAAGCTCGTGGGACGGATGATTTCCGACACGCGGCTGGGGCGCGGCAGCAGGATGGCGACCTGGTCGGAGATATAGACCGCCTCTTCGATCGAGTGCGTGACGAAGATGAAGGTCTTGCTCTCATTGCGCACCAGGGCCAGCAGATCCTCCTGGAATTTGCGGCGGTTCTGCTCGTCGACCGCGGAGAAAGGCTCGTCGAGAAGCAGCACCTGGGCATCAACCGACAGCGCGCGCGCCAGACCGACGCGCTGGCGCATGCCGCCTGAAAGCTCGTGCGGATAAGCTCTCTCGAATCCCGAAAGGCCGACATCGCCGATATATTTTTCGGCAATTGCCTCGCGTTCGGACTTCGCGACTCCGCGAAGCTCGAGGCCGAACGACACGTTGCGAAGCACGTTTGCCCAGGGCAGCAGCGCGAAATCCTGGAAGACGAAGGCGCGGTCCGGCCCCGGACCCGTGACCTTGCGCCCGTCGATCTCGATCTCCCCGTACGTTGCCGGAATAAGCCCCGCGATGATTTTCAGAAGTGTCGTCTTTCCGCAACCGGACGG
>JAKSDK010001062.1 GCA_022360095.1 Phycisphaerales bacterium
CAGCTTAAGAATGTCTACAGGATATATTTGTTTCCCTTTTCCATGTCATTGCTTAAACTTGACTGTATGTCCACCATGGGGAATGTTAGATGACGCAAAAATTACCGACTTTGAGCCTGTTTATGTACAATACATAAAACGTTTCGAAACATTAAATTACAAGAGATATTAAAATATTCAATGATTTTCTAGCTTTTCAAAAGTTAAATCATTATTATTTTTTTATATATAGCAGAATGTCAGAATTACACAAGTCTTAAAAGCGGTGACAGAAAGATTACGTACATTACACGAAACTCTCGTTGTGACAGTGGAATCGGGCCTGGTTGGTTCCGTTTCGAGGGGTCCGCCGGTACAAGAATGGCAACTTCATGTCCACCTGATGGAAGGTGTGGCGCTTCTGCACCCGGCTGGTTGAATGGTGGACACCCCACGGTAGCAGATGGTCAGGTCAGCAGGACGGTGTGTTTTTCCCTCGAGAATAACTGCTGTCAATGGTCAACAAACATCTATGTGAGAAATTGCGGTTCATTTTATGTGTACTATTTTAGTGGTAGTACACCTTCTTGTGATCTCCGTTATTGTAGTACTAACTAAAAACAAGGTGCAAGTAAAATAATACATATTCTATCATTTCACCTAATTACAGTAGGCTTCATTGTATTAAAGAAAGAATAAAAAAGAAAGAAAAAGGAAAAACTACACTTAACTTTAATATCGTATGAATTTCTGTAACTAAGCAAAAGGAGAAAAAAAAAAAAAAAAAAAAGAAAAGAAAAAACTATGAGGTAGCGTACCGCTCAGCTTACGTTAGCAAGCAAGGACAGTTTTCTTGAAACTTAAAATGAGGATAAGTATATATTCCTTTAAGCCGTTTTGAAGATCAAGTAAGAGAAAAAAAAATGATAATAGAAATTACCAGGAAGTCAAACTAGGTAAAATAAAGTACATCAAATTAGCAATGCAGTTTTCTATGTCACTTGTCACGGTAACCAGAAATATACGTTGAGTCCAAGAACGCCATGCAGTTGCTAAATAAACAATGATGGACAATTAGAAGATGTGCCGGGAAGGGCTGGGTATGAATCTGCTTACTTGTTTTAATATTGATCTGTATAGGGATGCACTCTGTAAAATCGAAAACGACATGCATAGCGACTATAGGTACGTTCAACTTGACGACTTGCGGTTCATA
>JAKSDK010000017.1 GCA_022360095.1 Phycisphaerales bacterium
GACTGGAAGCTCTTTTTCAAGGTGATGAATGCAATTTATTGCAGTGAAGGTGTATTTTACATGTGAGTGACATGGTTTAACCGTTGTTGGTCAACAAATTAATGTTACTGCCCTTGGACAACAAAATTAATGTTGAACAGTGTATTATGCCATGTTTAATGTTGAAATAAGAAAAATGTAAGCAATTCATTGTGTTGAATGGTGTTGAACGTGAAAGAGATGGGCTCTATTCGATTCAGCTTAAGATTATAAATTTACAAGTTCTTGATCAGTGTCAGTTAATCTTTTAAAAAGGCTGAATTTGTCCTAGCTCTACTCATTCAACTTGAGCAAAAAAAAATAAATGATGTTGAACCATAGTTTTATTATGTACAATCTTAAAGTAAAATAAAATTATGAATAAATTGTGATAATAAATTAAGGTTATAACAAATTACACCTACCGAAATATAAACAAAGTAATCTTTGGGATACCTGTACCTGCGGGGTGTCTTGTGTCCAAGCTGTCTAATAAATTATATACATTTACATTACTGTAGACACCCAAAACCCATATCAAATAGCTACATAATGTTACAGGTCAAATTTGATTTTACAATGTAGATTAATTTTGATTTAACCAGCTAGGTTGATTCTCAATTTGCAGTGTCTCCTGGTCCTAGAAGACAAAGGAAATCCAGAATCAACCTAGGTTAAAAATTTTTTAGCCTGAAATTAAATTTGATCTGTAACATGTATACCAAGACTTTTTTGAAAGACACCAATTTTTGGTAACATTTAATGTGAGTGCAGATTGAATCAGCTTTAGTTTGACTGAATTAATCTTAGTTTGAAAACCATGATGTAAAGCTCAAAGCAAAGTGATTTTTATATAAAGGGGGTGATCACAAAGAAATTCCTCTCAACAAAAAACGTTTTGAGGGATGAAAAATTCCTCAAGATAGTCATGTTTTGAAACGCAAACTATCAAGAATTCATCTTTAATCCAAACCGAAAGAAGGTTACAACTAGAACGAAATAACATAAGCTACAAGGCAAGAGAAA
>JAKSDK010000085.1 GCA_022360095.1 Phycisphaerales bacterium
AAAGTCAATTTTCTCTTAACAGAGTCAATACATAATCAAGAGAAACTGCTGTGAGAATTAATGAAATGATCACCTGATGGGTAGAGCTTTGATCTACAGATAAAATCTCTTAACCAATTCTTGAAGGAAGTGTGTGAAGATCAGTCTGGAGAATTTGTATTTGGATAAAGTTGGGGCTTAAAGGGCTGAAGGGGACATGTCACAAGGATATTGTTGTTTTAAATCAATTTTGTGCGGAAGTCATAACTACTTAGTGATACACAAAATGATTCGTTAGAGATATGAAAAAAGGGATTTGAAACAAATTTTTCAGGGAGCAATAACCATAATAATAGTTTTCTTTTATGATTGTAGCAGGTAGAACATTTAAACTTGGCCCAACGGTTTCAAGTTTTATTTCGTGTCCATCCTTTACGTTTGTTCCAATCGTGGGGAAAAAGCTGAACAGCCTTTAACAAATGGTCTCGCGACAAATTTGCAGCAAGTATCCATTAGTAGGGTCATGGACTACTATTAAAAACTTGCCGCAACAAAGATGCTGCTTCGAGCGCTAGCAGTGTTCTTAAGACTGATCTTACAATTTTGATGGAGAGCTGTCTTTAAAAGTGAAAAATAAGAAAAATAAGGTCTTAATACTAAAAATTGCTACTCTAATATTATAAACTATAGTTAACCCGACATGCACTTTCAAAGTTGGATTATTATGATTTTCTAATTACTTGATGTTTCCAGAGAAAACAAAACCTCACTTCACGACTTCCCTAAACATGTGTGGAGGTGATGAAAATTTTCTTGTCAGCTGTATTATAGTACACAGGAAGAACGCTTTCATTTTGGTGTCTTTAGTGAAAAATTAAAGCTCAAAAAAAGTTCTGTTCCATCTTTAATTACCTTTAATTGTGACATTAAATTTCCGAAAGGTTTTCTGTCCCTTTAGTTTACCTTTAATTGACCTTTTGGTTACATTAAAGACTAATAACCTTTAGGTCTCGTTTTAATTGTTTTTAATTTATT
>JAKSDK010000391.1 GCA_022360095.1 Phycisphaerales bacterium
TATCATGGAACTGACACAAATGTGATTTGTGTGGGTTTGTGGTTGTATGAAAGCGATCACCATCAGCATATCTTCTTGTTGAGCCAGTCAATGAGTGATTTAGAGGGTTGGTATGGTCTTCAGTGAGTCTTTCTTCGGACCGGTTGATGGAGCTAAATTCTGAAGGAGTGTAGGTTCCCTCAGGTCAAGGTGACGGGCAAAACCACAAGGTGTGTCATTCACCAAAACAACAGGAGGGTATTTCAATGACAAATACAAATCTGCTGCATCGTGGACAGACTCCTGAAGAAGAAGGAATTTGGATGCCACAGTGGTCTGGAAAAAATTAAAAGGAAGTGTATAAAAAGCTTGAGGTCCAAGGAGACCAGTGGTCAACAAATAATATAGGCTAGTTGAAGTTAAACTATCTCCCAAAATTGGAAAAGTAATAGCCTGGGGTTCAGTCACTTCAGAGGAAAAAAAAGTAAAACAGTGCTGCTAAAAAAGGTTCACAACTAATGTTAATCTAGTCTAAAACATACACCCAAAAAATGAAATCATGTGCATATTAAAAGCACGTTCTTGCCAAGAGTCGCAGAACATTTACTTAATTTTTCGCCTAAGGTCAATTGACTATATTATTTATGCCATAAAGACTAGTTCTAATGTACAGTAAAATTCAGATGAAGTGACAAATCATTCCGACAAATCACAACAAAGCAGAGGAAACTGGTTAGGAAAGCCAGCAAACATTGATGTTGAAAACAATGGTGCTGTAGTTTAGGTTGGAAGCTCACTGACCGTACATACTCCTATTTTGTACACAAATTGTGACTGACTAAATTGATGTGATGTTTCTATTTCTAAGTTCAAAATGATAGGAATGCTATTGCATGTTGTGCACCATGATGCAAAAAGGTAACAAAAAGAGTCCAACAGATGTCATAACAATTAAACACTATGAGCAAATCCAGTAACGTGTTGACCACCCTCTCACCATAACACCGCATCTAAATAAGAAAATAATTGGAGACTACTGGTATGGTTCCACTATTAATAAAAACTAAAAGATAGTCAAAAGGTCACTCACCCCATGGCGACACACCATGTGGTAAAATCCACCAGTATTGCCAGCAACATGTGTGAATCCATGACATGGTGAAGAACCAGTAACAAGTGAGGAATACAACATTTGAAGTTGCCGAATAAGCAGCGATTAATAAAATAGGTGAAAATCAGACACTGTCAGATTCAGTAATTAACATACAGGATAAAAAATTGTCACAACATAACTTGTTACACTGTGGAAAACAAAACAACAACCACCAAAAAAATTGACCAAAGGCACCGGTACCATCTTGGTGCTGGTTTTAAACCAATATAGTACAGTCCCAATGGCAAAGAAAGATGAATGAGGGTGTCTGTACACAGGCTAGAAAAAAATATAATCTGAAAGGTTTTGTAAGTTGGAAGAGAAACAAAGAGGGAAAAAGGGATCTTTCCTTGCCAAATTACCAAAAAATTAAAATTTTGGGAATGTGACTTTCAAGTTAATTTCTTAATTAAGGGGAAGGCGGGGGTGGGGAGGGGCAACATACAGCTGTACCCTAGTGCAGCACTATGACAGGCATTAGTGTGCAACCTAGAAAACTGAAAATATAAAATACTGACAACAATAATATTTTCAGATATTCACTTCTACCAATCAGAGTAAGCCAACTACATGTTAATAACTGGAGCTGAGGAA
>JAKSDK010001087.1 GCA_022360095.1 Phycisphaerales bacterium
ACACGTCATCGACCGTATGCGCGTTTCCGAGCGGCGGGCCTGCCAGGTGCTTCGTCAGTCGCGTGCGACGCAGCGTTACCTGCCGAAGGTGCGTGATGATGAAGCGCCATTGACACGTCGGATCATCGAACTGGCGGCGATGTACGGTCGTTACGGAACGCCGCGGATCACGGCGTTGTTGCGAGCGGAGGGCTGGCGGGTGAATCACAAACGCGTGGAGCGAATCTGGCGTCAGGAGGGTTTGAAAGTGCCGCGGAAGCAGCCGAAACGAGGGCGACTGTGGCTCAACGACGGTTCGTGCATCCGACTGCGTCCGACGCATCGTGATCATGTCTGGGCGTACGACTTCATGAACGGTCGAACGCATGACGGCCGACCTTTTCGGCTGCTGACGCTGGTGGACGAATACACGCGCGAATGCCTGGCGATCGATGTGGCCAGGCGGCTGAGATCGGATGACGTGTTGGAACGGCTGTCGTGGTTGTTCGCGACGCGCGGCGTACCGGATTACATCCGCAGCGACAACGGCCCTGAGTTCGCGGCCTTCGCAGTTCGCGACTGGTTGAAGCGTGTTGGTGTGAAGACGTTGTTCATCGAGCCGGGGTCACCTTGGGAGAATGGGTATGTGGAGAGCTTCAACGGCAAGCTTCGTGATGAGCTGTTGAACGGCGAGATCTTCTACACGTTGAAGGAGGCCAAGGTGCTTATTGAGCAATGGCGACAGCACTACAACCGGGTCCGACCGCACAGTGCCTTGGGCTACAGACCGCCGGCGCCGGAGGCGTCGGAGATCGCGTCGTCGTTGGCAGGCTGCGCTCCGCTCGGTGCCCTCGCTCCGCTCCGCCCGCCAACGACGTGTATTCAGAGCAGTGTCAGAGTAACATAGAAACTGGAGTTAAACGCGGGGAAAGGTCAGTCGCAGTTATTCGCGGCGCCTGGGGTTGGTGTCGCCTGGATGAAGGCGGTTGAGTTCGATCCGTTGGGGCAGAGCTGGTTGGACTGATCGGCAAAATGGTCGCCCCGTTCTTCGTTGCACTGCGGGTTGCCGGGAAACCTTTCCAGGAGGCCGGGATCGTCGTCGGCACCGTTGGCGTCATAAACGATGGCGTCAACGACGTTCGTCGCGGTGGCGGGCGTTCCGTTCGGAAAACTTGTGGCGTTATCCAGGTAGAGCGCGACCGCATCCGCGCCGTTCTGAAGCGTCGCATCGGGAAAGATGATCGACGGTGTCTGGATCAGGCTCGCCGTACCAAGAAGAAAATATCCGTTCGTGTCCGTCGAATGGCCGTCCAGATCGAACGCCTCGTATGACGTGTCACTGCTTCCGTCGAAGAACACGACGCCGTGTTGCCGACGCCGCCGTCGTAGAGCTCCACAAATTCGAGCGAGTCATCGGGCGCAGACGGCGTGTGGGAATTGACCTCGTTGATGTTGATCGACGCCAGCTCGCCGGCGTTGGCGTCACTTGTGGCGGCAGGACCGGCTCCTGCGCAGAAAAGCAGCGCAAGTGCGACAGACGCCATGTAATTGCGATTTCCTTCGGTATTCCAGCCATAGACATATTCCACGATAGACTCTTTTCACTAATGTTGAGCTGCATTCGCGAGCAGTTTTGTTTGGCTCGCCAACGATAGACCGTTTTGTATGTTGTTGTGAACCGCTCGACTCTCAACCGCCAAGGATGATTTGGACGAAAATCCAGATGTCGACGCCGTCTCGATCACCGTCCAAGTCCATGTCGGCGCGGTCGTGCTTGATTCCGGGGGGTTCGGGCTGCTGCAGAAGCGCGTCGACGAAATGAGGAACGTCGTCCAGATCGACGTCGCCGTCATCGTCCAAGTCTCCTTGCTGCGGACACGGAACGTTGCAAGTCGTATCATCACCGAGATAGTTGCCCGCCACTCGGTCGTTGCAGAAGTCCAGCGTTTCGACGAGGCAGCCCCCGTCCCAACAGCATGCGCCCTCGCCTGGCGGCTGCGGGCATGCGGCCTGCTCACACGTTGTATCGTCGCCACGATACGACCCTTGAAACTCGCAATCCTCGACGATCGTAATGACGCAGCTGCCGTCCCCAAGACAGCATGCACCGGGACCGCCTCCCGGCGGACAAACCACGTCGGCACAAACCGTGTTCCCGCCGTGAAATTCACCGCCCAAGACATCGACGCAACGGTTTTCAAATTCGAGCCGACATTCACCGCTTACGCAGCATGCGCCCTCTTGAACGGGCTGCGGACACGCGGCCTCCGCACACGTCGTATCGTCGCCGCGATACAATCCCTGAAACTCGCAATCTTGAAACGTCCGAAGCTCACAGCTCCCATCGGCCAAGCAGCAAGCGCCGGGACCGCCTGCGGGTGGACAAACCACGTCGTCACAAACCGTGCCCCCACCCTGAAATTCACCGCCCCAGACATCGACGCAGAAATTTTCAAATTCGAGCCGACATTCACCGCTTACACAGCATGCGCCCTCTTGAGCGGGCTGCGGACATGCGGCTTCCGCACACGTCGTACCGCCACCCCGATACACAGCACCAAGAGCAAAACAGTCAGGAGCCTGCATCACTTCACAGCTTCCATCCCCCATGCAACACGCGCCCGCTCGGAAGCACGTGACTTCAGCGCAATTCACGTCCTGTCCCTGAAATGAAGTTGGGTACGAGAGGGGATTGGCTGCGCAGTCTTCCTCGGTCACGAAAATACAAACACCAGTTTCGAGACAACAGGCTCCTTCGCTAGCCATCGGCGTACAAATAACATCGCCGCAAGATGTGCCGTTACCTTGATACTCAAACACATCTGGCAAATTCTCACACGCAAATTGTGTCGCGAGTACACAACTTCCGTCGAGAAGGCAACACGCTCCCGGCTGGGAGCAGATAATGTCGTCACAATCCACTCCCAGGAAGAAGTTACCCAGATACGAACCGGGCTGTGCCTCGCATACGGCCTGCGTTCTCATGTTGCAAAAGCCATCGATTCCACAACACGCTCCGATCTGTGCTAACGACTCCTGCGACGCCGCGTGCAATACGATACCTGTTAACACGGTTGCCATGTATGAAACTGGAGTCCTGAACATCAAATGACCCTCCCTCATTGGTGCGCGCACTTCAGGCGCATCGGTTTTGATGCCGATAGAATGCAGGACCGACCTGCGTATCCAATCTATGGCAACAACAAGCTGACGAACGGCTGGAGATCGCGCCCGTCGACGATTCCGTTTCCATCGATGTCGGCCGCAGTAAACCCCGATCCGTCCCCCAATAGCGCGGTGACAAAGCACGGCACGTCGTCCAATGTCACGGATCCGGAGCCGTTACAGTCGCCTGGTGCACCACCGAATGCAACGACGGCGACCGACCTCGGATCCTGCGCTCCTTCGACAACTCGCTCGACGACACCAAGTCCGTCCGCGTCGGCGCGGAATACGTCACCCTGGGAGTCCGTCCAGTACAACGAGTCTCGAAACAATGACAATGACTCTGTAAAGTCACCAACCAGATACAACGTTTCCGGAATGCCTCCACTTAACGAGGCCGTCTGCAAACGAGGGTCTCCCCAATTGACCCAGAACAGCTGTTCGCCGACATCGTCGATCGCGATCCCGGTGACAGCGGGGAGATTTCCGAAAACGAGTTCCGGGGCGGCGCCGTCCAATTCGCATCGCCGGATGGCGCCCGTTTGAAAATCAGTCTCTGACCAATAGAGCTTGCGCCCGACGACGTCGATCGCGAGCCCATATGGATTCGACGCGCCATCGCGGATGACTTCGATGTCGGAACCGTCAAGGTTGGCGCGCGTGATACGGTCGAGTCCCCAGTCCGTCCAGTACACCTTCGAGTCAAACACGACGAGCGATTGAGGGCGATCGAGTCCGGTCGTCACGACGTCTTCAACGTTCAGTCCGACTAAATCGGATCGACGGATCACGTCCAACGAGGCGTCGACCCAATACAGCTTGGATTCCGCCGGATCGGCAAAAATCCCGACCGGCGCGGCAAGCCCCGACAACCTCAGTTCTTCACAGCCGAGCGTGGGCGAAGTTTCCTTGCTCTTGACCCAGCGTCCACCGGAATCCGACCAATAAACAACCACACCCCGATTGCCTGGACAGGCATCACACAAATCGCCGAGGGCATCCTGATCAAAGTCGCTTTGCGCCACGTTCGGAACAGCGAAGCAGTTGTCACAAACATCTCCGACGCCGTCTTCGTCGAAGTCCTGCTGATTTTGACTGGGCGTTTGTGGACATTTGTCTACGAGATTCCGAATACCGTCGCTGTCGTCATCGCAGATATCGCCCACGCCGTCCCGGTTTGTATCCAACTGGAGAGCATTCGATGTATCCGGACAGTTGTCACAGTCGTCTGCAATGCCATCCGCGTCGTTGTCTATTGCGTCGTCAAAAGCCGAGCAGATGTCACAGACGTCACCCACGCCGTCGCCGTCGGCGTCCAATTGCGGCGCGGGGTTGAAGCGTTTTGGGCAGTTATCAACTTTGTCCAGAACACCGTCGCCATCGAGATCATCCGCTGGGAAGTCACATAGCAGTTGAGTTGCAAAAGAAAAGGCGCCACTGGACGTGACGTGGTTGCTTTCGCTGAGCGCCACACCGCCGCTTTCGTCTGCCGCGACAGCTATTAGGTTGTACTCGTCACGAACAGACGAAAGGTGTGTCCAGATGTAGTTCCCGTCCGCCTGAAGTCGCGTCGCAAATGCACCCGCGTCCGAACGTATGTCAGGTTCACCATTCGGGTTGAAATTCGTAAACCCGCCGCCGAATCGACCAGCGATCGTGACGCTTCCCGTCACGAGATCCGACGAAACAGAGCAGGCGCGATCCTCATTGTGGCCCCCAACGGTCCAGGTCCAGACATAGCGGCCGTCCGCATCAAGTCGCGTGACGAAGACATCGTTGGTAAATTCTAGTTCCGAAACGCCAAAGAACTTCACCATCGAAGCGCGTATGTCCTCACCCGGGCCCGGGTCGAAATCCACGATCCCCTTGTAGGCGCCCGTGACGAACAATCCGCTGCCCGACGCATCGACGGCGATGTCTTCGAACGTTGCACCTGGAACGGCGACTGTCCAAACTGCTGACCCGTCCGCGGCGGCCAATTTTCGAATGGGGCCGTGGCCACACAATGCCAGCACGTCACCGAACGCATCGATCGCCAAGTCCTCAATTGGCAAATCGCCTACCTGCTGCGACCAGCAATCACTACCATCGGCGTTCAGTCTGATCACCCAGCCGTCGTTCAGGCCGACGATAACGCTGCCGTCGGCCGGATCAACCGCAACAGCCGTGGCCGCGTCGCCGCCGCTGACATGGGCGCCGTTCGAACTTTCCGCACCATCACCCAACCCGAGACTGTCGTCACCAAACGATCGGGCCCAAACCGGAAAACCAAAGCTGCCGTCAATCGGAAACTTGACCACGAAGGCATCGCGACCGTCACTCGGCCCAAGGCCGATGCTTAGAAAAAATTCGTAATACCCTGCGACGATGACGTAGGTCACCGGGTCCACCTCATCGGCCGGGTCGATCGCCACGCCAAGCGCCCCGTCCGCCCAATCGAAGCCGTCGGTATGTGTCCAACCATAGGAACCGTCGGCCTCCAGCCGGGTGACGAACATGTCCATCGGACTCCACCTATTCAGCATAGCCGGCGTGATGGAATCATGATTGTCCGATCCATGCTCGGACGGATCGAAATCAAAGAGCCGGCGAAACTGACCGACCACGAAGACCTCGCCCTCAGGGCCGACGGCGAGTCCATGCGGTATCATCTCGGGATTCGGCTCGAGGGGTTCGACCTCCGCCTGCCACTCCAAATGCGGATCCGTGCAGTCAGCATCGGCTCCCGTACTCTTAAGAGTCACCACCGCAATCCAGATGCCAATAAGGCAGAAGTTGTAATTGAAAGCCACCAGCTTCATTTCATCTCGCTCGAATTCCAATCACGCAAAGCAAACCCACCTGGTCAACAGGATCGTCGCACGAACCCCTAATACTCAATACCAACGCCCTCACCCGCCGGCTCAGGATTGGCAGCGTGATAGGCCTTCAAATTTGATTTGAGAATATCACGGCCGACCCAGCCGGCTTTCCACTTGCGATCGGAATACTCGATCGGCGGCTCGCCGAGCCAAGCGGACGCTTGTCCGCACTTCTCACAAAGGATGCCCTGTGTCTTGTCTTGACGAGCATCGCACTGTTCGACGTACGCCTTCAACGGAATGTCGTACTTCTCACCGCATGATTTACATGCCAATTCGCAGCGACGGTCTTCCGGCAGCGTAGCGACGTCAACACCGGAGGATTCCTCAGGGAACAAAGTGAAATAGCCGATCATCAATGCGGTCACCGCAAGAATGACGGCCGCAGACAGCATAATCTTGTTACGAATTCCGCCTCGTGACTTATCGTTCATGACGATACACTCCATTCGTTCTACCGGGCGCGCACATCCGGTTCAGCCCGCTTATCTTCTTCCGGTACGTTCACTCGATAAATGCTTCGCCGGGAAATTGTCGTATCGAAATTCGACCGACCGCCAATGGTAAGGCCAATATCGGCTCACATTCTTAAACGAGGAAGGAGCAAACATCGTGCCCGATTTTCGACACGTCGTTGTGGACGCATGTCCATCGGCGAACACCAGGTTGAACCGGCCTAGCTTTCCGTGAGAACCTGGGATGTCACGGGGAGAGGTCCCAAACTGACGCTGATCGGCCTGACCACCCTGGCCCATTTCTTCGGTGCTGACAATCGCCTGCATCATTCGGCTTTCCCAGAAAAGCATCGTTTTGGATGTCTCGGGAATCAGCGAAGTAGGCCGATCATAACACCCGAATCGCCAGCGGATTTCTTTACGCTGCGGAGACGCCTGTGTGTTTCGATTCTTCTGAGCGAAATTCCACAAATCCCCCTGATAACTGTTCCCGGTCGCCCGAAAGACCGAGACACCATACAGAGGCGACGGAAGCGGATAATCAACCACGCCTGACACCAATGACTCCTCGCCCGGGCACCGAAACAGACTAAAGTCTTCGTTTCCCGTCACCGTCGGCCCGAATGCCAGCCGGTTCATAAACCGACCCTGGGCGCCCTTAAATGGAATCATCGCCTCCCCGCTCGGCCCCGACCGAAACCACTGATGCTCTCCGTTGCCGCCGCCCCAGTCGTAATCCCCCGGCGCAACCCAAAACTGGCCGGATATCTCATGCGGAGTTTGAAGCCGCCCTTCGTAATCATCCGCCGAGTTCATTGATGCGAACTGGCCGTGCTGCGAGAGATTGGAAAGACACTTAATGCGAGCCGCCTCTCGACGGGCCGCCGACACCGACGGCATTAAGATGGCGATTAATAAAGCGATGATGGAGATAACAACCAGAAGTTCAATGAGTGAAAAACCAGACCGCCGGCATAAGACGATATTTGAAGCCCGCCTGGAACCAGGTTCAAAAAACAACCTACTCATGTCAAAGCCTCCTTTGCGCATGTTGCCTCCGGCTCAACGCGGAAATACCGATCGCAACTTCATCATCGAGAAGCAAATGCAAAATATGGATTTACAACCGCCAGTAGGAAGAACTTCCCGCTGGCCGATTACCCGTAAACAGAAACTCAACGCCATACCACCCCCTTGCGATATTGGCATCGAACCTAGCGTCTGTTAACGAAATGCCTTCTTAAATACTAATTCGCCAGAATGGTGAGAATCTAATAGTCCGACATCAGATTTTTGATTTTGATGAAATCGGTCGCCTTACCGGACGTCGGCCTCACAATCATGTCCTGATTTCCCCGTTTCCGATAACACCGTTTCGCGCATGCGCAATACGCAGTATCCGAGCGCGTGATGCATGTTGTTATAATATGACTCATGAAGATTCGTTGAAAAATCCGGTAGAGCGATGTCCTTTTTCACGGCCTTCATGTTTCTCCTGAGCGTCGACTTCAAATCCATTTTCACCAGGAGTCATGACATTGAATCCCAAAAAATTTCCGCGAACGCGCGTGTCGCTGATTCAAGCGCTCGGCGAGAGAGCGGATTCTTCTGCATGGCGCGAGTTCTTCCAATGCTACGCGCCGGCGGTCTATCGAGTCGCAGCTCTCCGAGGCCTTCAGAAGATCGACGCTGAGGACATCGTTCAAGAGGTCATGCTGGCGATCGCAAAGAAAATATCTTCATTTGAATACAGGCGAGATCGAGGACGTTTTCGCGATTGGGTCAGGCGTATCACTGACAATAAAATTGTCAGTCATTGGCGGGGGAATCGGAAGAAACTAATGATCGACCATAAAGTGGCTGCGGATGAGGCCGTCGACCAAACCACAATCGACAAGTATTGGAACGAACAATGGGAGTTGCAGGATCTCGAATACTGCCTTACTCAGATATCGATGCGCATTTCCCCCATGCGACTCGCAGCCTTCCGAATGTACGTACTCAACGGCGTCTCGGCCGCCGACACAGCGGCGCAATTGAACATCCAAGTTGGGTACGTCTATGTCATCCGAAATCAGATTCTAAATATGATCAAAGACGAAATGCGCAAGCTGGAGCGATCGGAGAATGATTGCCCATGACGCAGCAGGATAACACCGTGTGCAAATGGATCGACTTGGTGACTCGCTCGCTCGAGTCGGTGATCCCGGATGACGAGATGACGGCAATCGCGCAGCATCTCAGCGAGTGTCTCATCTGTCGAACGATGGCCGAATCCGGCGGCGACGAGAAACTCGCACAACACCTCCACCGGCTCGATGAAATCCGCAAGACAACCCCCGTTGATCTGTCAATACCGATCGAAAAACTAAACTCCGAACTTAAGGACTACAGGATACTGAGCGAAGTCGGGCGCGGCGGCATGGGAGTCGTCTACAAAGCCTGGCAAATCGGGCTTGAAAGACCGGTCGCCCTAAAAGTTCTGCCGGGAATTCTTGGTGCAATTCGCCCCGAATCAGTTTCCCGATTTCGTCGAGAAGCAGCTCTCGCGGCTCAGCTAAAACACACAAACATCATCTCGGTTTATGATTGCGGACAAATCGACGGAACTCTTTACTATGCGATGGAATTGATCGAAGGATACTCTCTTGCCGATTTTGTCCAAACCCTCCGAGCACGGAAAAACAAACGGTCATCGCCGGAGAACATCCTTTCGTTCGAACCATCACAGGATTATGACGATCCTCCCCTGAAGTCAGGCATTCAAGAACCACCTATCATTTCCGAAGCTCTCACACCCGAAACACGATCATCAAAGCAGCTTCTGTCGAAATCGTATTATCGCTATGTCGCCGAGCGACTCGCCGAGGTGGCCGAAGCCTTATTCTATGCACACTCGCTTGGCGTCATTCATCGAGACATCAAGCCATCCAATCTACTCATCGCTTCGGATGGAAGAATCATGATTGCGGACTTCGGGCTGGCCGTACGACCGGACACAAGTGCTACGGCGTCCTGCTCGTCCGTCGTCGGCACGTATCGGTACATGAGCCCGGAGGTTCTCGACAACTCACGAGGGGTTCTCGACCATAGAGCCGACGTCTATGCGCTGGGCGCGACAATTTATGAGTTGTTGACGTTGCGACCAATGCTTCCTGTAACACAGGATCACGATGTACTTCTCGATATCTTAAATCGAGACCCCGTGGCCCCGCGGTCCCTGTCGCCGAACCTGCCGAAAGAACTCGAATTGATTTGTCTGAAGGCCGTGGCAAAGGATCCTAATCAGCGATATCAATCGGCGAAAGACCTCGCGGACGACCTGCATCGTTGGCTGCTTGATTTGCCTATTGTCGCAAAACGACCGTCGCCTATGTCGCGCATGTACAAATTCGCCCGACGGCATCGCGTCAGTGCTATCGGCGGTACGATCATCCTCATTCTTTTGGTAACGACAGTTGTCTTATCAAGTGCTGCTCACAGTGCGCGAACCGGAGCGGAGCGGCTTGTGAAGGATGCGCGAGATCAAAGTATGGAAAGAGCGCTATTCGAGTCGATCTGCGATCTCGTGACCGGACGAACCGACTCATCGATCAAGAAAGTGTCCGCTGTCGTCGAAGCGTACCCTAACCGGGTGAAACCTCGATTAGCAAGAGCCTTCGTTTTTTCGTTCCTCGACAGATTGGATGAAGCCATCCACTTTGCAAAAGAGACCGTGGCGCGTCATCCTGATTGCAGTCCGGCAAAGCATCTGACCGCAGTTCTTGAGTCAAGAAAAAATGGAGTAGATCCACCGACTTTTCATCCGGATGAAAATATTCCGGGAGCATCCGATGACGATCCTGAAGTGCTCTTTCTTTACGCATTCGTCGAAACGGACCCGAATCGTGCAGTCCAAATCCTGAATAAGGCCCTTGAGAAAAATCCTTCTCACGTAGCCAGCATCATTTTGCGATGCTTGGTCTCATCGATGCTCGGGGAATACGATCACGTGCTGCGCGACGCCGACCGAATATTCTCCTACCACCCCAATTGGTCTTTAGGCTGCGGCATGCGAGGAATGGCGCTCGACGCCCTTGGCCAATGGCAACAGGCAAAACGGTCCCTGGACCGTGCCATCGCGCTTGACCCGAACCAAGCTCAATGGTTGGTCGTGCGGAGCCATGTGAAGCTGGTGTACAGCGACTATCAGTCCGCTATCGATGATGCCTCTCGTGCAATTGCGATCGACTCTAGTCTGAACCAGGCTTTCTTAGCTCGATCAGCCGCCCTGGCTGAGTCAAAGGAATACACCCAGGCGATCGAGGACATGACGACCATTATCGAAAGAAATCCAGACTCAGGGTACTATTACTATCGACGAAGCCAAGTCTATCGTCTTGCCGGGCTGTTTGATGAAGAACTCGCCGACTTGGCGATCGCCACTAAGTTAGATCCCCTACATACAGATATACTTATGCGGAATGGCCAAAGTCATTTGGGCTTGAAGGATTATGAGCAAGCCATCGTCGCTTTTTCGCGAGCACTCAATCTTCAGCCGGACAACCCGCCAATCCGTTTTCGGCGAGCAATGGCCTACGAATTGTCAGAAGAATATCGACAAGCGCTCGGTGACTACGAGCGCCTTACCCTGGCCTCGGCTCCAGTGCGAGACTACGCAAACATCTTCCGATACCTGCTCTTAATACAGATTGGCGATGAGGAAAATGCCAATAGCGCATTAGAATCGATCAAAGCTCGAGACGGTGAATGGCTCGGACACCTTTGTAGCTTCTTAGCAGGTCGGCTGACAGAAGAAGAATTACTCGACCGCTCGAAAACCAAAACCCAACGATGTGAGGCATTCTATTACGCTGCCCGCGTTGATATGAACATGGGAAACAAGAACAACGCGATGACGTCGTTTCAAAATTGCGCGGCACTCGATCCCGGCGGGAAGTTAGAGCCCGAATTCGCACGACTTTTCATAAAAAGACTATCAGGTCCATAAGGCCGTGAAGGCAACTGATTTCGAAAAAATAAGATTTAACTTTAGCAGGAAATGCCTATGCGACGGCCGAGGCTAAAAAGCTTCACAAATACCCCATCAGGAACCCAGCAATGCGATGGTCATACCTGGAATATCCTGGCTGTCGAGGATGTCATCGTTATCGAAATCGCCGTGACAAATCTCAAACGGCGTCGCCTCGTCTAAAATCGCCGCGACTGTCCCCGATCTAAATCCAACTGCAGGTTGAGAAATAGGGCATCATCCGACAAAGCCAGCCTGGCTCATCGATGCAGCGAACTCCCTTGGAGCCAGGAAACCCCAGGGCGCTGTGGGGTCGTTCGAGATTGTAAATGCTAAACAGTATGTTTCGCCCCATGCTGTGTCTGTGGCGGGATAACCTAAAGTGAGCGCCCCAGAATCCGGGGTTATGTTGTATTGGCGGCGTTCCTTGTGCGCTGGCATCTGCAAATCGACAAAGACGTGCTAAGCATTCCACGGTCCAGGTGACACTGCATCGCGTATCGTTTGTCGAAACAACGCCCAATGCTCAGTAGAACACTATAGTCGTTCGGCACGTCCTTCCGCGCGTGACGCCTGCGCGCGACGTACCCATGGATTGTTCTCACCCCGGGCAGCGGCCAGCATAGAAAGTGATCTCTCGAACAGCGCCTCGGCTTCGGCCCGGCGACCAAAGCGGACAAACGCAATTGCAAGCGCGGTCTCCGACTCCGCCAAGCGCCAGTCCGCACTCTGCGAACCGCGAGCGCTGATCGTGATGGCGCTGCGCAGCAGTGTCTCAGCTTCGGACTCCGCGCCCTCCGACGACAGGATCAGTCCAAGGATCATCTGAGCCTCAGCGGTATCCGGATGCTGCGACCCCAGCTTATTCCGTCGGATCCGCAGTCCCTCCTCGACCAACGCCAACGCCTCACTAGGTTGCCCCGAAAGCTCCAACACACGAGCCAGCGTGACTAGAGCATCCGCGTATCGTGCACTCGCCGAGCCGTAAAGTTGACGTCGTAGTCCGACCGATTCCCGAAGGAGCCGCTCTGCCTCAGCGAAACGCCCCTGATCTCGTAAGCAGACCGCTAGCGATTGAATAGCTGCCGCATATCTTGCGCCCGACTCTTCACCCAGTTCGCACAGCACTCCGACAGACCGACGAAAACACTTCTCGGCGTCCTCGTACGCGCCGCGCAACCAGAGACTTCCTCCGAGCCTGACGAGCGCGTCTGCGCAGACCTCCGTCTTGCCTTCACCAAGCGATTCAAAATGCAACACGATCTCACGGTACTCGTGTTCGGCTGCGAGGTTCCCTGCCGCCAGGGCAACAAGGTTTCCGAGTTGGCCCGTGTTACCGTTATTGCGGCTGACATCGATCGAAGCCCGGAGAAGCGCGTTGGCAGCGGTCGTCTCGGACCGTATGCGACTCGCTACGGACTGCCTGTGCAGCACGAAAGCTTCGAGTTTGTCGTGACGCCAGTCTGTATCGATGACGGCTTGCATGCCGGCGAGGAGTTCCTCCGCTTCCGTAACCCTTTCAAGTGCAAGCAGCAAATCGACTGCCCTGTAGCATTCGAGCGCCTGATACGGCTTCATGCACGTGTCGGTCCAACCCCTGAGCAAGCGATCCGCCTCGACACCAGCCTCTTCCCGGCACCCCAGTTCCAGCAACGCCAATGCGCGGGTCGCCCGGAGTCGATCTAGAAATCTTCGATCAGGAGAGGGCTCGCCTACCCCTTCGAACGCAGGTCCCAGCGCTACGCCGGCCACGGAGATAGCGTCGCGCAAATGCCCCCGGCGATATTCCCAACTCGCAACTTTCGCTGAAGCCGCGAGCGTTTCAATGGCATGCGGACCAAATGCCTCATTGGCAACTCGGAGCGCATTCTTGTATAGACGATCAGCGCCCTTCGAATTGCCTTCCTGTTTATGCCACTTTGCGAAGAACATTGCGAGGCGTACGAAGTCCGCGGGATCCTCATCGAACTCACCCAGGATAGCGGCGACTGCCTCTGAGCTGAGAGTGAAGTCCCCGGACCGCTGGAGAATCGCAAATTGCTCGAGCTCGGTGGAGGCATACATCGAACGGCCGAGCGCACGCGAGAGCGATGCTGCGTTCATGTTCCGCTGGCTAGTCAGCGCCCGATGATGTGCTGATGCGAGCAGACCATACGCAACACCGATGCCAGCAGTGACCAGCGCGATCAGCAGAGCTGCCGTAAGTGTCGTGGCGACAAGGTGACGCCGGACAAGCTGCCGGACCCGTTTTATCGTGGACGCGGGAGCGGCCAGCACCGGCTCGTGCCGGAGTACTCGGCGGAACTCATCCGCGAGGGCGGAGGCGGATTGATACCGATCAGTCCGCTTTATGGCCATCGCTCGTGTGACCACGATTTCAAGGTCTCCCCGCAGGCGCCGATCGGCGCTGCCGAGGCGCGGCGGAGCATCGTGACATATGCAGTCGACGGCCTCACCGAGCGATATGCCGTGAAACTCTCGTAGCGCCCGTCCCGTAAGCACCTCGTAGGCGATCACACCGAGCGTATAAATATCGCTCCGCGCATCGATCTCTCGTTCGGCCAGTCCGCACTGATCAGGGCTCATGTAGGAAAGTGTACCGGCGCCGGGGCCAACCAAGTGTCCACTCGTCGCCCGCCCAGCACGGTTGGAGAGCCGCGCAACACCAAAGTCGACAATGCGCGGTAACCCACGGCGATCAATCAGGATATTCGCGGGCTTGAGATCGCTGTGCACCACGCCGCAAAGGTGAATCTCGTGCACGCCATCCGCGATCTGCGCAAGCAATGCGATGCGCTCCCGGATCGAGAGTGAGCGGGCATGCTTATCAAGTGTCACACCGGAGACCAGCTCCATGGCGATGTAAGCCAGACTGTCGCACCCTAAGTCCGTCGTGCCGAATTCATAAATCCGGGCTACTGCAGGGTGTTCCACGCGAGCAAGCGCGCAAGCCTCGTGCCTCAGCCGGTCAATGAGCGCACAATCACTCGCTCCCGGATGCAGCAGCTTGAGCGCTACGCGCCGGTGAGGCATCGTCTGCTCGGCTTCGAAGACGACACCCATCCCGCCCTCGGCGATCCGTCGTATGAGACGAAACCCGCCGATCGAATCCGGGTGTGGAACGGTCGAAGGTGCACGCCAGACGGTCTCCAGCAGATTGCGACCGTCACACCACGGCGCTTCGGCGCCTGCGGGACGGCGTCTGTCGATGTCGAGCAGCGCTCTCACGCGCCGAATGCGATCCGCGGCATCACTCGCGCCGGCAAGGAACGCCGTCAGCTCGCCAGGCGGCAGACCCGCGGCTTGCTCAAACAGCGTACGCAACTCGCTGTCGTAGGGCTCATCCATCGGCGTAGCCAAGGTCCTTCAATAAAGCCGCACGTGCGAACCGCCAGTCGAAATCGACGGTTCGGCGGGACACCCCGAGGATCGTCGCGATTTCCCCTGTCGAGAGACCCGCAAAGAGACGCAATTCCGCAGCCCGCGCAGAGCGACCGTGCGTTGTGGCCAACCGCGTCATCGCCTCTTCAAGCGAAAGCAGATCAACCTGCGCCGTACCGGATGCCACGAGATTGAGCGGAATTCGTCGCCAACCCACGCCGCGCTTGTCGGCGCTACGACGCCGGGCGTGCGCGACGAGAATCTGGCGCATTGCCCTTGCTGCAGCGGCAAAGAAGTACGGCTTGCTTCGCGCCAGGTCTTTCCCGTGTTCACGGAGCTCGACGTACGCCTCATGCACCAGTGCCGTCGGCTGCAAGGTGTGACTTCGCCGTTCGATACGGAGCATTTGAGCTGCCATATCGCGCAGCGTTGAATACACCTCCTCGAATAGCGTATCGTCTGCCCCCTTGGTCAATCGAACAGGATCGGGATCACCACCGCCACACTTGACCGCCGCTGAATCCGGACGCGTCATGAGAGGAACCCCTCCTTCTGAACACAATTTACCACGACCGTAATTTTTTGCCAAGTTTCTGAGCATGGCGCTGCGCACCTCTCCGAACAAATACACATATTCATGCAGCGGACTTGCCCGTTGCACGAATACTTACGAGAAGGAAACGCGACAAACGCCTTTTGGCGAGAGGCGTTGAACGCTCCGCGTATGGGGCGCGCTCATAGCGCCTTTGCGACAGGAACCTCCGCGGACTAAGGCGGAAGGAGATCGGAAGCGAACACGCCGTTTTTTTGTAATCGGTCGCATACCGAGTCCGCGAAGCGGATGCGGTGACCGAGTTCTTGTGCAGCCGACAGCTGCGAAAGGAGCGTAAAATGAGCATTTGCGGTCGGAGAGTACGTTGGATAGCGCTGTGTGCACTCGCTGGTTCGCTGGGCATTGTGGGTGTCAGTTTATCAGGGGCGAACGGATTGATGCTTGACGATCAGGATCCACCCTTCGACCCCTACCCGGCGGGATACCGCGCCATCGACCTTTACACGGGCACACACAAGATCGACAAGGCGCCGGAGAACGGGGCGACAGGCTACACACCGGATCTGCGCCCGGGGTATGTAATCTTGTCATTCACAGGTTCAGACAACGACCCACTCTCGCTGGGCAGGCGTGGCTGGTGGCGGGATCGAACGGATAACGGATTCGAGATGGGCAACAACAACGTGCCGCTTAACGTCGCGATCCCACCTGTGCCTGGGAATTGGACGACCACCGCCGACAACGGGATCGTCGACGCCGTCGACATGCTCCTCGCCCTGCTCGAGCAAGGATACAACCTCGGCTTTCGGCGTTTCATCATCGATCGCCCGGCCGGCTTTCACGAAGAGCTGCCCGCGGATCTCACGAACGCGTGTTGGTGGTCGTTGGACGAGCAGCTCCGCGCGTCGCTCCAGGATGACTCGACCAACGACGGCTCGGCAGGCGGCCTCGCCTGGTGGATCGCGAACCGCCAGCACGCCACCGTGGGGATCTACGTCGGGTTCCGTACCGGCGACCCCTGGTCGGCGTTCCACTCGGAAGACCCGCTGGATGCCGATCGGAGAGACGACGCCGTCACCATGTACCGGAACATCAACCCGTGGGCCGAGCTTGGCGTGACCGAGTTCGTCTTCGATCATGTCGGCGGGATCGTCAGGCCGAACGAGGGGAACTATGACCCCGAAATCCGCTCGGACTCTTTGCACAGGCTCCGAGCGCACCCGGCGTTCGATGAACTGTACATCAGCGGCGAGGCGCCTGTCATGACCAAGATCAGCTCCGGCATCGACGGCGCCAACAACTACGAGCCGTCCGGAGATCTGGACGAATTACGGGTCGCGAATCACCCGTGGGTTATCGCGGTGGAACGGCTGGAAACTCATTCGGTGGACAAGGACAGGACGTGGGATATCTCGTCCATAACCGGGGAGATCAACGTAGGGTTTTCGTATTACGAGGACCCAGACGATCCAGATCCGCGACGTATCTTCGATCGCGACGACATCGCCAATTTTCTTGAGCGCGGATTCACTCCCTGGGTCTGGGGCGCGGCTCGGATCGACATCTGGGACGAGTCCATGGAGATGATCCGCTGGGTGTATTACGACGACTTGACCGCTCCCACACTCAGGCCATGCCTCGCGGACCTGAACATGGACGGAATCATCGACGATGACGACGGTCTTACCGTGGTCAACAACCGGTACAATCCGCCCAAGCACCCCCGTGCATGGCATGGTGATCTTGATCTCGATGGCGACATCGACGATGACGACGTCGTACTCTGGCAGTCGATCGCCGAGTCTGCCGGCTACCAGTACGGAATGCCGGTGAGTTGTCCAGAAATCCCGTGATTCTCGATCAGAAAGTTCGCGGTTCATTGATAGCTGCCCGGTTCGGCTACGCAACCCGATCACAGCGCCCCGCTCGCATGTTGCGGGGCGCTGTCGATGGAAGGAAGACGCACAAGCGACATCGAAAATGAAACCCGAAAACGACTAACAGACGTCCTCCGACGCCGCTTATGATGCGGTGGTTAGTGGACGGTCGTCTCCATCTGGGTCTATCGAGGCGAGTCGTCCGATGGTTTATGTGTCACAATCGCCTGAGCAATCGGTTGAACAACAGGAGGAGTTAGTTGACTGTCAGGAGCACCGGGAAACAGCTTTTTGATGATGTTGTCACGGTCCTCGTCTGTAAGCGTGCCGGCCTCGGCCTTCTTAATGAACGCCTTGTCTGTGATTTTCCGCCCCTCGATGCTATCCCGACACCCATGCTCGCTATCGTAGCAAAATCCTGTGTACTGCAGGTACTTGCGTTTTATGCTTTTTGCCATGTCAAACCTATACACGCCTCTCGTGTACGCAGGCGAGTTTGGGTCGTTTTCGTAAATGGAGAGCATGGTCGGAAAGTAGCTCGTAATGACTTGGCCATTGAACCAAGTCAGGTGCATTGATTCGTCCTGCTCTTGGTCAGGGTCGTGGTTATGGCCATTTTTTCTCAAAGTATCGGCGTCGCGAAACATCTTTCCAAAAGAATAGAAACACCTACCTCTTGGCAAAACGACCCGCTCGCACCACCATCCAGTGCATGCCTTCGTTGCCCTACGCGTCTGCTGTGAAGGCAAGCCAACGATTGCACTTACGGCGAGTCCGGCCAACACCATGCCCCCGATGACCTCCAAGACGGCACAAACGCGGAGCCAGCCGCTCGGCGAGACATCCCCGTAGCCTAACGTCGTCGCGGTAACGATGCTGAAGTACAGTGACCTTTCCCCGCGTTTAACTCCAGTTTCTATGTTACTCTGACACTGCTCTGAATACACGTCGTTGGCGGGCGGAGCGGAGCGAGGGCACCGAGCGGAGCGCAGCCTGCCAACGACGACGCGATCTCCGACGCCTCCGG
>JAKSDK010000369.1 GCA_022360095.1 Phycisphaerales bacterium
AGCATCAAACACTTCCCTTAAAATTGCGAGTCCTCCACGCATCAGAAGCCGTGTCAACCTCTGGAAATTTGCCTTTTCATCTGTTGTACATAACGCTTCTTGTGCAGCAGATGGTCTTGTACTTGTAGCCATTTCTTTGCAAGCATCCAGGTGGCACTAAAGAAATAAGTAACAGTAAAATCTTGATACTTCAACATTACTGATTTTGAAAATAAGACAGATAAGAGAGTCATTTAAATACGCTGTTGATTAAATATTTCTAGCCAGATAGCGACATCTTGTTGGGTAGATTCCTCTTCAGAGATGTAGACAACTAAACTATAAAAGTGATTAAAAAACAAGTTAAAGGAAAAGGGGTTACCGTTTTTCCTGAATGACAAGAAGAAAATGCTTATTCCCGTCCACTAGCTATCCTGCTTCATTAAGCAGTATAAGGAGATGCCTAAGGAGGTTTATTTGGGCACTCTAGAAAAATGTCAGTGCAATCTTCTAATCTGTAAACGTGGCTACTAGTTATCATTATCATTTATCACTGTCATTTCATTATCATTTATTCCGTATTACTCTGTTCAGGGTAATAGTACCTTCACTATACCAGCCTAAGAAATTAGTATCTGAATTTCTTAATCCAGAAACTAAACTAATGAGATCTCATGGACAAATGTCGATAATGTCTCGTTAATGATAGTGCTAACTATTGTTAATTGTGATTGAATTTTTTATCAGTTTCGTTCCGTATGAATGAATAGACTCTCAATAGCGCGTGGTGCCATTAATCTGTCGTCAGCACTGATGACGAATTAAGTACACGTCCCTACTGAGTCCTCTACTGTGATTGAGACATATGATGGCAATCACAGAAGACGTGTGCGTCTACATATAGCCTGCTAAAATACTATCGACTGTGGGAAAAAAGCTCACTTGCAAGTAACAAGCGTTTACGCAGACATAAATGATACTTTGCATTGATGAGAAGTAAAGGATCAATTTTTGGCCGTTGGCAGGGCGAGAAAATCAACTTTTTAGTGTTAGAATAGGTCAGTATAATATAATTGAAAGTAGTTTATATCAATATCATTGATTTATAAGCTTAAGCGTCAACGCTTCAAGTATATATGCTAATTACGTATCCTATTGATTATCATTATCAGAAGATCTGAATAGAATTGATGCTCAATAT
>JAKSDK010000718.1 GCA_022360095.1 Phycisphaerales bacterium
CAAAAATAACAGCAAAGAAAAAGAGAAAAAGGTCTTACTGAGAATTGTTTCAGTAATTACAATTGAAATACCAGTTTATTTTAGCTAGTCCATGTTGACTTCAAAGATAAAGAGTCACGCACTAACAAGTAATTTAATAATACAATGGTCACACTAAGAATAGCCTGTGTTGCAGACGTAATTTAAGCTCAGTTAGTAACATCTGCAAAGCAGCACTGACATCCTTGTTGTCGACCCCCAACAGATTCAATGAACAGCTGAAGTGCATTTTGAATTTTGTTTTATTTGATTGGCAAATTGACAATGGCTTTTTTAACAGGCCAATCACAGAAAATAATCAAATCCTGGTACAGAGTTGGGGGCCCAGAAGAAGGATTTTGGCCCTGTTTTCCAGGTGGACTTAACAGAGTTTTAGTTTTGTCTGTGGTGCAGGCTAGTTATCGAGAAGGCTTCCCTTTCATCTTGTTTCTACCCTGTTTGGAACTGTCCTTTGAAAATTTACTTCTTCTGTTTCTATTCTTAGGATTGTTCAGTTTCTCATTTCTATGCTTTGGTTTTTTGCCACCACCATAGCTATTTTGTGCACTTTGGCTTCCTTTGTAGCCTCTTACAAATTTTTGTTTCTTCTTTCCTTTATTCCCTTTTTTAAGTCCACGTTTGGCAGTAATCCCACTGAATGAATATGTCTTGGAACGACTTTTGACATCATTGGAATGACCTAAAGTGAGAAAGAAACAGAAAAATATGAGTATCATTATATAGCAGTCCAGGCTTCTCTAGGAAAACACGTCTATAGGAAGGAGAAAGTGTCTGCAACTAGCTAGTAAAAGTGGTTTTAATTTCTCGTAGAAGAGTCATTCCAACCAGGGAGTTCAGAGTAGGGTTTTCATAACACCTACGAACTAATATGATGGCTGTGCCTGCTCAGAGAGCATGCACTGGCATTTCAGAAACCCGTTTTCCTGATAAAGCCACAAGTCAATCCAGTGTGCCACACTGGACTGACTTAATAGCTATAGCTTATATGTATCTTTGTAGCACTACACTCATTGTATTTTTATTACTAGTTACACGTACCTAAGATTCAACTTCATGAACTTCTAGTTTATCTAAATAATACACCTCTTGCGTTAAATCAATCTACCTTGCTGTGGATTTTCTGTCGATGGATAGATTCGCAATGCTCGGCCACGGAACTCTGTCTGGTTCTTTTTTAAGGCAAACATTACTGCATCTTTCTCCTGTAAAAATGGTTGTCATAAGTAACTGAATACTATCTTACAAATAATAATAAATGAAGAAGAATGAATTATTTTGAATGAACAATAAAACAATAATAATTATTGTTTTATTATTCAATTATTGGTTCAGGCTTTGCATGAGCACAAGAATCATGCAGATCTCGAAGGGTGATA
>JAKSDK010000335.1 GCA_022360095.1 Phycisphaerales bacterium
GTTTGGAAATAACAATGAGTATAATTTAAGGTACTTACACCCTTGGCTGATGAAAACATGCTCTTTGATTCACCAACAGACTTTGCATTTCCTGAAGGGTAAAGATCTTACAGTCAACTATTTCAAAGTGGATACCTCTTTAGTTTTCTCTGACCAAAGTGCCTGGATCCTGATTAACTTGCTACATGTAGTGCACTTGTTCTATTGAGCACCCTAGCTGCCTCGAATGCATCCACCTTGAATAACCACCCACCCTATAGGTAGGAAAAGTTAAAAAGTGTGCCCCCCTTAAAAAAATTGACCTTACTGAGAACAAGATTGAAATTGACTGAGTACTACTGAGAGACAATGCCCAAAAAATGAGTTTTCTAAGTACTTTCAACAAATTTTCAAATGAAGAGTTAGAATTCTACTATGGTACATCTTCACGTTTTGTTATTATAATTTTATTTTATTGTTTTGTTGCAAAATAACTTACTACATACTTGCTGCAAATGGTACCCAGCCTCAAATAAGTATCCAGTCTCAAGGTCCAAAAACCTGATTTGCCCCAGGGTACAAAATCTAATAATTACCATAATGGTACTAAGTTGTTTTGTCAATGAATGTGATGATTCCCTGCCAAGACTAGTCACACTATTCCAGCTCATTTAATTCGAAGGGTGTTACCTACCCTCTGTAAGTTCCAACCAAGGAAAGATGTGTGGCTTTACAGAAGGCAAATTTGCTGCCAAAAAGTATCCCAGGCAAAACAATAATATTGTTTGTTTTAAATATTCTGCCTGCTACACAGGTTATGGATTCCTGGGATAGACCAATAATCAGGGACATAAAATTACCTGGCAAACAGCTTAATGCCTTCCTTACTTAGATAACCACATAATATTAAAAATGGCAGTCTCCAGAGGCAATGTAAAAACAAGAGTTCTCAATGAAATATATTCTGTTGATCATCAATGGCACTTGTAAACGGAGCAGGGTATCTTTCAATTTTTTAACCCTTTAAGTCCCAATGGTGACCGACATCAATTTTCTCCTAATGATACCAATACATTGTCAAGAGATTAGGTTATGAGAA
>JAKSDK010000312.1 GCA_022360095.1 Phycisphaerales bacterium
GCCGCTGCGCGGCAACCCTGAAACTATGAAGGAAGCCTCCTTACGCGGTAATGTTGGGGTTGTAACGAGACCCGTTCACCACATAAGGAGGCAAGTGATGTTGTACATTGGTTTGGATGTTCACTACCGGTCTTCGGCGATGTGTATTCTGAACAACAACGGAAAAGTCGTCAAAGAGATCCATATTCGAGACGGCCTGCCGAAAGTCCTCGCGACGCTGAGGGCGCTGAAGCAGCGGTTTGCGATCTGCTACGAGGCTTCGTGCGGCTATGGGGTTTTGTATGACGGCCTTCGCGGCTTGGCCAAGCGGATCGTGGTCGCCCACCCGGGCCAGTTGCGTCTGATCTTCAAAGCCAAGAAGAAAAGCGACCGCGTCGATGCGAAGAAGCTGGCCCTTCTGCTGTATCTGGATCAAGTTCCTCAGGCTTACGTCCCATCGGTCAACGTGCGTGAGTGGCGCAGCCTCATCGAGTTCCGTCATCGCTTGGTGGGCAAGCGGACGCGCGCGAAGAACAGCCTGCGGTCGCTGCTGCGGGGCCAAGGGATTCATTATGTAAGAGGCCGCTCGCTGTGGACTCACAAGGGACGAACGTGGCTGGCCGGTCTTGAGTTGCCGGTGTCCGTGGCATTGCAGCGTGACCTGCTACTGGAAGAGTTCGACCGCTTGAACAAACAAATCCTGCGCGTGGAACAGACGTTGGACGACCAAGCCGAGCAGCAATCGGGCGTCGCCCTGTTGCGCACCATCCCCGGGGTGGGTGTCCGCACGGCCGAGGCCGTGGTGGCCTACATCGCCGATCCGAAACGGTTTTCACGCAACCGGACCATCGGCAGCTACTTCGGTCTGGTGCCGTGTCTGGATCAAAGTGCCGGTTTAGGTCGATTTGGACACATCACCCGAGAAGGACCGCCGACCGTGCGAAAGCTGCTGGTCGAGGCAACGTGGCAAGGGATTCGACGGTCTACGATACTGCGGCGGTACTTCGAGCGCATCCAACGCGGAGAACGCGATCGAAGAAAGATCGCCTTGGTCGCGACGGCGCACCACTTGGCCCGTGTGATGCTGGCGATGTTGACGACGGGCGAGATATGGCGACACGACGGTGCGGGAAGGATGGTCGCGGCATGAGTAATACGCCTTTCCCTAGCAGAGCGAGCGTACGACCACGGGCAGGTTCAGTCCAGGACTCCACCCATCCGTGGGTTCCGAACAGCCGGCCCATCCATGGGACGGGCTCCTCCCGGACAGAACCCGCCCGTGGTCGTGAATGTTGCTCTGCCATCGAGGGAAAGGCGGGATTTGGAGAGGCGGCAACGGTTTGAGCTACAGCTTTCGTGGAGCAGGTAAGCGGAATTCAACGGTCGGACCTCGTCTCTTAGCCCTGGGGTGGATCGCATGCGATCCAGAACCTCGTAACCCTGAATGAGGCCGACCCGAATATTGTCATATGGCGCGTCCATTGCGATGACGTCGGATAGATGGTTGGAAAACTCCGCTTGCTGTTCCGCAACCTGCTTGACGGAGGCTTCCTCATAGATGGGCTGGAGGGCGAAACGCCGTTGGCGTAAAGACGGAATCGCCACGACAAAAAAAACGGCACGGCCTGTTTCCAGGCCGTGCCGTTGATCTATGGTGAACGGGCGTTATGCCGAGTCGGCAAGGTTGCCCGATTACATGCCCATGCCGCCGTGGCCGCCGGGCATCGCCGGGGCGTCTTTCTTCTCCTTGATCTCGCTGACGACGGCGTCGGTCGTCAACAAGAGCGACGCGACGGATGACGCGTTCTGCAACGCGACGCGCTCGACCTTGGCGGGGACGATGACGCCCATCTTGAGCATGTCACCGTATTCGCCGGTCAACGCGTTGAAGCCGAAGTTGGCGTCCTTCGACTCGAAAACCTTCTGGGCGACGATGCTGCCGTCGATGCCGGAGTTCTCGGCGATGACGCGGATCGGGGCCCACAGGGCACGGCGGACGATGTCGACGCCGGTCTTCTGGTCGCCTCGGAGCTTTTTCTCTTCTTTGTCCAACACGGCAGCCAGCGCTCGCAGCGGGGCCACGCCGCCGCCGGGGAGGATGCCTTCTTCGACGGCCGCGCGACAGGCGTGCAACGCGTCCTCGACGCGGGCCTTCTTCTCCTTCATCTCGACCTCGGTGGCCGCGCCGACCTTGATCTGGGCGACGCCGCCCGACAGCTTGGCCAGGCGCTCTTCGAGCTTCTCACGGTCATAGTCGCTGGTGGTCCGATCGATCTCGGCCTTGATCTGCTCGATGCGGCCCTTGATGTCGCCAGTGCTGCCGGCGCCTTGGATGATGGTGGTGTTGTCCTTGTCGATCACGACGCTCTTGGCCTGACCGAGGTCCTTGGCCTCCATTTTCTCGAGCGTGATGCCGAGGTCCTCGAAGATGGCCTGACCGCCGGTCATGATGGCGATGTCTTCGAGCATGGCCTTGCGGCGATCGCCGAAGCCGGGGGCCTTGACGGCTGCACACTGGAGCGTGCCGCGGAGCTTGTTCACGACCAACGTCGCCAGGGCTTCGCCCTCGATGTCCTCGGCGATGATCAGCAACGGCTTGCCGGCCTTGGCACACTTCTCGAGGATCGGGATCAGGTCCTTGATCGCGGTGATCTTCTTTTCGTGGATGAGGATGTAGGGCTTGTCGAGTCGGCATTCCATCGCGGCCGGGTCGGTCACGAAGTGGGGCGACAGGAAACCCTTGTCGAACTGCATACCCTCGACGAGGTCAACCAGGGTATCCAGCGTCTGGCCTTCTTCGACCGTGATGACGCCGTCCTTGCCGACCTTGTCCATCGCCTCGGCGATCTTCTTGCCGATCTCTTCGTCCTGGTTGGCGGCACAGGTGCCGACCTGGGCGATCTGCTTCGAGTCCTTGACCGGCTTGGACATTCGGCCGTACTCGGTCACGATGGCCTCGACACCGGCCTCGATGCCACGCTTCAGCTCCATCGCATTGGCGCCGGCGGCGACGTTCTTGAGGCCTTCGTTAAAGACGGACTCGACGTACACGGTGGCCGTCGTGGTGCCGTCGCCAGCGTCGTTGGAGGTCTTGCTGGCGACTTCCTTGACCATCTGGGCGCCCATGTCTTCGTAAGCCTCTTCGAGTTCGATTTCTTTGGCGACGGTGACGCCGTCTTTGGTGACGGTCGGCGAGCCGAACGACTTCTCCAGGACGACGTTTCGCCCGCAGGGGCCCATCGTCACCTTGACGGCACGGGCCAACTGGCTGACGCCGTTTCGAATCGCCTCACGGGCTTCCATGTCGAATGCAATTTTCTTTGCTGCCATAATCGCTTATCTCCAAATCTTATTTTCTGTTTTCACGTTGCGTGATGAATGTCTTAGTCTTCGCCGCCGGGGATGTCCTCATAGGGCTCATCCTGCCAGACCTTGCCTTTTTGCTTGACCTGCAGTTCGACCGATTCGATCGACTCGGAATCCACAAAGATCACGTCGTCCACCATGTCCGAGTCGATGTAGTCCGAGATTCGGATTTCAACTCGAAAGCCGCTGTCTTCGATCTTGGTGTAGGCCAACGGATGGATGTGCATGGCATCCTCGTTCCCCGGGAAGGTCAGCACGAGCCTCGCAGCCGAGCCGAACCGGATGGCTTCTTCGAGTGCGGATTCGAACAATTTGGATCGCATGCCATTCCATTCTGCGGCATCGGTCGGACACCGCGGTCGTTTATTTAGTCGATGATGGCCAGGATGTCGTCCTCGCCCATGATCAACAGCTCGTCGCCGTCGATTTTGACCTCGGTCCCGGCGTAGCTGGTGAACAGAACTTCGTCACCCTTTTTGACCTGCAGCTTGCAGCGCTCGCCGGTGTTCAACAGCCGGCCTTCGCCAATGGCCTGAATCCGACCGCGTTTCGGCTTTTCCTTGGCGCTGTCCGGCAGCACGATGCCGCCGGCGGTCATGGCTTCCGCCTCGATTCGCTTGACCAGAATTTTGTCGCCCAGGGGCCGAATCTTTGTTTTTGTCACCGCCATCTTATAACTCCTTTGTTGATGTCTTACGTGTTAAGCACGTTCAATAATTGTTAATTGTTCAACTCACTAAAACCGTCGGGCATGGGCCAATCCGCGTCATACACGCGACGGATCACTTTGAAGATCATGGGCGGCAGCAGGTCACCGGAGCCCTCTGCCTCTACGACGCTGAAAACGTCCAATCGGATCGCGTCCTGAAGAACCCGCGGCTCCGGGTTTCTGCACACCAGGAGGCAGGGGAGCTCCAGCCCGAGGTGTCGGAACCCCTGGACGACGCCCCGTCCGCCGGCATCCGGCAAATCGTCGTCTACCACCGCGACATGGATGCGATGCCTTGTCGCCAGGCCCAGGGCCTCGTCCCCAGTCCGAGGCCAGTGTAGCTGCCACGGAAGCGGTGACAGGGAGTTGGCCAACCGGCTTGCCCAGAGACTTTCACCGGCATGGGCGATCATGACGTTGAATGGAGCGGGTGGTCTCGTCACGGAGATACTCAGGGCATTTCTTCGAGGCGCAGACGTTCCGCGCGTGGCATCAACTAGAGCAAACCATGTGCCATTTTGGGTATCGTTCGATCTCACAAGGGAATGAGTTTTGTAAGGCAATGCCTTGAAGGCAGTTATGGTCGATCGCGAGGGATGGGCTCAAACCGGCGTCGTCGAAGGGCCTCCGACAGGATTGGCAGCATCATGGTCGTTGACGTCCCGGAAACTGTCAAAATGGCACGGTGTCGATTCCTGCGAATCGGATACTACACTTACGAGTTGAACCCCAAAAGGAGCGCCCGTATGAAAGCGTCTGATCTTCTCGTTCAATGTCTGGAAACCGAGGGCGTTGAATACATCTTCGGCCTGCCGGGTGAGGAAAACGCGGACGTGATGATGTCGCTTCGTGAGTCCTCGATTCGGTTCATCCTCTGTCGACATGAGCAGACCGCGTCCTTCATGGCCGATGCCTACGGTCGGCTGACCGGAAAAGCGGGCGTTTGCCTTGGGACACTGGGGCCCGGTGCCACGAACCTCGTCACCGGGGTGGCCAACGGCAACATGGATCGTTCGCCGATGGTCGTGATTACCGGCCAGGCCGACACCCACCGTCAGCATAAGGAGTCACACCAGCACATGGACGTCGTCGATATGTTTCGGCCCATCACGAAATGGGCGGCCGGCGTCGACCATCCCGACAACATTCCTGAGATGGTTCGCAAGGCGTTCAAGTTGGCGGAACTGGAAAAGCCGGGGGCGTGTCTCATCGAGCTGCCTGAGGACCTGGCCAAGGCGTCGTCGGAGAAGTTGCCGGTGAAACCGAGACCCATGCGACGACCCGGTGCCGATCATAAGGCGCTGGCGGCGGCGATGGATCTGATCCGTTCCGCCAAGGCCCCGGTGATTCTCGCGGGGAACGGCGCGATTCGTAAGCGCGCCAGCAAACAACTTGGCATTTTCGCTCAGCGCAGCGGCCTCGCCGTCATCAACACTTTCATGGGCAAGGGCGCCGTTTGCCGGGACGATCCGCACTGCCTTTTCACGATGGGACTTCAATCGCGCGATCATGTCTCCTGTGTCATGGATGAAGCGGACTTGGTGATCGCTGTCGGTTATGACTTGGTTGAGTATCATCCCAGACTCTGGAACCACGGCAACGAAAAGCAGGTGTTGCATGTTGATTTTCTTCCCGCCGAGGTGGACGAGAATTATCGCGTGGCGGTTGAACTCGTCGGTGACATCGCCAACAGCTTATGGTCTCTTAACGACGAACTCGGTGAGGGCAAGCCGCCGCTGTTCGACATCGGGCGGCACGGTCACGTGCGCGAAACGATCCTGGCCGACCTGTCGGAACACAAGGACGATGACACCGACGGTTCGATCAAACCTCAAAAGGCACTCTGGGACTGTCGTCAGGTCCTCGGGCCGTCGGACATCCTGCTGTCGGACGTCGGCGCACACAAAATGTGGATCGCTCGACAGTATCACTGTGATGAGCCCAACACGTGTTTGATTCCGAACGGTTTTTGCTCGATGGGTTTCGCCTTGCCCGGTGCGATGGCAGCAAAACTGATCTATCCTGACCGGCGTGTCCTGGCCGTGTGCGGTGACGCCGGTGCTTTGATGAACATTCAGGACTTCGAAACGGCGGTGCGATACGGCATCAACCTTGTATGTCTCATCTGGGAAGACCGTGAATATGGTTTGATTGCGTGGAAGCAGCAGGCGCAGTTCGGCGCGCACACGGATCTGTCCTTCTCCAATCCCGATTTTGTCAAGCTGGCGGAGGCTTTCGGCGGCTGGGGCCGGCGTGTCACCGGTTCGCGAGATTTGCAGCCGGCGCTGGAAGAAGCGTTCGATGTCGGTCGCCCGGCGATCGTCACGATGGACGTTGATTATTCGGAGAATATGAAGCTAACCGAAAGACTGGGCGAACTGACGTGCACGATCTGACGGTCGTCGAGTCCAAACACCGAACAACGAGTACACCGCGATGTTGAAAGAAACCTATCCCTATTACTTGGCCAACGCGCCGGTAAGTGCCAATGCCGACCTGGAAGTGACCAACAAATACAACGGCGACGTGGCGACGCGCGTGGCGTTGGCTGACGCAGCCGTGATCGACCAGGCCGTCGCCGCCGCCGTCGACGCAGCGGAGCCGTGCCGGAACATGCCTTCTCATGCCCGGGCTGCGGTGCTTCAGCATGTCGTGGAACGAATGAAGCAGCGCCATGAGGAGTTGTCCAAGGCCCTGGCGATCGAAGCGGGCAAGCCCATCAAGGACGCTCGAGGCGAGGTCACGCGCGGGATTGACACGTTTCGCATTGCCGCTGAGGAGGCTGTTCGGATTTACGGTGAATACATGCCGTTGGACATCTCGCCTCGCGCAGAAGGGTACGAGGCGATCTGGAAGCGCGTACCCGTCGGTGTCTGCTCGTTCATTTCGCCGTTTAATTTTCCGATCAACCTCGCTGCGCACAAAGTTGCTCCGGCGATCGCCGTCGGTTGCCCGTTCGTGTTGAAACCGGCGTCGCTTACGCCGATCGGCGCGATCATCATCGGTGAAATCCTCGCTGAGACCGATTTGCCGAAGGGCGCGTTCAGTATTCTACCGTGTCGGCGCGACGGTGCGGACTTGTTCACGACTGACGAGCGCTTCAAGCTGCTTTCGTTTACCGGTTCGCCCGTGGTCGGCTGGGCGCTCAAGGCCAGGGCTGGTAAGAAGAAGGTGGTGCTCGAACTCGGCGGAAATGCCGCGTGCATCGTCGACCGCGAGGTCGATCAGGCGTATGCCGTCTCCCGTTTGATGATGGGGGCCTTTTACCAGTCGGGCCAGTCCTGCATCGGTGTTCAACGCGTGATGATTCACGAATCCATTTATGACGAGTTCAAGTCCAAACTGGTCGCGGCCGCCGGACAATTGAAAGCCGGTGACCCGCTCGATGAGGACACGTTCCTCGGCCCGCTCATCTCTGAGAAAGAGGCCATGCGGCTAGAGGAATGGGTCGCCGCAGCGGTGGAAGGGGGCGCGAAGGTTCTTTGCGGCGGCCGGCGCAGCGGGCCGTTTTTCGATGCCACGTTTGTCGAGAATGTGCCCCACGATGCCGCGCTCAGTTGTCAGGAGGCCTTTGGCCCGGTGGCGACGGTGGAGCCGTTCCATTCGTTTGAGCAGGCATGCGCGCGGGTCAATGCGAGCGATTTCGGCTTGCAGGCCGGTGTGTTCACGAAGAGCGTGGACTCGGCCTTCTACGCCTTCAACGAACTGGATGTCGGCGGTGTCGTGATCAATGACGTGCCGTCGTTCCGTGTTGACAACATGCCGTACGGCGGTGTCAAGGACAGCGGCCTGGGCCGCGAGGGCATTCGGTTTGCGATCGAAGACATGACGGAACGGCGTCTGATGGTCTTGAACCGTGTCGGCAAGCGGCCGCAATAGAGAGCGGCAGGATTTGCATATCGTGATTTGACGGGGTGTCCACAGATCCAGGGTGTGCAAGTGGCCAGCGTCGGTGCGTGAATGCCGCCAAACGACGCCCCTCGTCCGATACGAGAGGTCGGACACTCTGTTATTGCTAATAATATAGCGGCCGTGTAATCGTGTCTTACGGGAGGAGGATGGCGATGCTTCGGAATTGTTCCCGTCGTCGATTGGGCAATTTTGGTCTCTTTGCGTCACAATTGTACTTGCCGATCCTGTGCATGCTCGCCGCGTGCACATCCTGCGATCTGAACTCGTTTTGTGACCGACCGGGGATTTTCCCCCTGGTCACGGGCACGGCTTGCGATCCGACAGGGCCTCCCGATGCGTGCACGTCTCCCGATCAGACCGGGGTCCTGATGCTCGGGACGATGTTGGATTTGGGCGGATCGCTCGTCACTCAGGTCAGCGGCATGTCCTGCGACGGGAGTGAGATCGTCGGCACGTTGTTGTTAGCCAACGAGCCTTCAGGGAAGTCCAGCTCGAATTCCTCCCCGATCGCGCGAACCGAGGCGTTTCGTCTGACGTCGATCGACGGGGTTGAACCGATCGGCTTCATCGATGACACCGACCTTAACCTCAGTGAAGCCAGGGCCGTCTCTGCGGACGGCCGTATCATCATCGGTGAATCCACTTCGCCCGACGGTCGTCAGGGCTTTCGATGGACACGCACCGGCGGATTCGTTCCGCTTGAAACTGCGCCGGATCCAATCATTCTCCTCAGCGCAAACGCGGTGTCGGGTGACGGATCGTTGGTCGTCGGCAGCGCCAACGCGAGGTCGAGTCCTTCTTTGGCCTTTCGATGGACAGAGACCGACGGTTACCATCTATTCAGTGTTCCTTCCCTGGAGAACAGGTCATGCTCGGCGGATCACGTGTCCGATGATGGTCGAGTCATCGCCGGGAAGGTCGACTTTGCCCGACATCGGCGCGTTTTCCGGTGGACGGAAGAGTCCGGCGCCGTCGTGATCGACGATTCGCCCGACCCGAAGTCCTGGAGCAGAGCGAACGATATCTCCGGAGACGGCTCGACGATCGTCGGTTTGCGGGTTCATCAGAACGTGGCGGAACCGTTTCGTTGGACACAGGAAGAGGGCCTCGTCGGCTTGGGCGGAATGCCGGAGGATCGCATCGGAGAGTTCGCCGACGCCCCGCCGAATTCCACCGTATCCGCCGGCGGTTCGTCGGTGGCGAATCTTGGGAACGCGAACGCCACATCGTTCGACGGTTCCGTCATCGTCGGTTCGGCCAACATCGGCAAAGTGCATAGCGTTGCCTTCATTTGGGATGCGGAGAACGGGATGAGACCCATCGTCAGCCTGCTGTCGGAAGAAGACAAAGCCATGCTCGAAGGCTGGTGGCTCACGTCGGCCACCGTGATCTCCGCCGACGGGCGCACAGTTGCCGGCATGGCGAGGAACCCCGACGACATCCCGGACATTTGGGTGGCGCGTTTGCCGGGCTGAGGGGGCTTGAACGTGTTGTCTTTGATGATGTTCGCGTCTTGCGAGGAGCAGGGCGCGCTCTATGTGCAGGCTACGGCGACATCGCCTGCACAAAGGCCTGCAAGTCTTTGCCGTCAACGATCGAATTGCCGTCCATATCGGACAAAGCGACGTGATCAACGTTCGTGTCATTTCCCAAAATGACGAACACGAAATCATCCACGTCGTCCAGATCGACATCGCCATCCGCGTCGCTGTCGCCAAGTCGCTCCGGCGGATAAAGCGGATAAGTCTGGTTGACAGGCAGGCTGGTCAACGTGCGAGTGCCGCCGCCGGGCCAGGTCACGACGACTTCGTCGATGAGCGTCGCGTCATCGAGGCCGACGTGAATGATCAGTTCGTTCTGTCCGAGGTATCCGTTGCCGCCCGCGATGATTTCGCGGAACTGCCAGGTTCCGCCGACACGGGTGTCGACGTTGCATCCGACGGCAAAGAGGTTGTTGCCGCGGCCGATCATTCGGTATTTAATCCAGTTTCGGGTCTCACCTTCATAATTGATGAACAGCTCGACATTTCCCTCGAGGTTATTGACCAGCAGATCCAGATCGCCGTCATTGTCCACGTCGGCCACGGCGGAACCAAAGGAGGGTTGCGTGCTTGCGGTCACGTTGACCGATGCAGCGATCTCCACACACGGAAACGTGCCGTCGCTGACAAAGAGCGCATTCGGCTGGAACATGTTGTTCACGTAGAGATCCTGATGGCCGTCGTTATCGTAATCGAAAAAAATCGAGCCCCAGGAAGTGATGTATTGATCGACGCCGGCCGGGGCGGACGCCTCGACGAACGTTCCATTGCCTTGATTGAGAAACAGGGGATTGAAGCCGTCCTCATATCCGCCGATGTTTGTGCAATACAAGTCCGGCCAACCGTTGCCGTCAAAATCGCCACAGGCCACGCCCATCGAGAACAGCCCCAGGTCTGCGCCGGAACCGGCGGAGACGTTGACGAGCTGTCCACCGTCGTTTCGCCACAGTTGATTCGGAAGCCCGTTCAGGTGACCTCGGTCGTTGGAGAGATATAAATCGACGTCGCCGTCACGATCATAGTCGAACCAGACGGCTTGAAAACTGTTCCCGGCGTTGTCCACGCCCTGCGCGACGCTGACGTCTTGAAACGTGCCTTGACCGGTGTTGCGATACAGCTTGTTGTTTATGTTTTCGGTGCCTGGAAAGTTTCCGTTGTAGTTACAGAGATATAGATCGAGCCATCCGTCGCCGTCGTAGTCGCCGAAGCTCGCCGCTTCTCCGGCGCCGTTGTCACAGACGCCCGCGGTACCGGTGACGTCGGTGAATTGGAAGTTGCCGTCGTTCCTGACCAACACGTTCGCATCTCCGAACTGTGTCAGGTAGAGATCGAGGTCGCCGTCGGCGTCATAGTCCGCTGCTGCAAAGGCTGAACCCGCGGGTAGGATCGGAATGCCATTGCCCGTGGAGCGATCGGTGAATCGGCCGCTCCCGTCATTCTCGAAGATGCCGACGAGTCCACTCGTGGCGCCGATGATCACGATGTCCGGGTCATGGTCATTGTCGAGGTCTGCAAATCCGCAGCCGAATCCCGGATTGCCGTAGATCTGTGGGTAGTCTTGCATGGCATAAACGAGACCGCGGGGCTGGGCCTCTTCGAGGAATGGGGCTGCCGACCACGCCGTGTCAGCGAGGAAACCGGCCAGGAAAGTTGCAAGAGCCAGACTCCGATACGAGCAAGTGAATGCGCTTAGTCGAGGCATGATCACCAAACTCCAGAATCGCCACTTCGCAAGAGCTGGCCGATTGGCCTTCGAGAAAATGGGTGAGCCCCATGGATAGGGGGGACTCCTACTCCACCATTCCGTGTGAGCTTACCGCGCCGTCGAACGAAATGCAAAGGATTGGCCTCTGCGGGCCGCGGAGCGTGCCCGTGCATGTCATTTTGCACGGTGTCTCATGACTCGATTGGCATGCAGCATGCTGTCGAGTGAGAGAAATACTCTCATGAAATTGCCCACCCTTTGGTCGAGAGCGAACAAAGGGTGGGCACGTCGTTGCTTCCTCACTCGAATGGTTCGTGGTTGATTCCTCAGGCGATTCTGACGTTGACGGAATTAGGAGCCGCCTGAAAACTCAAAGTAGGTTGTGGTCACGTCCCACTTGAGCTGGATCGTCTCATTCACATAATTGAGGTCCTGAGCCTCGGAGCCCGTGGTGGGGAACTCGATTTGCAGGACGACGAAATACTCGGCCGGATCATCGCCGAACTGCTGCTTCAGTCCTGCATCGACGTCTCCGGCTCCGAACTCGAACGCCATCGTATTATCAGCCAGCACGACCTCTTCGTTGGGAAATAGGAACGAATAGAAAATGTAGCCTCGAATCGTGACAGGCAGCAGCAAACTGCTATTCAAGTTTTCCTTCGACACGACGAAATTGGCGGTGACGTGCTCATCCGGACAGACGTTGCTGACCCTGAACGTTCTCTGGTAGATCCGGGTGCCTCCGTTTAGAACGACGTCGAAGGCAGGCGTGATGCCTGTTCCGAACTCACTGTTCTCAAAGCGAGGCCCACAAAATGGACTGACGAGGCTGCATGACGAGAATGGCAGGACGAGAAGCAGTCCGATGAGGAGCGTCCGGGCGACGCGGCCGACGGACCGCCGAGCAAATTGACGTAACATAATCATCCCCTGTTTTAATTCTTGTTTTCCTCACCAGGTTTACACGGCGAACGGCAAGCGCCTGACGCGGAATTTCAAATTTTTTGACTCAAGGGGGGCGATGAGGGTCGAAATGCTTATTGCGGGGGCATTCTGCCCGATACTATGCAGACACGGGATGCCTGTTCAGGGAGGCGGAGTCAATCCGGCTTCGCTCGATGTCCACACCAGGCGTGGTGCAAAACAACGAGTTCATAAATCCACCGAACTGATCACCGTAATATTTGAAGTTGCGATAGCTGTTGCGCCGGCCGATGTTGCGACCGTTGCAGGCATCACGGGCTCTCATGAGGTCGGCCGGCTGATCGGTAAGATGTTCGACAACTTGTGCAAGCGTCTCAGAGGGATGGTCCACCAGATCGTCGTAGCCGACAACCAACCGGTTCGGAACGGGGTTCAGGACCCATTTCCGATAAAACCGGAGCCAGAACGACGAAACCTGGATCGCATAGGTTTGCCAACTGGTGGGGTTGTCCGGGTGGTTTTGAGTGCAGGCCATCGTGTACCAGGACGCGATCGCGTCGGTTGGAAAACGTACCTGAACGATGTGGCGAAGGGCCCCATCGATGGGGTCAAGAAGTTTCAGATCGTGAGTCTTTTCAAAATTGGTCGCGGGATCGCTGTCAAGACCACGTTCCGGTTGCTTATGGATATCGCAATCATGGAGTCCGTCTCCAAAGTAGGCACGAAGAAGCTCCAGGAGAAGGTGATTGCCGGAACGCGGAAACGTCGCGCAACGGGTGCGCGCGATGCAGCAAGCCGGGGCTTGATCCTGTGAAAGCATGCAAGTGATATCGGCTATCAATTTGGGGCGCTTGACAGGAATGTTTCCCGCGATTTCGCCTGCCGTACGTGGTGGACGACCGTGACAAGGTGCTTCCTCTTTGCGTGTTTTCTTATGAAGAACCGTCACCCGACGTCGTGATCGACCGAATCCGGCTCGTCGGTCGGCACTGCAAGGTTCGAGAAGCGCCATTCCAAATACCCGGCGATGTTATAAATGATTCTGCACAGGCCGTGAGATATATTTCACCAGAAGCTCATTGGAGTACGTGTTCGGCGCAAGTATCCCCGGCTTCATAACTTGTCAATTTCTTGGGGCATGGTCGATGACGGCGAGGGCTTCGGCTCGCGCAGCTCGAGAAACAACACACCCGACCCCGGGGAGAGAGAGGTGGGGTGGGTCCATGACCCACCCTGCCAAGCTATGTTAATAACGATATTATGCTACGCCGATGCGTTCCGGTGTTTCCGCCGCCGACGTTGCATCCAACTCCAACCCATCAGCATGAACGGCGTCATCATCGGGACGCTGCCGCCGCAGCAGTCCACCTGCTCCGGTAGGGTCTGACCCGTCGGTGTGTCGTCACAGGCGTCCGGTTCGCCGTCGCCGTCCGAGTCCACCGTATCGTCACCGCCGTCGCAGACATCGTCGCTGTCGCAGACGCCGTCACCGTCCGAGTCATCCGCGGCGTCATCCGGACACGGGTCACAGAAGTCGGCCACGCCGTCACCGTCACCGTCGGCGTTGTCGTCGCCGCCGAGGCAGGCGTCGTCGCTGTCGCAGACACCGTCGCCGTCGGAGTCATCGGGGTCGTCGGCCGGGCACGGATCACAGAAGTCGGCCACACCGTCGCCATCGCCGTCCACGTTGTCGTCACCACCCGGGCAAACATCGCAGAAATCCGGCACGCCGTCGGCATCGGTATCGATCGCGTCATCACCGCCGGGGCAGATGTCGTTGCTGTCGCAGACGCCGTCACCGTCGGTGTCGTCCGGGTTGTCGAGCGGGCAGGGATCGCAGACGTCGGCCACACCGTCACCGTCGCTGTCGTTCAGTTCGCAGGTCGTCAGGTCGAGGCTCCAGTCGGTCAATTCCCCCGTTTCGAAAAGGGCGTGGTCACTCACTTCCAGGGTCCAGGTGCCGTTGGGGTCTTCGCCGATGAAGGCGCCCATCGCCTCCTCCGGGGCGAGCGGCGTCTCGGCTATGTTGTGGAAGAGGCTGATGATGTTGGTGACCGCGCCCGGGGGGACGGTGTCGCCGGCGTCGTCATCCCACAGGGTGCCGTTGAAGATGCTTTCGATAGGACCGCCGTTACGGGTTGTGATCGTCACGCGCGTCCCGGCGGGTGAGATCAGGAAGACAGTCAGATCACCGGAAAAGTCGTGCGGAATGAAGGTCGTAAGATCGATATCGCACAGAAAAGGACCGAGACCGGTCACCGTTGTGGTGGATGTGATCGTCGTGGTGTCGGGGATCGCAATCGGCAGGTTCACGTCATCGCTGGGCAGGTTGTTGGCCTGATTGACCGGCGCCTCGGGGAGCGTCGTGATGATCAGCGACCAGGCGTCCAGTGATCCGCTATTGGGGAACATGGAATCTTGAACCGACAGGGTCCAGATGCCGTTGGGGTCTTCGCCGATGAAGGCGCCCAGGGGCTCCTCCGGAACCAAAGGCGTCTCGGTGACGTCGTTGTCGAAGTCGGTGTCGGTCACCGGGCCCGGCGCGTTGGTGTCACCGGCGTCGTCATCCCATAGGGTGCCATCATAGAGATTGTCGCGATCGCCGCCGCGGCTCGACACGAGCGTGATCCGTGTCCCGGCTGGTGACTCCAGGAAGATGTCGAGATTGCCACAAAACGTATGGCGGATGAAGGTTTCGACATCGACGTCCCAGAGGACCGGGTTGAGACCGGAGACCGTGATGGTCGAGGTGAACGTGGCATTGTCGGTGATCGCGATCGGCAGGGCCGGATCGGTGCTGTCGATCGTCGTGGTCGTCGAGCAGCCGTTGGGCGGTGGTGGGGGCGTTGTGGCCGTGACCGGTCGAACGCCCAAGCCGAGAATAGATGTCACGGCCACCAAGGTCGTGGTGGTGACAAACGTTGTAGGTCGTATTTTCTTGCACATCGGATGGATCACTCCTTAAACACGCCTGTTTTGGCCTTCCTGATCTTTCGCCTCGCCGTCTAGCGTTGCATTCGAGAGCGGTGCTTACGCCGTCGCATCCAACTCCAACCCACCATGGTGAGCGGCGTCATCATCATGGTGCCGGTGCCGCAACATTCGTCTCCCGGAACCTCCTGGCCCGTCGGGGTATCGTCGCAGGCGTCCGGTTCGCCGTCGCCGTCCGAGTCCACCGTGTCGTCGCCGCCGTCGCACACGTCGTCGCTGTCACAGACGCCGTCGCCATCGGAGTCATCGGGATTGTCCGCCGGACACGGGTCACAGAAGTCGGCCACACCATCGCCATCGCCGTCAACGTTGTCGTCGCCGCCAGCACAAACATCGCAGAAATCCGGCACACCGTCAGCGTCTGTGTCGATGTTGTCATCACCGCCGGGGCAGATGTCATTGCTGTCGCAGACGCCGTCACCGTCGGTGTCATCCGGGTTGTCGAGCGGACACGGATCGCAGAAGTCGGCCACACCGTCGCCATCACCGTCAACGTTGTCGTCGCCGCCGGGACAAACATCGCAGAAGTCGGGCACGCCGTCAGCGTCCGCGTCGATGTTGTCGTCACCATCAGGGCAGATGTCGTTGCTGTCGCAGACGCCGTCACCGTCAGTGTCGTCCGGATTGTCGAATGGGCAGGGATCGCAGCCGTCGGCCACGCCGTCACCGTCGTTGTCGTCCAGTTCGCAAGTTGTCAGGTCGAGCGACCAGTCGGCCAGTACGCCAAAATCGCCATCGCCGGGCCTGATATCAGTGGCGGTGAGGGTCCAGGTGCCGTTGGGGTCTTCGCCGATGAAGGCGCCCAGGGCCTCCTCCGGAACCACCGGGGTCTCGGTGACGTTGTTGGTCAGGTCGTTGTCGGTGATGGGGCCCGGTCCGTTGGTGTCGCCGCCATCGTCATCCCACACGGTGCCGTTGTAGAGGTTGTCGAGGAAGCCGCCGTTGTCGGTCGTGATCGTCACTTGCGTCCCGGCGGGTGAGGTCAGGGAGATGTCCAGATCACCGGAATTGCTGATCGTAATGAAGGTCGTCAGGTCGATGTCGCACAAGAGGGAGTCGAGCCCGGCCACGGTCAGCGTGGAGGAGAAAAGTGCCCCGTTGTCAAAGATTGTAATCGGCAGGTTCAGGTCATCGCTCTCCAGGTTTGTGGTCTGATTGACCGGCGCCTCGGGGAGCGTCGTGAGGATCAGCGACCAGTCTTCCAGTTCACCCGTTTGCCCAGCAAGAGTGTCGCGGATTTCAAGAGTCCAAACGCCGTTGGGATCTTCGCCGATGAAAGCGCCCAGGGCCTCCTCGGGGACCACCGGGGTCTCGGTGACGTTGTTGAGTAGCTGATTGTCGGTGATCGGGCCCGGCCCGTTGACGTCGCCGGCGTCATCATCCCAGACCGTGCGGTCGAAGACGTCATCGAGGTTGCCGCCGTTGTTGGTCGTGAGCGTCACGCGGGTCCCGGCCGGTGAGATCAGGAAGATCTGGAGATGGCCACTCGCCATATGGCGGATAGATGTTTCAAGATCGACGTCCCACAGGACCGGGTTGAGACCGGAGACCGTGATGGTCGAGGTGAACGTGGCATTGTCGGTGATCGCGATCGGCAGGGCCGGATCGGTGCTGTCGATCGTCGTTGTTGTCGAGCAGCCGTTGGGCGGCGGTGGGGGCGTTGTGGCCGTGACTGGTCGAACGCCCAAGCCGAGAATAGACGTCATGGCAACCAGGGTCGCGGTGGTGATAAACGTTGAAGATCGTACTTTTTTGCACATCGGATGGATGACTCCTTAAACACGCTGTTTTAGCGAGGCGAATCGTTCAGAATCCCCCCTTGCGGGTCCGAATCGACGCCTCACCCCCGTAAACGCCAAAAACGAGGAAACCCCGTCATGGAAATACGTTTTTTTTGAGGAGCTGTTTTTGACGCTGGAATGAGGAAGGGGGCGTGGAACCGCCGAAGGAAGAGTCGGACGACGAGCCGCCCGGGCCGGAGGGCAAGCTGTCATCGGCGACGGTTCATAACGAGGGCGTTCGAGAAGTTGCGTAGGATTGTTTGATTCAAAATAAGAACGGCGGCCGCATCGCTCGATGTCGGCCGCCTTTTTTTTGTGTGATTCACTCGCCTGCGTTTCCGTCCCCCACCCCCCGGAGGCAACGTTTCGCGTCAAGTTCATATTTGAGTCGTGATTCACTTTGATATTAGCCCCGGCGTTTACGCCGGGGATTCGGTCGTCACGATTTATTTATTCAGGCCCGTTGACGGGCCTTCTCGCTGCACACCTCGGAATCTAACCGGGCAACGATGGCGGGGAAAGGCCCCGTAAACGGGGCCTCATGTTTTTTTGCTTCTTTATCCCCGGCGTGAACGCCGGGGCTAATATCAGAGTGAATCCGCCCCCCACTCCGGAGAGGGCGGGGCACCCGTGCTGCGCATGCCTTACGATTAGCTGTTCTCCTCGGACGCCTTATCCCTTATCCCCTGATCCCCAATCCCCTCACCTTCCTACGTCGTCGCCGCATCCAACTCCAACCCAGCATCGTGAACGGCATCATCGTCATGGTGCCAGGGGCGCAACATTCTTCTCCGGGAACTTCCTGCCCTGTCGGTGTGTCGTCACACGCATCCGGCTCGCCGTCGCCGTCCGTGTCCACCGTGTCATCACCGCCGGGGCAAACGTCGGCACTGTCGCAGATGCCGTCGCCGTCCGAGTCGTTGGGGTCGCCGTCCGGGCACGGGTCGCAGAAGTCGGCCAACCCGTCGCCGTCTGTGTCAACATTGTCGTTGCCGCCTGGGCAGACGTCGTTGCTGTCGCAGACGCCGTCACCGTCGGAATCATCGGGGTTGTCCGCGGGACAGGGGTCGCAGAAGTCGGCCACACCGTCACCGTCGGCGTCGGCATTGTCGTCGCCGCCGGGGCAGACGTCGTTGCTGTCGCAAACGCCGTCACCGTCAGAGTCATCAGGGTCGTCGGCCGGGCACGGATCGCAGAAGTCGGCGACTCCGTCGCCATCGCCGTCGACGTTGTCGTCGCCGCCGGCGCAAACGTCGCAGAAGTCGGGAACACCGTCGCCGTCGCTATCGACGTTGTCGTCACCACCCGGGCAAACATCGCAGAAATCCGGCACGCCGTCAGCATCGGTGTCGACATTGTCATCACCGCCGGGGCAGATGTCTTCCGACTCGCAAACGCCGTCGGCGTCGGTATCGTCCGGGTTGTCGATCGGGCAGGGATCGCAGACGTCCGCGACGCCGTCACCGTCGCCGTCGACCAGGATGCAGGTCGTCAGCTCGAGGGTCCAGCCGTCTAGTGAGCCAGTATCGCCGTTGGTATCGTCGCGAACGCTGAGGGTCCAGGTGCCGTTGGGGTCTTCGCCGATGAAGGCGGCCAGGGCCTCCTCGGGCGCCAGTGGGGTTTCGGTGGCGTTGTTGGCGAAGCTGCTGTCGGTCACCGGTTCCGGCTCGGTGGGGTCGTCGCCCGCGTCATCATCCCAGACCGTGCCGTCGAAGACATCATCGTTGCCACCGCCGTTGTCGGTCGTGAGCGTCACGATCGTTCCTTCCGGCGAGGTCAGGAAGATGTCGAGATCGGCGGCAAAGGTGTGCGTGATGTCGGTCACCAGATTGACATCGCACAGGAGCGTGTCAAGGCCCGTCACGTCAACGGTCGAGAGGATCGTGGTGCTGTCTGGGATCGCGATCGGCAGATTGATGTCGGGGTTGACAAAATCCGTCGTCTGATTGACCGGGTTCTCGGGGATGGTGGTGATGATCAACGACCATGCATCAATGAAGCCCGTATCGAAGTTGGCGTCGTCAGTAACTTCCAGGGTCCAGACGCCGTTGGGGTCCTCACCGATGAAGGCGCCCATGGCCTCTTCGGGGACCACCGGCGTTTCGACGACATTGTTGGCCAAGGGAACCTCGGTGATCGGCCCGTTGGTGTCGCCGGCGTCGTCATCCCACAGGGTGCCGTTGAAGATATTGTTACGGCTGTCGCCATTGTCGGTCGTGAGTGTCACACGAGTTCCTTCCGGTGAAATCAGGAAGATGTCGAGGTCGTCGCAATACGTATGGCGAATGAAGGTTTCGACATCGATGTCCCAGAGGACCGGGTCGAGACCGGCGACCGTGATGGTCGAGGTGAACGTGGCGCTGTTCGTGATCGTGATCGGCAGGGCCGGATCGGTGGCGTCGATCGTCGTGGTCGTCGAGCAACCGTTGGTCGGGGGTGCCGGGGTGGTGGCCGTGGCTGTTCGAAGAACCAGACCGGTGACGGACAGCATCACTACACAAGCGACGTTGGTGAAAAGTCGTGATCTCAATTTCAGATGCATCAGGTCAGCTCCTCTCAACAGTTGGCGAGCGTCAGGAAGACGGGCGAGGTCGGTTGCTTCTTGCTTGTGAGCGTCGTACGCAGCCCTGCCGGTTATGTTACCGATTTTGGTAGATCACGACAATCAGCCATGGTGTGACGCCGTGTCTGCAGCTTCCGATAAAACGGTGTGCTCCGTGTAACAAAGCAAAAGTGTCGATGCGTGTCGACGTTTGTCGAATAAGAAGGGATCGTGAAAACGGCTTTTGATTATGAAGCGGTCTTTTGCAGTTTGCGCTTGCGCGTGCCGAACTCCGGGGCCTCCTTGACGCAGGTGCCCAGGATGCCGAGTGACTTCATGAAGGCTTTAAATCCGGTGCGCTTGATCTCGGCCGACGAGTCGCCGACCGTTGGAAAACCGTTTTCGTCAGGCGTCAGCGTTTCCCAATTGCGGAATAGCCTGCCCCAGTCGCTGTCCAGCACGTCGCGCATTTTCTTTTTGGCATTCAACGGATACCAAAGGCTGTCGTGATAGACCACACTGGCGATGTATGCCCAGGGGGCGAGCACCGTCTTCAAAGACCATTCGATAGGTTTCTTGAGCGGACCCCAGTAAATCTTGTGCTGCATTCTGGAAGCGAAGGTCATTTTCTTGAACGGTCCGTCGAAGTGCCAGTTTTCGTTCGCCGCGTCGACGTCTCCGACGATTTCAATCTCGCGCGGGTCGCCGCAGCCGAGGCCCATGTCATGCGCAATTTTGATGAACTTGATCGACATCGGATCGATGCCCATCAGCTTCGCCGCGACGGCATCAATCGCCACCTGATCGTCGCTCGCCAGGATGACGTTCTTCACATGCGGGATCATGCAGCGGGGGCCCGGTCCGTCGCCGGCAAAGGTGCCGTCCATGACGGCGAAGACGCCGCGATGGATCTTTTTCTGGATCATGAGCAAATCGACCAGCGTCTCATGAATGACCGGGTGTGTCCAGTGGCGATGCTCGTTCAGCAAACCACCGAAGGCGTTTTTCATCGCGCCGGTCGTCGTCGTGAAGATGTGTGTCTTGACCGTGGGCAGATGGATGATGTTCTCGCCGATGAAGCGTTTGGGGATATGAAAGCCCTTGGGATAAACCTCGTTAAGGCAAATGAATTTGTCGGCCAGGTCTCCGACGGCGTCGCGAATGTGAATCCACTCCTCGCCTTCATAGAGGTGCACGTTTCGTAAGCCGTGGGCATCGGTGACGTTGACCTGTTTGTTCTCCCGCTCGCCCAGGTGTGCATCGATGACGACCGTGCGATTGTGACAGCCGTGGATCAGGTCCGACTCATAGCCATCCTGTTTCATCGCGCGGATGACGCCTTCGAGTTGCCAGGGCGTGGTCGAGCTTCCGGGAAAGAAGAAATGCCAGCTGATATTGATCTTGAGCGCCGTGTCCGCATCCTTGGCGACGACCGATTGATAGTCGGCAAGGTTCAACAGGCGATGGTAGTCGGTCAGGACGGTTGCAGGTTTTGTGCGGAGGATGGCAACTTTCGATTTCGTCAACGGCATCGGACCTCCTAAACGCTCGCACAGACTCTATCGGCCTACGGGAGCCTTGACAATCTTCCTAATCGTTGCGGCGGAGAAATGCGAATCCGATGAAATCCGGTGCGCCTCGGTCTTATTCGTCGGGCGTACGGTCAATCCAGCGTGTCCTTTGCTTTTTCGACGGCTTGGGTCGTGGCCTTTTTGGCTTTTTCGACGGCCTGAGTTGTTGCCGTCTTCGCTTTCTCGACAGCCTGGGTCGTGGCGCGCTTGGCTTTTTCGATGTACGGTTTTGATTTCTCCGCGATTTCGCCGGCCTTCTCTTTGGCCTTTTCCTTCAGTTCGCCCGCCTTCTGTTTGCCTTTTTCCGCCAGCTCACCGGCTTTTTGTTTTCCCTTTTCGTAGGCTTCCTTGGCCTTGGCCGCGCCCTTTTCCAGGTACGGCTCGGCTTTGTCCTTCGCATCTGACGCCGCCTGTGTCGTGGCGTCCTTGGCGTCTTTGGCTTTCTGCTTTGCCTTCTCAACATCGGCCGGATCGCAGGCGGCCGTGCCGACGAGGACGAGAAGCATGGCGATCAGGCTGGCTCTACCCATGATGGCACCTCCGGAGGCTGTTGCATGGTCATCAAACGTCGAACCTTCAGGATCATAGCGTACTTCTCGTCGTTCTGTCAGAGTTTCATTCAGATCTATTCCGTGGCCCCGGCCGTGTCCGTGCCCGCCGCCGTGACTTCTTCGGTTTTCTTGGGCCCTGTTTTCTTTTGATTGATGTCGATTACGAAGTGCCGGTCCGTGACCTCGGCGCCCGGCCGAAAATCAGTGTATTGATAAATGGCGTCGAGCGTATCCGTGGTTCTTTCGTTTCCTTCCGTCAACCAAAGCCGGGTTTCGACGGGCAGCTTCGTTTCACTGTCGATGTATAAATCCTGTAGTTTGCACGGATACTCATCGCCGGTCGGGTAGAGTATTTCAAAGTGATAGCACGGCCTTTTGTCCGGTCCGAACGCCCCTGCATCCTGTACCTTGATTTTGACCTCACCATGCGGCTTCGCCTTCTCGATCCGATCAAGGGTGCGCTCCATCATGCGTCGCAGGCCAAAGTCCGTGATCGGGTTTCGCGTTTTGTGGAACGCCACGGCAAAGGGAACCGGCCAGTTGCCCACCGTCGGCTTGAGCCCGAAGAGGCCCCTCCTCGGCAGCAAGGCAACCTTGTTATCGTTCTGCCCTTCGATGTAAACGCATTGCAGATACTCGCTGTCCTCGTCGGTCCAGGTGAAGCGAACGCTGAAGGGATTGTCGCGGTAATCGGCAATCATGTGCTCCGCGGGCATCAGTTGTTTTGCAAGTCCGCGCTGCAGTCGTTCCTGTCTCAAGAAGTTGGACCGGAATGTTCGGATCTTACGGGCCTCGGCCAGGCAGTTCTCGAAATAGGCGACGGGATCGTTTTGAATTTTTTCAACGATCGTCAATTCGACCGGTTCGGGAACTTTTTCAGTCTTGGGAAGGGGGGTGGCCTTCTCGCGGTCGGGGGTCTTGACCTCCTTGGGTATTTCAATGGCGACCTTCGCATCCTGCTTGACGCAACCCGCCGGCATCAGGACGGTGATAAGAGCCGTCCACGCCAATGCTGCCAATAAGCGCCGCTTGATAAACTGCCGTACTGAATGATCGATGGCCAAAACCGAACTCCTTCGTGGGGGTTTCATGATTTCAACAACTTGGTCAACTAATAATAGACGGTTCGCGTACGATGGTGGTTCACCTTGACTCCGTCTTCATGCGACAGGGCCCAGAGATACCAGTCGATTTGCCAGGCCGGAACGGTTTTGCCGATCCTGAAAAGGGCCTTTGCCATTCGATCCACCGCCTGCACGGTCGCCGCCCGAATTTCCACTTCTTCGTCAGAACCCTGTTTGATTTCGCGTTCCTGCTCGACAGCCTCGGCCAAGGCCGGCGACAAGGTCAGGATACCGAGATGTCGCAGTGCCTGCGGTACGCGATAATCGGCGAAGGCCGTCAGCTCTTCCAGGCCCGAGAGCGCCGGATGGTCGTGCTGCTGCCAAACGACGGCGAGATCCAGCGCGCAAATCTGAGCCCGCTTCATGAAATAGACCGGACGGCCTCTGTACTGGCTCACGTCGCGAAAGGAATCAAGGTTGGTCATCAGCAAGACCGCAAGCGGCCAAGCCTTTTCGTTCACCGATTCCACGGCGTGGATAAACTGGCCGTCAAATCGATCCAACAATATCTCGCCGGTCTTGCGAATGATTTGCTCGCGTTCTTCGAAGAGTAACAATTGTCCCTTGCCGCTGAGAACATCCCGGATTTCCTCGCGCGGTACGCTGACCCAATATTCCGCGTCGAACCATTTCGGTTCGTACTTCGCCGCGAGCATGAGGGAAACGAGCATCGCATTGAAACGCTCGTAAGTATCGCCGCGCCACTGAATTCGTATCGGATCGGGCGACCAGAAACAAAAATTCAGCGCATCGATCAGGAGCACGAGATTGGCCAGTTGCTCCTGAGAGCCGGGCAGGGATGCGTACAGTTCATAGCCGGACGGACGGAGCGCGTCCGATGCGACGTCGCTTGCCCAGTTCTGGATCGCAGCGTCATCAAGACTGACGTGCTCTGCCTGTTGGACGGCAGCTTCGGTTGTTTCGAGCACGAGCATAGCGGAATGCTAGTCAGTGGTTAGACCAAGGGCAACCGGGTGAAGCGTTCAGACTGCGTTCGGTCATGCCGTTCGCGCGAGTTCCGTCAAAGCCCCGGGCAGGCCTGCCCGGGGTCCGGGGAGTGAGTGTCTCGCGATCTGCAGATCGACTTTCTCACACGTTCTTACACAAATCACCCCGTTTGAGTAAACTAGCCCGGCCTCGAACCAACCTCGGGGAAACGGACAAACGTTAGTTTTATCGCTTCGGAGTGCATCATGAGTACCCTGCTCGATCGTTTCTGCCGTTACGTGAAAGTCGAAACCACCGCCAACGAGGACACCGAAGCCTATCCAAGCTCTCCGGGCCAGTTCGACTTGGGTCGGATGCTCACCGATGAGCTGAAATCGCTTCATCTCGACGACGTCGGCATGGACGAACACGGCATCGTGATGGCCACAATTCCCGGCAATGTCGACGGAGCGCCGACCATGGCCTGGCTTGCGCACATGGATACCTCCCCGGAATTCACGGCCAAGGACGTCAAGCCGGCCGTCCACGAAAATTACGATGGCAACGACATTGTTCTCTCCGGCGACAAGGCCCGGGTCATCCGTGTCGCGGAGTCGCCGGAGTTGGCGGCGTTGAAAGGCAAAACGATCATCACCACGGACGGAACCACGCTGCTCGGCGCCGACGACAAGTCGGGCGTGGCCGTGATCATGACGGCGGCCGAGCACTTGATGAGCCATCCCGAGCTCAAGCACGGCCCCATTCGTATTGTCTTCACATGCGATGAGGAAATCGGTCGCGGCACGGACAAACTCGATCTGAAAAAAATCGATGCGACGGTCGCTTACACGCTTGACGGTGAGGACCAGGGCAACCTTGAATGTGAAACATTCTCTGCCGACCAGGCAATCATCACGATTGCAGGGAAGAACATCCACCCCGGATTCGCCAAGGATCGTATGGTCAACGCGCTTCGGGTCGCCGCGACATTTCTTTCCCATATGCCGTCTGACACGATGTCGCCGGAATCCACGGAAGGGCGTGAGGGCTTCCTGCATCCCTACGTCATCGACGGCGGCGTGCCTGAAGTAAGAATCAAATGTCTTCTCCGGAGTTTTGTCACGGCCGACCTCGCGGACCAGGCGAAGCTGCTTGATACGATTGCGGAAAAGACGCGGGCCGCGCATCCCGAGGCGGAAATCGGGATTCGCATACAAAAACAATACCGCAACATGATCGAAGCCCTGGAAAAGGAGCCTCGCGCAAACAAGCTGGCTCAGGAGGCCATTCGTCGTGCGGGTCTGGAGCCGAAGCTCCAATCGATCCGAGGCGGCACCGACGGCTCTCGCCTCAGCGAAATGGGGCTGCCGACGCCGAATCTCTCGGTCGGTATGCACAACTTCCATTCGCCACTGGAATTCGCATGTCTGGAACAAATGGAAAAGGCGGTGGAAGTGCTGGTCGAACTGGCGCAGCTTTGGGGGAATGAGAAGTAATCCCATCTGAGATTGGCCGGCACAAATGCCCGTCGCTTGGAGTTCGACGTGACAGACGCATCTACCGACGGCGCGGTCAGTCAAGCGATCAAGAATTACTTTCGTGCATTCGGTGCGCTGAAGTCGTGCGGCCGGGAGTTCTGGGGCGTCCAACTGGTCAATCTGTTGGACGGCGCCGCATACTTTGCGATGCTCACCGTAAGCACGCTCTATTTGAGCGAGACGTTAGGGTACAGCGACGCGAATGCCGCAAATCTCTGGGCGGCCTGTATGACGATGTACACGCTCACAGGCTGCATTGCCGGATTTGTCGGGGACTCGATCGGGATCAGACGGACCTTGTATTTGTCGATCGGGCTGTTGATCGTTTCTCGCCTCGCGATCAGTTTCACGACTGCGAAGCCGATCGTCGTGCCCGCGCTATTCCTGATCGCGATTGGGACGGCCATCATGACGCCGATCCTGATTTCCGCGACGAAGCGCTACACCTCGAAAGAATCTCAGACGGCCGGCTTCAGCATGCTGTATTTGCTTATGAATATCGGTGCGTTTGTCGGGAACGCGACGCTTGACCCGCTGCGCGGATTGCCCTGGGGAAATCGCTCGATCTTCATGATGGGGTCGGCCATGAGCATCGGGTGTTGGCTTGCCGTCATGTTCGCATGGCGTCGTCGAATAGATCAGGCCGATTCTCGGTCAAGGCACGCGAAAAACTCCGGTGTCGGGACGGATCAATCCGGCAAATGGGAAGCGCCCTGGACGATTGCCTCCAGCGTTTTTCGGGAGTCGGCCTTTTGGCGTTTTATGCTGTTTCTTTTTCTGCTCGTCGGGGTACGGCTTGTATTCGAACATCAAAGCCAGATCTACCCGAAGTACTACCAACGAACGATTGCCGACTATGTATTCGGCCTGAGTCCGCAGGCGGAAGACGGCGATCTCGCGCAAACTCAGAAACAATTGGACAACCATGAAATTTCTCCGCGTTTGAGGCAAGCGTTCGGCGCCAACGACTTGATGCTGTCCGCGGAGGCTCGCGCGGAGATCAGCGAGGCCGGGAGCAGGTGGAAAATCGATGATGGGAAAAAGACTTTCTATGTGCGCCTGGACGGCGATCAGCTGAGCGTCTATTCGTCAGATGCACCGATCGGCTTGCTCAACTCGATCAATCCGTTCATCATCTGCTTTGGTGTCATCATTTCGACACCGATCGTCGCACGGTTCAAGTTGTTCAACGTGTTGGTGGTCGGCATCACCATTTCTGCGATCTCGATGTTATTCCTGGTGATTCACCCGGGATGGTTTTGCAGCGCGCTCGGCCTGTCCCTGTCACAAGGCTATGCGGTCATCGTCGTCCTGCAGATTATGGTATTCTCGATTGGTGAGGCCATTTGGTCGCCGAGGTTGTATGAGTACACGGCGGCGATTGCACCTGTAGGTCGTGAAGCTTCTTACATGGGGTTGTCGTACTTGCCGACGATCCTCGCAAGGTCCGTCGAAGGTCCGATCGCCGGACAATTGCTGAATCGATATTGTCCGCCGGACATTGGCGCTCGGTTGGATACCGTGCCTTATTCGCAGAGTCCGCAGTTTATGTGCTTGATTCTGGCGGTTTTGGCCATGGGCTCACCGATTCTGGTTGTCGTTTTCCGAAAAGTGATTCAGAAAGAGGCGAGCCGAGCGGTCTGATGTTGGAATAAGTTTCAACGGACCCCTGGATTTGATGAAAGTGGACAATTCGGGTATTTTTCGCGTCCTCAGCCTGTCCTATTGCTTGACAAATCGCCATGAAAGGAGCTGATCGCAGTGACCGAAACGAAACGCGGCTTCATCGCCACCATTAAGAGCTATCCCTCGACGTTCTGGGTTGCCAACACGATGGAAATCTTCGAGCGGATGTCGTGGTACGGCTGGTTTACAGTGATGGCTGTCTACGTTACGGGCAAGGTTGAAACAGGGGGGCTGGGCTTTTCCACCGAGCTTCGCGGGGCATTGCAGGGAATCGTCCCTTTCTTTCTTTACATGTTTCCCATCATTACCGGAGCATTGGCCGATCGATATGGTTACAAGAAAATGTTCACCATCGCCTATTTGGTGATGATCGTTTCATACTACCTTCTTGGTCAATTCACGACGGCGCCGTCTTTTTTCATGGCCTTCATGTTTGTGGCCGTGGGGGCGGCGATCTTCAAACCTGTTGTGGTCGGTACCGTCGCAAGAGTGACGGATGAATCAAACTCGGCAACCGGCTTCGGCATATTTTACATGATGGTCAACATCGGCGGTTTTCTGGGGCCGATTGTCGCAGGTGTCGTTCGTGGTCAGGGATGGGAATGGGTCTTTGTTGCCTGTTCAGGTTGGGCTGCGGTGAATCTTGTGATCGTGCTGCTGTTCTACAAGGAGCCACCGTCAGGTGCTGATGAATCGAACCGTTCTCTCAAGCAAGTCGGCGAAAACATGGTTGAAGTGCTTGGGAACCTGCGGTTCTTTATCACCGTGTTCGTCGTGCTCTTCGCATTGATGTTTGCGAATTTGAACATTTGGTGGTTCCAGTACTTCACATGGAAGGTTTGCGCATTTTTTATTCCAGCCTGGTTGCTTCTGAACATCTTCTGGCACGCCATTATGCCGAAAGGCAGTGGAGATCCTAAAGACCCCGCTTCCAAGGGGCGTTCTTTCTTGGCAAAGCGGATGCATTGCAGCAACTGGCGCTTTGCATTGTTCCTCCTGATCATGTCCGGCTTCTGGACGTCTTTTAACCAGATCTTTTACACCATGCCGGAGTATATTCGCGATTTTGTGGATACTCGCCCTGTGATCGAAGTTGCGGAAAAGATCTTTGGTGAAAGCGACCCGAATGATCCGACGGTTGGAATTGCAAGCGTCATGGCGACCATCAATGACGACGAACGCAAAGTGATCGAGTCAGAAGTGCAGTCGCTGCTTTCCGCCGCTTCGGGCGGCAATCTCGATGAGAAGTCGCTTGAGTCGGCATCTGAAGAGCTTCTGGCAAGCAAAGTGCGACTGGAGCCCGCTCGGCTGGCCGAAATTGTGGAGGCGGATAGTGCGGATCTGGAAAAAGCGACCAATCAGGTGATCATTCAGGGGCGACAGGTCAATCCGGAGTATCTCGTCAACATCAATGCAGGATCGATTATCATCTTTCAGGTCTTGATTTCGTTTCTAATGACTCGCTTTCACCGCTTCACAACGATGATCGTCGGCATGATCATCGCGGCCGTGGGCATCGGACTTTCCACTTTTTCCGGTACCGAGGGCATGATTGGTCAGGGTGGAATCATTTGGATTGTCGCGGGCGGTATCTTCATCTTCTCATTTGGAGAAATGATGGCAAGCCCGACAAGTCAGGAGTATGTCGGTCGCATCGCTCCCAGCGACAAGAAGGCTTTGTACATGGGCTACTATTTCGTGGCGGTCGCACTCGGTAATCTGTTCGGTGGTATTCTTTCTGGAGAACTGATGGGCAGATTGACTTACAAAATGAACCGTCCCGATCTCATGTGGACGGCCTTCGGTGCGATCATGTTGACGACCGCCGTCGTCTTTTTGCTCTATAATATGTACGCATTGCCCAAACATGCGGCAGACTCGTTGACACCGGACGAGTCCGCGTAGCAGTTGTTGGCGGTGTGCATAGGTCGAGCCGTCATTTCGGCCAAACGCGGCGGCCGCTGACGTAGGTCTCGCTGGCCTCGATCTGCTTCACCGCATCCGGCGCGATCGAGAAAGGGTCTTTGTCCAGGATTACAAAGTCGGCGAGATAACCCGTTTTGATCTTGCCGTGGTGGTCGTGATTTCCGACGGCGTAGGCCGGGCCCGTGGTGTACGCGTGCAGCGCTTCCTCGATGGTAATGTTCTGTTCAGGCACGAAGACGGCGCCGTCCAATGTGCGGCCGGTCGTTGCAGCGTGCAGTCCAAGAAACGGATTCAGCGACACGACCGGCCAGTCGCTGCCGAAGGCCAAGGGCGCGCCGGCGTCCAGCAGGCTGCGAAAGGCGTAGCTTGTCTGACAGCGAGCCGGGCCGATGGCCTGCTCTGCATAACGCGCATCGTCCGCCTTGTGGAGCGGCTGCATTGAAGCGACGACGCCGAGTTTTGCGAAACGCGCGATGTCCTCAGGCAACAGATGTTGGGCGTGCTCGATACGCAGGCAAGGGTGACGGGTGCTGGATGTCGTCTGCAGGTTCTCATAGATGTTCAACACGAGATGGTTCGCCTGGTCGCCGATGGCGTGGATGGCCGTGCCGAAGCCGGCGGCGACGGCCGCCTGACACATGCGACGTAGTTTGTCCTTGGTGTGCATGACTTCGAGTAGCAGTCCGCGGCGATCAGGTTGGTCGGGTGGGTTGTCGGCGTACGGTTCGGCCATGTAGGCCGTGCGAGAGCCCAACGAGCCGTCCATGAACTGTTTGAAGCCGATGATACTCAGCCAATGGTCGTTGCGCTTCTTTTTGGCCTTGTCGATGAATCGGTTCCAGTCGGACTCGTTGACATACTGTCGAATTCGCAACGTCAGCCGACCGGATTTTCGAGCTCGGTCAAACACGCTGAACGCGGACCAATCGGACATGGTGTGGACGCAAGTGATGCCGTGACGGTTGGCCTCCGACATCGCGGCCTCCAGGGCCTGGTCTTTCATTTGAACGGACGGGGCCGGGATGTGTTGGCGCACCAGTTCGATCGCTGATTCTCGCAGGATGCCCGTCGGTTCGTTCGTCGCCGGATCGCGTACAATCTCGCCCCCCGTCGGATCGGACGGTCCGTGCCGGTCGATGCCTGCGCGCTTGAGGGCGAGGCTGTTTGCAAGAGCTCCATGACCGTCCATGCGTGAAAGAAGTGCGGGGTGATTTGGCGTCACCGGGTCGATCCACCTCTTCGTCGGTTGGGTTGGGTCAGGCCAACTCTCCGTCGTCCAGCGGCCGCCGAGAATCCACTGACCCTCAGGTGTTTTCTTGGCACGTGCTGCGACGGCTTCAATAAAGGCGGACCGGTTGGGGGCGTCTCGCAGATTCAAGCGCGACAACTGAAGACCGCCGCCTAGCAAATGGACATGGGCGTCCGTGAGGCCCGGGACGATTCGGGCCCCGTTGGCTTGGAGGGTCCTGGCTTTTTTCCCTGTGCTCCGGCGGGCTTCCTTCTCGCTGTTGCCGACATAGGTGAAACGGCCGTTTCGGACGGCAAGAACTTCCGCCGACGGCCGATCGCGATCGCCCGTCCAGATCTTGGCGTTGATGACCACCCAGTCCGGATTTGACGGCTGCTCATGGCAGCCACAGCATGTTGCGATGAGAATCGTAAGTATGGTGAACCCTAAACGGTGAATCAGCATTGTCGTCCTCCGACTAGAAACATGGTCGGGAATTGTAATCGAATGTCGATCGTTTTTCGTAATATCTTACTGTAAGCATTCATCCACAGGTCGAACTCGTGCCGTGGCACTGTGGAGCGACGAATGCGTGATGAGGTTGTTGCGGCAGATTAGAGGAAATGTGTTGCTGGTTCATTGTGGTTGTTTTTGGGGTCGCAGGTATGGGAGCGGCGATGACCATCCGTGATGATCGTTCAACAAGATAGCATGCGTCCGGTTTCATTTTTGACACGATATCGATATGAATATGAATGTGATTGAGACGCAGAGTCTGATCAAAACGTACGGCTCGATTCAGGCCCTGGCGGGACTGAACCTGGAGGTTCCGAAAGGATCGATCTTCGGTTTCCTGGGGCCAAACGGTGCGGGAAAGACGACAACTTTGCGTATTCTCGTCGGTCTTTTGCGATCCACGACAGGTCGAGCGACTGTTTTTGGCAAGGACGTCTGGCGCGATTCGAAAGTCATCTGCTCGAATGTCGGTTATCTTCCGGGCGACGTTCGTTTTCATGATTGGATGACGGGCAGGGCGTACCTCTCGTTTTGTGATCAGGCACGTGGAAACGGCGCGATGGCGGAAATTGAACGATTGCAGTCGCGATTCGATCTCCATCTGAATCGCCGGATTCGTGATTACTCGCGCGGCATGAAGCAGAAGCTCGGTTTGATGCAAGCTCTGATGCACCGGCCCGACCTGCTTATCCTCGACGAGCCCGGGACGGCCTTGGATCCCCTCGTGCAGCAGACGCTGTATGAAGAACTTAGAGCCGTAGCGGCGGACGGTCGCACGGTGCTGTTCTCCAGCCATACGCTAAGCGAGGTCGAGCAACTTTGCGATCGCGTGGCGATCATTCGAGGCGGTCGGCTCATTGAAAGCGGGACGATTGCGGCGCTTCGCGAACGAGCCGTGCGTCGCGTGGAGTTTCGCCTCAAAGGAGGCGACCCCGCCCGGCTGGCGTATCCCGAAGGCTTCGATGCCCATGTGGGCGGTGACGGCGTGGTGACCGCGACATGGAAAGGGGAGGTCGACAGGTTACTAAGCTGGCTCGCAACGGTGAAGTTGGCGGACGTTTCGATCGGGCCGCCGAGTCTGGAAGATCTGTTTGCCGCCTACTATCGCGAGGACCATGATACGTAGCATTGGGGAAGATGTCGGCTTTGCCGTTTGGCGGATACGCGAGCCATGAATTCAGCGCTCATCAAAAAAACCTTTCGAGACTACCTGCTGCTCACGCTGGGGGCCACAGTTTTACTCATGGCGTTCATGATTCTGTTCATGTTCGCGATCAATTCCATGCCGTTGGAAGAAATCGGCAAGGTGTGGCTCCGAGTGGATTGGATGCGGCGATTGATCGGTTCGTTGATCGGATCCGATGTTCTCGATTCGGTCACGATGCAGGGAATGGTGAGCGTTGCATTCAGTCACCCGCTGATGTGGATCATCATCATCGCTTTCTTACTCACGGTCACCAGTGGGGTGATTTGCGGTGAGGTGGACCGTGGCACGATGGATCTGCTTGCCACGCTTCCCTTGTCGCGCACGAGCCTTTACACGTCCTTGACTTTTGTCACGCTGGTTCTGGGGCTCCCTGTTTGTGGCGCGGTGTGGATCGGTTTGTGGCTGGGTCGCGCGTTGGTCGGCGCGCACGAGGTTCAAATGGACGTCATGGCGATCGTGGCGTGCCACTTGTACGCCGCCTATGTTTTTCTTGCCTGTTTTACAATGGCGGTTTCCGCCGTATGCAGCCGAAGAACGACCGCCTTGACGATTGATTTCGTGGCGATCTTCTATTCTTTCCTGTTGAATTTGCTTGTCATGTTCTGGTCCGCGATCGAGAAGGTCGCGTTCACGGGGTTCTTGCATTACTACGCACCGCTGCCCATTGTGCGCGACCGCGTCTGGCGGTGGGGGGATATGACGGTGTTGATCTTGTGCGGACTGGTTTTCTGGACTGCGGGTTTGCTGGTGTTCCGACGGCGGGACGTGCCGGCCAGGTGAAATCGCAAGCCTCAAATATGATGGTTGTCGGAGTCGAGCGTGTCTTTCCACTCCGCCAGGTTCTCCAGATAGACGCTGGTTCCCCGGGCGACGCACGATAACGGATCATCCACGACGCGAACACCCAGCCCGGTTCCATCGGCGATGATCTTGTCCAGCCCGCGAAGCAAAGCCCCGCCTCCACAGAGGTGGATGCCGGTTTCGACGAGGTCGGCGGCGAGCTCGGGTTCGCACCGTTCCAAGGTGTGCGTGACGGCATCCAGGATGTGGCTGATCGGTTCTCGCAATGCTTCGCGGATTTCCTGGCTTGTCACCACGCTTTTGCGGGGCAGTCCGCTGATCATGTCTCGGCCGCGGACATCGAGCGAGACCTCTTCGTCGAGAGGCGACACCGAGCCCAGTTCCATTTTGAGCCACTCGGCGGACTGCGGTCCGATCTGCAGGTTATAGGTTCGTTTCATGTGGGCCATGATGGCCTCGTCCATGTCGTCGCCGGCGACACGGATCGACTCGCTGACCGAGACGTCGGCCAGGGACATGATGGCGACTTCCGTCGTGCCTCCGCCGATGTCGACAATCATGCTCGCCCGTGCTTCGGCAATGGGCAACCCGGAACCGATGCCGGCGGCCATGGGTTCTTCCACGAGATAGACTCGCCGGGAGCCGGCGCGTTCGGCCGAACCGTAGACGGCGCGCTTCTCGACCGCGGTGATTCCGGAAGGCACGGCAATGACGACGCGCGGACGGATCAAACGGCCGCGTCCGCCGTGGACCTTGCGAATGAAGTAGCCGAGCATGGCTTCGGTGATATCGAAATCGGCAATCACGCCGTCTTTGAGTGGTCTGACGGCGGTGATCGAGCCGGGTGTTTTTCCGAGCATCTCCTTGGCGACCAGGCCGACGGCATTGCCGTTTTGCAGAACCTGATTGGTCCCTTTGCGCACGGCGACCACGGAAGGTTCGTTGAGAACGATACCTTCGCCCTTGACACAGACAAGCGTATTACACGTGCCCAGGTCGATCCCCATGTCGACGCTGAACATGCCTAATAAGGAATCGAATAACAAGCGAGCTCCCTCTCTGCTATCGGCGAGCGGTTCTCCTGTTTTCAAAACGCGACAGAGGTCTGACCGCTTCGAGCCCTGCCGTGCTTCGGTGCGCATTCTACACGCAGTACGTCGAAACGTCACTTAAAGGTTTGCGATTTGGCGCAAAAAGATGCGAAGGTGTGATTTTACTTTTAGGTGAGCGCAGGTTTGGGGATCAGCCGGCAAAACCAGGGAAAGGCGTTCCGAGCAGTTCGTTGCAACGGTAGAGCACGAAGCCAATCGTTCCGGCCACGAGCGCCAATGCGATGGCTGCCAGCACGGTGTAGATGTCATTGCCGGGTTTGACTCTCGGGGCTTGGGCCATCTCATTTGCTCCTAAGATATAAAGGCTTATCGAAGCTTAAGTTGCCGACAATCATATCATCGAAATCACATCGCGGACTTAACCGCGTAAGGCGAAGCTTGCCACGTCTCGCGCCGTGTCGCCTCGCCGGATTTCACCGTTGGCCTGCTCGACCACACCGGCGGAGCGGTTGGCTTCCACCCGTGTGATTCGCAACGTGCCCAGGTACTCCGGTTGACTGCTTTTGCTGGTTGATCGGTAGAGCATGAACTCCATTCCAGGAGCGACGCCGTCGGCGCTGCCCACTGAAATCTCCGCAATTCCACCGTTGACACCGGTGATTTCTCCTCGGATCGGTGAGGTCATGGCTGAAACAACTTGCGCGGGAGCCACGCTCGGTGTGTAGGGTTGAACGATGCCGGGGCCACCGGGAATCTGAACCGTCCCGGTCGTGCTGGCCATCGTCGTTCCTCCGGACATGCCTGCGATCTGTTCTTTGAGCGCCATGACTCGAGACTGGGCCATCGCGAGCTGAGACGTCAGCTCCTTGACTCGGTCATTTAAGTCGGTGTTCCGTCGCTCCAGCTCGTTGTTGCGCAAGCTGAGTCTTGCGCTGAATTCCTTTTCGCTATTGAACGAGGCCTGGATCAGTTCTTTGAGATGTTGAGCACTGGTCACCTGGCTTTGTTCGACCGTGAGCTGATTCTGCAGGCCGGCGATTTGCTCAACGAATTCGGTGATGTCCGTATCCTTTTCCCGCAAACTGTCCTGAAGCTCGCTGATCTGTCGCTCGGCCTCAAGTTGGCGAGCCAGCGCGCGCTGCTGCTCAAGGGCCGCATTGGCTGAGACCGTGCGTTCTTTCGCCTGGGCATCGAGGGCTGCGGCCTTCCAGTCCCCGGTGGACTCCATCCATTTTTCCTGCTTGGCGAATGCCGCGATCACGAACATGCTCAGCGAGATCGACAGCACAGTCAGGAGAACGACAAAGACTTTCGTCAGAACGCTCACGACGTCACCTCCAGCTCAATTGACAGCGATAACCGACAGGTCAAAACTCTCCCCACCTTACCCCCGTAGGCTTGGTTTCGGTCACCGTTGTGGTACCGTTTGCATGCATCCATGCCATCGCATCTAGGCGTGATCCGCTCTCTTGATTGGCCCCGTGTGAGGCCGACCGCAAGCGAACTCATCAGATTATCCCCCGAGAAGCGCTGTTTTGCAAGTCTAAATCCCGAGTGATTGGGATGTAATTGCCCTTGGCGCGACGTCGGAAAAGGCTCGATATTCACCGTTTCCATAAAGGGCTGTCGGTCTGAAAGTGGTTTTATCGGCCAATGCCAATCCCGAACGTCCCAATCGGAATGCTGATAAACGCGGCAGAATGCCTTCACTAACTTGACCTAACCCATCGACTCACATTACATTGAAATAGGAACCACTGGCACGCAATCCTGCTCTAGCCTACCAAGCTCGGTCACTCCCTTTAAGAAGAAAGGGGGGACGCCTAGACGATTATTCAGGAGTCGGCCCATGACGTCGCAAGGCAAATACACAGCGATGTTGACCATGTTCGCCTGTCTTGCCCACACGGGCGGCAGCAGTCTTGCCGCTGACATGCTCTCCAAGTCCGAACTTAACCGGATGGGGCTTCAACGGTATTGGCAGACCAATGTCCCCCTGAATAACGAGATGGTCGACCGGGTCGTTTTGCTGGATGACAATCTCTATTTGATCACGGATGCCAATCGTGCCTATGCCGTTCATGCTCGAACGGGCATTCTGCGGTGGGGGACCTCGGTAGCCAGACCGGGACAGTCCGTACGTGGTCCGACGCATTCGGATCAGGACGTTCTTTTCACAGCGCCGGCATCTGTCCGAGTGCTGAATCGGCGAAGTGGGGAGTCCAAGGGTGAGCCGCGAAAACTTCGTGGCGCCGTGACGGAGGTCGTGCACGATACGGCCACGATTTCCATCGGACGTGTGCACGGGGTTCGGGCGGAAGACTTATTGGATGTCGTTCGTCTCAATCAGTTTGGCGATCCTGTGGGCGAACCTTTCGCCCAGCTTCGGATCACCGTCGTTGACGAGCGCCGTTCGAAGGGGCGTCTGATTCGGGATAGTCGAGCGATACAAATCCAGTCCGGTGACCGTGTGTTCGCCGACGTGATCCTTCCGCTGGAATCGGTCAAGCTCCCGTTTGCCGCCAGCAGTCCGGCCGTTGCCGACGCCAAAGATATGTTTGTCGGCGCGGCCAATCAGCGGTTTTACTCATTGAATCTTTTAAGAGGGTTCCAGAACTGGCAACTCCTGTCGCCGAAGACGCTCTCGACCACACCGGTTCTGCGTAAGGAAAGTCTTGTAAGGGGGCCTGAGGGTCAGGCGTCCATTCGTGACGTACGGCATTTTCCGGAAGGCCGGGGCCGCCGTCGGCAGGTGCTCTATTACGGTGGGCAGGACGGCCGCGTCGTCTCGGTGCTCACCCATACCAGTCTTGATCGCGAGAAGAACTGGGTCTATCAGACCGAGGGTCCGATCTTCGTGGATATCGTGGTCGCGCCGCAGCATGTCTATGTGGCGTCCAACGATCGTTCGCTTTATTGCCTGAATCGCTTGACCGGCGAGCGTGTTTGGCAAAAGCGTTTCGACAATCCGGCGAGGACGTCTCCTCAATTGGTGGTTGACCAGGTTTATCAGGAGATTCCCGGCGAAGGGTTGTTTGTCCTCGACGCGAAAACAGGTGAGCGGCAATGGGTTCGTCCGGAAGGCGGACGCTGTCTCGCCCGATTCGAAAACGATGTTTTTCTGTTCGACACCCTAAATGCCTTGGTGCGGCTGGAGGCCGATACCGGGGCTCCTAAGTCCCTGGTCGAAACCGGCAGTGCGGATTTTGCCGTGGCCAGTCAGGAAGATCAGTTGATTCTTCTGGTGACGAAATTGGGGCAGATGATGTGTATGCGTCCGAAGAATGCTCCGTCGCTCAAGCCTTCGGAATTGGCCGAGGTGCTGCGCGACGATCGTAAGGCGCGAGCCTTGGCCCACCTGACAGCCAAGGAGGCGGAGAAGGCCAGGGAAAAGGCAAAGTCGACCCAGGTTGCCAAAACCAACCGTACGTCGGGTCTGAGTTTTCTGGACGAGGAAGAATGGCTGGCCAGCCGAAGCAAACTCAAGCCGGTCGGCGGCAGCGGCCTGGTCGAAGTCGAAGATGAGCCGTTGACGGAAGATACCGAAGACGATTCGGAAGAAGAGGGTGAAGACGAAGACGAAGAAGACGACGAGGATGAGGAGGAGGACGAAGAAGACGATGAGGACGAGGAAGATGACGACGATGAGGACGACTGACGTCGTTTTGAGCTGCTCCTTATTTGCCGTTTGCTAATCCTTATTTGCCGTTTGCTAATATTTTTTATCGTGATACTCTAGCGGTTGATTCGCTCTAATACTTGGGGTCAGCCGTTTTTTGTTGCGCACCTTCCAATCACGATGAGTTCAAATCATGTCCGATGTTCAGATTCGCAGAGCCCTGATCGCGGTTTACGACAAAACGGGTGTGGCGGACTTTGCCAAGGCCCTTGTCGAGGAATTTGGCGTTGAGATTATCTCGACCGGCGGCACGGCATCCCATCTTAAAGATGCCGGCGTTCCCGTGACGCTCGTCGAGGAACTCACCGGGTTTCCTGAGATGCTTGACGGGCGCGTCAAGACGTTGCATCCCAAGGTTCACGCCGCGATTCTTGCCGACCGTGATAATCCGGAACATATGCGGCAACTCGAGGGGCAGGGGATCAAACCCATCGATATGGTCGTCGTGAATCTATATCCGTTCGAGGAGACGATCAGTAAGCCGGATTGCGCCTTTGAAGACGCGATCGAAATGATCGACATTGGCGGCCCTTGCTTGCTGCGAGCCGCGGCGAAAAACCACAAGCACGTCATGGTCATCTCGAAACCGCGCAACTACGACAACACATTGTATTACATGCGTCATCGGGAGGATGAACCCGGCTGGCTGGATTTGTTTGAGTCAGGGGCCTTCGGTGCTTTCTGGGAGACGACCGCTTACGACGCTCAGATCTCCACATGGTTAAGCGGCTGCCAACACGACGGTGAGCCTTTTGTTCGTGTGCATCGTTTCTGGAGCGCGGATCGTTTGCGCTATGGGGAGAACCCTCACCAAAGGGCGGAGTCGTTGTATATCTACGAAGATCCTCAGCTTGGGAAGCTGACTTCGGCGGACATGGCGGGGGAATCTGCGGCGAATATGTCGTTTAACAATTTCGTCGATGCGGATGCCGCGTTTGAGCTTTGTGCGGAGTTGACGCGCGAGTATTCCAGGCCATCCACCGTTTTGCAGCATTGCTCGGTCTTTATCAAACACACGAATGCCTGTGGCGTCGGCGTGGCCGGCGATCCCGTGGAATCCTACCGTCGCGCCTATCTTGGTGATCCCAAGGCGGCGATGGGGGGAATTCTCGCCGTGAACTTCGATGTGGACAGCGCTTTTGCCGAGCGGGTCATGGAGTCGCTGCAGCAGTGGGGCCGGGATGCCGGTGCCGGGGCCTTCTTCGCGGAAGTCTGGATTGCGCCGAGTTTTGATGAGGCGGCTGTCGAGATCATTCGGACGAAAAAGAATTGGGGCGAACGCGTACGGCTGATGATGGTGGATGATATGAACGAGCCGCCCCCCAAAGATGAACTGGCATTCAAACGAATCGCCGGTGGGATGCTGATGCAAACCCGAGACGCCATCGGACTTAATGAGAACCAATGGCAGGTCGTCACCGATCGTACTCCCACGGATCAGGAGATGGCCGACCTGCGACTTGCCTGGCTTGTCTGCAAACACACGAAAAGCAACGCCGTCAGCCTTTGCAAAGAGGGTATGCTCATCGGAAACGGTGCAGGTCAAATGTCGCGCGTGATGAGCTGTCGCATCGCGACGTGGCTTGCGAAGGAAAACGGACATGAAGCCAAGCTCAGAGGATCGGTCGCCGCTTCTGACGCGTTCTTTCCGTTCCGCGACGGTCCCGATTTCCTGGCCGACGCAGGCGTCACCGCGATTATTCAGCCCGGCGGCAGCAAGCGTGACGAAGAAACGATTGCCGCGTGCAACGAGCGCGACATCGCGATGATCTTCACAGCCACGCGACACTTTCGGCACTGAAAAAGAATTGAGAATGTAGAATTGGGAAATTAGGAAAGGACCCCGTCCGCCTTTCTGCATTCTCAATTCTACATTCTTCATTCCGTCAGTATCGCCGTCGGCCAGGTGCTTGGGTCGATCCACCAATTCAGGTCATCGCCGACGGTCAGAGATTGCTGACCCAGTTCGAGATCCTCAACCATGATCAGAAGTCCGATTCGAGGATTCTCGACGGGATCAAAGCCGTGCAAGATCGCCGTCGGCAGATGGGCCGTCAGCGAATAGCCGGTCTTCGTTACGTTGGAAGCGACAGGGATCGTACCTTCGTCCGCCAAGGGCGCATTCTCCGTCGCCCGGTGGATGGCGGCATCGCCAGCGATGGCCTGCCGACCCTGCGGCCCTCCGCCGGCAGGCATCATGTAGAATTGTTGGCAGAATCGCGTTGCCCTGCGGATGTTTCGCGTGTCGCGCATGTCGGTCATGATGCGAATGTTGTCCGATTTCCAGAATCGACTCGCGTCGCACCGCGGATGCTCCCGTTTGCCTTTGACTCGACATCCGATGTAGAGGCCGGAGTCGTGCCAAGCCGCGTATAGCTCCGCGAAGCCATGCTCCCCGTCGACGGCGTGCAAGGCGGGTAGCAAGAATTGACTGTTCCACGTACTCACCTTGCCATCCATTTTTGGCGGTTTGCTGCAGCGGTAGAGTGGAAACTCAAATTTGAACAGGAATCGATTCGGAACGAGTTGGTTCATTTTGATTCAAATGTCTTGTGTTGGAAATACGAAGCCATGGTTTTGATGGTCAGAAAAGCCTGTACTTAGTTTTTGAAAGCCCTCCCGCTGGATCTAAGGTTCGCAACCGACCGATGAATTGACGGTAAGAGTTAAGGTTTAAAACGCACTGCGAATTCTCTATGTTTTTCCGGAGACTGAATATGAACAATCGACAAGCCGTTTTTGCGCTCATGGCGGGTGTTTTGCTTGCAACCGGGACCGGCTGCCATCAGGCCTTTGTGGCGGAGTCCCATGCCAGTCACGCCTGGCGGCTCGATAACGACCACACTATTGTACTGCAACAGGAATCATCAAGGTATTCGTTATCGAATAATCCGAAGTACAATTATCAGTCCAAGAGTTTTCAACTCGTTTCTGCGGAGGGGGGTGTTGAGATGAGTGTCGTGGAGCGCTCGGAAGGAAGAGCCGCCGAGCTTGGGTATGTTGATCCACGCACCGTGGAGGTCAGAACGGATTCCAGTCGCCGGCGTATTTGCATTTTGGACAAAGAATCACGCCAGGCGCTCGCGATATTCGATCGCGAGGCTGAAACAATAACACGGCAGTGTGATGAATTACCCGGTTGGGCCGAATCGAACGATGTGGTGATTCTTCAACTTCAGCAGGACGAGCATCACGATTTCAACTGATTCCGGTTGAGTCCGTTCACTAGTCGTGACGCAGGGCTTCGATCGGATTTAACGCGGCTGCTCGTCGTGCCGGCAGCAGCCCGAACAACACACCCACGCCTGCACTGAAGGTAAACGCGATCAGCACGATCGTCGGAGACATCAACGGCACGACTCCGATCTGGTTCGCGATGTAGGCCGAGCCGAGCACACCGAGCACGATTCCGACCGAACCGCCGGCGCTGGAGATGACGGCCGCTTCTACCAGGAACTGCCGGTTGACCATTTTGGTGGATGCTCCAATGGCCATACGAATGCCGATTTCTCGCGTTCGCTCTGTGACCGCGACGAGCATGATGTTCATGATGCCGACGCCTCCGACCATCAGACTGACCAGGGCGAGGAAAAACATGAGCAGGGTCATCTGATTGCTTACCTCTCGGGCCTGATCTTCCTTCTCTTTGAGGGTTGTGACTTTGAAATCGTCCTCGTCGGTCTCTCCGAGCTTGTGACGCTGGCGGAGAAGATCCTTGATTTCGCCGACGGCGCGATGGACGTCATGGTCGCTGGTGGCTGAGCAGATGAGGCCCCTGGGTTCCTGGATGCCCATGAGGTCACGTAGCATGATCGGCAACGGCACGATGATCGCGTCATCCTCGTCCATGCCCAGTGGATTGACCCCCTTCGGTTCAAGCACGCCGACGACCTTGAAGCTGAGCTGTCCGATTCGCACCATGCGATTGATCGGGTTTTCGTCGCCGAACAGCTTGCGAACCGTCGTTTGGCCGATCAGACAGACACGCCGCGAAGTCACGATGTCGAAGGGCAGCAGATTGGTCCCCTCGGCGACCCCCCAGTTTCGGATCGTCAAGTACTTGTGCGTCGAGCCGGTGACGGGAACGTTGCTGCTGTCCGTGTCACTGGCAACGGGGAATCGGCCGGCCTGCATCCCGGCCGCCAGGGCGATGGCTTCGCACTCTCGTTCGATGACCTCCGCGTCCGCACGGCTAAGACTGCTGCCACCGATTGCGCGGCCGGAGACCTTTTTCGTGTCTTTGCTGAAGACGAACATCATGTTCTTGCCGGCTTTTCGGATGTCACTGATCAACGAGTCCTTTACGCCCTGGACCACGCTGACGCAGATGATCACGACGGAAACGCCCATGATCATCCCGATCATTGTGAGAAAGCTGCGCAGTCGGTGCCGCCACAACTCGCGGAGACCCATTTTGAAACATTCAATCCAAAGTGCGAACATGGTTCCTCACGTCCCTGAATCCGCAATCGAAAGGGCTCGGACATCGGGAATGTCCGGTCCGCCGCGATTCGGTGTCGGCTGGTCGGCAATGATCTGGCCGTCGCGCAAGACGATGACCCGTTCGGTAAACGAGGCGACGCCCGGGTCGTGCGTGACCAGAATGATGGTCAGCTTCTCGATCTCGTGCAACTCGTGCAGAATTTTCATGATCTCGCTGCTGGTATGCGTATCGAGATTACCTGTGGGCTCGTCCGCAAGAAGCACGCGCGGGTTGTTGACCAGCGACCGTGCAATGGCGACGCGCTGCTGCTGGCCGCCCGACATCTGCGACGGCAGGTGGCCCGCGCGATCCGCCAGATCGACTTTCTCCAGGGCCGCCAGCGCCGATTGGTGACGTTTTCGTGTGGGCACGCCAGCATAGACCATGGGCAGTTCCACATTCTCCAGCGCGGTGCTTCGGGCCAGAAGATTGAAGTTCTGAAAAATGAAACCGATATACTTGTTTCGAAGGGCCGCGAGTTCATCGCGGCTGAGCTTGCTCGTGAGCTGTGAGGCGAGATGGTACGAGCCCTGCGTCGGCACATCCAGCGCCCCGAGAATGTTCAGCAGCGTCGATTTCCCGGAACCGCTGGCGCCCATGATCGCGATGTATTGTCCTTCGGGCACATCGACGTTCAGGCCTCGTAGCGCGTGGACGGCATTCTCCCCGGATTCGTAAATCTTGTGCAGATCGCGCAGCTCCACCATCATCCTGACGTTGGGATCGTCAAGGGTGGACATCACCTCCGTGGGTCGGGTTTCGAGCGTATGTGCCATGCTGTTCGGGATCAGCGGCGAGGAATCAAGCTTCCACACTTTCTCTAGAGAAGCTTGCGGTTTTCAGGGCTCGCCAGCTTGAACGCTTCCTTGAGACTGAAGCCGGAAGACGACTTGTCGATGTATTTCTTCACGAACCTGTCTCCGGACTCGGCTCCTTTCATAATCTCAGTATGAATATTGTCCGTCACACCGGCCCAAAGGGGAATCACCTTCCATTGGCCGGTCGCTTCGTCGAATTGCCATGCATGGGTCTTGTCGCAATAGTCCACCTTTTCGCCTGTCGCCGTTTGGGGTGGGTCCGGCCAAACCGTCGCCTTGACGAGCGCCCGCCGCTCCTCGAGCGTGATGGGCGGTTTGAAGCGAAGCACCGTATTGGGAATCTTCATGGTGTTCGGCTTGTTGACGCATTCGATCTCGACGTTCACCGACATTCCGGGTAACAGCGTCCGCCGCTCGTCATTGTCCACTTCCAGGATGACGGTGTAAGTGACCACGCTTTGAACAATCTCCGGCTGGTTGCGCCGATGCAGGATCGTTCCTTCGAATTCCGATCGTTGCTTTCCCTCTACCGTGAATCGGGCCTTTTGACCGACGGCAATGTGGATGATGTCCGACTCGCTGACCTTGGCGTTCACGCGCATCCGATCGAGACCGGGCGCGATCAGAAAGAGGGGAGGCGTTTGAAACGTGGCGTTTACCGTGACGCCCACGTCCATGTAGCGCTTGAGAACGATGCCGTCGATCGGAGAACGAATGATGCATCGATCGACCTGTGTCTTGGTCGTATTGAACCTGGCCTGAGCCAGCCTTTCGGCCGCCTTGGCCTGTTCCATCCCCGCACGGGCCCGCTTGATCAGAAAGCCTTCGTTGTTCTTCGCCAGGTCGTGGGCCGCCTTGGCCATCGCGACCGCAGCCTTGGCCCCTTTGAATCGTGATTTGGACTGGGTCCATTCGGCTTCAGAGGCGTTTTTTTCCTGGTAAAGCCGGTCGATGCGATTCCAGTTGTATTCTTCCGCCAGCAGAGCCGCTTCCGCTTCCTCCAGCCTGCCCAAGGCCTGGGCCGTGAGCACGGGTAGGTTGGCCGTTTGCTCGTCAAGCACAAGGTTGGCCTCCGTCAGCGCGCCTTGTGCCCGATTGAGCTCCGCGACCGATTGCTGGTGCTGGGCCTCCGCCAGTTCGGGGTCGATCCGGCAGATGATCTGATCTTTTTTCACGGGTTCGTCATGATCGGCGAGGATTTCCACGATTCGCCCGGTCGTCTCACATCCGACCTGGACTGTGGAAAGCGGTTCGACCGTGCCCAGAGTTTCCACCGTCATCGTGATGGTGCCGGACTCAACTTCAGACGTTTCAAGCTCGAACGCAGGTGCGTCGTTGCCGAAAATCGTCAGACCCAGCGTCCCTCCGCCGACCAGGATGAACAAAATCAGAATTAATTTGAATCGCATGCGTAAATCTCGTTACAACAGTATGCCACCTTGCCAATCTCTCAAAGTGTAAGTTAACGGGCGCGGCATGCAAACTTTTCACACCGGACGCAAGCATAACGGCTGGGGATGATAGGGCCGATCTCGCCTCAAGGCCTGGTCAGGGCCTGTAGGCGGCCCTTCGAAGGCTTTGAGACGTCGATGCCTGCGGATCTTTGAAAGAATCGGGAGCACCCTCTTTTTCTTGGTGGGTTGCGCGTTTCAGCTTGTCCAACTCCGGAACAATTCGTTTGGACAATACGGCCTTCACGAATCTTTTCGTGACACAGTCGGCGTGCCCTCCGGTCCAGCCGTACCGCGTGTATTTTCTGGTCCAGCCGATGTTTTTGATTCGGCCGGGAGGATTTTGTCGATTTCGCAGGCCGACCAGGCCGGCCGAGTCTTGAAACGTACCGTCGATCGTGCCGAGTGCACGAACAGGGCCCGTCAGCACGGGGTCGCTGGCCGCATAGTAGACATAGACGTTGCCCTTCATGTTTTTTAGAGCTTTGCGCATGTCGTATCGGCTCGAGAGGCTCGATCCAAGCATGATGAAGTTGTTCACTTTGTAGGGGGGGCTCACGCTTTCGATCGCCCAGACGCCGACTCCGGTTCCCGCCGACAGGGCGATGACATTCGCGTCCGCGTCCGGATTGCGTTTGAGGTAAGATGTGATTTCACTCCCGAGAACCTTGCCGGAACCCTTCGCGAGGAATCGGAGTGTTTGATCCAAGGCCGGGTTGAGTGTCAATGACCAGCGATGGTTCGTCACACGACCCTTGTAGCCCGCTTCTTCCAAACCGATCGGCACGTCGAGGGCCCCAAACCCCCAGTTTCCCGCGCCGTCGATATACCAAGTGCGTCCGAATTGCTCCTTGGCGTCCGAGCAGCCCGAAACGGCCGCAACCATGGATAGACCGGCGATGGTCAACAATCGTTTCATCTGCTTCCTGATCTCCAAACGATACGAATCGATGAAGTCCGAACGGGGCCTGGTTCCTCCGAACCCAAGGCGCGGAACCAGTGTAACAACATTGACCCAAACAATGCAAAGTCGAAAAATCACATGCTGACTTAGGAATTCTTATGCAGCAGGCCCTTGAGCGTTTGCAGGATCGACAGCGCCTCGATCGGCGTCGTCTTATTGACGTCCACTTCACCCAAGGTGTCCACCAACTCGCGCCACCAATCCGGCATGGTCGCCGTGTCGTCGAACAACATCAGCTGGTCTGAGTCTTCCCCGGCTGACGCCGCGAGTTTCGCCTTCTCGGATTGACGTCGGAAGCTTTGTTCGAGGCCGTCCAAAATGGCCTCACTGCGTTTCAAAACACTGGCCGGCATTCCCGCCATCGCCGCCACGTGCACACCATAACTGCGATCCGTGGCCCCGGGCACGATCTTGTGGAGAAACACAACGTCACGGCCCGTGCTGTTCGGCAGCAATTGCTCTCGCACGGCCACATTGTAATTCGCCACGGTCTCCAACTGATCTTCCAGTTCGGTCAACTCGTGGTAATGTGTCGCGAACATTGTTCGACAGCCGATTCGATCCGCCATGTATTCGGTAATCGCCCAGGCCAGGGAAAGCCCGTCATACGTGCTGGTTCCCCGTCCGATCTCATCCAGAATGACGAGCGATCTGGACGATGCGTTGTGCAGGATCCGGGTGGTCTCGACCATTTCCACCATGAAAGTCGAATGTCCTCGGGCCAACTCGTCGCTCGCGCCGACTCTGGCGAAGATCCGATCCACCGGGCTCCATCGCATCGATTTCGCCGGAACGTAGCTTCCGGTATGCGCCAGGAGCACCAGCAAGGCGACCTGCCGTATGTAGGTCGACTTTCCGGCCATGTTGGGGCCCGTGATGACCAACAACTGATCGTGATCGGGAGCAAGATGGCAATCGTTCGGAACAAACCTCTCGGCCAACGTGACGTCCAGGACCGGGTGCCGTCCGTCAACGATTTCCAGGGTACCGCCAGGTTCTCCAGCTTCCCCGTCTGTCTCGATTAGTTCGGGGCGACAATAATCACGCTGTCTGGAGAGCTCCGCCAGGCCGCCCAGCACGTCCAACGTTGCGATGGAATCCGCGGCCGTTTGCAGCTTGGGCAATTCGGCGGTCGCCCGTTCGCGTATCTCGTCGAACAATTCAAATTCGAGCTGTTTGGCGCGATCGGCGGCGCCGAGGACCTCATTCTCATGATGCTTCAATTCTTCAGTGATGTAACGCTCTGCATTTCGGACGGTTTGTTTGCGTACATATTCCGGCGGGACCTTGTCACGATGCTGGTGAGTGATTTCGATGTAATAGCCAAAGACCGAGTTGTAACCGACCTTAAGGTTGGGAATCTCTGTTCTTTTGGCCTCACGTGCCTGATATTCCGCAAGCCAGTGACGGCCGTCCACCTCGATGTTTCGCAACCGGTCCAATGCTTCATGGTAGCCGTCCGCGATGAAACCACCGTCACGCAAGACCGGCGGCGCGTCCTCTTTCAGAGCCGACGTCAGAAACGTGCCCAGGGGCTCCAGTCCGTCGAGATCTGCCGACAGTTGCGTCAACAAATCCGATTCTTTGGAGACCGACGGACCGATGACGTTCGTCAACTCCCCGCACCTCAGCAAAGCCCGACCCAGCCCCATCATGTCTCTCGGCGAAGCGCGGCCGACGCCCAATCGAGCGACGATACGCTCCACGTCGCCGATTTCGCGCAGATGCTCGCGCAATTTCCGGAGGCGATCGGGTTGATGACGCAGATCGGTCACGGCATTCTGGCGCCTCAGGATCTCGGTGGTGTCGAGCAGCGGAAAGCAAACCCATTCGCGCAGTCGCCGGGCACCCATCGGATTCACCGTCAGGTCGATCGCGCCCAGCAGCGAACCCTCGCGCGTACCGTCACGGATGGTCCGTTCCACTTCCAGCGATCGCAGCGTCACGTGGTCGATCATCACGCAACGCTCGGAGCGTCTCGGCACGATCTTCAGCACGTGCGCCAACGCCGACTTCTGCGTTTCCTGGAGATACTCCAGCACCGCCGCCGCCGCACACAGCGACGAATCAAAGACATCAAACCCGAAACCGTTCAGACTCTTGACACCGAAGTGTCTGCACAATCTTTGCTCGGCGAGGTGAGGATCGAAGATGTCCGCGGATCGAGGGGAGATCGCCACACCGATCGCCTCACGCAACGCTTCCAAAGGGCTCGAGTCGACGTCGATCTCCGCGTCGGGCACCAGCAACTCGGCGGGTCGTATTCGAGCCAGATCATCCGCGACCGCCGTGGCAGGCATTCTTTCCGCGAAGAACCGGCCGCTCGCCAACTCGACACACGCCAGCCCGACCTGTCCCTGAGTCCAATCTCCGGTTTCCGAGCACAACGCCACGAGATGATTCGGACTTCGCTCGTCGAGCAGCGTTTCATCCGTCAGCGTCCCCGGCGTGATGACGCGTTTGACTTCCCGCTTGACGACCCCCTTGGCCTGTTTGGGATCTTCGGTTTGCTCGCTGATCGCCACCTTGAATCCTGCGCGGACGAGCTTGGCGATGTAGCCTTCGACGGAATGGTAGGGGACTCCGGCCAAAGGAATTGGGTCTTCACTGTTTTTGTTTCGGGCGGTCAGCGTCAGACCGAGAACCCGGGCGATGATTTTCGCGTCGTCATAGAAAGTTTCGTAGAAATCCCCCATCCGAAAGAGCAACAATGCATCACCGACCTGGGCTTTTTGCTCGACGTATTGGCGCATCGCCGGCGTCAGGTCGGATTTTCGCTTCGTCGCAGCGGCTTTGTGTTTCTTGCGCTTATCTTGCGCCTGCACTTTGCCGGCCTTCGGCTTGATCACATTCTTCGTCGGGTTCATGAGTTGGGAGTCTGATCCAATAGGGCGATTTCAAGTTAAGGAGAATGTAGGAAGATCTGCCGACTCTGGCAAGCAAGGGCGTCGTCACGACTATTCACAGGCCGATCTGAAAAAGGCGAATTTGCGGCGATTTGATCGTCAGGGTCGTTCCCGATTCGTAACGCCGATCTCGATCCCTGCTTCGCGCGCCAGGTCAAGGGCTTTCTTAAAATGAACGTCTGCTTCAGCACGCCTGCCCAGGCTGGTCAGCGCGCCGGCGAGATTGTAATGGGCCTGGTAATGGTGAGGATCGTCTTCGATTGCTTTCGTGTATTGCTGCAAGGCCGCATGAAGGTTGGCGGTGTGGGCGAAGGCGTTGCCCAGATTGTAATGCGCCTCCGGATAGACAGGCCTTTGTCGCAACGCTTCTTGATACTGAACGATTGCCTCGGGATATCGCCCGAATCGGGCGAGAACGTAGCCCAGGTTGTAATGGGCCTCGGCCCAGTCGGGTTTCATCGCGATCGCCGCCTTGCAATGCGCAATCGCCTCCTCTTCTCGACCAATTTGAGCCAGGGCGATTCCGAGATTGTTGTGGACGGTCGAGTCCCGATTGAGGCGCAGCGACTCAAGATACGCTTCAATCGATGATTCGAACTCGCCACGTTGAAAGAGCGCTTTTCCAAGATTCAGATGACCGCGGTCGTTGTCGGGTCGTTTCGTTACGACGTCCTTCCAAATGGAGTATGCCGATTCATAGTCGGTGTTTCGACGATAGGTCAGGACACCCAACGGCGTTGCAGTCATCAAAAAGAGAACGAGCAAGAGTCTTCGAAGTCCGGTGTCAGTCCTTCCTCGGGCCACCCGACGTACAACATCGTGCACGCCGACCACGACGAGAATGGAAACGGCGGCCAGCGGCAAGTACATGCGATGTTCGAAGGCTGCGTCGATGATGGGGATCACGGTGGACGTTGGCGCGAGGATGAGAAAAAACCATAGACCCGGAAAGGCCCACGCAGACTTCACACGGATCATCCAGACGGTGACGCCCGTCAGGATCAGTAATGCGACGAGCTGCGGCACGATCTCTCGGATTGACTTCACGATGGGCCAGCCGTAGTCAAGACACAGAGGGAACGGAATAACGGCCAATCTAAGGTAGTGGGTGACGACTTCGATCTGAGTCGTCGCATAATCCCAGGATGTCGGCAAGCCCGGATTGAAACCGACCGACTCGGACCGCGGGCCGCTCGACATAAGTCCGGCCAGAATCAACCAGGTGGCTCCCAAGGCGACATAGAGTCCCCGACGCCGACGGAGCGCCACGCGAAAAGACTGCGACCAAAACGAACGATCGTAAAGCAATACGAGCAATGGCGCCGTCACCATGACCTCTTTTGTCGCCATTCCGAGGGCGCAGGCGCCGACCGCCGCACCGTACCAGGCTATGCGACGCTTTGCGTCACGGCCTCGAATCACCAGATAGACCGTCGTGAGATAGAACAAACCCATGAGGGATTCTGCGCGCTGAATGATGTACGTGACGCTCTCCGTTTGAAGCGGGTGGACCATCCATAGTATCGATGCGGCCAGCGCCAGGTTGGCGGCGCCTGGGCCATAACGGGCCTTCAAACGACGAGACAATAATGTTCGACGAATGATTCCGAACAGCGTCAGGCCTGCCAATAGATGAATGCTGAGGTTGACCGCGTGATATCCCCATGGATTCAGTTTCCCGAAGTGGTAGTTGAGGGCCAAGGTCAGACTGACGACCGGCCGACCGGCAACACTTGATTGTGGTGGGGCGTCCAATGCCTTCGCGATGGGCCAGAGCGTTCGAATATGAGGATTTTCGACGATCGCTTCTTCGTCGTCGAACAGGAAGGGAGAGGAAAAGCTGTTGGTGTAAGGCAGAACGCCGGCCACAAGCATCGCTGCGAACATCCAGAGGCGAACCTTTGTTTTTGGATGTTCGAGTGTTTGAATGAAAGGGGCCGAGACATTCAAGTTAGTCGTCATATTGGTCCAAAGGGGTCAAAAGCCGGCGCCGAGACTCGGATTCTGAAAAAAACTTCGACTGGTGTGCCAGGTAGACTGGCACTCGTGTCCTATGACGAGCTTGATGACAACACCACGAACATGCTATGAAGTATAACAAGATGGCTTTTGGGCTGGACGGGTAGGAATCTCCGATGTCTCTTCCAGTTTGACCGGGCGCAGTCACGACTCTTGTCGCCCCGACCAAAGGGTTCGTGTCTGCGTCCTTGTTTTAGAAATCAAGTCGTTTTTTTGCCCGGCCGCCTTGGCTTGATGATGGCCTGTGCGGCGGGAGAGTCTTTCATTGGCAAGGCCGTCCTGCGAACCCCGTCGAACTTATAGAGCGCGCCGGCCACGGCCGGAGCGGTCGGGACCAAACCGATCTCACCGACGCCACGTGCGCCGTACGGGCAATCCGGGTCTTCCGCCTCAATGAAGATGCACTCGATTTCAGGCATATGATGTGCACGGAGGACGCCACAGCCTTTGACGTCCTTTGTGACGAGGTGGCCGCCTTCCAGGATGAAATCTTCGGTCAGTGCGTAGCCCAGGCCCATATGGATCGAACCCTCCATCTGGCCCTCCAGAAGCGTCGGGTTCATCACTTTGCCGACGTCGTGAGCGGCGATCACTTTCTTCAGGCAGCCTTCGTCATCGAGGATCACGACCTGCGTCGCGAAACCGTAGGTCAGGTGTGTTTTCGGATCTTCGACATCGGCGCCGAACTTGTCCGTCTTGTAGCAAAGCCACTCGCCATGATAGACCTTGCCGGCCAGGTCACCTAATCGTTGGCCAGCGTCCAGATCGGCTTTCAATTTTTTCGCCGCCTCTCGAACGCCGTGACAGCCGAGGACCGTGCCACGACTGGCCGTCGTCTGGCCGCAGTTGAGTGGGTCGCGCGTATCCGTCATCGCGTCGAAGATGTCGGCGGACAAACCGGTTTCTTCGACGGCCGTTTGGATCAGGACCGTGAACAGACCTTGGCCCATCTCGGTGAAACCGGTTCGGATCATGATGCGGCCGCTGTCCTCAACGGTCATGCTCGCTCGGCCCGCTTCGGGCAGACCGTTGCCGACACCGACGTTCTTGATGCCACAGGCGATCCCGGCGTACTTGGCATTGCGGTAGGCGTCTTTGACCGCCTCCAGCGTTTTGCGGAGGCCAAACGGCTTGGTGAGGCGTTGGCCGGAACAGAACATGTCGCCCGGCTCAAGGATGTTGCGGCTGCGGATTTCCCAGCCGTCGATCCCGACTTTCTCCGACAGCATGTCCAGGCAGCTTTCAATCGCCAGTGCCGCTTGGTTCGCGCCAAAGCCGCGCATCGCACCGCAGGGTGTGTTGTTTGTGTAAACCGCGAGCGCTTCAATATCGACGACGGGAACACGATAGGGGCCGGCAGAATGGCCACCGGCGCGCTCCAGTACCTTAGCCCCGACGGAGGCATAGGCTCCCGTATCACCCAGGCTTCGGGTTTTTAGTCCGGTGATACGGCCTTCGGCATCGCAGCCGACTTTGCATTGAATCGTGATCGGATGACGCTTGGGATGCAGGCGCATACTCTCGAAACGGGTCAGGACCGTTTTCACCGGCATGCGTGCCAGATAGGCGAGCAGACAGGTCTGGGCCTGAATGGACATGTCCTCTTTTCCGCCGAATGCGCCGCCGTTGGACACGAGCTCGACCTTCATGCGATCGTGTTCCCATCCGAGCACACTGCAGCACTGCCGCCGATCGTCAAAGACTCCCTGGCCTTGGGTCAGCAAATAGAGCCCGACATCCCCATCGTCCCAATCCTGGGCATTTTCGTATGCCCCCTCCGCAACGACAGATTCCCAATTTTGCCGATCCGCCGTTTTGACTTTTTGACTTTTTGACGTTTCGCCGTTTTGACTTTTTGACTTTTCGCCGTTTTGACTTTTTGCCGTTCCGCCGTTTTGACTTTTTGCCGTTTTGACGTTTTGACGTTTCAAAGGGATGGCAATGCACGCCTCGGGCTCAAGATACATGTGCTCGATCATCTGCGTCCGCCACTCGCCTTCGACGACGTGGGTGCTCTCTGCAAACGCCTTTTCTACGTCGCCGCGGGACAGCGCCGAGCGTGAGAGCAGATTGCCTTTCGGGTGCAGCTTGGGCGCGTCCGGTTTCAATGCGTCGCGTGGGTCCGCGACAGGTTCTCGAACCTCGTAGTCCACGTCGATCAGCTCCGCAGCTTTTCGAGCGGTCGCTTCGTCCTCGGCAACCACGGCCGCGAGGACGTCGCCGACGTAGCGGGTTTCCTCTCCCTCGGCGACGAACGTCGGCCAGTCGTTGACAATAAGGCCGACGAAACGGTCGCCCGGGACGTCTCGCGCGGTGACCACGCGAATTACGCCGTCCAAGGACTCCGCGGCCGACGTGTCGATGCGCCTGACCAATGCCCTGGGATGATCGCTGAAACGCATGGCCCCATAAGCCATGCCAGGGACCTTGATGTCGTCGATAAAGAGACGGTCTCCAAGGACGGCGTCATGACCCGTGTACCGCGGAAGGCTGGTGCCAATCTTGCCGATGCCGTTTTCACTTGCGGCGGAATCCGGGCACACACCTTCGCCTCGGCGGGTTTTGCCCAGAACTTCGACCGAATCGATAATTTTCGTGTAGCCCGTGCAGCGGCAGAGGTGGGCCCTCATGTCAGCGGCGATGTCCTGCCGCGTCGGTTCAGGATTGCGTTCCAAAAGAGCGTGGGCTCGCATCGCGAACCCCGGGATACAGAATCCACACTGGACACCGCCCGCATGCACGAAACAATCGGCGATTTGCTTTCGGGTTTCTTCCGAAAGCCCTTCGAGGGTGATGACGTTTTTCCCGGCCGCCATCGAAGCCTTGGTGGTACAGGACAGTCGCGGCTTGCCGTCGACCAGGACGGTGCAGCAACCGCATTGTCCCATCGGCTGACAACCGTCTTTGGGGGAAATCAGGCCGATCTGATCACGCAGGGCATCCAGGAGCGAGACCTGATGAGCGTTTTCGATCTCAACGTCAGCTCCGTTGACATTCAGGGCCATGATCTCACATTCGGGCTGTACGGCCATAACGGGCTCCCAGACATTTTGGTCGAATCATGATAGAGACGTAAGCACTGCCATTATAGCGTATTATGCGTTTCAATGAGCGAAGGGACAAGCGTCCGGGGCGGATTTACCGGACGGAGGTCTGATTGGGAGCCGCTCAGCCGATCTTGGGTCGTCTGCGTGCTTGATGAATCGCGCCCAAGTCCTTTATAGTTGCTGGACTTCGAGTCGAATCGGTTGATCACAGGAGCGCGGCCATCAAGCGATTCGTCATCAGCCCAAACGAGAGTATTGTTCGCTCGTCGGAGACGAACAACTGGGAATGAGATTCGTGAATTATGTCACAAGGATTTTGCCTGAGTTAGGACGGCGAACGGAATTGACGACAGGAGACGACGTAGTGAGTTCAAGCGTACAGAAACGAGCGTTGCCGGGAATGTTGGGTGTCATCATCATGGCACTTGTTTTGTTTGGCAGCAACGGGGCGGTGATGGCCGAGGATGCCGAGGCGTCCTCGAGCACGACAACCGCCGGTGGAATCCCCACGCCCGCGGGAATTCCGGTTTACTGGTATTTGGCGCCAATCATGGCTGTGCTTGCATTGGTCATGGCCCGAAAGTTTTACAAAGAGGTCATGGATTCGGATGAAGGCGAGCCCTTGATGCAGGAGATTGCCGGCTATGTCCGAAACGGTGCAATGGCTTATCTCAAGCGTCAGTATTGGGTCGTCGCGTTCGTCTTTCTGGTGCTCATCGCGCTGTTGGCCTGGATGGCGTTCGGTTTGCATGTTCAACACAAGATCGTGCCGATCGCGTTTCTGACGGGCGGTTTCTTCAGCGGCCTTTGCGGTTTTCTCGGAATGCGCATGGCCACGAACGCCGCGCACCGGACCACGGCAGGCGCCAAGAAATCTTTGAACGATGGTTTGAGGGTCGCGTTTCGAGCCGGGGCCGTCATGGGACTGGTGGTCGTCGGCTTCGGCTTGATCGATATCACAGGATGGTTCTTTATTCTCCACGTCATCGCACCGGCGATGATGAAAGACTTCCACATGTCGCTGAACGAGATTACGGTCGTGATGCTCACCTTCGGCATGGGGGCCAGCACGCAGGCCTTGTTCGCGCGTGTCGGTGGCGGAATCTATACCAAGGCGGCGGACGTCGGAGCCGACCTTGTGGGTAAGGTTGAGGCCGGCATCCCTGAAGATGATCCTCGGAACCCCGCCGCGATCGCGGACAACGTCGGTGACAACGTGGGAGACGTGGCCGGCATGGGGGCCGACCTGTATGAATCGTATTGCGGGTCCATTCTCGCAACGATGGCCCTGGGTGTGGCCGCGGCATCGGCGCTGTTCGAAGGCCCGGCGACGGACAACTATGCCATTCGTCTTCTGTGCGTTCCCATGCTTCTGGCTGGGGTTGGGATTGCCCTCTCGATCTTGGGAATCTACCTGGTCAAGACCGACGAAGGGGCCAGTATGGGCCAGTTGATGAAGGCCCTTGAAAAGGGCGTGAATGGGTCCAGCATCTTTATCGCAATTGCCGCCTTTGCGGTCTGCGGGCTTCTGCTGGGCGGGATTCCGCACGTGAATTGGTGGGGAATCGCCCTCGCGGTCATCATCGGTCTTTTCGCCGGCGTATTCATCGGCAAGTTCACGGAGTATTACACCAGCTACGAATACGGGCCGACGAAGAACATCGCCGAGCAGGCGGTGACCGGATCGGCCACGGTGATCATCGCCGGCGTCGCGGAAGGAATGAAGTCGACCTGGGCATCGCTGACCATCATCATCATCGCGATCCTGGGTGCGTTCATTGCGGCCGGCGGCGGCACCGAATTCATGCTCGGCCTTTACGGCATCGGCCTCGCGGCTGTGGGAATGCTCGCCACACTCGGCATCACCCTCGCGACGGATGCATATGGACCCATCGCGGACAACGCCGGCGGGAACGCCGAGATGTCCGGTCAGGAGCCGCAGGTTCGGGAGCGAACCGACGCGCTGGATGCCGCCGGCAACACGACCGCCGCAACGGGCAAGGGGTTTGCAATCGGTTCGGCGGCCTTGACGGCTCTGGCTTTGTTGGCGGCCTATGTCGAGGAGGTCCGTGTGGGTCAGGTCCGCGAAGCCCAGGTCTGGATCGAGACGGACCATACCGAAGCCAAGACGAACGCCGAGGCTGAAGTCGGAAATATTTACTACATCGGTCATGGAAAATTCGCTGAAAAGTACAAGGCCGGCACAAATGAAGGCGCCTATCGCGGTTACATGCTCCTCAACTACCAAGACGTCAGGCCGCTGTTGAAGGGTTCCGCTCCTTTGCTCAAGGTCGGGGATAAACTTGACCAGTCGCTCGGTTCGACGAGCAAGGACAAGGGCTGGGTCCATACATGCACTGTGCAAGCGAACACCTTGGAACTGGTCAGCACGCAAAAGGCGTCGCTCCAGCAGTACATGACCTTCTATAACGTGACGCTGATGAACCCTCGCGTCCTTTGTGGTATGTTTGCGGGCGTTCTCCTCGCGTTTCTCTTCTGTGCCTTGACGATGAAAGCGGTGGGGCGCGCGGCCTACAAGATGATGCTCGAGTGTCGCAATCAGTTCGCAAAGGTGAAGGAGTATCTCATGTCGTCCGAAGGGGGCGGTCACGATCAGGCTTTTGCCGACGATTGCGAGAACTGGCCCCGACAACAGGTGACTTTTCAGGGCGCCAAGCTCCCTGACTATGCCAACTGCGTGGCCATTTCCACCGCGGGTGCTCAGCGGGAAATGGTCTTCCCTTCTTTGCTGGCCATCATTGTCCCGGTCCTCGTTGGGCTGCTGTTCGGCGTGCCGGGCGTCATGGGTTTGTTGGCGGGGGGGCTGACCAGCGGTTTTGCCGTGGCCATCTTCATGGCCAACGCCGGTGGTGCCTGGGACAACGCCAAGAAATGGATCGAGGTCGGCAACCACGGCGGCAAAGGCTCCGACGCCCACAAGGCGGGCGTGGTCGGCGATACCGTCGGCGATCCGTTCAAGGACACGAGCGGCCCGTCTCTGAACATTCTCATCAAGCTCATGAGCATGGTCTCGGTCGTCTTCGCGGGTTTGGTCGTGAAGTACGGGCCGCAGATCGGCGCCTACATCGGTCTCGGATGAGCCGTGTCATTCCGGATGTGATAGAATAGCCCGTGATGACGAACAAAGGTGAACTACTCAAGCACGCCGAGCAATTGGGCGTGAAGGCATCGGTTGAGCCGTCGGACCGTCAGCGGGCCAAGCCTGCTCGCTCCAACGAGGCGGCTCAACGGTTTGCCGTCGAATGTGCTCGGACGATGGAAGACAATCGCTGCGAGGAGATCACCGTCCTCGATTTGCGCGGGGTGAGTCCGGTTTGTGATTTCTTCGTGATCGGCACGGGCACTTCGGACCGGCAAATGCGAGCCGTGGTCGACCACATCAAGAAGATGGGCAAGTCCCAGGGTGAAACGCCGTACAGCGTCGGCGGCTATGACGAGGGCAATTGGATCGTGGTTGACTATGTCGATGTGATCGTTCACCTGTTCAGTGACGACCAGCGTGCATATTACGATCTGGATTCTTTATGGGGGGACAGCCCGAAAGTGGATTGGAAGCCATCGTCCGGTTAGGTCATGCGCTCTTGGTTGGTCGGGCATGTTGTTTGACGCCGTCGTCGATGGCCTGCGTGAATTGAATCACATCTTGCGGGGTCTCCAGGACTTCACCGACGTAAATCTTTCTGCCATGTTTTGTCACGAGGTACGTGGCAGTCGGTGAAGATTTTCGGTTGGACCTGGCCTCCCGGACGGCATTCCACGGAAGCGTCTTGGATTTGCCCTTTTTCAACCGAAGAATCACGCCGGATGGTGAAACCGCGGCCAGTCGGCGCCGAGAATTGAAAACCAGAAAAGGGACCACACAGACGGCAAAGAAAATTGCCAAGATCAAGAATTTGTCGATATAGGCTCCTGAGAGGATCAGGATGACCAGCAGCATGAACAGGAAAAAACCCAGGTAGAGGAAACCCAGGAATCGGACAAGATTTCGCAGCCGTTGCGTGTACCGTTTTTCCCAGATCATGGTCTGCTGGTCGAATTGAAAACCGCATTCCGGACAACGGTGCTCGACAGGCAAGCCGACCAGCGAATAGTCGCAGATGGGGCATTCCTGGGAAAGGCGTCGGCTCGCCTGAATCGTTTCGTTTCGTGATTCCGTCGTCCGGTCTGTCGGAGTTGCACGGAGTTCATCGGGGGATGAAGATGGCGATTTCATTTCGATTCCTGAAACTTGGATGAAGTCAGTGTATCGAACGTGCCGTTGGATAGACAACAGCCATGCAGTCATTGAGCAGACAAATTAGAGCGGAAGTCTCGGACGCGATGTCGGCCGCGTTTGGCGATGAGGTGCGCGGTGTGGATCCTCTGGTGAAACCTGCCGGTGATCCGAAATTCGGCGACTATCAGTGCAATGCGGCGATGGGACTGGCGAAGAAACTGGGGCAGAAGCCGCGTGACATCGCACAGAAGATTGCGGACGCCCTCTCGGCGTCGGCCTCCGGCATGCTCGAGCCGCCCGAAATTGCGGGACCGGGTTTTATCAATCTTCGGCTGACCCGGTCTTTTATGGAAGCGTCGCTGGCTGCGATTCCTTCGGCTACGGAGGAAGATCGTCTTGGCATGGCGACCGTCACTGAAACGGACAAGCTGACCGTTGTTGTCGATTATTCTTCGCCGAACGTGGCCAAGGAGATGCATGTCGGCCATTTGCGGAGCACGGTGATCGGCGACACGCTGGCCCGGGTCCTTGCGTTCGAAGGGCACGAGGTGATCCGACAGAACCACCTCGGCGATTGGGGGACGCAGTTCGGGATGGTGATCCTGGCGTTCTGGCACTTGTCCGTGGCGAAACACCAGGGGGAGACGGTCGCCGATTTTGAACGGATTGTTCAAGAACTCACTTCGGCCGACGAAGCCTCGAAGTCTAAGCTTCTAAAGGCACGTTGCGCGATCCATCAGGAAAATCTGAACCGTGATCCCGAGGGTGATTCATTCGATCGTTTCCTGGATGAGCTGGAACCCAGCTTCGCATCGTTGCTCCCGATGTATCGTTACGTCAATGCCATTGAGTCGGCGGCGAAGGGTTGTGACGATCCGGCCCTGTACATCGAGCATCCAAGGTGGGGAGAGATTCACGTTTCTTCAATTTCGAAGCACGTCGCGGCCTTGCTCCAAAACAAGAAGCAGGGGGATCACGCGCAGGAGCGCAAAGCGTGGGAAAAGGCAAGAGATGCGACGCTGGCGGAGTGCAACGTTATTTACGGGAAGCTCGGCGTTTTGCTGGAGGATGAGGATGTCTGCGGTGAGAGCTTCTATCAGCCTTTGCTGCATGAGATCGAGGGAGAAGACGCGACGAGGCGGCTCCCGGGTGTCGTTGATGAACTGAGATCCATTCTGACGGCAGACGCCGAACAGTATGGCGAACTTAAAGCGATTTGCCGTGAGGACCAGGGGGCGATTTGCATCTTTCTGGAGAAACCCGGCGGAAAGCCTGCGTTTAAGGGGCCGCAGGGTGATCCGCTGCCGATGATCATCGAAAAGTCGGACGGGGCGTCTCTTTATTCGACAACGGACCTTGCCGCGATCTTGTATCGCGTTGCCCACAAAGCACGTCATCCAATCGAGGTTCGTACTCCGAGACTTCACGAAAACCTCGAAAAGCTCGGAGGCGGTTTGGGGGCGGACCGGATCATCTATGTCGTCGGTGCGCCTCAGAAACTGCACTTCGAAATGCTCTACCCCGCTGCTCACGCGACCGGATGGACACGAAAGGGTGGCCGTCGCGTTCGTTTGGAGCACGTGAGTTTCGGCTCGGTTCTTGGCGATGACCGAAAGATCTTGCGCACGCGAACGGGCGAGAACATCAAGCTTAAGGATCTTCTCGACGAGGCCGTGCAGCGGGAGGAGCAGTTGGTCCGTGAATCGGAAGCGGACCGGGAGAAACACCGCGGCTTCAGCGAGGAAGAGATCAGGCACATCGCCAGGACAGTGGGCATCGCGGCGGTGAAGTATGCCGATCTCTGTCAAAATCGAAATACGGATTATGTTTTCCAATGGGACAAGATGCTCGCCCTTCAGGGCAACACGGCCCCTTACATGCTTTATGCATACGCCCGAATTCGTTCGATCTATCGCAAAGGTGCGGAGACCGCGTCGGCCTCGAACGTCGAACTTGCGTCCATCGCCCTTTGCCATACGGCCGAGCGCGATCTTGCCTTATCGTTGTTACGCCTGCCGGACGTGATCGACGGCGTGGCCGACAGTCTGTTGCCGAGCTATTTATGTGAGTATCTTTACGAGTTGGCGGGTCGGTTTATGGCGTTCTATGAATCCTGTCCGGTGCTCAAGGCCCATGACTCCAAGTCACAAGGCTCTCGGCTTCGCCTGTGCGATTTGACCGCCCGGGCACTGAAGCTTGGCCTCGGGTTATTGGGTATTGAGACCTTGGAGCGTATGTAGCGAGGGCAGTTGCGGAGGGCCGATTAGCCGGCGTTTGCGGCGCGTCTCGTCGCTTCGGTTTCTTCAATGGACTGGCTCATCCCGACCTGAAAAGAAAGCTGTTCAAGCTGCACGGCAAGATCGACGGCGGAGACCGCGACCATCGGATCGACGTCGAGGTTGACCGGCGCGAAGTTGAAGAGTCCTCGGATTCCCGCTGTGACCAGGATGTCCGCGACCTCTTGTGCGGCTTCAGCGGGGACGGCGTTGATGGCCAGGCGAATATCTTTTTCCTTGACGGTCTTCGTGATTTCGCTGATGGACTGGATGGACAGATCGCCGTTCGATGAAACGCGCTTGCCGACTTTTTGGGGGTCTGAATCGAACACGGCCACGAGCTTGAAGCCCTTTTTCGCGAATCCGCGGTATGCGGAAAGGGCCAGTCCAAGGTTTCCGGCGCCGACGAGCAGGACGTTCCAGGTGCGATCCGTTCCAAGGATTCGTCGAATTTTCGTGGTCAATTCTCCGACGTCGTAGCCGATCCCCGGTTGGCCGAATTGTCCAAAGTAGGCGAGATCTTTTCGGATTTGCGTATCCGTAAGTTTCAGCGTTTCGCCGAGTTGACGAGACGACACGGTTCGCTGATCGGCCAGCCACAGGGCTTCCAGTTGACGGAGGTAAAGACTCAAGCGGCGAACAGCAGGGGCGGGAATATTGCTAGATTTCATAACGACGAGCCAGGGCTGAGCATCGGAACCGGAACGGATTTCGTGTATGACTGATAATATCTAGAAGATCGACCTCGCTCAACCTGACATTTTTGGCAATCGGACGTAACATTCGCTCTGTCAGTGTTTTTCGTCCTTTCCCCTTGACACATTCCGTGCCGGGCTGCTACGGTTGAAAGGGCTGGATTGAACCGGCACGGTTCGCCCAGAGGGGGGATTTTCTAGGGACGAGTGAGTTAAGGTACTTGTTGAGCGTCACCCGCCCACACGGGTGCCTGATGGAATCTCCGATGCTTCAAAGACGTTGTTTGGTGATAAGCGTGATGACCGTTTTGTCGGTGATGTCCAGCGTCACGTTTGCGCGCGATACCCTCGAATCAATCATCAAGAAAAGCAAGCTCACCGACAATGACGTCATCAGGATCGAGCAAGAAGTGGCCGATCGGGCGAAGAAGCTCGCCGAGGCGGGCAAAAAAAGCGAACGCAGAAAGCAGGCGCGGGAGGTGCTCCTCGCCACCGTGCGGATCAACAAGGCGTCTCAGGCAGGTCTCACCGCCTATGCCCAGGCATGTGATAGTGAATTGGGCAACCTCGTGACCAACTCGCAACTGACCGTTGCGTTTGATGCGGTCCTGATTCTCGTCGATTTGGACAGCAGCGAAACGGCCAAGGCCCTTGCGAGGGCATTGCTTTCGGAGCATCCGGCCGTACGCTACCGCGCCGCTCGCGGCATTCAAATGCTACACAAGAAGATTGCCGTCAGCCAGGAGGCCAGCGCCATGGTTCTCAGGGCGCTGGGCCGTTCCGGCGCCATGGAGAAAGATGAACATGTTCTTCGTATGATTTACGAAGCCATTAATTTCCACGCGGGTGTCAGGAATTTCCAGCATGCGAACGAGAGTGCCCGGGCGCTCAACGAGGTCCTGGCGGGTCGAGTGAACCAGCTCAAAGCAGGCAGCCGTGACGAATGGAAAGACAAGGCGGGATATGAAGCGGCTGTGGACTGCTATTCGGGCGCAACGCCGGACCAGCGAAGAACACTGATTAAGCACATGGTGAGGTTTCTCAACAATCATTTGGACCGGTTTTTCCACGAGGAGACGGCCAAACGGTATCTGAAGACGTTGAAACGACATGTGAAGGATGTCGAGAAGGCCATCCATGAGATGATGACAGAATCCAAGGTCAATCCACCTTCCAATCTTGTCGGCGATCACCTTCGGTCAAAGCCGTCATCCAAGACAGAAAGGAAGGCCCGGGATGCAATGGCAGAACTCACCGACGCGTTGAACAAGGCCAACCTTCTTAGCCAAAGCCCATGAGGTCCTTTTGCTTCGCCTCGACCCTGGTTCGGCGAATGTTCTCGAATCCGAACCTCCCGGCTCCGACCATCTCTAACTTTTTGTTGCAAAGTGCGTTATATTTGTGTCTCGCGGTTCGACGACGTGTCCTGCTCGGGGCCGTTCTCGGACGGTTCGATGCGTGAGGACGAGACCGAAATGTCGTTTTCCAATAAGTCGGCCCCTTTTTGGGGGAATCTTCGCCTCGCCTATGCATTGTGGAGATCCTCAATCATGTGAACGGAGTGTCAGCCGTTTTTCGGGAGCGTTGTCGATCTGGAGTCTCTGAAGTACAAGTGCATTTGATGAAGCCAATCGGTCCTAAACAGTCAGCCGGGCGATATTCTTTCTCAAGCGGTTTGAATGCCGTGTGCCTGATCTTTGTGCTAGGTGCGTCTCCGGGTGCAGCGCGGGCGGCCGATGCGTTGACGTACGTACCGGCCGATGTTGCCGGTGTGTTGTCGTTTCGCAACATCGAGGAATGCAATCAGAAGCTGACGTCCTTTGTCCGCCTCAGAAATGAAGGCTTCATCGGCCTGGACATTACCGAGTTCGCGATGATTTTGGGCATGGATGCCGGTCATATCGACACGGCTCAACCGATCCACGCCATCCTATCCCATCCGAGAGAGTTCGCGGCGTTTCTGACCGGCCGTGGTATTGGCGAGGCAGGCACACCATTTCCGCTGATCGCTTTCACGCCACGTCAACCGTCGGATTTCATGAAGAGGGTGAAAGGATTTGAGAATCGCGCTTTTTCTCAGAGCGGACCATTCGGTCAATATTACCTGCTCATGCGCGACGGTATCGCTTACGTGGCAAACACCAAAAAGCATCTGCGTATGCTTAAGCGCGTTGATGCCGGCGACGGCCTTGCCGATACCTTCGACGAGGATCAGAAGTCATTCTATGCTCGAAATGACGTCGTTCTGCACCTGCCGCTCTCACGGTGGCGGGACAAGGTCGATTTCTACGTGTTCTTCATCACGAATCTGATGCAACTGGGAATCATCGCCCAGCAGAACCCGGAGAACGTTGAACAAACGCGGGCCATCGCCGAATGGTTCATCGGAGGCATCCGGGAAGCCGTCAAACAGATGGATGCGATCACCCTGGCCTTGGATTTTGACGGCACGACCTTCCGTTTTGATCACCATCACACGTTTGCCGAAGGTCAGTGGGTATCTGACTATTTGAAGCAGGTGCGTCGGGCGGATGTGGACCTCTGGACGTCGCTTCCGGACCGGCCGTTTTTCATGCTCGCGGTGGCCAATTGGCTTTGCCCACCGGAAGTTTCACTCACCGGTCGATTCAGCCAGTTCTATTTCGACGCCGATTTCAGCAAGAAAGAGATGTCGCCAAAGGAACGAAAGAAGCTTTCGGACTGCCTGATGAACTACATAGGCCAGACGCGGGGCATGGAATTCATGCTGACGTCGCCTCCCGGCCAATTTTTTCCGGTGCAGATTCTGGGCAGTGAAACTGTTGAGGACGCACCGAAAGCCCTGGAACAGTTCCGATTCATTCTGGAAAACGCCGACGAGATGATGTCCGCATTCCTGTCCGGTCGCGCAAAATGCGACGGCAATTTCAAGGAATGTCGGCGCGATGGTGTGCAGTACCTCGAAATGCCGTTGGACTTTCCAAACATGGCTGAAGAAATGCGGCGCAGACAGGTTGTCTGTTTTCATGGCGAGAAGGCGCGCTATCAGCAGGCGGCGATCACCAAGACCAGGCTGGTGTACGCGATTGCTGAACCGCCTCAATCCGTCACTGATTTGATGAATGTCGCGAAATCGGGCAGGAATGTAAACCAAAATGTCCTGGTGCAGCGGATTCGCAGCCGTCTGCAAGGCGAGGCCAACGTTGCTGTTGTCATGGATGTCGGCCGTGTTCTCGGCATGCTACCTCACATGATGCAGGCCAACTTGGGGATGGCCGGGAAAGAGGTCAAGCTGCCGATAAGGTGGCCCGATGACGACAAGTTGGACAAGTCGGGCCCTCTTCTGGGGTGGTCCTGTCGGGTTCGCGATCGGGCCGTCCATTGTCGATGGGCCATTGATGCCCAGGACGCATTGGAGGCGTTCCAACTGGTCAAGTTCTATACCGGCACCGGCTCTAAGAGCAAGAAAGCGAAATACAAATCAGCAGCACGATAATCGTTGGCACCGAATTCTCAGCTCGTCGCCGTTTTGCGACGTTGCTTGACGAGTCGGTCGTTTCACCTGATCATCCCTTGGCTTATTGTCCCATAACGTTTGTAGGACCATATGTTTTCGATGTTTTTTGCGAAGGAGCAACATGATGATACGTAGAAACATTGCTTCGTTGTCTTTGCTTGGTGCGTTTTGCATGACGCTTTTGTCGGCGCTGCCGGTTCACGCCGCCGGCCCGAAGGAGATGCTCAAGCTGGTTCCGGAAGACGCGTGGGGTTTCGTCTTCCTTCCTTCCCTCGAGGTCGTCGATCAGAAGGCGTCCCAACTTAACGACTTATTGAAGCTGCAGCTTCCCGCGCCCGTGTCGCCGATGGTGTTGGGCCCGCCGTTCAATTGGGGTGACTCCGTTGATATGAAGAGCCCGATCTGCATTGTTGTCACGGATGTCCAAAAGGCCGGAATGGAGGCATTTGCACTGATCATTCCCGCGAAGGATCCGAAGGCGTTCCTGGAGAGGGTCAATGCTCAAGAGCCGCAAGAGGGGGTTTGCAAGTGTATGGTCATGGGCATGCCCTCGTTTGCCGCCGTCAAAGATAAGTTCGTGATTCTGGGTCAGAATCAAAACGTTGTTTCTCGAGTATCCAAGGCGAAGAAGAGCATTGGTGATGGGTTTGGCGACACTCGTTTGTCGGCTCTCGCCAAGAGCGACATCTTCATCAGCATTTCCGTCCGGACTGCGCTGGCCGCTTACAAAGACATGATCATGGGGATGCTCCCCATGATTCAGGGTGCGGCAGGCCCGGCCGGCGCGGACCTGAAACAGACCGTTGAAATGTTCATGCAGATGTCCGCCCTGGACTTCGGTTTCACCTTCAACAACAAGGAGGGCTTTTCTGTTCGTATGCTCCTGACTCCAAAGGAGGACAGCGACCTTGAGAAGCTGATGAAGGACGGCAAGGAATCCAGCGATTCACTTCTTTCGATTTTGCCAGGGGAAAAATACCTCTTCGCGGCCGGATGGACCGGCGGCTACAGCGAGTATTCCGAAAAGTTCGGCGGTCGCGACCCGATCACGCAGGCGGCCAAGAACACGGAAGGCACCAATGAAAAGGCCGCCAAGGCCATTGATGAAGAAGTCCGGAAATTGAAGAAAGCCGCCACCCGGTTGGCCGTCAGCGCCAGTGCGTTGCCGGCGGGAAAGAGTGGTATGCTGGGTTTGACGTTCGTGGCGGAAACCCAGGATTCGGGCGAATTCCTGAAGAGTCTCCGCAAGATTTACGAGACGTATTGGAGTATTTCGGATGACGAGGACTTCGAAACGTATAAGGACGCCTTGGCCCATGCCAAGGATGCCGAGACGATCGGTGGGTACAAGGTCGATACGATCACCGTCGTGAAGATGGAGCCCTTTGCTGAATTGTTTGGGTTTGAACTGGGTGAAAATGCGGACTCATTACGGGCCGTCCTGGGCAAGGACTTCATGGTTCGTTTCGGCGCAGTCGGCGACAAGCACTTTGTTCTCTCGTTCGGCGGGGGCAAGGAACGGTATGAGAAGATCTGCAAATCAATCACCTCCAGCGGCGGCTCGCTTTCAGAGGACAAGGGCATTGGAAAAATGGCGGGCCGATTGCCGAGTCCCCGATCGTTTGAGGCCTATGTCGCCGTCGACAACATTCTCCAGATGTTCAAGACCTTGGCCAAGCTTGTCGAAGACGAGGACATTCCGGTCGAGATTCCCAAGATTGACGCGCCGATGGCCTTTTCGGCGGCACAGCTCGGCAGTGTGATGCAGGCGGAAATGATCGTTCCCGTGAAACTCATCACAGGGGTCAAGGTGTTCATCGATGAGCTTGAGAAGGCCGAGATGAGAGCATTTGACGAAGAGGAAGATGAAGAAGATGAAGAAGATGATATAGAAATGGCCGAGGACGAGGAGGAAGAATAGGCGGACGGCCTCGTCGAAATCTCCGTCGAAGGCGGATTAGAATCAGAGTCATTCTCAATTCCCACGGGGCTGGCGCTCATCTGGCGTGCAGCCCCTTTTTTGGTTTGGCTGCGTAAGTTTTGGCCAGGCATGTTGTCGTTTCCGGCGGTCGGTTGCATCATAATCCGGCGGAACAACCGGCTGACGTGCGGTTGAGTAAGTTTGCTCTGCTGATTTAGGGGTCAGGAAAATGAAGCTTTATACGCGAAACGGCGATGACGGCGGCACGGTCCTGTTTGACGGCACTCGTGTCCGCAAATGCGATCGGCGCGTGGATGCCTATGGGATGGTCGACGAACTGAACGCCCATGTGGGGGTGGCCGCGGCGCTCGCTTCGCAACAAAGCACGGATGCGACGATCCGTGTGCTCCACGAACGATTGACGCAGATTCAGAGTGAACTGTTCACGATCGGGGCTGAGCTGGCCACGCCGGCCGAGTCGAAGAATCGTGACAAGATTTCGCACACTCAGCCGGAGCAGGCGGTGCGACTGGAAGCATGGATTGACGAGGCGTCGGAGCCGTTGGCGCCGCTGAGATCGTTCGTGCTGCCCGGCGGTGGACTCCTGGCGTCGCAATTGCACGTTTGTCGGACCGTCTGCAGGCGTGCCGAGCGGGGCGTCGTGGCTCTTTCTGCGGAAACTGAGATCAGTCCGCCGGTGCTCGTGTTTCTTAACAGGTTGAGTGATCTTTTTTTTGCATGGGCGCGATTGGCGAACCACGCGGCGGGGGTGGCCGATGTTCCCTGGTCAGACTCGACATCATAGGCCTGCCTTGATTTTCAGTTCCCCCTTCTTTGCCAGGTTCATCACTTCTCGGAAATCATCCAACGCCTTGGTCAGGCGTCGAGCGGACAGCAGGAGTTCCTCGTAGAGTCGGTTGTCGTTGAGCATCAACCCCATGGTGCCTTTCTTGCTGTTGAGCGACGCCAGGGATTGATCCAGATTCGCGAGCACCGAGGAAATCTTGTCCACGGTCACCGCCAATCGGCGGACAAGTTGATCCGTATTCTGGACAATCTGTTTGCCTTGATTGGCCAGGCCCTTGACTTCGTCCATGACCTCAACGCCTTGTTTGGACATCGTTTTCGCATTGGCGAGCAGTTGTTTGAGATTGTCACGGTTTTCGGTGTCGCCGATGATCTGGTTGAGGTGATCCAGCGCCTTGTCGAAACGCTCGACCACGGTGGCCAGATTGGCCGTGACGCCCTTGAGGTCCACATCCTTTATGCGACGGGGCTCCAGGAGCGTCTCCAGGTTCTTCGCCACGGGCGTGAGCGCCGACGCCAGATTGCCGATCTCGACGGTTGCGCGTCGCAGCGACTCCTGCATCTCGGACGGCACGATCTGATCGGCCACCGGGATCATGCGTCCGTTGATGATCGCCTTGCCGTCGCGCGTGAGCATCTCAGGCTGGCCCGTGTCGTCGACGACGATGCGAACCATTGGACGTCCGATGCTCATGACGTTGGAAGCGACTTCGACATGCGAGTTGACCGGCAAGTCGTATTCCGCGTTGATGGCGACGACGATGCGAACGCCAAGCCCCAGTTGGCGCTTGTCGATGAATTCGATTTTCTTGGTTTCGCCGATCCGTTTTCCGTTGAGCGTCACGCTTTGTCCATCCTGGATTCCCACGACCTCTTTCGGGAAGTCCACATTGATGTCGTACGTTTCCGCAAAAACCGTTTGACCCCCGCCGAACATGACGACCAACACGCCGACCAGGACGAGGGCGGTCAGCGCAAAAACGCCTACGATTGTTTTTTGATGTTGCTCTGCCATATCACTTTCCTCACTTTGTCAGGTCTTCGATTTGGACGTTCAGGGCTTCCAGATCCTGAGGAGCGGCCCGGCCGTCAACAAACCGGCGAACATCAGTGTCATCGGACGTCTTGTACCATTCCGGTGAGCCGTCGGCGATAAACTTGCCTTTGTGCAGCATCACAATCCGATCGGCGACCTTGAAAGCGCTTGCCATATCATGGGTGACGACGATGCTCGTGACCTGCAGCTCTCGTTTGAGTTTCAAAATCAGCTCGTTGATCACATCCGCACGGACCGGGTCCAGCCCCGTCGTCGGCTCGTCGTACAGGACGACTTCCGGATCGAGCGCGATGGCCCGAGCCAGCGCCACTCGCTTTCTCTGGCCTCCCGAAAGTTCGGAGGGCCGGCGCGACTGGAGTCCTTCCAGTCCCACCATGCGAAGCTTCTCGGCGATGATTCGATCGAGTTCTTCTTGCGTGCACTTGGTATGCTCCAACACCGGAAAGCCGATGTTTTCGGCAACGCTCATCGAGTCGAACAAGGCCCCCATTTGAAACAGAAAACCGATATGACGGCGGATTTCGACCAACTCCTGCTCCGAGCGACGGTCGATGCGTTTTCCGTGGAAGAAAACCTCTCCGGAGTCGGGGCGAAGCAGCCCCACGATGTGTTTGAGGAGCACGCTCTTTCCCGTTCCTGATTCACCGATCACAACGGTCGTCTGCCCCAGATTCAGGGACAAGTTGATTTGATCCAGCACCCGCAAAGGGCCGAATCGCTTGCTGACACTTCGCAATTCGATGATGGGTCCGTTATGTGACGAATCGCCCAAAGCCTTGGCTCCGAAAAGGCTCGACCTGAAAGCAGGTCGCCCTTCTCATAATAGGGAACGAAATCCCCAAAAATGCTCACTGATCTGTTGCAAAATGACCGCGAGGACATAGTCCAGAATGAGGATGGCAATAAACGACGTCACGAACGCTTCGGTGCAGGCTCGTCCGACGCCCTCGGCCCCCGCACGGCAATGAAACCCCTTGTAACAGCTGATCAGGCCCAGCGCCGCGCCGAAGAAAAAGCCCTTAAGGATGCCGCTAAAAAGATCAAAGTTTTCCACGGCCTCCCGGGTATATTCCCAGTAGGGGCCGCTGTCGATGCCGCTTTGGATCACGGACACAAACCAGCCGCCCAAGGCGCCCGTGAAATCGGCGAACAGCGTCAACGTCGGCGTAAGCAGAAAACAGGCCAGCACACGTGGAGCAACGAGATATCGGATTGGGTTCACTCCCATGCTCCGTAGGGCGTCGATTTGTTCCGTCACACTCATTGTCCCGAGCTCTGCCGTCAACGCACCGCCGATTCGCCCCGCCAGCATGATGCCGGCCAGCACCGGTCCCAGTTCACGGACCACCGAGAGATTCACGACGGCCCCCATGCGTTCTTCAAGACCGACGGCCCGGAATTGCTCAATGGCCTGCACCGCCAGGACCATGCCGACGAACGCGCCCGTGATCAGGATCACCGGCAATGAGCGGTAGCCGACTTCATAGAGCTGTGGAACGAGGAGGCGCCAGTTTTGCGGGAGCAAGCTGCCCCGAAGCATCCACCAGGCCGTTTGTCCGGCGAAGATCCAAAAATCTCCGAAACGATCCACGGCTCTACGAGTCCGCGCCCAGTGACCGTCGGACCGGGCGATGGCGGACGTTGTCGTTAAGTCATTCGTCACAAAGCGACTCCCACGTGGTTGGCGTTCTAACCAGGGGGCCTGAGGCTGTCAATTTATTATGGCGAACGGTTTCAATGGCGTCGAATCGTGCCTGTTTGGGCAATCATCCCATGCGCTTCCACTATTTATACTCGGAGGCCGGATGAATGGATGCGTGTCGAGGCGGGGGGGGCGAAGTCATCTTGGTTTCAGAGTTGATCTGAGAGAATCCTCTCGAGCTTGCGGAGCGCTTCCCCTTCGAGTTGGCGGACACGCTCGCGCGTCAAACCGATTCGAGCACCGATTTCTTTCAGCGTCATGGGTTCTTCGTCCGTAAGCCCGTATCGCAGTCGGAGGATGTTCGCTTCTCGCTCATCCAAAGCATCGAGCAGTTTTTGAATCATTTCCGACTCGGCCTGGTTAAAAATCGCCTCCTCCGGGGTGGGGGCCTTTTCGTCCGGCAACATGTCGGACAACGTGCCGCCTTCACTTGCGGACGACTGTGTGGGCGCGCTGAATGCACGAACCGCTCGCTTGATAATCCGCACCTTGCGTTCGGGCAATTGCATTCGCTCGGCAATTTCCTGAATCCCCGGGGCTCGGCCGAGTTCCTCCAGAAGTTCGCGATGGACCTGTTTCCAACGAGCGATCATTTCCACCATGTAGGCCGGGATGTGGACGGGTTGAACCGTATTGATCAGGGCCCGCTTTATGGCTTGTTTGATCCACCAACTTGAATATGTGCTGAATCTCGAACCCATATCCGGGTCGAAGCCTTCGACGGCCCGTAGAAGGCCAAGGTTGCCCTCCTCGATCAGGTCGGCCATCGACATCCCGCGATTGGAATAGGACTTTGCGATGCTGACGACCAGCCTGAGGTTGGCGCGGATCATTCGCTCTCTGGCCTGGTTGCCGAGTTGTTCGAGTTCTTCTTTTTCAGCGAGGGTGATTTCGGCGCGAGCAAAAAGACTGGTCGCGGAAATGCCGCGCGTGATGGCCCGAGCCAGTTCCCGCTCCTCTTCGGCCGACAAGAGAGGGCACTCGTTGATCTGCTTGAGGTATTGTTGTAGACCAGGCTCAACTGCGATGGCTTAGGCCCTCAATCGTTGCAAACTCTCCACGCACCGATAACCGCTTCGACACGATTATATTAGATCGGTCTTGCTGAGGCTTCAGTTCTCAACATTTTCCGTGGGGCGTGTACTTTACCACGATCGTTTGTGGCAGACCCAAAGTTATCGGCTGCGGATATACGCAATGATTGCGCGAGTTTCCTCGATGACTCGCTTACTTCGGACAGCCGAGCAAGCTCGTCCGACCTACTCCTGTGTCTCCGACCCGCCGACTTCCTCGGAGGGCGCTGCCTCCGCGCCATCCGATGGGGTTTCGGCGGAGTCCACATCGACCGATGCTGTCGCCGCGCCGGAATCTCCTTCGGCAGGCGTGGTTCCCACCTCGTTCGAAGCCTTGTCATCATTCAGCAATACCGTGGCACTGATGATGTCGGTCGTTTCCTCACCGGTGCTGCCGTGCAAACCGCCGCGCCGCTGTTTGGGAGGACCGCCTGTCTTCGTGCCTTCGCTTCCTTCCTCTTGGCCGTCGGCCGCCCAATCGGCTCGTTTCTTGGACAAGCCGATTTTTCGGTCCTGCGAATCCACCCGAAGAATCTTGACCTCAATGTCCTGGCCAATCTGGACCGCCTTGTGCGGATCATCGACATGTTCGTCCGATAGCTCGGAGACGTGGAGCAAGCCCTCCAGATCGGACTCCAGCTCGACAAAAACGCCGAAGTTGGTGATTTTGGTCACGGTGCCCTGAACGATCATGCCGGGGACGTAACGCTCCGGTACGGCATGCAGCCAAGGATCCTCGGTCAGTTGTTTCAGGCCCAAGGCAATCCGCTGCTTCTCCTGATCCACCGTGAGCACGACGCACTTGATTTCATCGCCTTTCTTGATGATTTCCGAGGGGTGACTGACCTTCTTGGTCCAGCTCATGTCGGACACGTGGAGCAAGCCGTCGATTCCCTCCTCGATCTCAATGAAGGCGCCGTAGTTGGTCAGGTTCCTGACCTTGCCGGAGACGACCGTGTTCGGCGGGTACTTCTCGGCGACCTTCGTCCACGGGTTCGTTTCGGTCTGTTTGATGCCCAGGGAGACTTCCTGTTTGTCCTTATTGATCTCAAGGACAATGACTTCAATCTCGTCATTGACATTCAGGATTTCCGAGGGATGGCTGATGCGACGCGTCCAGGACATTTCGGAGATGTGGACCAGGCCCTCGATGCCGCTTTCGAGTTTGATGAAAGCCCCATAGGGCGTGATGTTGACGACCGACCCCTTGATCTTCGAGCCGACCGGATATCGCTCTTCAACCTTTTCCCAGGGATTTTCCTGCGTTTGTTTGAGGCCGAGTGCGATTTTCTCCCTGTCCGGATCGAAACTGAGAACCTTGACCTTGACCTTTTGGTCGATCTTCAGAATCTCACTCGGATGGCCGATTCGGTCCCAGCTCATGTCCGTGATGTGCAGCAGACCATCGATGCCGCCCAGGTCGATAAACGCGCCGAAGTCGGCGATGTTCTTGACCGTGCCCTCCCGAATCTGGTCGACTTCGAGATCCGACATCAGCTTGGCTTTGGATTCCGCCCTTTCGGACTCGATGAGCTTGCGCCGTGAAACGACGATGTTGCGCCGCTCCTCGTCGATCTTCAACACAACCGCTTCAATGGTCTTGCCAATGAAGTGACTGACATCACTCGGACGACGAGTGTCCACCTGGCTGGCCGGCAGAAAGACCGGCACGCCGATATCGACGAGCAGCCCGCCTTTGATCTTCCTCGTGCATTTGCCGGACACTTTGTCGCCTTCCTTGCACGTGACGAGAATACGTTCCCATCCTCGGATGCGATCCGCTTTGCGCTTCGACAGCAACAATGCGCCGGTGTCCGTCTCAATCTGTTCCAGAAGGACTTCGATTTCGTCCCCGACATCGACGCCGCTTTCGTCATCCCATTCATCGAGGGGGACATACCCTTCGCTCTTGAGGCCGACGTCAATGATCGCTTCTTTTTCGGTCTTGCTGACAACGCGACCGGTCAGGATTCGGTCCGTCTTGTAGTCGGAAATCGTATCTCCGATGGTCTTATCGAGTACTTCCGCATCCGAGGCGCCTTCGAATGCCAGCTCGAGTTCTTTGTTCAATTCCTCATCGGAAACATGAATCTGATCCAGCAACTCGTTGTCGATATTCAACATCTACTTAATATCCTTCAATCAACCGGCGTTCGAACAAACGCTCGAAGTCGGCCACGACACGGTTTCTCGAGACAACAAACGGTTCCACCGGCAATTTGCCCCGAGCGGTTCCCGCGGACAGCAAGGAACCCTCGCTCCAATCGTCAAGAAAGCGCCGCCGCAAACTCCAACGACGACCCACGAATTAATCATAAACGTTCGAACCCTGTAGCATACTTGGATATTATCGACATGGCAAATCGTAAGCTCAAACCGACCGGCGCGTTGAACCTGATTTCGATAGGCGTGGGGTGATGCTATTCGCTTCCGCCGCCCCGGGGTTTCCCGTCCGGTCGAGCAGCATTCGTTTCGCCGGCCCCTTGGTCCACTTCGGGCCCCGGCCGCAACCGAACTTCCGGGGGCGCCGTAGCACCCCCTGAAAGAATCATGGACAACGCTTCCTCCATCGTCCAGTCCGTTTGCGTAATCCGTTCCAGGGGAACAAGTTCCATGTAACCACTGGTGGGATTCGGCGTCGTTGGAACGTACACCGTCGCCAGCTTCTGACCGCTGTTGAGGTCCGTCAGGGTGTTGGTCATGAATCCAATCGCCTTCATCCGTTCGTGGGGAAAATCAACCAGAACGACCCGTTTCGCTTCCTCATCGGCTTTTCCCACGCCGGACAGAGCCTGAACCATGCGTTTCATGGCGCCGTAAACCGTGTCCACCAGGGGAATTCGCTCCAGCAGATTCTCTACGATGTCGATCACGCGGCGGCCAACCACATTGGAACCCAACCAACCAAGTAGATACAGCAGCGAAATCGTGAACAGAACGGCGAGTGTGACCTCGAACCAACGGGGATTCTCGGGGTCAATCATCGGGGCATTCTCAAGCTCGGAACCCACTGCCCAGGCGATTGCCTTTTGGATCCAATTGACCGCCGTTGCCCCGACCGTCAAAGCGACGTTGTACACGTATCGCATCAGGATTCCCGTGACGGCCAAAGGAATGATGATCAGGATGCCCGCGACGAGGCGACCGCGAACGGTCCGTGGCCCCACGGGCTGCTTTGCCCCGGCATGTCCCGGATCTGGTTTTCCAGTTTCTTCAGGCATTCGAATCATCCTTGCTATCGCAGAAGCCTCGCGAAACTCACGGGGAGTATATCGGGTTCGACCTGTAACAATAGAGCGCTCGTCTCCGAGAATGGGGCCAAAACCGGGGTCTACCGTCGAGTTGTGGCTCGGTGACCGCATTATTATTGCACCGTGATAAATCCGTGCGTAAAATCCGTAATAAGCAGTATGTGGCGCTCTTGGTGCCGGATACGTTTTGTCGACTAGGCATCCCTCAAAGGGGGAGGTTCGGGCAATGGGCAGCATCGAACGTCAGGTCAGGAAAGCACAACGCCGACTGTGGCTGAACCGGTGGCTCGGCCAATGGGGTTGGATGATGACATTTGTGACCGTCGGCTGGATTCTTCTCCTGGTGACGGATCGGCTCTTCAGCCTCAAGTGGCCTATGGGGGCCGTGGCCCTCGTTGGAGTCGGGCTCAGCTTCATCGGCTCCATCCTTTGGCTCATTTTCACAAGGGACCCCTCGATCGCCGCCGCGACGGAGCTTGACCGGGCCGCCGGGCTGCGGGAGCGCGTTTCGACGGGGCTGAATCTCCGCCCGGATTCCAAGGACCCATTCGAGTCGGCCGTGGTCTCCGATGCGGAGCATGCCGTGGCCGGCTTGACGCCGCGGAAGTTTCTCCCGGTTCGCTGGGCAAGCTCGCTGACCCTGGCCTGCATCATGCTGGTCGTCGCATCGCTCACACTGCTTTTGCCTGAGTTTGATCTTCTCAATAAAGCTGAGGCCGTCGAGGAGGGCCGCGCCCGGGAGGCGCTGATTAGACGCGTGTCCGCCTCGGTGGCCAAGCCGGTTTCGGCGTTGCAGGAAGTGGCGAACAAGAATCCCGATTTTGAGATGGAAGATGACCTTAAGCGGCTTGATGAATCTTTGGGCGACCGGAAGGGTGATCCAGGTTTAAAACGCCGCGAGGTTCTCAAGCAGATTAATCGTCTTCAGGACGCGCTTCAGAAGAAGGCCGGCGCGGACAGGTTCAGTGTTCTGAAGGAGACCAAGAAGCGCTTGCGACAGGTCGGTGCGCCGAACGATCCGAAAAGTGAACTGACGGAGTTGATGGAGAACCTGTCGACCGGTGATTTTGATCAGGCGGAGAAAGAGATCAAGAAACTTCAGGAGAAGCTCGCCAAACGCGCCCGTGACAACAAGATCGATCCCGAAAAACTCAAACAAATGCAACAGCAGCTCAAAGAGTTGAGCGAGAAAATGAAGGAGGCCGCTCAGGATAAGCAGAGCCAGCAGGAGTTGCAGAATTCCGGCCTGACCAAGGAGGAGGCCAAGCGTGTGCTCGATGCGCTGAGCAAAAAGGACCCCGAACAGCTTGAAAAACTGGCCAAGGAACTCTCCCAGCGGCTTAAAGACAAAGGCATCAGCCAGGAGCAGATGAAAGAGATGCTCCAGAAGATGCAACAGCGTCAAAAGGCCAGCCAGCAATGCCAGAAGATGGGCGACAAGATGGGCCAGTGTTCCAAGGCGATGGAGCAGGGCAACCTGGGTGAGGCTCAACAGCAACTCGGCGAGGCCGGCGAAATGCTCAATGAGATGGAGCAGATGGAACAAGCCCTGAACGATCTCGAATCTCAGATGTCCCAGCTTGACCAGGCCCAGGACGACTTGAGTGACTTTGATCCTGAGAAGGACGACCTCAGTTGCCAGCAGTGCAACGATACGGGCTTCCGTCCGGACGGCGCCCCGTGTCCGCGCTGCAACGGACAAGGCGCCGGCGGAAATCGAGGACGGGGCTGGGGCGATCGTGAACGTGATAACACGGCTGAAACGTCGACCGTTAACAGGAAGGCCAAGACCAAGCAGGGCCGCGGGGGTAGCATCGTCGGCCAGCAGTTCGTCAAGGGCAAACAGCTCAAGGGCAAATCTCAGGTCGAGTTTTCCGACGCTTTGGGCGCCGGTGAAATCGACAGGGCCGATACGATGAACCGGGATCGAATCCCCCGTGTTTATCGCAAGGGGATCAAACGGTTCTTCGATCGCCTCGGTGAGGACTTCCAGCCCGCGCAAAAGTCCCGTGAGCCCGGGGCTTCGAAAGAGCCCGAAGAGTCCGACACCGACGGCAAGAAGACCGAATCCACGTCTTCTAGTGCGGATTAACAGGCTTTCAGGAATGGTCGGGATCGCTGTGGTCATCCCTCCGCGCCGTTCTTGGAATTGGCGAAGGGCTTGCGCTTTCGCGTTGCTCTGCGTCGTCTCCACAGTTTGCGGATGTAAGAAGTCCCCGTCCGACGAACCTGCCGCCGAACAATCAGTTGTCATTTACTGCTCCGTGGACACGGCGTTCGCGAAACCGATACTCGATGATTTTGAGCGGCGCAAGGGCATTAAGGTTCACGCGCGTTTTGACACGGAGGCGGGGAAGACGACAGGGCTCGTGAACAAACTGCTGGTCGAGCGTACAAGCCCGAGAGCCGACGTTTGGTGGTCGAGCGAAATCTTCGGCACCCTGCAACTCGCCCGAGAGGGTATTCTCACGGCCTACAGGCCCGGTACGGCGAAGGACATTCCCGATCGATACAAGGATGCTGACGGTCTTTGGACAGCCTTCGGGCTCCGCGGCCGCGTCGTCGCTTATGATCCGAAACGCACACGGCCCGAGGATCTGCCCCGGCGCTGGGCTGATTTCACCGATCCGCAGTATAAGGGACGTTTTGCCATGGCCGATCCGCGTTTCGGCACGACTCGCGGCCACATGGCGACCTTGCTTTCGCTATGGGGCCGGGATGCCATGGTCCGTTTTCATGAAGGGCTCCGCAAGAATGAATTTCGACGAGCGGATGGTAATTCACATGCCGTTTTGATGTTGACGCGCGGCGTGGTGGATTTCGTCGCCACCGACACGGACGACGTCATTGTCGCCCGGCGGCGAGGCGATTCCGTGGCGATGATTTACCCGGATATGGACTCGCCTGACGGTGAACGCCGGGTTTCCGGTACGCTTTGGATTCCCTGCTCGGTTGCGATGGTCAAAGGCGCATCCCATCCATCCGCCGCTGAAGAACTGATCGATCACCTTGTTTCGAGGTTGATCGAGCGGAAACTGTATGCCAGTGATTCGAAAAACGTTCCAGTGCGACCGATGCTTCGGGCAGAGCTTGACGCGATAGCCGTTGGCGAAAGTCACGTTGATTATTCCGCCGCCGCTGCCGTCCTGGAGCAATCCGATAAGCTCGTCACGGATGTTCTGCTTAGATAGCAATGACCCGAATATCGTCAGCGGCCTAATGTTATGTTGTCCATTGCTGTTCGTTTAACTCGCTATGCCGGATGGTTCGCGCTGCTCGCATCCAGCGGCGTCATCGTCGTGACGATCGTGTGGCAATCGATTGACGGGTTTGGTGCCGTGGACATGCCGACGGCTCGGCTTCGTCGGCTGTTCGTCAATACGATTTGGATGTCGGCTTGCGCCACTGTTATGGCGTTAGGCCTTGCGATCCCGGCCGCGTTCGCCCTTGTTCAGGCTCGCCGTGAATGGCAAAGACAATGCCTGCTCGTCCTCACGATCATCCCTTTGATGACGATGCCCAGTGTTTTCGCCTATGCCTGGTTGTTGCTCGCGACGAGTTCTCACCCACTGATCCAGCAGCTGACGAGGCTGGTTGGATGGAATTCCCCCGGCGCAGAACCATTCCACGCCGCCTGGGTTTTGGCGACCTGGCTCTGGCCGATCCCTGCGCTCATCATGGCGGTCAGTTTCAAACACATCGGGGCGGCGACCTATCGCCTGGCGTGTGTGGACGCCTCCGCGGTTCGCGCGTTTTTCTTCGGTGCTTTACCGGTGATGCGGGCTCCGCTCATTGCCGCGTGTGCGATTGTCTTCATCCTCGCCGCGATCGATTCGACGGTTCCTCCGCTCATGCTTTCCTTTGACGTCTGGGCAGTGGAGATGGTGGCCCAGGCCGGGATGGCCAGGCATGATGCTCGTGCTTCGGCTCACCTTCTTTTGATGGAATGGCCCATGCTCGTCATGCTGGCCCTCTTCGTTTTGTCGGCGATGCCGGGCATCCGCCAAATGGCGGCCTGGGCCGACGACGTGGGTGCCGGTGACACAGGTCTCAACCCCAAAACGGCGTCGTGGGTCTGGGGCGTCGCGTTGATCCTCGTTGCGGCCGTGACCGTCTTTCCCATTGTTGTGTTCGTGACGACGATGGCCTCCGGTCGGTATCCTCCGGCGGAATCGTTTCAAAGGGCTTTTGATGCCGTTCGTTCGCAGGGCTCGTCAACGCTTATTGTCATGTTGGCTGCTGCGGCCTGCGCGCTGGCCGTCAGCCTGACTGTCGTCGACGGGCCGGGTTGGCCTCGACCGCTACGCATCGCGGGGGTGATTGCCGTCGGATTGGTGTTGACGACCGCCGTTCTTCCGCCGCCTCTCATTGGGACGGCGCTCATCTCCTTCTATGCGGACGAGAACATCAGCCCGAGCGACCGTTGGAATCTCTATGAGAACACGCCGACGGTCTGGGTGGCCGCGATGCTGGCTCGGTTTGTGTTTATTCCGGTTTGCATTATGCGTTTGCTCAATCGTCGGGTGCCGCAGGATGTCGTTGATCAGGCGAGAGCGGATGGTGCGAGTCGAATACAATCCCTCGCGTGTGCACGGCTGCCGATGCTGTGGAGATCGTGGCTCGCGGGCGCGATGCTGGTCGCGTGTCTGACGCTCTCCGAGGTCGTGGCCAGCGAATTGGTGCAGCCTCCACAATGGGGAGGCGGCAGCCTGGCAGTGCAGGTTGACGGATTCATGCATTATGGGCGTCACAATCAGACGATCGCCATGGGCATGATGATGATGGCTCCGGCCGTGCCGGCGGCCGTGCTCATGTTGTCTCTGGTGGGGCTGCCGGATCGGAGACGAATCATTCGTGCGGCGCGAGATAAGAAGGCTTTGTGATGTGATGTGCAGACGGCTCAGGGTGACTGTGTTGATCCTTCCATTCTTCGTGGTCGCAGCCTTCTCAGGCGGCTGCGATCGACCTGCAGTTGATGAAAGTGCGGTGGAGCGGGTTTTTGGTCGCGCGGGTCGCGCTCTGGGAGAGTTTCACTATCCTCGTGGCATCGCCGTTTCGCCGATTGACGGCCGCGTCTTCGTCGTGGACAAGACCGCTCGGGTCCAGCGTTTCAGCCCTGACGGCGAAGTTGAACACCACTGGCGCATGCCGGAATGGAAGAACGGAAAACCCACGGGTCTTTATGTGGACGGACACAATCGCGTCTGGGTGCCCGACACCCATTATCATCGGGTCATCTGCTACGATCGCGACGGCCGTGAGCAGTTTCGGTTCGGCTCCAGGGGCGAAGGGCCGGGGCAGTTTATCTTTCCCACGGCAGTTTTGCTGGATGACGAGGGTTACATTTACGTCGGCGAATACGGCGGCAATGACCGTATCAGCAAGTTTTCTCCGGATCGTGAATACCTGTTCAGCTTTGCGGATCAAGGCGAGGGGTGGGTCGATCGACCGACTGAAATACTGATGGATAAAGATGATATTCTCTGGGTGGCCGACGCCTGCAATCGACGTATATGTCAGTATACTCGTGACGGCAAGTTTATCAGGGCGTTTCCGATCGGAGGGAACGAGCCGGGCCAGTTCAGTTTTCCTTTCGGGATGGCTTTCGAGAGGTCAGGGACGCTGCTTATTGCAGACCGTTGTAATAATCGAATTGTGCGGATGGATCGCCTTGGAAAAGAGCTGGAATCCTGGGGCACGCAAGGTCGAGGCAAGGGCCAGCTTCTACAACCATGGGGCGTCGCCGTGGGTTCGGGCGGACGAATCTATTGTTTGGATTCGTGGAATTATCGCGTTCAGGTGATAAACTGGTGATTGAATGTAGGGTCGTTATCCATTCAGAGTCCCGACCGTTAGGGAGGGGTGGCCTCGCAAATGCGAAGGCGCTTGACGTTTGGACACCCACCGTTTCCCGACGGACGCGGCTCTGATCGATGAGTGGCAAACATGGACGCTCTGTTTTCATTGGATCGGTTTGACCAGCCCGTTTATCTCTGGTTGGTTCTGGTCATCGTGATCATGTGGTGGCTGTCGCGGCGATCACTCGCCGGCCTCGGGCCTGTTCGCAGCAAACTTTGCATGGGAACCCGAAGCATTGTGGTCATCCTGCTGGTCCTTGCGATCGCCGGCACTCACAAGATCTTGAAAAACGACGATCTCAACGTCCTGTTTTTGCTGGACATGTCCAAGTCCGTGCCCGCTGAAGTGCGGCGATTGGCCGAGCAGTTCGTTCTGGATACCACGCGCGACATGAGAAAGGATGACCGGGCCGCCATCCTGACGTTTGACGGCCAGACCAACATCGAACAGCTTCCGAGTCGGCCGGGCGCCGACGGGGGAATCTATGTCGCTCCGCCTTTCGGGGACGGCCAGCGTCCGGATCAGACGAATGTGGCCCAGGGATTGCGCATGGCCGCCGCGTGTGCACTCGACAACACGAACAATCGCGTGGTCATCCTCTCGGACGGGAATCAAAATGTCGGTGACGTTCTCGAAGAGGCCAAGACCGCCAGCGCGAATCGTTTGACGATCGACGTCGTTCCTCTCCGCTATCAACACGGCGCCGAGATCGTTTTCGAGCAGTTGCGCGCGCCGCCCTATGCCAATCTTCACGAACAGATATCGCTGCGGATGATCATCGGCAGCGATCGGCCGACGAGCGGGCGGATTCTGATTCACCAGCGTGTCGGCGAAAAGGAGGAGCTGATCGATCTGGACCCCGATGATCCGACGGAATCGGGACAACTCGTTCAACTGGAAGCGGGAAAGAATCCGTTCAAGTTCACACTTCCTATTAACGCACAACGGGCTCACGAATTTCGCGCAGAGTTCGTTCCCGACAATCTCAACGTCGATGTGATCGCCGAGAACAACATGGCGAGGACATTTACCAATGTCGAAGGTCCGCAGACGGTTCTTTTCATCGGCTCCGAAAGGGGGCGCGACGATGATCAGATGCTGATCGATGCGCTCGATCAGGAAGACATCCGCGTTCATTGGGCCTCGGCGGAATCCGTCGATCTCCGAACCACCATTCTTCAAGACTTCGCCGCCGTGATTTTGGCCAACGTCGGGGCGGATAATTTCAGTTCCGATCAGCAACGTGCCTTGGCCACCTATGTCCGTGACCTTGGCGGCGGTTTGGTCATGGTCGGCGGAGACGACAGCTTCGGTGCCGGGGGCTGGCAGGGCTCCGTTGTCGAGGACGTCATGCCGGTCCGGTTTGATGTGGATGCCGTGCGTCAGATTCCGCGCGGTGCGCTCGCCATTGTCATGCATTCCTGTGAGATGCCTCAAGGCAACAAGTGGGGGATCGAGACGGCGGTTGCGGCGCTGAAGACGCTGAGTCGGCTTGATTATTTCGGCGTGATCGGCGCGGGCGGGACGGGACACCACTGGGAAGTGCCCATGCAACCCGCCACCAACAAAGACGCGATCAAGCGTCAGCTCAAGAACATGCAGAACGCGGACATGTTTGATTTCCAGACGCCGATGAGCATGGCCTACAAGGCCCTGATGAATTGTAAGGACGCAGCCCAGCGGCACATGATCATCATTTCGGACGGCGACCCGGCCAAACCCAACATGGGTTTACTCAACAAGATGGTCGGCAACAAAGTCACGTGTTCCACGGTCGGAATTTTTCCACATAGTGGCATGGAGATCGGCACGCTGAAATGGATCGCCAAGGTCACGGGCGGGAAATATTATTTTCTGAACAAGGCCGGCGACGAGAAGATGCTGCCCAAGATTTTCATCAAGGAGGCGAAGATCGTCCGCCGGCCGCTCATTCGTGACGAAATCTTCAAACCGAAAATAAACTCTCGTTTTTCGGATCTGATGAGGGGCATTGACGACGATCTCCCTGAACTCAAGGGCTATGTCGTGACGACGCCGCGCAGGGAAGCTGATGTCGAGCTTCCCTTGTTGACAAAGCGCGGGGATCCCCTGATGGCCCATTGGCTTTGCGGCTTCGGACGCACGGTGGCGTTTACCAGTGGTTGGTGGCGCCATTGGGGCACGGAGTGGCCCGCGTGGCCCGGCTTCAACAAGTTCTGGGCTCAGACCGTCCGCTGGTGCATGCAGCAGGGCTCGGCCGCGAATTACGACGTGACGACGACGCTTGAAGGGGATGAGGGGCACGTCATTATCGAGAGCATGGACGAATCGGAAGGCTTCGCGAACTTCCGCCAGTTTCAGGGCCGTGTCGTCAAACCGGATGGAGAGACAGCCATCCTGCCCATCGTTCAAACCGGCCCCGGACGTTACGAAGCCAAGTTCAAGACCAATCAGAGAGGCACCAATCTGATCCATGTGACGGCCAAACCGGAGAGCGCGAAGGAAAAGCCCGTCGTCATTCGCACGGGCGTCACCGTCGCCTATTCTCCCGAGTATAAGGATCTCAGCACGAACGAAGCCTTGCTCGCCGAAGTCGCGCTCGAGACCGGGGGGCGCGTCCTGACGACCGAAACCCAGAGCGACGTGGTGTTCGCTCACAATCTGTCGCCGGTCACTTCTCGCACGCCGATTTGGGATACCTTGCTCAAGTTGGCGGTGATCGCGTTCTTGTTGGACGTTGCGTTTCGCCGAATCGCGATCGATCCGATCAAAGTGATGGCCACGACACGGACCTATATCGCCAGTCTCGCGGGCCGGTTTGGTGCGGGTCGTCGCGCCGAGAAAACGTTGACCGATCTTCGCGGGATTCGTGAGCGAGTGCGCTCAGAGCAAACGAAGGAAGGGGATGCCGCCGTGCTCAAGCCGTCGGCCCCTCCGCCGATTTCCGGTTCATTGGAAACGCCCGGGCCGGGTCCGGACGCGTCAAGCAAGTTCGACGCAGGTGATTCCGCAAAGAAGCCGGCCAAGGACCTTGCCGCGGCAATGGGGGGACATCAGGACGGCTCGGGGGAACCGGCCAAGCGCAAGCCGTCGACCAAGAAAGACGACGAGCCGCAGGAATCCACGACGGCCCGGTTGCTCAAGGCCAAACGACGGGCCAAGGATCAGGAAGGTAAGGAGTAGCTGTCCGTTTTTACGGTCAGAACGTTGTTCGAGACTCTCATCGTGTTCCAGCACGAGCGTGTCGACACGGTGAGCGTTTATCACTAGGCTGAGAGCCGGGTAGCAGCCAGTTAAAGATGGAGCCGATGTATGACCCAGATTGACCCAGCGATTCAGAAAGCCACTGACGAATTCCGCGCCAAGTTCAAGGCGGTCAAAGACGAAATCGGCAAGGCCATCGTCGGTCATGACGAAATCGTTCAAGGCGTGTTGACCTGTCTGTTCACGGGCGGCCACGCGTTATTGGAGGGAGTGCCCGGGTTGGGCAAGACCTATTTGATTCGAAGCATGTCCGAGGCTTTGAACCTCGCGTTCTCGCGTGTGCAGTTCACGCCCGACCTGATGCCGGCGGATATCATCGGCACGAACATCATCGTCGAAGACCCGGAGACGGGGCGCCGTCGTTTTGAATTTCAGAAAGGTCCGTTGTTTGCTCAATTGGTTCTTGCTGACGAGATCAACCGCGCTACGCCGAAAACGCAGTCGGCCCTGTTGGAGGCGATGCAGGAGAAATCCGTCACGGCGGCCGGCACGCGATACTTGATGGACCCGCCTTTCTTTGTCATGGCGACGCAGAACCCCATCGAACAGGAGGGCACCTACCCGTTGCCCGAAGCCCAGCTCGACCGGTTCTTCTTCAAGCTGATCGTGAACTACTCGAAGCGCGAGGAGCTCAACACGATCGTCGAGCGCACCACGACCGGGCATAAGCCGGACCTTAAACCGGTGATGAACGCCGACCAGATCGTAGGGGCCCAGAAGCTGGTGCAGCGCGTCGTCGTGGCCAAGCACGTGCAGGACTACGGCATTCGCCTGACGCTGGCGACGCATCCACAGGGCGAGTTCGCCACGGAACAGACCAATCGCTATGTTCGCTGGGGCAGCTCTCCCCGTGGCGCCCAGGCGGTGATTCTGGCTGCGAAGGTCCAGGCCCTGCTCGATGGCCGCTACAACGTCAGCTTTGAGGACATCGGTCAAGTTTTCCTGCCCGCTCTGCGGCATCGCGTTCTGCTGAACTTTGAGGCTCAGGCCGAAGGTCTCGACCCCGACGTCGTGCTTCAGGACATCCTCGACAAGACGCCGACGAAGGCTGATATCGCGGCGTAAAGGAAAGTCGGGACTTATCAAGCGTTTCCGATGATCAAAGCCCCGGCCAGGCATGCCTGACCGGGGCTTTTGTTGGCGCAAGCCCCATTATTGTCGGACGTGAATCTCCGACCATTGCTGGAAGCAAGGGGTGAGCGTCCACGCCTCGATGAGCTATGGACCCGAAACCGGCCTTCGACGTACAATGTTGTTTGGTTATTTGTGGCCCGCCGACTCAAATAACATCCTTACCTTGCACCTAACGAGGAAGGCCATCGTCTTCATCATTTCCGGGTTTCATATTGCCCGTTGCGAAGACGCATTGAGGAGGATTGACTGATGCATCTGACAAGAGGGTCTTCAAGGCGTTTTGTCACCGTCACCAGCGCGGTGGCCTTGTTTGTCACGGGCCTGACTCTTCAAACCGTATGGGGCCTTGCTCCGCCGCCGCCGCCCAACGGCTGCTCGACCACGACCACGATTTCCAGCATCGATCCGGCCCTCCCCGCGGCGATCACCGACAATAATACGACTACGTCGACCATCACGGTCAGCGGTCTCGACCCGTTCATCTGGGACGTCGACCTTGAGACCTTCATTCTCCACACCTCCTGCGGCGATCTCGACATCACCCTGACCTCACCGGCCGGAACCGTTGTGACGATCACGACCGACAACGGCGGCGCTTTCGACAACGTCTTCAACGGCACCCGATGGGATGACGATGCCGCCGATCCGACCAGTTTCCCAGGTCCGGTGACTGACCAGGCGTTTGCCAACAGCGTGGTCGCCACGTCGCTGGTGCCCGAGGAGGCCATGGGCGCCTTCATCGGCGAAAACCCCAACGGTGTCTGGACACTGGATATCACCGATGATGCTGTGACCAATCAGGGCATGCTCCTCGCGTGGTCGTTGATCATCACGACCATTCCCGCAGCACCGGTCAATACAACCCGGAGCTTCGGCCCGGTCGCCGGTTTGCCGGCGGCGATCAACGCCTTCGGCACGGTCGACTCGACCTTGACGCTGGACGGTCTTCCTCCGTTTCTCTGTGAGGTCGATCTGACGACCACCATCACTCACGGCTTGCCGAACGATCTCAACATTACCTTGATCGCGCCGGGCGGGACCCGCGTGACGATCTCGAGCCGCAACGGCGGAACAAGCGTCGTCGCCTTCAACGGCACCCTGTGGGACGACGACGCCGGCGACACCAATCCGCCGGGCCCGGTGACCGACAACACCTTCGTCGGCAACGTCGTCGAAACCCCGCTGGTGCCCGAGGAAGCCATGGCCGCCTTGATCGGCGAAGACCCCAACGGGACCTGGATCCTCAGAATCAGCAATGTCTTCACCGTCACCGGCCAACTGAACGATTGGGTCCTCACCCTGACGACCTGCCACGCTCCCGACCATGATGGCGACGGCGACGGCATCATCGACGCGTGCGATCCGTGTCCGCTCGACAATCCGGACGACAGCGATGGCGACGGTGTATGCGACAGCAACGACGGCTGCCCGAACGACGCCAACAAGCTGGCCCCCGGCCTGTGTGGATGTGGTGCAACGGAAGACGACAGTGACGGTGACGGCGTGCCTGATTGCGTCGACCCGTGTCCCAATGACCCCAACAAGGTCCTACCGGGCCTGTGCGGTTGTGGCAATCCCGATGTTGACAGCGACGGCGACGGGCGGCTGGACTGTGTCGACAACTGTCCGAATAATCCCAACCCGCTTCAGGAGGACGACGACGGCGACGGCCTCGGGAACGCATGCGACGCGGCGGCGGGCCAACCCTGTCCGGGAGCGGGCATGATGATGACACCGATGACCCTGCTGGGCATCGGCTGGATGCGGCGTCGAAAAGGCCGGCGGGCCGGTACGGTCAGATTCTAAATGGCGGCGTCATTGTTTGACGACCAGGACTGAGCACGGCGCTTTACGAACCACCTGCTCCGCGACACTTCCCAGCAACAAACGGGCGACACCGGATCGCCCCTTTGTGCCGATGACGACGACCGTCGCTCCGGCTTCTTCAGCGACACGCAGAATTTCATCCGCCGGGTCGCCTTTGAGCAGCTGATATTCGCAGTCGATATCGTCGATGGACGCCGCAATTTCCTTCAATCGCCGCTCCACCGATTCCGACGCGTCTTCGTGCGTGCCGTGATGCAGCATGCCCTCACCCTCCTTCGGCGAGGGCACTTCCAAGACGTGGACGAGCAAGATGCCGGCGCTCGCCATCTTTGCGTAGGTTCGCGCCTGCGTCATGGCCAGTTCGGCATTGTCCGAGAAATCTGTTGCGAAAAGCACGGTCGGTTTGTTCATCGGCTTACTCCATTTGAGGGTTCCCGTGCATCGAGTGTCCGCTCGATTCATTCCCGGGAAAAGCTCATACCCGATTTTTCCTCACGTTCACTCCGGTTTCAATGTTAATCCGACCTGACTCTGAAAGCACGTCGTAAGCTGGGGTATCATCTGGGGGGGATGTTATGGTGACCTTTGCCTCCAAAGCGTGGCTGCGGCCTAGGAGAGGAGTCCGGTGATGAACGAAGAGCGATCATCATCCGTGAGTGAAATCCGTGATCTTGTTCAAAGCCCCTGGCGGGAGCCAGGGGTTTCAGAGTGAGGCGCGGTGCAATGTTGGTGAATGGGCGAAACCCGGTGCTTCCGCCCGGAGCTTTTCGTTGGTCGACTAGCAGCAGCCTTCGGGGCCGCAGCAATCGGCGGCTTCGGTCGTCACTTTGTAATCCACGCCTTTGGTTTCGCGCGGGTGCCGAAGGACCGTGCGCTTGCAGTCGAAGGGCACGGCGTCTTCCGAAGCGACGGCTTCGTGCGGCTCGATGAAGCTGAACTGATCGCGGTAGGGGCCGTTCCGCAGCAGATTGAACGTCTTTTCGCATACGGCGATGCGGGCGCCACGGGGATAGCGGTGGCCGTCGTCATCCTGCACGGCGGAGAACGGACCTTTGTAGACAACGGCCTGATTGTGTTCGTAGCAGGGGCCTTGTTTGCCCTTGTAAGCACTGACGGTCATTGAACGAAACTCGATCCCTTCGACCGTTTGCCAGGGTTTGTCGTCCAGTTTCAGAATTTCGATGCCGTGGAAGCCGGCGTCTTCAAACGCTTTGAGGAACAGGTCCTCCCGGAATGCGCCGCTGATGCAACCGCTCCAGAGCTCCGGGTCCTGCTGCAGATGATCGGGCACGTCCTCATCGCTGACGACGTCGCTGATGACGGCGCGACCGCCTTTGCGGAGGATGCGGAACATCTCCGAGAAGAGCTTCGACTTGTCCTCCGGCCGGACGAGGTTGAGCACGCAGTTGGAAACGATCAGGTCAATGCTGTTGTCGGCGACGACAGGCGAGGTTTGGGAGATTTCCCGGCCATAAGATTCGAGTGCCGTCAGGTCGGCGGCGGACCGGGCCGGGCGCTCTTTAAGCCAGGCGTCCACTTTCTCCAGATCAAGTCGCAAGTCCTGAATTCGCGCCTTGCGAAACTCGACGTTGGCGTAGCCGATTTTCCGGGTGATCTCCTCGCGGTATTGCCGGGCGAGCGCCAGCATGTCGTCGTTCATGTCGATGCCGATGACACGGCCGTTGGGGCCGACGCGTTGGGACATGATGTAGCACGCCTTGCCGGCGCCGCTGCCGAGATCGAGGACGATCTGGCCTTCTTCGCAATGAGCCGTCGGGTCGCCGCAGCCGTAGTCCTTGTCGATGATTTCCTGGGGGATGGCTGCCAGGTATTTTTCGTCATAACTCGAAGACGGGCAGCAAAGGGCCTCCTGGGCGACTTTGGCCCCTTCCGAATAGCGGGACCTGACGGCCTTTTCCACGTCCATGGCAGGATTGATGCTCACTTAGTATCTCCGAAAACGTTCAGTTAGGGCCGATCCGGCTCGACGTTATTCTATTCATCGCGTAGAAAGTTCGCCAGAACGGCCGTTTGTTCAGACGATTATCGTTCCCAGGAGGTCATATTCCATGAACACCCGTTTTCCATGCGAAACCCGCAAGATTACTTTGGTCGCTCGAGGGTCCGTGCTTGCAATCTTCGCGACCTCGCTGTTGCCTGCGACGGTTTGGGCCGGCACCGACGATGATGCCGGTCGGGTGAAGATCGCGCAGGCCTTCGCTCAACGGCTTGCGAAGGGGAAGTTCGACGAGGCCACGGAGCGCTTTGACGAGACGATGAAAAAGGTTCTTCCAGAGGAGAAACTACGTCAACTCTGGACCTCGTTATCCGGTCAGAGCGGAGGGTTCAAGTCCTTCGGCGAGCCTACGACGGCTAAAGTCGGAGCGCACGACGTCGTTTACATTCCTGCCGAGTTCGGAAGCACGGATCTTAGTCTCAAAGTCGTTTTTGATCACAAGAACCGTATTACGGGGTTTTTTGTTGAGCCGGCACGGGAGGCGGCAATTACGCCGACCTATCAGCCGCCCGGCTATGATCGCCAGAATCGTTATACCGAAAAGGACGTGGAGTTCGGTGAAGAACGGTGGCGGGTCAAGGGGAAGCTGACGATTCCGAACACACGAAACCTGGCGCCGGCGGTGGTTCTGGTGCATGGGTCGGGGCCGCATGACGAGGATGAGACGATCGGGCCGAACAAGCCGTTTCGCGACTTGGCGGCGGGTTTGTCGTCGAATGGGATTGCGGTGTTGCGTTATCAAAAGCGGACGCACGCGCACCAGTTGAAGCTGGTTGCGAAAAAGACGATCACGGTGCATGAAGAAGTCATCGATGATGCGCTCGCGGCGCTGGCGTTTCTGCGCGAAGAGGCGCCCGTCAATAAGGGGAGAATCTACCTTTTGGGGCATAGCCTCGGTGCGACGCTTGCTCCACAAATTGCCTATGAAGACAAGAAGCTTGCAGGTGTCATCATGCTCGCGGGGACGCCGCGTGACTTCTGCGAGGTGATCGAGGAACAGTTGGCGTACATCTCGTCGCTGCCCGGTCCGAATCAAGCGGCGAACAAAAAAATCTACGAAGACTCCCGCGATATCATCGCGCGATATCGAGCAGGTAAGCTGGGGAGTGACGCTGTTCTGCTCGGTCCACCGGTTTCGTATTGGAATGAGATTTCGGAATATGGACGGAAATCGCTTGACGTCGCCAAGCAGTTGAAATGCAGAATGCTCATTGTCAACGGAGGGCGAGATTACCAGGTCACGAAAAAAGACTATGACCTTTATCGCGGAGCATTGAAAGATCAAGAACACGTGACGTTCAAGTGGCACGAGGACTTGAATCACTTGTTCATGACGGGGAAGGGAAAGGCGACTCCGGCCGAATACGCAAAAGCGGGGCACGTTGATTCGGCGGTCATTGATCGATTGGTTATGTGGATCAAGTCGAAATAGGGCGATAAGGACCTGATTCCACGGGGCTGGTTCAGAGGCGAAGGTCTTATATTCGCCGAATCTTGCCGGCGACTCCGCGCTCTCTTCGGGCTACAATGAAACAAGGCGCGAGCGGGCACCTTATGTGCTGGATGCAAGCGAGGGGAGTTCAGCCATGACCGGCCGATTCAATCACCGATTTAGAATCATCGTTTATGCGATCACGGGGCTCGGTTTATGCCCGGCCGTCGTGAGCGCGGATATCGACACCTGGTATGAACTCATCGATTCCACCGGACCTGGCGCAGGGGTTGTCAATGTCCAGCAGGGGCAGGCCGGGGCGCCTCTTATTATCGAGACCGACGGTGAGCCGGGAGAGTATGACCTTACGATTCGATTTGTCGCGGACATCGATTCGAGCGAGTCCTTGGTCTCTTATGCGGTCGACCTCGTCGCTCCGAATGAGGAGACCATTTCAGCCTTGTCCTTGTCGCCTTCGGGCAGCTTCGACGTTGAGGGCTTTGCAACGCTTGGCACGGGTCCGGGAACGATCGTTGAAAATGCATCGGAATTCAACATTCTCGGGACTCCCGTAGAGGGGGTTGTCGGGTTGTTTGAAGTTGTGCTTCAGCTTAGCGAACCGCCCGCCGGTGACATCGAGATCTTTTCCGGCATCGGAGCGTTGGAATGGGCCACATCCTCCGGATCGCCGGTCAACGTGATCTTCGCCGACGCTGATCCTCTTGAAGGTACGGCTGGAGAAATCGTCTCCAGCACGCCGAGCATTATCATTCGCCAGGGTGAAGCGCCTCAGGGTGATGATTGCGACGGCGACAATACGCCCGATGCCGACCAGATTGCCGCGGACCCGAGCCTGGATTGCAATGGGAACGACACGCTGGATTCGTGTGAGATCGCCGACGGCACGGCGCCCGATTGCAATCAGAACAGTGTGCCGGATGAATGTGACCTGTCCTCGGGCACGAGCCCTGATTGCGACGGGAACAGCGTCCCGGACGAATGTGACATCGCCGATGGAACGGCCGCGGACTGCAACAGCAACAGCGTGCCGGACGCGTGTGACATCACGGGCGGCACGAGTCAGGATTGCAATTCCAATTCGATTCCGGATGAATGCGACATCGCCGCCGGAACAAGTATGGATGCCGACGGGGACGGTGTTCCGGACGAGTGTCCGGATACGCCCGGTGGCAATCCGATTGAGAATCCCGTTCGCACGTTGCTGGCCATTGCGCTCGACGTGCCTTCGGACGGCTGGCCGATGATGTCATCCATTCCTTTGGCCCTTTTTGGTGTCTTGGGCATTCCCATGTCGGTCTCGTTGTTCTTTGTGGAATTGCTGAACCTGCCGGTGCGGGTCATTCTCTTTGAGTTGCTGGCGGCCTTGTTTGGCGCGGGCTCAGCGTAATTCGCGCAACCCTTCGCGCTAGACCACGCTAATCCGCGATCAATGGGATCACGTTAAACCTCTCAACATCGATGAGTCCCTGATTGGTGAGCTTCAACTTGCCGATGACCGACAGGCTCAAGAACGACAGCGCCATAAAGGGCTGAGCAAACTCGCAGCCGAGCGTCCGGGCCGCCTCGGTGACCTCGCGAAGCTGTTGCGCCGCGATGTCGGCCGGTTGATCGGTCACGAGACCGGCGATGGGTAATGGCGCGTCGGCAAGGACTTCACCGTCACGGGCAACGACGAGGCCTCCGTTGAGTTTCACGAGACGTTGTAGCGCAAGATGCATGTCCCGGTCGTTCGTGCCGACGGCGACGAGGTTATGGGCATCGTGTGCGACGCTGCTGGCAAGGGCGCCGGATCTAAGTTTGAAGCCTCGCGCGAAACCGTGGCCGATCTCCCCGCTGGCTCGATGGCGTTCGATGACGACCAGCTTGGCAAGGTCACGATCGGGGTCGGCGACCAGTCTATTTTCCTCAACGCGAGCAGGCTCGATGCCTCGTTCGGTGTCGATGCGGTTGTCCAGCACCTCGATAACATGAACGTTGGGCGGACGGGTGCTCGAACCCTCCGGGACGGGCATGGCAAGGTCTTCCAAATCGATTGGTTGAACGTTGATGCTGCTGCGAAGTGGCGCGGCGGCTTGCCGGGGTGAATCGTCCAGACATCGGCCGTTTTCCACGACAAGTTGTCCCTGGCGATAGACCTGCACCACCCGGCACCGCTCCAGGTCGTCCAGGACCGCGAGGTCGGCTCGGTAACCGGGGAGAATCGCACCTGTTTGACGGATGCCGAAGTAGCGGGCGGTGTTGAAGGAGCCGAGGCGAACGGCGAGGATCGGATCGAGGCCCAGTTCGATGGCGCGGCGAATCATGTAGTCGATTTGCCCTTCTTCGATGAGGTCGCGGACGTCCTTGTCATCCGTACAGAATAAAAAGCGATCGGCGGTGAGGGGGGTGACGAGAGGGACGAGTGCCTCCAGATTTCGGGTTTGAGAGCCTTCGCGGATCATGATGTGGAAGCCCTGACGTAGTTTTTCAGCGGCCTCCTCAGCGGTGATGCACTCATGGTCGCTCATGATTCCGGCGGCGGCATAGGCGGTCAGCTCCCTGCCGGAAAGGGATGGGGCATGGCCGTCGACCACCCAATCTTTGGAAATTGCGATTTTGTCGAGCACTTCGGGTTGGGCAGCCACAACGCCCGGATAGTTCATCATCTCCGCCAGGCCCAGCACCCAGGGATTGGTCAGGAAGGGTTCCAGGTCCTCGGCCGTGAGTTCGGCTCCGGCAGACTCCAGAGGGCTGGCGGGGACACAGGAACTGAGCATGACATAGACCGTGATGGGCCCGTTTTTTGCGGAGCGCAGGACATAGGAGATGCCTTCGGTACCCATGACGTTGGCGAATTCGTGTGGGTCGGCAATGACGGTCGTGGTTCCGTGCGCGATGACGACTCTGGCAAACTCAGGGACGGCGAGCATGGATGACTCGATATGAACGTGAGCATCCATGAAGCCTGGGCAGAGATATCGGCCTTTCAAGTCGATGGTTTCAGCGGCCTGGTAATCGCCGATTCCGGCGATCCGACCCCTGACGATGGCGACGTGGCCCGTTTGGATTTCGTGGGAGACCACATTGACGATTCGGGCGTTTTTGAGAACCAGATCGGCAGGGCGGCGGCCCGCGGCAACGTTGACGAGATCCCGTAGATGATTATCAGACAATGTTTGGTCTCCAGAGACCGGTCTTTCTTGAAGTCTCGGCCGGCGTGACGGTTATGAGACAGCGGCCCATTATACCGTCGGTTGGACCGGGCGGGAAAAATGGGGGTGTCCGGAGCTTGCCGTCTGCCTAAATTCTGGTAGGATAAGGTACTTTGCACATTTTCGCTCCGCCCGTCTGGAGGGTTGGCAGCGATGATCGGTCGAAACCAAGATTGTATCGAGGCAGCTATGGCGGTGAAGTTGAGGTTAGTACGTTTAGGGCGGCGGCATCGAGCGTTCTTCAGGCTTCGTGCGGGAGACGAACGATTTGCACCCACGGGTCGTTTCATCGAAGAGTTGGGATACGTCGATCCGTTGGAGAAGAACCCGGACAAGCAGGTGACGTTGAAGAAGGAACGCATCGAGCATTGGCTTAACGCCGGGGCCAAGGTGTCCCCGACGGTGCGAACTTTGTTGACGAAACACGGGATCGGAACCAAGGAAAAAGCCGCGGTCGCCGGAACCTGAGCATCGGTAGATGCCCGACTATGCGTATCGATGTGCTGACGCTTTTTCCCGAGGTGTGTGAGCCGTTTTTTTCGGCCAGCATCCTGGGGCGAGCGCGGCAAGCGGGTCATGTGAGCATCGCGTGTCACAACATTCGCGATTACTCGAAGGACCCGCATCAGAAAGTGGATGATCGGCCTTACGGCGGTGGTCCCGGTATGGTGATGACCTGTCCGCCGATCTTTGATGCCGTTGAGGCCGTTGAAAAGTTAGATCGTCGTGATGCCACGCGAATTCTGCTGACGCCGCAGGGTGAACGGCTGGATCAGCGCCTGGCGAAAGAGTTGTCGAGACGCGATCGGTTGCTGCTGATCGCGGGGCATTACGAGGGATTCGACGAGCGCATCCGACTGGGCTTGTCGCCGTTGGAGTTATCGATCGGCGACTATGTGCTCTCCGGTGGCGAGGCTGCGGCGTTGGTGCTGGTGGATGCGGTCGTGCGATTGTTGCCGGGTGTTCTCGGCGACGCGGAGTCGACCACGGAGGAGTCGTTTTCCTTAAGTGAGAGCGGATCGCCGATCCGCGAAAGTGATGTGGAGACGGCGGGGGGGGCATGTTGCCTTGAGTATCCGCAGTACACGCGGCCTCGCGAGTTTCGCGGTTTGGAAGTACCGGCCGTATTGATCAATGGCGATCACGGCAAGATTGAGGCTTGGCGCCGAGCCCAGGCGATGGAACGCACCAAGAAGCGCCGGCCGGATTTGCTGTCGGAGTAGCAAGCCAAGGCCCGCAACGAGATTCGCCGATAACGAGATGGGAGATACAAGCCATGCGGAATAAATACATTGAAGCCGTCGAATCGGCCAACGTGAAGAAAGAGATTCCCGAGTTCGAGATCGGTGATACGGTATCGGTGGGTGTGCGGATCATCGAAGGAAACAAGGAACGCGTCCAGCCGTTCATCGGCGTCGTCATTGCCCGACGTGGCCGAGGAATGAGCGAGACTTTTACGGTACGGCGCATCGTCAACAATGAGGGTGTCGAACGTATCTTTCCCATTCAATCTCCACGAATCGTGAACATCGAGGTTCAGCGCCGCGGCAAGACGCGCCGCAGCAAGCTCTACTACCTCCGGGATCGTGTGGGTAAGGCACGCAAGCTTCGCGAGCGACGTCTTGGAGCGTCAAAGGCGGTATCGGATGCAAAGGGGCCGCCTCCGGCGCCTGCGCATGAGCCTGAACCCGAGCCTGAGCCGGTGGGTGCATAGACGGTTCGCTTTCTAATCTATCGTGAATTGGTTCAAACGGGACATTGGCAAGGCCGGTGAGAACGCGGCCTGCGAATATCTCAAGCGCCAAGGCTTCAGAATACTCGCGCGCAACTATACCTGTCCCTTTGGCGAGATTGATATCATTTGTCACCATGACGCGTGTATCGTTTTCGTAGAAGTGAAAACTCTGTCCGACGATACGAACGCCGCCCCGGAGGACAACATTACGTTCGCCAAACAAAGACAGGTGCAACGCGTGGCCCGTGCGTGGCTGGCGGAACAACGTGAGCCTGAATGCGCGTATCGTTTTGACGCCGTGGCCGTCGTGTTGCAGCCCAAGGGAAAGCCCGAAGTCCGCCATATTATCGAGGCGTTCCTGCCGTCGCGTTGATCATCTAAGGAACCCGCTGATGGCGTTGCTCATCGACTCTCATTGTCATCTCACCTTTGACGGTCTTTGCGAGCGGATTGACACCGTGCTGGAACGCGCGGCGTCGGCCGGTGTGGGTGAGTGCGTCACCATCGCCACGGATCTCGCCGATGCCCAGCGGGCCCTGGCGATGTCACAGGATCACGCCTGCGTGCACGTCGTGGCCGGTATCCATCCCCATGAGTCGAGCAAAGTTCAGACCGGCTGGGATGAGGCGTTGTCGCAGATCACAAAACGCGATGACGTCTATGCCGTCGGTGAGATGGGCCTGGACTATCATTATGACTTTTCAGATCGCGAGGATCAGGCGCGCGTGTTTCGCCGTCAGTTGGAAATCGCGACGGATGTTGGAAAACCCATCGTGATTCATTGTCGCGAAGCGCACGCCGACGCACTCGCGATCCTTTCCGAATTCCCGAGGTTGGCCGGTGTGGTCTTTCACTGTTTTACCGGGACCAAAGCCGAGGCCGCCGAGATTCTCGAACGTGGTTATTGGATTTCTCTGACCGGTGTCGTTACGTTCAAGAAGTCGGCCGAGCTTCGGGAGGTGGCGCGCATGGTGCCGGCGGAGCGATTGATGGTGGAAACGGACTCGCCTTATTTGTCCCCCGAACCTGTCCGCAACGCACGCCCGAATGAACCGGCCCATGTGGTCCACACGGCCGAGTGCATTGCCAGGGAACGTGGCGTGCCGCTGCCCGAGTTGACCGAGCTGACGGCCGGCAACACACGACGCTTCTTTTCGCTGCCTGAGCAGGCTTGAGAACCTTTGGAATCAAACACATGAAGGTCGCGATCGGAATTGATGTCGGGGGGACGGCGATCAAAGGAGGGCTCGTCAGTTCAAAGGGCGCCGTTCTTGAAAAGGACACGATCCCCACTCAGGCCGAACGTGGTGTCAAGCATGTTATCGAGAGGACGGTCAGCCTGATCCAGGCACTGGAAAAGACGGAATCGGCCGACTCGGTGAACGCGATGGCACTGGGCGTCGGCGTGCCGGGTTTCATCCGACGTCGGCAGGGGCTCGTCGTTTCCTCTCCCAATTTGGAAGGCTGGGTCGATGTCCCCGTGGTGGCAATGCTTGAAAAAGCCACGAATCGGCAGGTGATCCTGGACAACGATGCCAACAATGCGGCGCTGGGCGAATACGTTTGCGGTGCGGGCCAGGGGGTGCGGAGCATGGTCATGTTGACGCTTGGCACGGGCGTCGGCTCGGGTTTGATCCTCGATGGGAAGCTGTGGCGCGGTGCGAACGAATGTGGCGGGGAACTCGGTCATACGATCGTCCAGCCCGATGGGCGCCGTTGTGGCTGCGGGCAGTCGGGTTGTCTTGAGGCCTATGCGTCGGCCGAGAGCACGGCGCGGAGAACGGAGGAGCTGATCCGGCAGGGCGAGGCGTCCGTGCTGAAGGGCGTGCTCGATCGCGGAGAGGCGATCACCGCGAAAATGGTGGTTGACGCGGCAAGAACGGAGGACGCCTTGGCGTGTCGTATTTGGGAGGACACCTGCCGTTACCTGGCTTTGGCCTGCATCAACGTGCAACACACCCTGAATCCCGAATGTATCGTCTTCGCAGGCGGCATGAGCACGGCAGGCGATTTCTTGCGTGAGCCTGTCGCGCGTACCGTCCGGAAGCTGCACGCGGAGCGGTTCGGAATGCCGCCGGAGGTGCGAATTGCCGAGCTTGGGAGCGACGCGGGGTTTATCGGGGCCGCTCTGAGCGCTTTGCGAGGCGAGTGATCCGATGTCATCAGCCTCCCCGATTGTCGTCGTATTCGCCAAATATCCTGAGCCGGGTCGCGTCAAGACACGGCTCATCGGGCCGTTGACTGCGGAGCAAGCCGCTGACGTTCATCGCCGGTGTTTGCAGATGACGCTTGATACGGTCGTCATGGTGGAAAGCGCGGATCTGTTGCTGGCCGTATCACCGGATGAAGCGGATTTTTCGACCTTTGTCCGCGATGGCGTCGAAATCCGCCCCCAAGGCGAGGGTGATCTGGGCGAACGTCTCGTTCGACAAATCGAAAACGCGTTTGGGGGCGAGAGTCGGCACGTGGTCGTCGTTGGAAGCGATTGTCCCACGATGTCCACTCAGGACGTGCGGCAGGCCTTCGATTTTCTGCGCCGATACGATGCGGTGATTGGCCCGGCCGTCGACGGAGGTTACTATTTGCTCGGTCTGCGGAAACCGGCCAGGGTTCTGTTCGACGGGATTGATTGGAGTACGTCTCGTGTTTTGTCTCAAACCCTGGCCAGGGCGGAGGATGCGGGATTGAGCGTGGCTATGTTGCCGGAGCGGCGTGACGTGGATGAATTCGGTGATATCATGGCGATCGCGCAGGAGATTCCGGACGATGAGCCTCGCCTGCAAGCGTTCAAAGTCTTTTTGCGAGCGCTGATCCAAGATGGAGACAACCGTGAGTGAGAACGAATTGCCATTGCCGCCGAGTAAGGTTCTGGTCGTGGACGACAATTTGCAGAACCTTGAATTGCTGGAAGCTTACTTAGAAGAAGTGGACGGTGTCACGACCATCAGCGCGACGGACGGCCAGGGGTGCCTCCAGAAAGTGGCATCCGAGAAGCCCGACTTGATCCTGTTGGATATCATGATGCCTCGGATGAGTGGTTACGAGGTTTGCCAGAAGCTCAAATCAGATCCCGAAACGAAAGATATCCCGATCATTATGGTGACGGCCCTTTTTGAAGAGGGGGATGTCGAACGCGGCACCGAAGTGGGCGCCAACGATTTTGTCAGCAAGCCTGTGAACAGGGTGGACCTGTTGACGCGAGTGAAAACCTTTCTACGGGTTCGCCACGCACAGGCGGATTAATTGGGGGCTGGACGATCTCCATGGGCCAGCGCGCGACACAGGGGGAACTTCCGGAATCCTATCGTCTCGTGGACACCGCAGAGCGCCTCGTGAGCGTTTTTTCCAACGGACTCACGACCATGATTCAACGGCACGATGCAGCCCCAGGGGTGGCCGTGCGGGTCTATGTACGTGGCGGCAGCGTGTTCGAAGGCGCCTGGGCCGGAACCGGCATCAGTCATCTCCTTGAGCATGTGATCACGTGTGACGGGACTGAGCGGCGTAGCGAGAAAGAGCTGCTTGATCTCGGCGATCACATCGGCGGTCTGGTCAATGCATACACCAGCGTCGATCACATCTGTCATCATGTCACCGTTGCTGCTGAACATTGGACGACGGCCGTCGAGATGTTTGCAGACTATGTCGTACGCCCTTCTTTGTCGCAGACGGTGTTCGATCGTGAAATGGGGGTTGTTCAACGGGAGTTGGAGCGTGACCGCGACGATCCCGACACCCGATTGGACGAAATGCTGCACGAGCTGATGTATCGTGGACATCCGATGCAATACCCCGTGATCGGTCACCGGACGGGCCTGCGCGGTCTGACGAGAGAAGATGTTCTCGCCTATTACCGTAGCACGCATGTTCCTGAGAACGTAGTGGTGGTGATTGTCGGCGACGTGGAGCCGTCTGATGCGCTGGGCGTGGTTGCGAGAGTGTTTGACGGCTGGGATAGCCGGAGACCGTCGTTGCCGGTGCCTCAGATGCCGTCGTCACCGGCTTCACCGATCCGCGCGATCAAGACCATGGACGTTGAATCCGCGTCGTTGGCGATGGCGTGGATGACGGTCCCCGAAGCGCATGAAGACGACGTGCTTCTGGATTTATTGAGTTCGGTCATGGCGGAGGGCGAAAACGCGCGACTCGTCAAGACGCTACGTTGGGATCGGGGGCTTGTGTATGAACTTTCCGCGACGCATGACAGCAGTTGGCACACGCCCGGCATGTTTCAGATTTCGGCTCAATGTGACGTCCGTCGACTCGATGAGGTGCGCGAAGCGGTGTTGGAGCTGCTCGCCGAATTGGAGACTCGTCCGATCGCACCTTCGGAGCTGAACCAGGCGAAGCAGCAGCATCTAACGAGCGTGCAGTATCAGCGTGAGACGGGGGAAGGGCTCGCCACGCAGCTTGGGGAGGATTTCCTTGCCACGGGGCACGTGGGTTACTCGGACGCCTACATGGCTTCCATTCAGAGGGCAACCGTGGAGGACTTGATGCGGGTTGCGCGAAAGTACGTTCGACCGACAAGTTTTGTATTCTCGGCAATCGTCCCCGAGACTCGCGAACGCGTCCCATCGAAGGTGCGCGCCGTCGGCAGTTCAACTCATTTCCACCGATTTCAGCTCGACAACGGGTTGGCCTGCGTGATTCGCCACATGCCGCGCAGTTCTTTCGTTGCGGCAGGCATTCGTTTTCGCGGAGGCCTGCTGGCCGAGTCGGAGGAGACCAACGGTATGCTCAATCTGCTGGCTCAATCGTTGGTGCGAGGTTCCGCGGCTCACAGTGGCGAGCAGATTGCGGAGATGTTTGCATCGCGAGGCAGTTTCCTTCGCTCCGGGATGGGGTTGGATCAGATCGGGTGCAGCTTCACGGCGTTGTCAGAGGAGTTTGAACCGTTGTTGGGGGTGATGTCGGACGTTGTCTGTTCACCCGCCTTGAAACCGGCGGAGATTGACAAGGTCCGGCCGGCCATATGTGATGCGATTGCGCGGATCGACGAGGATTGGCATTCCGAATTGACACGATTTGCGCGCCGCTGCTTTTTCGAGCGGTGTCCTTATCGTTTGAGCGCTCTCGGGACGATGGAGAACGTGAAACGTGCCTCCTCGGAAGACTTGCAGGACATGCGTCTTCGTTTTATGACTGGTCGAAACGGTGTGTTGTCGCTCGCGGGCCGAGTCGCGCCGGACCATGTTCATGAGGTTGTACAGCGCTGTTTCGGCCGATTGGACAGCGGCCGGGATCGTCTCTCGCCTCGAAATCCGGCGGAGCGAATCCCGGAGGGTGACCGGCTGTTTGCCAAACGGTCTTCGGTGCAACGCGAAGTGGCGGGTTTGTTTTTGGGGTTCTCCGGTCTGTCGCTGGCGAATCGAGAGCACCGTGCCGCCGTCGCTGTCTTGGAGGCGATGTTGGCCGGATACTCGCTATCAAGTGGACGGCTCTACGCGGCGCTGAGAGGGGGTGATCGCGACATGGTCTATGACGTCGCCGACGTCAGCCTGACGGGATTACTACCGGGTTATATCGCCTTTACGGCAGGGTGTGAACCGGAGCGGGTCGCCGACGTCTACAAGATCATGCGAGCGGAGGTTGAGGCAATACGAAGCGGGCGGTTTGATGAATCGGAGGTCGAACGTGCCAGAAATATGGTCGTTACGGGTGAGCTGGATCAGCTTCAGTCCCCGGCCGATTTCGCATTTCGTATGGGCGCCGACGAACTCCTGGACCTCGGTGCCGCCGATTGGCAGGTGTTCGTTGATGAAGTACGGCAGGTTTCCAGAGACGATGTGCTTCAGGTTGCCGGGGCTTATCTGAACCATGCCACGATCGTCGTCGTTTCGCCCGAGCCGACGGCGCAAGTCGGTTCCAGGTTGGGGATGTGTCCGTCAACTAATGCGTAATGTGTTCGAGCAGATTGAAGACGCCCAGTCCACCGGACGGGATCAGGAGTGCGCCGAGGACCGGGTTGGTCACCATGCCTCCGAATGCGCCACGGCGTTCAGCTTCCACCTCTTTGATGAGTTGCTCCACCGCCTCGGCTCGGCCTTTTTCTTGTGTCCGGCTGATCTTCCGAAGCTTGAGTCGGAGACCGCGGAGCGCGCGCTTCCTGGCCTGTTTCGCGAGTAGTCGCAATTCCAGTGCCGAACACGCAGCGATGACAAATGCAAGCGAGATCACGATGACGAGTTGGGGCGGCCAGTCCCACGCGTCCAGCAGATAATGGCGAGACAGGAGCATGATCAACAACACCGCGAACGGGGCCAGAATCAGTTTGCCCACGACTTGCGTGTGCTCGGCGATCAATCGGACACTGAGCCATTCGTCGACATCGTTCGGACTAAGTGGAGCCGTGGCGGCCTTCGATCGCCTTGAGTGAGGCCATCGCCTTGTCTCCTCGGCCAGGAGTTGATGTACAAACCAATGGCATGCTCGCGTCACGTCAAAGACGAGAAAGAGCAGACTGTGGAGCGCGATGAGGCTTAAGGTCAGCACGGCCTTATCGACTTCGAAGCTCCACCAGCCTCGTGCCGGCACATTTGGAAACCCGAATATGGAGAACAACAGAAAACCAAGGGCGAACCATAGCATCACATACACCGCGATTCGGACAAGCCGAATCCACAGGAACCGCTGATATCTGTACATTGACCACAGTTTCTTGACATCCCCCTTGAGATCTCTCGGCAAGAAGAACAGGCCTGATAGCCCTGCCTTCATGCGCTCAAACCAGGGCTTATTTTGCCACAGTCGTTCGACCTTCAATATTCTGTCGAAGAAATCTTTCTCAAGAGATTCCGTATTCCGGCGAAGGCTGTCCCAGGCCACGAGTGCGAACCAAATACTCATCAGGATGACAATCACACGGAGCATCTCCGTTGGCCAGATACTGATTCCTTTCGCGAGTGAGAAGCATTCCCCATTCGGGCGCATGTGGTCGTTGAAAGCAATCCAGACGATCAGACCGACCAGCAACAACGCGGTGCCCCCGACGATGACGAACTCCTTGGTCTGGCGCTTCAAAGTGCGGACCGGCGGCATCGCGAGGAACAGGAAAACCAGAAATGGGAGGGACGTCGCCATCGTTCTGAGGGGCCCCAATCCCCACGCATGTCGATTGCTTTTTGGATGTGGGTCTTGCCCGTGCGCGGCGCAGCGGTCCTGAAACACATCCGGCGTTCCGCAGGCCCTGCAAGTGGCGCCGTCCGGGTCCGGTTGATCGATGTCCATGTTGACGGCGTAGCCGTTTCCGATTTCGAAGATCCGCGTCGGGGGATGCGATTCGTGCGACCAATTCACCGCTTCGTGCCCGAGGGCCATTAACATGTGATAGAAAACGGAAGTCTGGTAGCTGCCTCGAAAAGGCGGGATGTCGTTTTGGAGCGACTTCTTCAATTGCAGACCAAATGCTGATCCGACGACGAGGTTTTGGGTCCATTCAAGGTCATCCGCATGTAGCAGCCTTGCGTCAAGGTCTGTCGTGAAGAAAACGGTTCCGCGGAAACTCGGCTTGAGGGCCCGCAGAATCAACAGTTTGTCGTAAACGTCGCTGCCGAGAATCCCAATCGCGTCGATTCGTTCTCTGTCGAGGGGGAAAGGGACTCCGCGACGCTCTTCTTCTCGCCGCAGTTCTTTGTCCAGGGCCTTGAGCTTCTGTTCCAGCCGTCGCAGGTAATCGAGCTGAGATGTTCCCTCGGGACGCTCACGGGACTCAGATTTCGGACGCGTGCCGGCGGCGATGGGGTCCGGCGTTTTTTCGCCGGGCAGCCTTCCGTCGATGCCCCGCAGATATTTGAAATGATGCAAGGTCGGTTGCTGCGAACCGGCACAGTGCTTGGCGAAGGTCTTCGGCAACATGCGGCCATAGTCTGTGTCCCATTCCGAAATCAGGACGATGTTAACCGTTTTCCACGCAAAGTTAGCCGTTCGCAGCTTTATCTCATGCACGAGCCGCCTACACGTGCAATCGTCGGTCGCGATTTGCCGGTGGAGCTTCGGACTCCAATCGTCGTCCTGCTCCAGCCCAAGCGCTTGGTGGGGGACGGTCGCCCATGGAGAAAACACCTCGATGTTGAGGGGCTTGCTTGAACGGCCTTTCTCGATCATGCCTTGAAGCACGGTCGAGTTGGTAGGCCCCAGGAGGCACAATTCGGTCTTCTTTAAACCCAGAGCCTGCCTCATTCTGTCGGTTCTATCGAGAATGCCGGGAAGAAACCGTTCCTCGTCGATCCAGAGAATGAGCACGTTGTCGTAATGATCGGAGGACGGGTCGGATGTCGGCTTTCGCACAAACCATTCATAGGCGACCGGAACCGGTACATTGGGTCCCGCTTGGTCATCATCACCGAGCTCGAAGTGACCGATGTGGAACGGATCTTTCTTGGTGTATTTCGCGATGTTTAGTGCCGCGAGGACGGCGTAGCGCCAGCGAATTCGGTTTTCGGCATCTTCCGGGTAGGGCCGTCCGGAAACAAGGACGGCGATCGCTCGAGTTTTTCCCTCGACATGTTGCTTTATGGACTCGGCCATGCACGTCGCACATTGGATCGAGTCTCTTTGCACGCGATGAATGGCCTCCAAAGGGTCCTGCCAGAGCCGTGCCGGAACGGTTTCGAAACCGGACGGCTCCTGCTGGATCAGCGTGTTGCCGATTGGTCGCGGAGATCGCAATTGTGCGCGTGGAGCCAGGATGCCAAGTGTCGCGGCGAGCCATACGATGGCGCCCGTCCACAGGAATACGCTGCTACCCGATGCACCGCGCGGCTCTGTCATTGTTTGTTAGCCCTCGTGCCGATCCGAAGCGACTCGATCGCGTCCGGGATCACTGCGACGGGTAAGTGAATATGCATACGGGCGAATGGAGAGGCACGATCTCAACAGGAGAACCAAGGGCTGCGGTGAGTCTCGATTGGCCTGTCGAATACCGCGTGCTTCGGCCTTCTCTGATTCGTCCAGCTTCGACCTTGTTGCGGTCTCTGGCAAACACGCTTGGCCGTGCCGCGTACTGATCAGATAGACGCGAAAATTCGTCCGATGCGCTCGAGCTTTTTGATGCTTTTCATTGGCGCGAAGGGACGTGACGTTGCGTATGGACAGGTAAGGTCTTTGTTCGACAACAACTTGCGCTGCAACATGGTTCGGGGTCACGAGGGGCCTCGGTGCTTGATCGCGCAAGTCCGACGGCTTGATAATCCGCCGGTGATGGTCGATGTAATCAAAGATGCCCGTAATGACTTCGCAAGATATTGTCGGATCGCGACCTGACGCCGCATCGGGAGCTGGCGAGCAGGGACTCGAGCACTGGTGTGCGCCGGAACCGCCGACGCCGGTTCGAAACGTTCTCACGATCGACCTTGAGGATTGGCCGATCGCCGTATTGGGGCCTAGGCACAGAATTACGAGCCGTGTGGTCGAGAACACGAGACGTTGTTTGCATATCCTGCGCTGGCATCACGTTCGGGCGACCTTCTTCGTGCTGACGAAGGTGGCGGAGGATTTTCCCGATTTGATCCGTGAGGTCCACGCGGCCGGTCACGAAATCGCCTCTCATGGTCATGGCCACGAACTGCTGACGAACATGACGCCCCGGCAATTCGAGGCCGACGTTAAGAGAAGCGTTGATATTCTGACGGAACTTGTTGGACAGAGGCCGATCGGCTATCGGGCGCCTGCGTTCAGCATCGTTTCATCCACGCGTTGGGCAGGCCCGATCCTCGCCGGCCTGGGATTCAAGTACGATTCCAGTATCTTTCCGATTCGGCACCGGCGATACGGAATCCCCGATGCTCCACGGCACATTCACCACTGGCGGGATTGTCGCCTGATAGAATGTCCGCCGGCGACGTTTCGGATGATGGGTTGGAACTGGCCGGTGGCAGGGGGCGGTTATTTTCGATTGCTGCCGGGACCCCTGGCACGTCTTGCCATTTGGCGGATCAATCGCGAGCGGATGCCGGCGATCCTCTATTTGCACCCCTATGAGTTGGACACCTATGGTATCCTCGCTCACAAGCGAAGCGGCATTCGAGTCAATCCGAGTCGGCACCTGACTCAGGCGCTGTTTCGAAGCCAAATGGAACGCCGCCTCCATCGCCTTCTGGAACGATTTACGTTTGTGACGATGCGCGAACTGCTTCAGCACGCGGTATGAGACCGATTCGCGAAAGATTCATTGCGGTCGGACGATACGTCGCCTACGATTCCCGAAAGTCATGGCACGACGGATCGTGACAGTCTGCTGCATTTGCACGTCCCTTATGCAAGTCGGTTGCCGCAAGGATGCCGAGTGGGCTCGGGCTGAGGCCATGATCGTACATGGTGTGGAACCGCCGTCCGAAGACTGGAAGCGCCTCCAGGAGGCGGGCTGGGAGCAGCGTGTCGGTCGCAACTTGGGGTTGTGGGTTTCCGTTGCACGCCAAAACCTCGTTGGCATCGAAAAAGGGCGAGTCAAGTTCGTTTACGTTTGCTCGACCGCCGCCAAGGGCACGGGAAATCGTGAAAACTCCTATCAGACCCCGTTGGGCTGGCACGAAGTTGCCGAGCGCTACGGCAACGGCCTGCCTTGGGGCGCTGTTTTGAGTGAGCGAAAGTACACCGGCAAGATCTGGCGTCCGGAGAATCAAACGAGCAAAGACCTCATTCTTTCTCGTATTATGTGGTTGCGAGGGCTGGAGCGTGGTGTGAATCGGGGACCGAATATCGATTCTCACGCGAGATACATCTACATTCACGGCACACCGGCCGAGGACAAGCTCGGCAGACCGGCCTCGTTAGGCTGCGTCCGTCTGTCGAATGATGACGTCATCGAGCTCTTCGGAGTCGCCGAGAGCGGGACGAAGATCTTGATTACGGCTTGGTGAACGGTTCGCCTGATCGTTTCCAACGGCTAGACCAATTGCCAGAATGCGATCACGTCGTAGATAACGTGGCATCCCACGGCCAGGCCGAATCCTCGAAGGACAAATACGGCGGCAAGATAGGCGCCGGCCGCCGTCCGAAAGGCGAATTCACTGGTGGACCACATGTCGTCACCGATGGGGGGGTAATGGTGAAAACCGAACAGCAGCGAAGAAATAATCACGGCCAGCGCAACGCCAGCGACCTGTTTCATGCCCAAGGTGTCGATCAGAAGCAACGTCAGGACGGAAATCGCAATTAGACGGAAGACCAGTTCTTCGTAGATCCCTGCGCCGATGCTGAGAAGCAATTCATTCAGGGCGGAATCGTGCCGGACGCTCCCACCCGCCAGCGCTCGTAGGCCCGGTATCCACTTGTGCAGAAAAAGCAGCGGGATCGCCAGAAGGATGCTCTCGCCGGCCATTCCCACCAGCGGCTGGCCCGATACCTTCCAGGGATGGTGGCTGGCGATGTGCCAGACGAGCAGCACCGCGATCAGGACGGCTCCCGGCAGATAGGCTCCCGTCGCACCGAAGAGGCTGAAGAACCAGCGAAGGAGTTGTGCAGCGGCCAGGCCGGATCGTTGATTCAACGGCACGTCACCGTAGGTCACCGCCATGCCGATTTCGTAAGCCAAGACCATCGGAAGGAGGAAGACCAGGCATTGCAGGGGTCGGTGCGTGACATCCCAGTAGGCGTTCGACGGCTCCTCTCGCTTTTTGCGAGGGCGTCGGGATTGTGTCTTGGGTGGTCGTCGTCTGGCAATCCGCTTGGGCATGAGGGTATATTGAGCCCCGCTTTGAATCCATGCAATGATTATCGTAGTCCGACAACCCTGGAATTTTCATTGAACGCCGGGACGACGATCAAGCAATTTTTTGACGCGCTGCTTTCCGCTTACGGGCCGCAAGGTTGGTGGCCGGGCAATTCCCGCACGGAGTGCGTGGTCGGTGCGATCCTCACGCAGAACACGAGCTGGAAAAACGTCGAGAAAGCGCTCGCCCGAATGAACGCCGCCGGCCTTATGGATTGGACAGCACTTCGAGATGTTGCGGAGCCCGATCTGGCGGATCGCATCCGTCCCGCAGGCTATTACAATTTGAAAGCGAGGCGTCTCAAGAACTTCGTCGTTTGGTTGTGGGATCACTATGGCGGCGATCTCGACCGTCTCGAAACGGTGTCGTTGGTCGAGCTCCGCGAAGAAATGCTTGGCATCAACGGCATCGGTTTTGAAACCGCCGATGCGATTCTTCTCTATGCCCTGGGAAAGCCCTCTTTCGTGGTGGACACCTACACCGGCAGGGTCGCTCGCAGGCACGGACTGATCGACGAAGAATCCGACTATGAACAGCTGAAGGCCCTTTTCGAGCGGAACCTACCCGAGGACGTGGCGCTATTCAATGAATATCACGCCTTGCTCGTGGAAGTTGGTAAGCGACATTGCAAGCCGCGCGCAAAATGCGACGGCTGTCCTCTGGCCGTGTTCGAGCACGATGAAACAAGAAGATGACGACTGTATCCAGCCGTTTTGCGGAGTGTCTTGCCGGTCAGGGCGCGGGGCTAACGAATCAGGTCATCGTCTTGTTCTTGTAGATTTTGTAGGCGACCAACACGACGACGATTCCGAGGACGGCTAGGATTTGCCAGAGGCCAAAAACGCTAGGTTCCGAAACTTCTTCGATTCCGTCTTGGGCCAGCATCAATAGATTGGGTAACATATCCTGTAACTCCTACGCTAGATCACTTCATCCACCTGCATTGGACCGGTCGGATCTCGCCCAACCATCCTATCAGACGTATTTATCAGCAGTTACACACGTTGTCAAGTAACGGACGCCGACCGAGCACCCGTCGGAACAGAGGGACCGTGAGCCTTCGTCACGGTTCGCCGCGCATACTTTTTTATGCAAGTGATTTATGGATTCGGACAGGAATATTCGCCAAAGCCGGGATGCCCGATCGCGGAATATGGACTCCGGAGACGGTCCGCACGGTGAGCGGATGAGCTTAGGAGTTTTCGGCCGAATCCATGGGGATCTGATAAGGCGCCGCGACGACTTTCTCGGCCAATCGGCGATAGGCGACGACGAGATCATTGCAGATCAAATCGACGCGCTTGCGAAGTTCACGGCGATCCTGGATCAGACGCGAGGAGAGCCGCCTCAGCCTTTCGGACCTGTAGGCCTCATGCCGGTCGGTTCTTTGTTTCTGGACGACGCGGCGGAGAACCATGAGTAGATGTTCAAAATCGATGGGGGCCGGGATCACGTCGGCAGCGCCGAGTCTCATGGCATTCAGGATACGTTCGGCATCCATCTGATCGTCGAGAAGGATGATGGGCAGATTCGCCATTTCGCGGCATTGAAGCAAATCCAGGCCGCTGCCATCGGCGAGGTGTCGGGCTGTAATCACGACGTCGAACCGATCCGCGTCAGCGAGAACTCGAGTATCTTCGAGCGTATCCACCAAGGTCGTGTCGGCGTTAAGATTCGTCACCAGATGCTGAACCAGCGTGGCGATGGCCTCGGTGTCTTTGGCGGCGATGATGATTCGCATGTCTTTCCCTGTCATAGTGGCTCCATTCCCGTTCGCGTTTTGTCTTCCCCTGGGCGTTGCCGGCTTTCTTCGATGTCCCGCGAGACGCTTCAGTTGACCGTGAACTCAAGGCTCCATTCCATGGGCCTCATAACGAGCCGTGTGCGATCGGCAACTGCACTTCCACGTGCGTGCCCTGTCCCGGAGTACTATCGATCCGAATCGCCCCTCCGCCTTGTTGCAGCCATCGCTGCACGCGAGACAGTCCGAGGCCTCGACCGCGTCCTGCCGGTCGATTCGAAAAGAACGGGTCCATCGCGTGGCCCAGGGCCTTGGCCGTCATGCCACGGCCGTTGTCGGTTACGGTGATCACGACACATTCTTCGGCTAGATGCGGAACGGCCTTGACGGTCAACCGACGTGAAGCGGAGTCGGTTGCCTCGATCGCATTTTGGATAAGCTCTTTTAACAAACGGTTCAATAACCGTCGATCGAACCAGACCGGCGGTGTATCGGACATGCCTTCGACGTTGAGTGCGTCGACTTCCACTAATCCCGCCGATGACAGTTCCGTCCTGAGCGTTTTTATACATGAGCCCAAGTCGACGGCCTCCGGCTCTGGTGAAGGTGAGCGAGCGAAGGCCATAAGTTCCGTCACGATGTCGCTGCAAGCGTGTGTTTGCTTGAGGATCGTTTCGAGTGTTTCTCGGACATCCGCGTCCCGCACAGATTCCAGTAACATTTGCGCGCGTCCCGAAATGACTGCCAGGGGATTGTTCAGCTCATGGGCCGCTCCGGCGGCCATGGTGACCACACTTTCCAGGGTCTTCGCCTGAAGGAGTTCGTCCCGCGTGGTCACCAGGCGTCGGTTGACCGTCATCAATTCGTCGCCGAGTCGCAGGGCCGCAGCCTGGGCCTGGGCTTGGGAAATGGCCAAACCGATCGCGGTGCTCAAGCCTTCGATCTCTTCGGACTCCATCCTGAGGGAAGTCACTTTTGCAGTGGCCGCCGCAAACAAGGCGCCGCCGACCCATCGCTGCTCCCGAACAATGGGAAGCAGCCACAATGGGCCCGGCCCCAGCGTGCCGCGATATCGATCAATCAACGGCAGATGCATCTGACCCGGTGGGGCGATCCATGTGCCGGCTTTCGCCAGTTCGACCGAAGTCAGTGTTTCGTCCGCTTCGCTTTGAGGATGGATCGGATCGGGATCGATGCTTTCTTTGACATTGCCGTCGCAAAGACCGACTTCCGCCCAACGCCTGTCCTCACTCGCCACGAAAACGAGCACGGACGGGATATCCAACGCACGTCGCAAGGCCATGGCCCCCGCGGCACAGGTCTTTCGTATGGAGGCTCGCGGAGAAACTTCTTGATTCAGAATGCGCAACGCCGCGGAGTAGTCCGCCTTGCGTTCGAGGCGCCGGTTCTGTTCTGACAGCTCAGCGTTGGTCGACGTCAGTTCCTCGGTGGTTTGCATCAGTGCGCGGAAATAGACGGCTCGCGAGTTGATTTCCTCGGCTCCGATCCAGGCCGCGCGTTGCTCAATCTCGTCGACCAGGGATTCAATAATGCTCAGGCGGTCGTTCTCCGCCAAACCCAACTGCTCGGCCAGGCTTTGCGAGGAGGTGATCATTCGATGATTGCCCGAATAGCCGATTCGTTGTTCGCGAGCAAGGATGTCGGCGAGCTGAACGATCTGGACGTGTCGCCCCGTTGCCACGGAAGGGGGCAGGGCAGTCGGCGGCTGGTGATGGAGCCGGATACACTCGGTCAATTGAGGCGGGAGATTCCAACGCTCCGCCAAACGATGTCCGACAACAGTATGATCCACCCCGATCAGCTCGTGTTCGACTTCGTAAATGTCGAGCCGATGCTGATTCGCTTTTCGGACGACGCGCTCAAAACTCTTGGGCATTGCCGTCTCAAGAGCGATTTTGCCGATGTCGTGAAGCAGGCCGCAGACAAAGGCCTCCTCAGGGGCGGTCGAGCCATTGAGTGCGACGGCGATTCTTCGCGCACCGCAGGCAACCGCAAGACAATGCTTCCAGAACTCCGCACGGTCGAAGCCTTCGACCTGAGCCGGTCTTTCGCCCGTGCCGAAGACCTCCATGACCTTCAAGGCGAGGGTAATCTGTCGAACTCGATTGAATCCGAGCATGAGAACGGCGTTTTCAATGGTCACGACTTTGGAGCCAAGGCCGTGTTCCGCTCGATTGAGAATGGACAGGATGCGGGTCGTCAAGGCTGGATCGGCGCTGATCAGTTCGACGATTTGCCTGGCATTGCTTTTTGAGTCTTCTGTCAGCGCCAGGATTCGTGTCGCGATCGCAGCCAGCGGCGGAATGGCCTCCAGTTGTGCGAGGACCAGTTCAACCTTATGGGCGTCTGCGTTTCCAGGAGCCTGCGACGTCATGACGGCCCCGCTCCCCCTTGATGTGAATGGTGCCTTGCGGCGGCGAAACTTACTTACTGAGCAACTCGGTCATGCTGGAAATCAGTTGGTTCATATCGAACGGTTTTTTGATGAAAGCGTCGGCTCCGGCTTCGCGCAGTCGCTTGACTTCGGTCGGGTCGACGGCACCGGAAACAATGATGATCTTGGTGTCTGCGAGGTCTTTGTCGCCGCGGATTCGTTGGCAGACGACGTTGCCGTTGATGTCGGGCAGCATGTAATCCAGGAGAACGATGTCCGGCCTGAACTCCTTGCTCAAGGCACCGGCGTCGAATCCGTTCGAAGCGGATTTGACTTCGAATCGGCCGTCACGGGACAAAATAGACTCCAGCATGGCCAGAATATCCGCGTCGTCATCGACAACCAGGACGCGTTTTCTCCCGCTGTCCAGGTTTTCCAAAGGGATTTTGTGGGCCTTCATGAAGTCCACGAGCGACTCGCGGGGAATTCGTCGAAACTTGGACCCCGGGACCCGGAAGCCTTTGAGCTTGCCACTGTCGAAGCAGCGAATGACCGTTTGCTGACTGATGCGGCAGACCTCCGCGACCTCGCCTGTCGTAAACACCATCTTCATTTGCCAGTCCGATCGATTCGCGGCCTCCAATGCCTCGGACACGGCGGCCTCGTCTGGTTGATTCTCTCGTCCGCACATTTTATCTATATCCCCCATTTTAACAACACTTGAATAATCGTTTGGGGGCACTGATGACTTAACACCGAGCCACCGAAACCTAAAGAGGAGCTTGTGTGTCGGGCTTTTGTTTCGGACTCGCCGGGGGGCACCGGTGTGGCCAGACGGGCTTGTTGTTCGTTGGACGAATCTGTAAGCTTATTCTAAGCATATTTCTCTATTCACGTGCTTGCCATCCGAGGATAAAACAAAATACGGGAGTGGGATGGACATGGGATCGAAGTCACCTCTTTTCTTATCGCTCACAATTCTGCTATTCGGCGGGTCCGTGGCGAAAGCCGGGCCCGCATACACCGACGTCACCGCGACGGCAGGGATCAACTTCACCGTCAATTACGGGGGCACATTTTCCGGCCTTTCCAGTGTTCAGGCCATGATGCAACGGAACATGGGCAACGGGGCGGCGGTCGGCGACTACGACGGAGACGGAGACCTCGATATCTACCTTCTCGGGCAACTGGGAATGAGCAACCGGCTTTACCGGAACAATCTCAACATGGGTATGAAAACATTCACGGACGTGACGGCCATCGCCGGTGTGGACGATCTGGGCATGTCGCGCGTGGCTCATTTTGTGGATCTCGACAACGACGGTTATCTCGACTTGGTGTTGGTGAACGATGACGATGGCACGGGCCACCCGTCGAGTAAGATTTTTCGCAATGACGGCCACGGCACCTTCACGGATGTTTCTGCAACGGCGAACTTTCAGTCGATCGGCTATCTTCGATGCGGCGCGGCCTTGGCTGATTACGATCAGGACGGGCTTCTGGACATTTACGTGACCAACTGGGGACTTGAACTCGGCACGGGTCCTGCTGTTTTTCCGGGTTCCAATCGCCTTTATCGAAACCTCGGCAACTTCACCTTCAGCGATGTGACGACGACGTCGGCCAATCTTGGCACGTTGGCTCGTGACAGCTTCTCGGCCATTTTCTTTGATTTCAACGACGACTTTTTCCCGGACATTTATGTCGCCGTCGACCATACGACCGACGAGTTCTATTGGAACAACAATGGCGTTTTCAGTCTCGCGACCGGCGCCGTTGGCGCGACCCACGTCGGCAACGACATGGGGGCTGCCTGTGCCGATTTCGATGATGACGGCGATCTCGATATTTACACCACCAACATCACGGACCCCGAGGGCCCCTTCGGGACCACGCAGTTCAACTGTCTCTATCTCAATCAGTTCGACACGGTGGCCGCCACCCAGTTTACCGACGAGGCCATCGCACGTGGTGTTGAAGACACGTATTGGGGTTGGGGCGTCGAATTCACGGATGTCGAAAATGACGGAGACCTCGACATCGTGGCCGTCAACGGCTTCGACGAGTTTGTCGCGTTTGCCGACAGCACGTCGTCTCCGATCTACCAGACCCCGACGGTGTTGTTGGTCAACGACGCGACGGGCCACTTTACACGAGTCCTGGCGCCCGGGCTTGAGGCCACCGACGATTCGCGGGCACTGATCGCGTTCGATTATGACCGTGACGGCGACGAGGACCTTTTGATTACCAACATCGAGCAACCTGTTCGGCTGCTCGAAAACGTGAGCACGCCCGGCGGGCACTGGCTTGACGTTCAGTTGGTTCAGGGAGCAGGCGCGAATCGCAATGCGATCGGCGCATCCGTTTATGCAACGATCGGAAGCACGACCAAGCGGCGGGACATCATTTCCGGCGACAGCTACTTGGCCGGGACTCCGCTGGAGGCTCATTTCGGCCTGGGCGCGGACGACGCCGTCGAGCAACTTCGCGTCCGCTGGACGGACGGAAGTGAAGCGATTTTCGAGGACGTTGCGGTGGATCGAATGGTGACGATCAGCAATGTACCGGGTGACTGCGACGCGAATACGCTCGTTGAGGCCGGCGACCTTGAAGGCTTCGTTGCCGTCTTGCTGGACTTGGCCGATGCTCCTCTTTGCATTGCGGATCTCAACGGCGACGGCAAAACCGACGCCGCGGACATCCAACCGTTTGTCGATGAATTGTTCGGCTCCTAGTCTTTGGAATCGTCGTCGATTGTTTCCTCCATGTCAGACCGCTTTCGATATCGGGTGCAGATCGCCAGATCCCCGACGGATGTCTACGCGGCGCTGACCACCGATGAAGGCATCCAAGGATGGTGGACACCTGATTGCGAAGTTGCCTCGGAAATCGGTGGTCGTTCTCACTTCCGATTCGGCGAGATGTATCACACGTATGAAATCCTGACGCTGTTGCCCGGTCGGGAAGTTCAATGGCAATGCGTCGACCATTACCATAACCTGCCGGAGTTGACCAAGTTCGACGAGTGGGTGGGGACTCGGTTGATTTTCCGGCTGTCGTCTTCCGAAGACGGCGGCACGGTGCTTGATTTTGAGCACATCGGTTTGACGCCGGACCTGGAATGTTTCAATCATTGCTCAGAGCGGTGGCCGTTTTTTCTCGGTGTGAGCATGAAGCAGTTCCTGGAGACCGGCACAGGCAGGCCCTACATTGATCGTGAGCCTGAATGAGCTTGGGGCTTGCGAATGGTTCGTTGATTCCCGAAAGCCCCAGGCAAGCTTGCCTGGGGCTTTTTTGGGGGGGCGTCTACGATGTCGTCAGGGCACAAGCGTTGTGATAAACGCTTGGATGTCATCGCCGTCGGTCTTGTTGTCGAGATTAATGTCTGAGCGGAAGACCCGAAGGCAATCGGTCTCGGCGCCCAGCAGCACGTTGACGAAAACGGGAAGGTCGGAGATGTCTCGTGTGCCGTCGCCGTTGATGTCACCGGACAGTTGATCGTCAACGGTGATGCTCGATGCATCCCACGTGTCGTCGGCCTGGATGACGCCGACCAGCGTCGCTTGACGTGTGGCGGGATCGAGGGTGTAAAAACGGGTCGAGACGTCGAAGAAATCGCCGCCGATCTGCTCGACGCCGTTGAATGCGACATACAGCGTACCGTCGAGAGACCAATCGAGTCCCGCCTCGAAGGCCTGCGTAAAACCGATCCCCGTGACGAATCCCAATGTGTTTACGGTATCGGTGTCGAGATCAATGGTGATCAGCTGGGCCCCGGTGCCCGTGTTGTTGATGGCCCAAATTTCTCCGGGAACGGCCGGGGCCTGCACGCAGGGGGGGGCCGTGGCCATTGCACTGATGCTCGGACCAAAGATCGTATGGACTTCCAGGATGGCGCCGGTTTCCGCATCGGCTTCGATGATGCGCGCCGCGCCCGCCGCATTTCCGGCGGCGTAGGCGATGGAGCCGTCGTTCGAGAACGTCAGTGCGGCGACGGCCATGTCACAGAAGCCGAGGCTGTCGATCAGCGTGTTTCCCCCTGTCAATCCCAGTCTTCGCAGGCTGTTGGTCGTGACTTCAAAGGCGTGGAGTCGGTCGTTCTCGCCGGTGCGGAAGTCGATACCACCCATGTTGAAGAGATCGACGGTATTGCCGACGATCGTCACGGACGAAGGGTCATTCGCGGGAAATCTGCCGATGTCGCCTTGCGAAGGCCCCGGCGGGCCGAAGAAGCCTGTGTCTTCGATGACGTAGATGTCGACGCCTTTCGCCATGCCGACGAAGATTCCGGCAAGGGCGACCGCCGCTGCTGTCATGGATCGATGTCGAATCACCGGAGGCCTCCTTTCGTCCGTTTCTTGGTCATCTCGTTTGAAGCCGACGACACCGTTTGTCCTTTTTCGTGCCGGATGCGTTCTTTCGTGGAGAGCGTTTTGACGATGGCATCCGCTTTCATGTTGTGTTTCAAGAACACTTCGGTCCGTTTCTTGGCTCGTTCGGCAACGGCGGACTTGGTGAGATTCGGCGGAAGCGTGATGCGCTCGATGTATCGAAATCCGCTGGCGGACGCCTCCGTGTTGATCACGATATTGAAACGGTTGGCCTCGAAGACGCCCGTGCTCGTGGTGAGCAACAGGTTGCCGTTATCGAGTTCGTGAACGCCGCGATAGAGACTGAGCGTGCCGGGGTCGAACTGTCCGATGAGTGTGCCGGTGCTCGTGTACTCGCGAACCACGCCGAGCGAGAAAAGGGCGACGAGGATATTGCCTGACGGCGTTTCGGCCATTTGTTGCGGAAAGACCCCCAGCGTTTGATCGGAAGCGAATCGCAAGAAAATCCCGGTGAACTTTCCGCTGAGATCGTATTGGGAGACGAAGTTTCGGCCGTCGGACGCGACCAGAATTTTGTCGCTGAGGACCAGGACGTCGAAGGGGCCGTCGATTCCGCCGTAACGTTCGAACAGGAAGGAATCCACAAGCGTTCCGGCGCTGTCGAACCGCACGATGGAGTTTGCCGTTCCGTTAAAGCTGGGCCCGCTGTTGCAAACGAGCAGATCTCCGTTCGGCCGGAGCGAGATGCCTCGAATGTTGTCGAGCACGGCCGTGTCGCGCACACCACCGTTGGAAAAGATCCCGAGATAGTTGCCGTCGAAATCGAATTCCACGACGACGTCTCGAAATTGATCGGCGACGAGGACCGTTCCATTTCCGGAATCGATGGCGTTCATCGGACGATCGAAGACATCGAAGCCGCTGACCACACCGGGGTCGGGAATGAAATCCGGGTCCAACAAGGTGCCGTCCGCCGGGTCGAACGCCATGATCCGGTCGGTGTCCGACTCCGGGATCAGCAAGACGTCATCCGCGAAAGCCGGAGACGTCGCAAGAAGCGGAACACATATCAGTCCCGTCCATAGACGGTTGATTCTTCTCATTATCACAGGTCCTCCATGCTTGAACGAAAAATGTTAACTAGAGTCGGCGACTACCGTCGTCGTCGGTTCAAGAGCATCGCTCCGCCCAGGGCCAAGAGCGCCAGGGCACTCGGTTCGGGCGCGACCCAGACGCCGTTGACGTCGTGCGAGTTGACGCCGTCCGTGAAGAGCCCTTCATTGAAGAAGAGGCTGGCCGTGTCACTGCCGGGATTATACTCCACGAGATCGCCATCCCCGAAAAGTGTCCCACTGATCGTTTCGTCCAATGTGGCCGAAAGGACGTAATTTCCGTTTGGCAGAAGGTGCAAAGCGTCGATGTCGCCGTCTCCATCGTCAAAGATGGCGGACTCCGCGACCAAGAGCGTTCCAGTGTCATTCACCGGATCGTATTCGATGATGTCACCGTCGGTATAGGCAAGTCCGCCGAGCGTATGGTCGCCTAAAGTCGAGACGAGGATGTTTCCGTTGGCTCGGACATAGACGGCGCTAATGTCCGGGTTGCCGGCGTCGGTGAATGAGGCTTCGCTGATCCCGAAAATGGTGGCCGTGTCGGTGTTGGGATTGTATCGAACCAGATCACCGTCGTTGAAGGTGAGGCCGCCGAGCGTTCGATTGTTGAACAGAACCGACAAGATGATGTCGCCGTTCGGCATGATGTGAAGGGCGGTCAGATCGGCGCTGGGCGCGATCAGGTCTTCGCTAAAGAACAGTGTGGCGGTGTCGGTTGTGGGTTCGTAGTTGGCGACGTCGCCGTCGCGAAACGTCAGTCCTCCTAATTCCGTGCCGACGTTGTCGAGCACCGTCATGAAGATGGGCACGGCCGACGTCGTGTTCGCGTTAACCAGAAGGGCCAGACCGAATGCGACAAGTGTCGTTGTTCTCATTTCGTTCCCCTTTCGTTGATAATGTGGTTAGTCCACTGAAACAGTACAGTGCTCCCCCAAGCACTTATGAGCGTCTCGCATGAATTGCTTATGCGCCGTGCGTCCCCCAGCGGCTCGCGTCGGATTCTCGTCCTCTCTCGAACTCCAGCCGACTCCAGTCTAATCCGCGAGTTACCGTTAAGTCAATAAGTAGTGATGCGGACCTTGACATAGACGCCGGGAAACGCTGGTTCCGGCATGGACATAAGACGAGAGAGAATGTCGATTAACGTGTGTTTTCGGCGGCCATTTCCGAACTTAGAGCGCGAGAGAGCCTATCGACCACGCTGTCGATTTCCGCCTGCTGCGTGGGCCGGCCGACGCTGAAACGGATGGTGCCGATTGCTCGTTCACGGTTCAGGCCCATGGCCGTCAGGACTTTAGACGGCTTGGCATCGCCGGAATGGCAGGCCGCGCCGGTGGACGCGCATACGCCGTCGAGACGGGCAAGAAGCTCCCCGCCGACATGACCGGGGAAGCTGACGTTGACCGTGCTGGGTAGCCGTTTCGTCGGATGCCCGTTGAGAACGACTTTGTTGCCAAGCGCTGCGGAAAGTTGCTGCCAGAAATAGTCTCTCAATTTTGTGTGATCGCCTTGCTTGAGATAAGCGCCGGAGATTTCGGCGGCCTTTCCCAGGCCGATGGACATCACCACGTTTTCCGTGCCGCCGCGTCGACCGGATTCCTGCGAAGCGCCGTGAATCAACGGCTCGATCTCCACTCCTTTGCGAACGTAGAGGGCGCCGATGCCTTTGGGCGCATAGAGCTTGTGACCGGCGACGGAGACGAAGTCGGCGTTCATTTCTTCGACGTTGACGGGAATTTTCCCGACGGATTGGGCGGCGTCCACGTGAAAGGGAACGCCAGCCTCTTTGGCGATACGCCCGATCTCCGCGATGGGCTCGATCGTGCCGACCTCGTTCTGGGAATGCATCACGCTAATCAGGATCGTTTCCGGTCGAATCGCCTTCCTGACGTCATCAGGATCGACGAGACCGGTTTCATCCACGGCGACTTCGGTGCGCGTGTAGCCGTCGGATTCCAACCACGTCATCGGGTTCAGTGTGGCCGGATGCTCGACGGCGGTGGTGACAAAATGTTTGCCGGCCGTTTTGCGAAGTCGGGCAATGCTCTTGATCACGTGGTTACTGCTTTCGGTCCCGCCGCTGGTGAAAGTGATCTCGTCGGGCGAAGCACCGATGAGCGACGCGACGGAGGCCCGGGCTGCCTCCAATGCCCGATGGGCGGCTTGGCCGAGCGCGTGGCCGCTGGACGGATTGCCATAATGTTCGCGGATGAATGGCAGCATGGCCTCAGCGACGGCAGCGTCGATCGGGGTGGTCGCGTTGTAATCGAGGTAGATCATCGTGCGGTCTCCAATACGACCATTGTAGTCGGGGGAAGGGGGAGAGGGGAGAGGGGAGAGGGGAGAGGGGATGAAACCACTGGTCGCCGGCGCTGGTCCCGCCGATGTATCAGATATGAAGAGCTGTTCGTTAGCCGTGATCCTTGCGCGGGCGGGGAGCAAAGGTCTCCCGGGCAAGAATGTCCTGCCTCTGGCGGGGCGTCCGATGATTGCACACACGATCGAGGCTGCGTGTCGATCCAGCTCCATCGACGCGGTTTGCGTCACGACCGATTTGCCGGCCGCGGCGGAAGCGGCGAGATCCCTGGGGGTTTTCGTGATCGACCGTCCCCCGCAATTGGCCACGGACACGGCGCCTGTCATCGCTGCCGTGTGCCATGCGGTGTCCCTTTACGAGGAGGCGCATCGGCCGGTCACGCATGTGGCGATCCTGTACGGTAACGTGCCAGTCCGGCCTCCAGGCATCATCGATCGGGCCGTGACATATCTGATTGAGACCGGGGCCGATTCAGTGCGAAGTCTGACGCCCGTTGAAAAGCAACATCCGGATTGGTTACATCGGCTCGACGGCGATCGGATGGTGCAATATCGGAAAAACTCGATTGATCGACGACAGGATCTGGAACCGCTTTATTATCACGATGGAGCGGTGGTCGCCGTCGTCCGAGACGGACTGGATCGGTGGGCGGGGATCAGGGGATTGGGGGATCAGGGGAGGCGGACGGCAGGCATCACGACTCAGGGCGATCCGCATGCATTTCTCGGAGAAGACCGGCGCGGCATTGTTTCGGAAGGTGGGCCGACGGTCGACGTTGATTCGATGGACGATCTCCATATTGCGGAGGCCATCATCCGATCGAGGTCGAGAACACTCACGCACAAACAATGTGATGCTGAACCTAAGGTCTTCCCGTCCCTGGGCCCCCGTTCCCCCGCGCTCCCGGCCTCCTGGGCCCCCCGCATTCCTTACGTGATTGCGGAGGCCGGCGTCAATCATCATGGTGATTTGTCGATGGCTTGCCGCCTGATTGAGGCGGCGAAAGAAGCGGGCGCGGATGCCGTCAAGTTTCAACTATTCTCGGCGGATCGGCTCGTTGCGGCGTCGACGCCTTCTTGCGCCTACCAGCGAAGCCACAACAACGGCACCGAACATCAACATGCGATGCTCAAGGGACTTGAGCTGCCGCCGAGCGCGTTTGTCGAGTTGAAGCGGCATGCGGATCGTCTCGGCATCGATTTTCTTGCGACGCCGTTCGGTTTGCCAGAACTCAATTTTCTCGTCGATGAACTTGATGTCCCCGCCCTGAAGATCGCATCGTCCGACGTCGTCAATGTTCCTTTGCTGACGGCCGCGTCAGAGAGCGGGCGTCCGTTGATCGTTTCCACGGGTGCGAGTTTGCTCCAGGAGATTGATCAAGCTGTGGAACTTATAAGATGCGGCGGCGGGCTCGAGCGCCTGGTTCTGCTGCACTGTGTGTCGTCGTACCCGACGCGGTTTGAGAACGCGCGGCTTGGGTGTGTCGGTACGCTTCGTGAACGTTTTGGCGTTGCGGTTGGATTCAGCGATCACACGGTCGAAGAGACGACCGGTGCATTGGCCGTCATGGCCGGCGCCGTGGTTCTGGAAAAGCACCTGACGTTGAACCGAGAGGCTCAAGGTCCGGACCATTTCTTTTCGCTTGAACCGCCAATGTTCAAAGACTACGTCTTTGGAATCCGTCAGGCGGCGACCGTGTTGTCGGATGGGGAAATGGGCTATTCCTCTGAGGAAGCGGAGGTCCGAAAATTGGCCCGAGGTCGGGTCGTGACGACGAAGCCCATCGTTGCCGGTCAACGATTGACTGCAGACGCCTTGATGGTCCAGCGTCCAGGCAATGGGATTCCTCCGGTCCATTGGCGGGACCTTATCGGACGGATCGCCAGAATCGACATTCCCAGTGACACTCCGCTCGCCTGGTCAATGATTGTTTCGACACAGTAAATTGGTTCTGAATCGGTCCACGCAAAGTACCGATACCTAATTAGCCGACTCCAAGATTCAAGACGGCTGCAGTTTCGGGAAATTCATGCGCGAGGATTGGTATGTTGCAAGCCGAAATGACGGACGAAAGTAAGGCCCTGGTCGAATCCGCGATTAGTGAAGTTGGCGAAATCGCCACGCTGCCCGAAATCACGGTCAAAATTATCCAGATTGTCGAAGACCCGAAGTCGACGGCACGCGACCTCCACGATGTGATCAAGAACGATCCGGCATTGTCCACTCGCATACTCAAAGTGGTGAACTCCGCCTTTTACGGACTTCCGGGACAGATTTCGAGCATCGATCGAGCCATCGTATTGTTAGGACTTTCAGCGGTGAAGAACATTGCAATTGCCGCTTCGATGACGCACTTGTTCCACGGCGGGGCCGATATCGAGGGCTTCAGTGGTACGGAGGTGTGGCGGCATTCGGTTGCGGTCGGCGTTGCCGCGAGGATGCTTTCCACGGCACAGGGGCGTCCTCCGATTGAAGAAAGTTTTCTCGCGGGGCTGATTTCCGACCTGGGTCTGTTGATCGAGCGGCAGATCTATGCCAAGCAGTTGACGGAAGTCCTCGCACGCTACAAGAACGATGGCGGCGATTACTGCCACTTGGAAACGGAATTGATCGGCGCGGATCATCAGGCATTCGGAATGGCGTTGGCCGGGAAGTGGCGGTTTCCACAAATACTGTGCACGACGATCGGCTATCATCATAAGCCCATGGACCTGGCAGAGGCGAATCGGGAACTCCCGGCTCTCGTGCATGTCGCTGATATTCTGGCTTGTCGGTCGGAAATCGGTTTCTGCACGTACGCTCCGGACATGGAGATCGCCCCGGAGTTGCTGGAGGTGATCAAGCTTAAGCCCGAGGGCATCGAAGAGGTTTATGCGGAGTATCCTGAGCAGGTTTCCATGGCGGAAAGCATTTTTTCCGAGTAGCTGCTCACGCCATGTCGATCCCGTTCGTTCGACTGTAACGGCGTCAATATTTCTGATATCGAACTCCCGGCTGTACAAGCCGGATTCAGCCTACTATCATCGCAAGGGTATGAAGAACCTGATTGTGGGGATCGATGGCTGAAATCTCCGGATCACTTGCGGCCGCGGCTGTGATGATTGGTTTCGTCCACACCGTGGCGGGGCCTGATCACTACCTTCCTTTTGTCACGATGTCACGTGCCGGGCGCTGGTCATTGACCAGGACGATCGTGATCACGCTGATTTGTGGTGTGGGTCATATTCTAGGCTCCGTGATTCTGGGCTTTGTCGGGATCGGTCTTGGACTGGGGCTCGATCTGATCAAGACCATCGAGCAGACACGCGGTCAATTCGCGGGCTGGCTGCTGATCGGGTTCGGGTTGATGTACCTGGTTTGGGGGACGCGACGGGCCGTCCGCGGTCGGTCTCATGCGCACATCCATGCCCACGAAGACGGGACGATTCATTGTCACGAGCATACGCATTCCGGAGATCATGCTCATGTTCACAAAACTGAAAGTCCGTCACTGACTCCTTGGGCGCTGTTTATCATCTTTGTGCTCGGCCCTTGCGAAGCGCTGATCCCCCTGTTGATGTTTCCTGCATTCCAAGGCGGTTTCGCGGACGTCCTTTGGGTGGTCCTGCTGTTCGGCGTGACAACCTTGGCAACCATGACGACCATCGTGGCGGCGGCGTGCGTCGGGCTTCGATCGATTCGCTTTTCTTTTCTTGAACGCTATCAACATGCCTTGGCCGGAGGCATCGTCTTGGTTTGCGGTTTGGCGATCATGTTCGGATTGTGATTCGACTTCCCACGCGCATGCCGGGCACGGGCATTCGGTCCAGGGCGACCCACGCGCGTTGGTCTGATTTGCGGATCGACATTGGGCCAATCAGCACGACGGTCTCGATCCAGATGAGACTGATGAATCTTGCCCACTCGGCGGCATTCCTGAAGAACCCATCGACGGCGCAGATCTGATCTGCATATTTCTCAATCAGCTCAGGCAAATCGGTTTCGGACCGTAGTGCTCTAAAAAGGCAGCGGCCGGCAACGGCCATGGCGCGGACGGGCCGGGACGGCGGTTTCAGCCACAGCAGATCACCCGGCGAAACGGCCTCAAACGGTGGTCGCCGAATTGTCGAGATGCGGCATTCGATCCGCTTGGAGCCGGACAGCATCAGATTCAGGTATTGGTCATGGAGCACGACGAGATGATGTCGCATGAAATGAACCCAGTGGCCGTTGTAAGACGATCGCTCGTGATGGATCGTACGACGCAGGATGTCTAAACCAATCGGGCACCGATGCCGAAGGTCTCATACGGATTCTGTAGGCGTCCATCCGTACCGGGAAAGTATGGACTTTGGAGCAGTCGTCCACAAGCCGACCCGGGTTCGGAAATGCCAGGTCATGGCACACCGCCTTGTGATTTCTTAAGATCTCCGAAACCGCGAATTTTGACGAAGGTCAGTGATTTTTGCGGTTCGTCGCGAGTATCACCTAAGATAAGGGAAGGGATTGGTTACCAGAGAGCTTTCCCTGACGCCATGCCGACCCTGGGCCATGGCGTTCAGCCCATGAGGATGGCAACGCGTATGGCCGATCGTGAATATGCCGTTGAGAAGGACATCGCACCTTGGCAGGAAAAACTGGCGTTCATCGTTGAGACGATGCGCGAAATGAGCCTTCAGACCGAGCCACAGGCTATGGTCAACGCCTACGCCGCCAAAATGGAAAAGCTCTACCCGGCGGAAAAGCGAATCTCGCTCAGTCGTCGCGATTTGAGCTCGCCCTATGTGCGGATCACGAGATATTCCGGCTGGCAGAAGCAGCTGAATCCTTGGAAGCAGACGGAAGTGCTTCCTGTCCTCAAGGGCGGTGTGTTCAGCGAACTGATCTATGAAAACGCCCCTCGCGTCATCGACAATCTGGAACTTCATCCGGACGATCCGGCACTGGAGTATCTGGACGGGCAACAATCGCTGCTTGCATTGCCGCTTTTCGATATGGGCGAGTCCTTGAACATGGTCGTGCTCACGCGGGATGTCCCGGCGGCATTTGACCGGGAGAATCTTCCCGAATGGGTCTGGATGAGTAACCTTTTCGGCCGAGCCACCCAGACGCTCGTGTATGCCGAAAAACTTCAAGAGGCCTATGAGGCGATCGACCGTGAGCTGGAAGTGGTCGGCAACATCCAGCGTTCATTGCTGCCGGCGAAACTGCCGGAGATTCCCACGATGGGGCTCGCCGCGCACTATCAGACGTCGCAACGCGCAGGTGGGGATTACTACGACTTCTTCGAATTGCCGGACGGCAAGTGGGGGATCTTGGTGGCCGACGTCAGTGGTCACGGAACGCCGGCTGCGGTGATCATGTCGATCCTGCACGGCCTGGCGCACGCGTTTCCCGGTCCGCCTTGCCCGCCAAGCAAGCTGTTGAGTTATCTGAACCACCACCTCACAAGTCGATACACGACAAACATGGGGGCGTTCGTGACGGCGTTTTACGGCATCTACGAGCCGGGTGCCAGGACGCTCACCTATGCCAGTGCGGGGCACAATCCACCACGATTGAAGCGATGCACGGATGGGACCGTGGTGTCTCTCGATGCCGCTCAGAGCATGCCACTTGGAATTGTGGCCGAGCAGGATTTCATCGAGTCCACGCAGACTTTTATACCTGGGGATCAGGTCGTTTTCTACACGGACGGCATTACGGAAGCGATGGATCCCATGGGCAAGATGTTTGGGCTCGAGCGATTGGACCAGGCGTTGGAGGTTTGCTCACTGGACGCCAACGGGCTGATCGAGATGGTCCTGGAAGCGGTCAACACGTTTGCAGCAGGTCACCCAGCGGACGATGATCGCACGTTGCTCGTCGCGAAGATTTCATAGAACTTGAGGTTGATTAAATGGCCGGCGTTTTTTATGAAGTCAATGCGACGATTCTTGATCCGAAGATCGCGGATGCCTGGGTAAGCTGGATTCTCGATGAGCATATTGCCGAGGTCGTGGCGGCAGGGGCCGTCCACGGGCGTTTGGTGGGTGTGGAGGGCGGCCGCACTCAATTTAGCGTACAGTATGAATTCGCGAATCGGGCGGCCCTCGAGACCTATCTGACCGAACACGCCCCTCGACTTCGCGACGAAGGCGTCAAACGCTTTCCCCTAACTCAGGTCACCTACTCACGCCGTATCGGTCAATTCCTCGAAGTCTAGAACGTGCTTGTTTGCAGCCGTTGAAATCAGTCTGATGGCTCGGCCGGCTGCGTGGTGGGCTGACTCGTCGCCGGAGGTGTCTTCGGGCGCAAGTCGAAATTCCATTTTGTCGTCCAATCGACCGGCTCGTCCAACCGACTCAAGCCGGAGGTATGCCACGATACCGACCCATCAATCGACTGAAGGGTGACGGGCTCGGGACCGTGATTCACAATCTTGAGTTGGACGTATCCGATTGAAGGAATGACCTGAGCGAAAATCTCAGGGCTGCGTTCAGCCAGCCAGCGATAGTATGCAGCGGCGCCCTGGATCGCGCCCTCTTCGGGTTTTTCGACTTTCTTCGCCAGTTCACTAAACCGAGTGCATTCTTCGCGAGGAACACGCAGGTCGGATAAGAAAAGGGGCTTGCGGGCTGTCCGCGTCGATTTGCTGCCCTTCGGCAGTTCCCAACTCGACCAATGAAGCCGATCGCAACTGTAGCGCACATAACCCTTAAGATGTTGCTTGTCTTCCTTGTTTTTCAGCATCACATCAAAAAGCGCCGTTATTCCACCGCAGGGCCCACGGTAGGCCAGGCCGACCGCCATCGTTTCCGATTCGACCCATCCCTTGCCTTCGCCTTCCAGCACAAGACCATTCGCTTTCAACTTGGCGTGAGGGGAAAGGCGAGAATGTTTGCTGATCGCTGCTCCGCCTCGATAAGGGTCCTCAACGTTACGATCGAATGAGATATGAATCGGTGCACGCGAGACGATTCCGGCCACCGCGACTTGAAGGCCGACGAACATCCACACCAGAGCCGCTGAATAAACAGTTCGACGCTTCATGGACGACTCCTTCCAGTAATTGTTGGTTCGCTTCGGCGATAATCCAAGAGTTTGCCCACTAAAAGTTTGAAAAACAAGGACCAAAAAAGGACTAAGCAGGTAAGGAATAGGTGTTCGACGGCGAATCAGGTAAAATAAGCGATCTCATCATGAGCCCTGATGACGGAGAGGAACCGATGAGATTATTTCGAAACTTGCGGATCACGGTTGCGGCGGTCACGTTCCTCGGCCTGTGTTTGTCTATGCCGGCCCTCGAAGGGGGCGAGCGGCCCTCAAGGCACGAAGGGCCCGCCGCCGGGGATGATCTGGAGCAGAGCGGAATGATGCGACCGTTCGTGTTGGTTTCCACAGACGTGGATTCCGCCGTCGTTCATTGGGATCGGGAGGCCATTCGAGCTTTTTCCGGCACGCAGCGTCCATCCTCGATACGAGATTTTCCGCTCCGCCACGATCTTAGCGTCGACCTTCAGGTGAAGCCGTTTTCGGTCACGAGGATGGATACGCGGTTTGTCGTTGGTCGGAAGGGACACCCTGATCGAACGTTTGATTTTGATCCGTCTCGGATATCGCTGTTTCGCGGCACGGTGGCGGACCGAGCGGGGTCGCATGTTTTCCTGGCATTATGCGATCGTCAATGCACCGGCTACATCGACCTCGGCCCGGGCGCAAAGCGCTATCGAATCGCTTCGCGGGATCGAGACGGCCGGGCGCTTGATTCGGGCGTGATCTCGGTCTTCGAGCCGTCGGGTGCCGCGGGTTTGTCACCCGCAGTTCCGTTTTGCGCAGTCCGGGGCCATGAAGCGGAGAATGGGAATGCGCGGGGTTCGGTTGAGCGCGGTGTGGTCCGGGGTGGTGAGTTCAGGCCGGGCTTGAAGCACATCGAGCTGGCGGTCGAGACGGACTTCGAATACTTCTCCCTGTTCAACGATCTTGACGCCGCTTCCACGTACCTGGTGCAATTGTATGGGGCCGTTAGCGATATCTACATGCGCGACGTTGATACGCGCATCGAACTCGTCTTTGCCCGATTGTGGGATAATCCGGACGATTTGTTTAATGAAGTCGATCCCACACCGTTACCGATATTTCGAAGCTATTGGAATGCCAACATGGGGGCCGTGTCACGTGATATTGCTCAGTTGTTTTCAGGGAGACGTGACTATCCGTTCGGAGGCCAGGCTTTTCTCAACGCCCTTTGTGGGACGAACGGATATTCCGTCGTCGGCTATGCGACGGGTTTCTTCCCGGATCCTTCGAGGCCCAGTCCTTTCAATTACGACGTTGCGGTGACCGCTCACGAGATCGGTCACAACGCAGGGACCGGTCACACACACGATTCCCCCAATAACATTGATACCTGCAATGATCCCGGCACGACGCCGCAGCGCGGCACGATCATGAGCTATTGCGGTCAGACGTGGAGTGGACAGAGTTCCAATCGGGACTTGTATTTTCACACGACGATCGTCCAGAACATGAGAAACCACATCGACAGCGTCGCTTGTGTCGTCGACGATTGCAACATGAACGGGGTCGATGATGCAGTGGACGTGATGAGCACGAGCTCGGACGTGAACGGCAACGGTGTCCCGGACGAATGTGAGGATTGCGACGACGACGGCACGCGCGATGACGTGGAGATCGCAGGCGGAAGCCTTGACGTCAACAGCAATGGCATTCCGGATGAGTGTGAGCCGGATTGCAACGGAAACAACGTCCCTGATGACTTGGACATCGCCCTCGGAACAAGCCCCGACCTGTACGGCAACGGCATTCCGGACGAGTGCGAGCCCGATTGCAACAATGACGGTACTTCAGATTATACGGAGATCCAGCTCGACATGACGTTGGATGTGGACCGTAATGCCGTCCTCGATACTTGCCAGGATTGCGACGGCGATTTGAGGACCGACCATGAGGCCTTGGCCGGCTCGCACAGTCTTTGGATTGCAAGTGGTTTGAACAATTCACCGGTTCGAGAATTCTTCGCCAGCACGGGCGTGTTGACGCAGGCGTCGGTCGGCGGGGGCGCCGCCCTTGTGCAGCGCGGTCAGGATCTGGTCATCACGCCCGGTCGCCATGTCCTTGTCTCCAGTGCGGATGATGATCGCGTGATGGAGTTCGATCTCAGCGGAAATTATCTTGGTGATTTCGTGGCCCCGGGCGACGGTGGGCTTAACGAGCCGGCCGGGCTGGCATTTGGTCCGGATGGTCATCTTTATGTCAGCAGTTCGCTGACCGACCGAGTGTTGCGATACAACGGCGTCACCGGAGCATTCATCGACATTTTTGCCAGTGGAAACGGCCTTGCCGCACCGTTCGGGCTGACGTTCGGTCCCGGCGGTAACCTGTTTGTCACGAGTGGTGAGCATGAAGTCTTTGAATACGACGGTCAGAACGGCGCCTTCGTCCGGGTCTTCGTGAGCGCCGGCGACAACGGCGGACTCGATCAACCGAAAGGAATGACCTTTAAGCCGGACGGAAACCTGCTCGTTTGCAGCTTCGGCACGAACGAAACACTTGAGTTCGACGGCGGCACGGGTGCTCCGCTTGGGAAATGGGCCCAGGTCGGAACGGACGATCGACTGACGCAGATCAGCCCCTGGGGCATTCGTGTGGGGCCGAACGGCAATGTCTTTGTCGTCCGAACGGGTGAGGATTTCGGCTCAGGCGAAGGCAAACACCATCACCATGACCATGACGAAGACGACATTTATCACGAGGATGAAATCCAGGGTCTGCATTTGACCAACGCTCAGATTTACGAATTTGACGTCACGACGGGAAACTTTCTAAGGACGCATATCGGCGGCAACGATCACGGTCTTTTCTTCCCGACCGGCTTCGACTTTGTCCCCGGCTGGGAGATTGACTGCAACTTAAATCTGCTGCCGGATAGCTGCGACATCGCCTCGGGATTCAGCCAGGATGTCGATTCCAGCGACGTTCCGGACGAATGTGAAATCGATTGCAACAGCAATGGTGTACAGGACCGATTGGATATCATTCCGTTCGGGGCCAGCTTCGACTGCAACGGGAATCAGTCTCCCGACGTTTGTGACATCGCTGCCACGATCAGCCTTGATTGCAATGCGAACGCCGTGCCCGACGAGTGCGAGCCGGATTGCAATTTCAACGGAGTCCCCGATTCGTGCGACCTCAACGCGTTGGACCCTGATGGAAACGGCGAGGTCAGCCAGGATTGCAATGGAAACCTGAGGCCGGATGAATGTGAGTTGATCGCGTCGTTCAGCGATGCGTCGCCGGTTTTGTTTCCCATTGGCGACGGAGCCGCTCAAAGCCATACGATCTTGTCACCGCCCGACGCGGTCGCGGACGTCCTGATGACGTTTGAAGCCGTGGCTGATCTCGATCTTTCGAACGAGTCCATCGAAGTGGACCTCAACGGGACAATGCTCGCAAGGGTGTTTCAAAACGCCTCGCAGTGCCCGGGCGAGCCGGATGTGACTGAACTTGTGGTGCCCATGGCGACCTATAACCAACTCATCTCCGGACAGGATGCCGTGATCAAGCTTATCGCCACGGATCAGGTGAGTCCGAATGTTTGTGTCCCTTCCTCGACCATTTCGGTGTCAATAGAGTACCCCGTGGACGGCGATTGCAACGACAATAACATTCCCGACGGATGTGATCTGCTTAGAATCAGCACGCCCGACTGCAACGGCAACAATGCACCGGACGACTGCGATTATCCTGACTGCCTGATGGACCCTGCAATCGTCATCGGTGACTTTACCTGCGACCTTCTTGTCGATATGCAGGACATGCCCGGGTTCGTGGATGCATTGATCCTGGGAGGCAATCTGTGCCAGGCAGATGTCAATGCCGACATGGTCGTCGACGGCCGAGACGTCGAGGTCTTTATCGCGTGCATGTTGAGCGGCTGTCCCTAGTCGCGGCAAACGTCGTTTTTTGTCGCCCTCCCGGCCTGGAAAATCTCTGATATTGTCTTTTGCGAGAAATTTTATATCCTTGGGCGCTCAGCGATCAGAACCTCGCTATAGTCCATTCGGGAGTTCATCATGACCACACACTCATCCCGATTCCTGGAGATCGTCGATGACGCCAGGGCACGGATCGAAGAAGTGACCGTTGACGACGTTAAGGCGCGCCTTGATGCGGACGAGGATTTTTTTCTTATCGACGTTCGCGAAGAAAGCGAGTATGCCGCGGGGCACCTTCCCAAGGCCTTGCACTTGAGCAAAGGCATCATTGAGCGCGACATCGAAAAAATCATCGCCAATATTGATTCACAAATTGTTCTCTACTGCGGCGGCGGTTACCGATCGGCCCTGTCAGCGGACAATCTGAAGAAGATGGGATATCGTTCCGTCGTCTCCATGGACGGCGGTTACCGTGGCTGGCGTGAGGCCGGGCATCCCGTCGTGCACGAAGAATAAAGACCATGCCATCGGACCGTATCGCCTCGCTCCTTGCCAGTTCGACTGAAATCCTCTACGGCCTGGGTCTGGGCGATCGTGTCGTGGCTGTGAGCCATGAGTGCGATCATCCCCGGGATGCCTGTTCTAAGCCACGCGTCACCTTTACACACATCGATGATTCCGTTTCAAGCCGTCAAATCGATGAGCAGGTCAAGACCCTGTCTTCGCAGAATGCCGCGATGTACCAGGTCGACGTCGAGCAACTGATCGCGCTCAGGCCGGACCTGATTGTCACACAGGCCCAGTGTGATGTCTGTGCCGTCCGTTATGACGATGTCGTCGCGTTGGTCCGAGACACGCCTGCCCTTGAGCAGGCCGGGATCGTGGCGCTGAATCCGGAGTCGCTTGAAGACCTCTTCCGTGACATCGAGAAGGTAGGGCGGGCAGCCGGAGCTGAGTCGGCGGCACGCGAATACATCGAATCCCTTCGACGAAGAGTGGCGACCGTTCAAGAAAAAACAGGGGCCCTGAACAATGCGCGGCGGCCACGTGTGGTTTGCATCGAATGGATTGAACCTGTCATCGTGGCGGCCAACTGGATGCCGGATTTGATCCAGATCGCCGGCGGTCAAAGTGGAATGACCCGGAGCGCGGAACACAGCGGTTATTCAAACTGGACGGATGTGACCGCTTATGGGCCGGAGGTGATCGTCGTCATGCCGTGTGGCCTGAATCTCTCGCGGACGGTTGAGGAAAGCAGAGTGCTGCCATCCTTCGACGGTTGGGCGGACCTTCCGGCCGTCCGGCAGGATCGTGTTTTCGCGGTGGACGGAAACGCCTATTTCAATCGTTCGGGACCACGTTTGGTGGACAGTCTGGAAATCCTGGCAGGGCTCGTTCATCCCGACTTGTTTTCGCAGTACGCCGAGTTCTATGAGGATGTCTGGCACCGTTTGTCCCCGTGACCGGTGCCGATGAACAATCAACAGCTGGAGGGTCGGATCATGTCGCGGAGGATCGGATGGAAACTGGCAGCAGCCATGTCGCTGATGACAATCGCCATGCACGGCTGCAAAAGAGAAGCCGAAAGCGAATCAAAAGAGGTCGATGGACCGGCTCGGCCTCCGGCTGAGAAGACCGTGGATGCGGCAATACAACCGAGAAAAACGGAAGCGCCTGAATCTGCGGCCGCAACAGGAAAGGAGAGGCCGACTCCGCCCGTACACGGCAGCGCTCATCAAAAAACGATTTCGGGCATCGTGTTCGACGTGCCTGTAAATTGGACTGAGCAAAAAGTCAGCTCCACGATGCGAAAGGCTCAGTGGGAGCTTCCCGGCGAGGCGGGTGCTGCGGAGCTCATCGTCTATTACTTTGGCAAGAACGGAGCCGGTGGGCGTGAGGCCAATGTCAAACGATGGGTCGGTCAATTCTCAAACGCAGACAACCCGACGGCAGGTGTATCGTGGGAGAGCGACACGGTCACGCAAAATAAACTCACGCATACGATTGTCAAAGTCCGAGGAACGTACTCGCCGTTATCGATGCGACCGAATGCGCCGGCGCCGACTCCCAGGTCGGATTATGCGATGTACGGCGTGATTCTAGAGGACGGGCCCGAAGGACCCTTGTACGTCAAGGCGGTCGGTCCCAGGACGACGATCGGGGCCCATTCCGAAGCCCTGGATGCGTTCGGCCGAAGTGCTCGCGCGGTCGAATAGACCCTGGTCAAGTTTATGTGGATCAGGCCTTGCGTCGCTTAAGGAACTTTAGGATCGGTCGAACTCTGCGCCGCAGGCTCATAAGTCCGACCGAGTTTGTGCATGTGCTTCTCGAGGTCGCCCTCGACAAGGCCGCGGAGCAGCTCGAATTCGACTTCGAACGCGGCGCGCAATTGACGGTCGGGAACCGTACGCGTGCTGCCGCCCATTTGCACGTCGGAAAATCGCTCTGCGAGCCCGGCGGCGACGACTTGGCCTTGACCAACGCGGGCGTAGGTGAGGATGGGCTCGTCAAACTCGGTTTGGAGCAACGGCGTGCCGCCTCGGGTTTTCAGGCCGTAGGTCAACCTGCAGATATTCGATCCGCTGGTCGGTTCGACAATGGAGACGCCGCGACAGGGATTTTCGTCGAACCCGAGGTCGAACCGCTGCAGCAGATCGTTCGCCGTCGATTCCTGGTTGGCAGGCGAATCGAGGACGAGCAGGGAGCCGCCGCGCTCGACGAACCGCTTTGCCGCCTCGATGGTTTCCGGTGAAAACGGTTCGTTTGGCCTGATGAGGACAATCGGGTTATCCGACGATGCCAACGAGCGGTCAAGGTTCATCGTGATATCCGTGTAGTAGCCGACGCGGAGCGCGTATTGATAGAAAACCTCGTAGCTCTTCGGATAGTTTTTCGTGAACGAGAAGACCGGGAGTTCGTAGTCGCTGTGCTGCATTTCGAAGGTGACGCGTCCGACGGGCGTATGCGGGTCAGGCGCGCTGAAAGTCTGCCTCGACCAGCCGCTCAATGCCCAGATTGAACACCAGACAAGCGCAGCGCCGATCGTCGTCGTGATAAGGCTTGCACCGAAATGGGGGGGCAGCCTCCAGGCGATGAGCAATCCCAGCCCGAGGGCGACGACAGACACGATCAGTCCCAGCCGGTTGATCCAGCTCCATCGGTTCGTCCGGTTGAGCCAATCGACCGTGCTCAAAAGCAATTCAGGCTTGCCGGGGTAGAACGCCAGGAAGTTGGAATAGACCGTGCTGTCCGAGAAGGCCGCGACGCGGCCCTGCCCCGCCGTCGTGGAGACCATCTGGTTGAATGCGCCGAACTTGGCGTACGCCGTGTCTTCGACGTGTGGATAAAAGTTTCCTGCCGCGTAAGAAATCGGCAGGCTCCAAAGTCCGGTTGAGCGAATGACCGGTCGGATGTTCCACGAATTCGATGCGATCGAGCAGGACACTGCAAATCGAAAGAAGTCGACGTCCCGCATAATCGGGTGGCGACCAAGTTTTGACGGGAAATGGACCTGTTCCCATTTGCGTTCGATGTCGAATACGGAGTCATAGCGAAACGCCATACCGAATCGACGCGTCACAGCATTGAGGAAAACGCTTGAGCCGAACACGTTGGTGTGCTCGCCCAAGGCGAAAAGGCCGCCACCCTGACGGACGAAATTCTCGATGGCTTCGAGTTCCTCTTCGGAGTATTTTTCCGTCGGGGTCTTGAGGATCAGCACGTCGTACCGGCTCAGCATCTCCGGCGTGAGCTTGTCGTCCATGTTGAAGTCGAGCTGATAATAGTGGCGTAGATATTGGGCCATGCAATAATAGTTGTAGCCTGCTTCATGGCCGTACCAATCGGTGTCGTACGGTTTGTCCGTGCGTTCCCATTGGCTGTGCGCTTCGTCGAGGAGGACGCGGCCTGATTTGTGCACGCCGGGGTCCCAGAAATGCTGGTGCGTCACAAGCCCCAGACATGCCACGAACAACAGAACCATCGAGAGTCCTCGCAACCCGAGGTGGCTTCCGGTGCCGGTCCGAACCGGGAGGATCGGCGTGTCGGCAGGCCAGGGCACCCACCGCGCCAGGAAAGGGATCAACGGAAGAAAGGACACGGCCGTGATCCAGGGCATCCAAAAAACCTCCACGTGGACGGTCTCGGACTCGTGCTCGACGAAGATCATGGCGGTGATGAAGACCGTTAGCAGGACGAAGAGGCGCAGGAATGAGAAAAAGACCAGGGTCAGTGAAAACTTGGACAACGCCGCGCCGAAGGGCCGACGATCCCGATCCCACCAGAGCATGATTGCACCGGCCAGCCAAATAGCGAGGAGTGGGAGAATGGCGAAGTGCTCCCAGGTCAGGGGAAACGCATGGGTGTCGCGCATCAGCCGGATGTAGAGCGTGTGCTCGCTGAAGCTGACGTCCGAGCCGATCCATTTGAGAAGGATGTAGGGAATCCAGCCGAGATAGGGCACTTCGTGTTGCCGTGCCGTCCAACCCGTGCATAGCCAATGGAGTGGGCTCTGCAGGGTGAGGATCACACCCAGGACCGTCGCGCTGAGCCCGGCAGGTTCCAGAAACGCCAAAGGGCGCAGAATCGATCCAAGGATTAATGCAATGCAACCGACGGTCAAAATAATCAGCGGCGGTCGATAGGCGGATTCGTCGGCAGTCATGGTGACGAATAGGGCGGCCGCCAATGGGACCAGAACGATCAGGTAAAGCCCGGACATTTGCACTCGACCGATCCGGTCTCGAAGGCCGATCGCTAAAAGGGGGACGCTCGCCAGAATCAACGTCCATTGCCACAAACGGTCGATGGTCAGCTCGGCGTTTTTTTCCAAGGTGAAGAACGACGCCCACTGCCGGATACTGTCCACGACGACGAAGTGGTGAAACGCAAAGACCCAGCTCAGCGAAGCGATGACAATGGCGGCCCAGCGGATCATGATCCCTCCTTTTTCTCGATCTCGCTCAACAGCCAGTCGAGAAAGCGGATATTCGGAATGATCCCGCCTTCTTCGTTTTCGAGGTTCTGGTTCAAGAGGAAGCCGGCATCGCCAATGACGACAAGTTGGCCTCGTCCGACGGTCTTGCGAACGATGGCTGGGTCTTCGCCGCGCAGCTTCACGATTGTCTCGCCACCCTCAACCGGCCAGGCCTTCCAGAACTGCGGCGTCAGATCGGTTCCGGGGACGTTGATCGAACCACGTCCCATCGGACGGGCCGGAATCGTTAGCCCGAAATGAGCGAGCAGAGTTTTGGAACCGGCCTGTTCCTCCCAACCGGCCGCAAGCAATACGGTACCGCCCCCCTTCATGTAGTTTTCAAGAAAATCCAGCTCGGACTTGGTGTAAGCCTGAGTGGGGGCGATGGAAATGAACAGATCCGATTCGGAAATCTGAGGTTCGTCAAAGGTCGGTGATCCGATGGCGAAATAGCCTTTGCGCATCAGGTTCAGATAGACGCCGGCGATGCCGTTGTCTCGCCACCCTTCGATGGAATGGAGGCCCACGTGAGACAAGTCAACGACGGCCACGCGGCCTCGTAACGGTTCAGGGCGATGGACTGAAGCGAGCACGGTCTGTGAAACATCGCCCGCAACGATGAACATCAGGCATGCGACAGGAAGGTAGCCGAGCCGTGAGGAAGACTTTGCCATGACAAAGAGGAGGACGGCAAACAGGAGCAACAAACCCAGTCCGTCTCGCCATGCGGGAACCGTCGCACGACCGGTACTGCCTAACCAGTGAAAAATGTGGGAGGTAAACGGCCACGTCTGGGCCTGGATCATGTTGACGTAACCCGACGTGTCACCGACCACAACAACCCGGCCGCGTCCGACGTTTTGTGCTGCGACGAGAACCAGATCGCCGAGCATTTCCTCCCCGGGCGTGTACTTCCCGTCGTCCATGTAGCCTCGCTTCGGAGCGTTCCAATCGCCTCGGTCCGCAAAGCCGTATCGTCCGATGACGAGCGGGGCGACCGGATATTCGATTTCCAAGGAGGCGCCGACGACGCAGCCGGACTCGTTGGTGGCGTCGCCGAGCCGGGCCGTCGTCTGGTGCGGCCAATACTGCATTGAATGGAGCCAACCGCCGAGGAAATAATACGCCGAGTCAAAACGAAAGCGGATATTTGTGTTTTCGATGGGTTGGTTCAGGAATAGCTTGGCTTCGCCTTCGGCGCTCGATGGATTGAAAGGCGAGGCCTGCGGATTCTTCGCGAAGGTGTGATCGCCGAGCACGAGCAGCGAGCCGCCGGATTCCACGAGCCGTTCGACCTCGCGAAGAGCGTCTGCAGGAAGGGGCTCGTTCTGATTCATGATCACGAGAATGTCGGTTCCGCTCAAGGACTCCGCATCGATTTCAGGAACGATTTCTGATTTCCAGCCCATGCGTTCCATCATGAGTGGAAGATTGCCGAACATGCCGGCACTGCGCGATCCGTAGCGCTGATGGTTCGGCACCATCCAGTTGAGCAAACCCTTTTCATAAAACACGACTTTGAGCTGACCGGGTCGTCGAGTGCCAGGTATGTTCGTCAGTGACCACGCGGCCACGGCGATCGCCAGTGATGTTGCGAACAGAAATACCGGGGAGCCAAAGCCCTGGGGCTGATTCGCCCGTCGTTCGATGCGATGGAGATACCAACCCGTGGGGATCGACAGGAGCAGCGGCAACAGTAACGGAATATGGAGTGGGTTGACCTTATCTAAAAACTTGGAAGTCAACGGAAAAAGGTCTGCAAGGGCGGTGGACTCGCGTTGAAGTCCCTGTATCGAAATAAAAACAAAAACATAGCTAAGATACAGAACACCGGTTCCGACCAAAGAGAGTATGAACCGAGGCAAGCTTCGCTTGCGGGCGATCAATGCGCCGCCAACACACGCCCCAAGGGTAAACACAAAAACGGTGATTCCGTTGAAGGTCGGTCCGAAGGTGCCGGGCGAAACGTTCATGACGGCATACCAGGCGAGCAAACTGTTGCCGGCGCCATATTGGTAGACTCCCCCGAATAGACAGCCGATGGCCAGGGCGGCCGAGGCGGCGCGTTCTTGACCGCATGCTCTCGCCACGGCATCCAATCCCCAGAACCATAGCCCGATGGCGAACAGGCGAATGGGCGCGGGCGTCGGCAAAAGGACCATGCCGACCACGGCCATCAAGATGCCGAAGACAAGGCCGCGCCGCTCGATGGAGGCCTGGCCGCGTCGAGTTGCGGGGTCGAACACGGCGCCGACCAATAGAAAGACGACAGCCAAGGCGACGTTCGACTCGTGTGCATAGAGACCTGCGGATTCCGTGGCGAACCCGACGGCCAGCAGCGCCGACAATACGCTAAGAAACCCCAATAGAAACTCCCGGGTGATTGACCGTATTGCTCTGACAAGTTTTTACGATGAGAGGGAACATATTAACAGAGGCCGGTTCGTTTCGCTACGGTGACGCCTCCGTTTTGCCTGCCGGTGTCACGATCGGCTGTTCCCCCATGAGTCGTTGGCGATAGTATTGATAAAGCTCCGGCGTATTCGGATTGAGCTGTAAGGCCTTATCAATGGCGTTCAGCGCGTCCTTTTTGCGACCGGCCGCCTCGTAACATTGCGCCAACAAGTGAAGATAGACCGGTTGATCAGGCGTTTCCGCCGTGACCTGTTCTGCAAGTACGAGGGCTTCTCCCTTGTGGCGATCGTGGTCCATGAAGAACTTGGCCAAATGGTATTTGGAGATGCTGCCCTGCGGCCCGCCGTCCTTGATTTGTTTTCGGTAACCCTCGACGCATTTGGCGAAAGCCTCTTCGGCCTTTTGCGGTTTTTTCATTTGAGTGTAGATGTCGCCGATGTGTGTGTAACAGCAATAATACGTCGGGCTGATTTTCAAGACCGCTTCATAAGCTTTGATCGCTTCCTCGCCCTTGCCCTGATGGCGAAGGGCATCTCCGATGTAATGTTGGGCCAGCGGTCGGTTGGGATTTTCCTTGAGGGCCCGCTGAAGCTCCACGATCGCCAGATCGTATTGTTTTTTCAACAGCAGCTCACTTCCCTTTTTCATATGAACTCCGCCGTCATCGTGCTGCGCGTGCTGATGCGAGGCCTGTGCGGCGCTGCCGGCGGCGGCTCCCCTTTGCTGGGCCATCATTTGTTGTAGCTGCCGCATTTGCTGTGCCCTGGCGGCGTTGGGCTGAGCGGCGGCGGCCGCTGGGTTGGCCGCCGCCAGCCCCATAGCCTGGGAACCTGCATCTGTGCCCGCTCGCGCATTCGCCGGGACCTGACGGTCGCTCTCCTTGAAGCGGTTGTACGCCTCTCTTAGGGTGGAGTCGTACAGTGAGCTGTATTCAGCCTCCTCAAACAGTTGCGCATCCGCCACTGCGAGCAACGCGATCACGCCCACCAGCAAAAGACTGCCGCCGACGACGGCCAGGGTGTTCGTCAATTTGTCCATGTGTGTCCCTCCGTTGATCATCGGAGTGTCGGCATTTTCAGACATATTTTATACATCATAGTCGATGGGCGGGTATTGGTCCTTAATGTATCCGATGCTTGGCTCAGAAAACGGACACGCGCTTTCAATTCGATCGAGAAAAAAGAAACGGCCCTCGAAACGGTCGTTCCGAGGGCCGTGCTCAATCAACCCATTTCGAAAAGGTCCCAAGCCAATATTACGGTCCGCATGAAATTGTCAGCTCATAATCGCCTTGACTGCCCATGAAGCCGGACACGCGGATGAAGTAAGTCGTGCCCGCCGTGACCGGCCATGTGATGGTCGACGCTCGTTGAAGTCCACCGACATCGCAAGCGGGGTCAATCGGCAACGGCTGATCGTCATTGCATACCAGCTCCGGACCTGCACAAGTGGCAAACGCTGCCAGCGTCGTGTCAAACGTCGTGTTCGGGGCGTTGCACGTCGTCGCCCTCGCCGTGCCGGTGCAACTGGCCGTGTAGCAATACCACTCATCGACGGTGTCTTGAACGCCGCAGGACGTGTCGTCCGCTGCGCCGGTATTGTCAAATGTTGTGCCCGTGACCGTTCCTTCCCCAACGGGGATCGCATCGAAGCATTCATCGCCGCTGCCGCCGGGCACACAACCGCTCCCGCCGCCGGGCGGGCATATTCCCGGCTGTGGCGGACAGAACGTCGGGTTCGTTGGGAAGAACGTGAAGTCGCATGGCGGACCGCCCGGGGTCTGCGGACAGATCGTGTTGAATCTCGGACAACTCGTCGGAATCGTCGGACAGGTTGTCGGGTCACACGGGCAGTTGGTCAAACCAATCGGACACGCCGTGGCGATCGCCGGGCAGAACGTATCATTGATCGGGCAGACCGTCTGTGTGCCGTCCGGACAAACGGTCGGTGCCGAGAAGCAGATCGTTTCCCAGGCAGGACAGACCGTCACGACCTCCATGCAAGTTGTCGGCAACTGAGACGAACAGAACGTCGGCGTCGCCGGACAATTGGTCGGGATGTTCGGGCAGAATGTCGGGTTCTGTGGGAAGAAGGTGAAATCACAGTTGGGGTTGCCGGAACAGAACGTCGGTTCCTGAGGGCACTCCGTCAATTGAGCCGGACAGACCGTGATGTCACACGGGCACGATGTGACCGTGAACGGACACATTGTTTCCTCGACCGGGCAAACCGTGAATTCGCCAGGACAGACCGTTTCCCCGCAGAACGTCGGCTGGAGGGGGCATTCGGTTTGAATGAACGGACAGACCGTCGGGTCCAGCGGGACGATGGTGATGGGGTCACCGCAAAGCGGCCCGATCGGACAGACCGTTTCCTCGAACGGGCAGAATGTGGGATTCTGCGGGAAGATGGTGAAGTCGCAAACGCCCGGTGTATTCGGACACGTCGTGGTCCAGGTCGGACAGACGGTGTCCTGGATGGGGCATCGCGTCGGGTCACACGGACACACGGAGAACTCGGTCGGGCACTGCGTCAACAAAGCGGGACAGACCGTTGACTGCATGGGGCAGATCGTGGTGGTCCCGGGACAGTTCGTCAGCGTGTCGGAACAGACCGTCGGCGTCGCCGGACAGATCGTCTGCACCGGACAGGTGGTGTCCTGAGTCGTGCAAAGCGTCGGCGTCATCGGGCATTGCGTCGGGAGGTCCGGACAGAACGTCTGAACAGTCGGGCAGATTGTAAAGGTGCACAGTGTCGGACTCTGCGGACAATCCGTCGGGCAGACCGGACAGTTCGTCAATTGGATCGGACAGCTCGTCGGATCACACGGGCACACGGAGAACTCACTCGGACACGCCGTCGGTTGTACCGGAAAGACCGTGAAGATGGCCTGACCCGGGCAGGGATTGGGCGTGCAGCTTTGGCCGGCCAGGAACATGCCGTTTTGCGCGGTGCAGTCGGCCGCCGTTGTCACGATGCAGGTGCCGTCCGGCAGACAACAGGCGCCCGTCGAGCAGATGGCCACGTCAAATGGACAGAACGTAAAGTTCTGCGGGCAGACGGTGAACTCACACAATGTCACGTCCTGCGGGCAAACCGTGTCGAAGTCCGGACAGACCGTGACGTTGACCTGACACGTGGTCGGGTCGCACGGACAATTCGTCACGTCGCACGGGCAGGCCGTCGGCAGGACGGGGCAGGCCGTCGGCTGGACCGGACAGATCGTGATCATGCCGGGACACATCGTCTGCATGCTGTCGCACATCGTCGGGATCTGCGGACAGATCGTGTCTTCAGGGCACGTCGTGGGGGCCGTCTGCGAACAGACCGTCGGTGTCGCCGGACATTGCGTGATAATCGTCGGGCAGAAGGTCGGATTGTCCGGGAAGACAGTGAATTCGCACGTTCCGTCCGCCTGCACACACAACGTCGGCTCAGATGGACATGCGGTCAACTCGCCTGGACACGTCGTCGGATCACAGGGGCAGGTGGTCAGCGTCTGCGGACATTGCGTCGTCAGCACCGGGCACTGCGTATCCGCGACCGGGCAAATCGTAAACTCGCAGATCGTCAGGTTATTCTGCGGACATTCCGTCGGAATCTCCGGACAAACCGTCGGCTCGATCGGCTGGATCGTCGGAAGCGGCGGCGGCGGACAGTTGGTGCCGCTGGGTGGACAGAAGGTCTGGATCGGCTCGCAAAGCGTGAATTCGCAGACCGTGAACTCGACCGGGCAGTTGGTAATCCACTCCGGACAGAACGTGTTTTCGGCCGGGCACCGTGTCGGATCACACGGACATACGGTGACGGTGGGCGGGCAGAAGGTCGGGTCCGTCGGAAGGAACGTGAACTCGCACTGGTTTGGAATCATCGGACAGTTCGTGACGTTCGTCGGACAATTCGTCGGTTCACAGAATGTCGGCTCCAACGGGCACTGTGTCGGCGCCGGCGGACAAATCGTGAACTGACAGATGGTCGGCGTGGACACGTCGCACAACGTGGGCTGTACCGGACAGTTCGTGAAATTGGTCGGACAGAACGTCGGCACCTTCCCGCAGATCGTGAACTCGCACAGGGTCGGGGCCGTCTGACAAAGCGTCGCGGCCGTCGGACATGAGGTCAGCTGCACAGGGCACTGCGTCGGGACCGTCGGACAGACGGTGAATTCGACAGGACAGTTGGTCGGGATCACCGGGAAGATCGTCGGCATCCCCGGACAACCATCCGGTTTCCTGAGCACGGCATCGACGAACAACGGAACGTCGTCCAAGTCAACATCGCCGTCACAATCCATGTCGGCGCAGCTGCAGAAACAAACCGCCGGCGCCAGGCCCAGGAAGCAATCGACGAAGCATTGAATGTCAAGACCATTGACGACGTTGTCTCCGTTTGTGTCGCCCGAGCAGGTGGGACACGCAGGACAAGGCCCTGCCCAGACGGACGTCTGGCTGAAGAACGCCATCGTAGTGACCGTTGCGATCACGACCCATCTACGTGTGGAAAACTGCCCTAGCATGATTCATCTCCTTGTCGCACGACAAATGGGAAATGAAAGGAGCGCTTTAATACGAAGGTCTAAGATAGAAGCGACGAATGAAGAGATGATTTGCAGATCATCACTCCCGCAGACCAGCGCTCGTTTCGGTCATCTCCTTCGGCCTACCTCAGACTCCCGGACTCAGGTAAGCCGCCTGCCTCATAACCGAGCACGCTTTGGTATGGGAGCCATACACCCTTAAAAGTAACTCATTTTCCCTAAGTTCGCAAGTCCTATTTTGTTTTTTTATGGTGAACGAAAGCATTGAAAATATTTAAGATTTATTTTATCTTGATTATATTGAATTTCTTTTCCGTCGACCTGTCCAGAAACCGCGATCGCCAGCGGATTTACATTGAACACTAACGTTGGTTTCCGTGGTCGATGGCAAATGGCGCCTTGGCGGTGTGTTTCAAGTCGCACGCTTTCACACTTGTCGAGGCGCCTTTTCCCTTCGACTCCGGATGCAGTGCGGTGTCGGCTGCGCATCCCACATCTTCCCGTCATCGACGTGGAGCGATCGCAAGATCCATCGTGAGTCCGTCTCTTTTTTGTCGCTTAGAGTCGTGTGCGTCATCGTCTTGAAGCGTAAGACGCCATTCGATTCGGCCGGTGTCGTTGTTCGCGATGACATCGATCGGCAAAGGAGTATGGAACATGCGCGGCAATTTCAGTGACTTTTCCAAGCGGACGTCGGTCACCGTGTTTTTTCTCACGGCCGTCAACGTCTACGGCGCCCCCTTGTATGTCAGCAGTGATTTTAATCATGAGATTCTTCGCTACGATCCGGCGAACGGTCAGTTCATGGACACGTTCATCCCGGCGGCGAGTGGCGGATTGGATCAGCCCCATGACATTCTCGATCGCGGGACCGACATTCTTGTGGCGAGCTTCGGGACCGACAGCATTCTTCAGTACGACCGAGATGCCGGCACGTTTCTGGGCACGTTCATCAACTCCGCGTCCGGATTGAGCCAGCCTGTGTATATGGTCTTGCACGCGGACGGTCATCTGTATGTTGCCAGCCAGGGGAGTGACGAGATTTTGCGCTATGCGTCTGACGGCACTTTCATCGATGTTTTCGTGACGGCGGGTAGCGGCGGTCTGGATGGTCCCAGCGGGTTCGCATTCCATTCAGACGGCAGATTGTATGTCGCGGGACGTTACAGCGCAAACGTCCTCGCCTATGACGCCGACACCGGTGCTTTTGACGAGGTGATTGCCGACAGTACGGACGGCCTGGGATTCGGCAACACATTCGGGCTGAATTTCGGCGACAATGGCGATCTCTACTTCGCGTCCAATGGGCAGGTATTTCGTTACGACCTGGATACGGACGCGATCGTCGCGACGTTTCCGTTCGGTTTTCCGATCGGCATCGAGCCGGGGCGGGACGGGGATATCTACGTTGCTTCAAACAACAACTTGTTCGTCATTGACACGGGCGACGATTCCGTGTCGGGACCGTTCCTGAGCGGGGGCGTGATCAACCTATTGAATTTCTTTCATTTCTCCGGCAGCGCCTGCGATGCATGTCCGGGCGATATGAATCTGAACGGCACGATCGACCTTGGCGACATTGACACCTTCGTCACGCGCCTGACGACGGGAGAAGGCCTCTCCTGTGCCGACGTGAATCAGGACGGCGCGGAAAATGGTCGTGACGTCGGCCCGTTTATCGACCGGCTCATCGCAGGCGATTGTGGAAGCCCGTAGAAATCAGAGCCCAGCGAGGAAGCGTCGATGGGAACTTGCGAGTGCATTGGAAAAGCCCCGGTCAGGTCTGTCTGACCGGGTTTTGATCACGCTGTTTTTCGACGCCGAAGGTCGTCGCGGGCGCGGCTCTGATCCGGCGCGGATTGAGGATTACTCAGGTTCGTCACCGGAATAGTCGTAGATCCATTTCTCGTTGCCCCGCTCATAGCCGAGCAATTCATCGGGCTTGAAATAGAGGCCGATCTCAAACTCGGCGGCCTCGGGCGAATCCGAGCCGTGAATGAGGTTGAAGCTGTTGGACAGCCCGAAGTCTCCACGGATCGTCCCGGGCTCGGCGTTTGAGCCGAATGTTGCGCCCATCATCTTCCGGGCAACGGCGATCCCGTTGTTGGCCTGAAGGACCATGACGATGACGGGACTGCTTGTGATGTAGCTCAATAGGCGGGGATAAAAGGGTTTGTCCTTATGGACGCCGTAGTGCTCCTCCGCCAGCTCACGCCGTATCTGCATCGCCTTCAGGGCAAGGATTTGGAAACCTTTGTCTTCAAAACGGCTGATGATACGGCCGGCCATGTTTCGCTGAAGGGCGTCGGGCTTGAGAATGATGAGCGTTTTTTCCATGGTGTCTCCTCAACGGTTAATGTTTTCTCAATCGCTGGGGAAAGTTTAGCGGTTCGGCTTCACCGGGAAAAGGGCGACGACCGGTCGAATGCAACGCCTGCTTTCCCGTCGGCCGAAGGATCGATATCATCCCAATGCTGAAAGAAAGGGGTACCGGTTGACCCAGGATCATATTGAACGGATGGGCATTGGCACGGACCTCCATCGGTTGGAACCGGGGAGGGCATTGCGGCTTGGGGGAATCGAGGTTGCTTTCGACCGCGGCCTGCGCGGACACAGCGATGGGGACGTCGTGCTGCACGCAGTGATCGACGCCATCTGCGGGGCCGCCGGGTTGCCCGATATCGGCGAGCATTTTCCGGACACCGATCCGCAATACAAGGATTGCGACAGTCGAACCCTCGTGGCGAAGGTGGTCGAAGAGATCACAGAGTTGGGGTATGCTGTGGCCAATCTGGATGTGACCGTCCAGGCCGAGCGGCCTAAGCTGTCGCCTTATAAGGATACGATGCGAGATTGCATCGCCGGATTGGTCGGCATATCGAGTGACCGAGTGAGCGTGAAGGCCAAGACCAACGAAGGCATGGATTCAATCGGTCGAGGCGATGCGATCGGATGCATCGCCGTCGTCGGCCTGACGAAACGGGGATGATTGGGAAGGAAAATGACGCTTCGCGTTTATAACACGTTAACTGGCGAGAAGGAACTGTTCGAATCGGTGCACCCCGGCGAAGTCGGGGTCTACCTCTGCGGACCGACGGTTTATAAGCCCGCGCACATCGGGCACGCGGTGGGGCCGGTGATTTTCGACGTCATCAAATCCTACCTGTCTTTCAAGGGCTACAAGGTCACGTGGGTGGTGAATGTCACGGATGTGGAGGACAAGCTGATCACCGAGGCGGAGGCCCAAGGGCGCACGGTGCATGACCTGGCGCGGGAATTGGAGGAGAAATACATCAATTCGCTTCAAGCGCTCGGCATCAAGGCCATCGACCACATGCCTCGGGCCAGCGAGCATATTCAGGAGATCATCGACCATATCCAGCAATTAATCGACAAGGACATCGCCTATGCCGTCGACGGCGACGTTTATTTCGATGTCACGAAGGATGAGGATTACGGCAAGCTGACGAACCGCAAATCAGAGGAGCAGTTCTCAGGGACGCGCGACGGGCTGGTTCAGTCTGCGAAGCGGAATCCAGGGGACTTCGCGCTATGGAAGGCCGCGAAGTCTGAAGAGCCGGACCAGGTCAAATATGCATCGCCATGGGGTCAGGGCAGGCCGGGCTGGCACATCGAATGCTCAGCGATGGCGATGAAGTATCTGGGAGAGACGTTTGACATACACGGCGGGGGGCTGGACCTGAAGTTTCCTCATCATGAGAACGAGATTGCTCAGGCGGAATCTGCGACGGATTGCACGTTTGCAAAATACTGGTTGCACCATGGGTTGACTCGCTTCAATACCAAGAAAATCTCGAAGTCCGATCCCGAGTTCGAGAAGATCATGGCATCGTTGCAACTTACGAATCTGTTGTCGAAGTATTCGCCTGAGCTTCTGCGATTCCTGATTCTGCAATCTCACTATCGGTCGCCGATCGACTTTTCAGAGGAGACGTTGCAATCGGCCAAGACCGGGCTGAATACGTTTTATCGTTTGCTGGAGAGACTGGAACGCACCACCGGCAGCGATCCTTATGATATCGATAGCCTGGTTGAACTGCAGGATGCCGCGGTCGAGACCGCCGGGAAGGACTTCTTAGAGCAGGTGATGACTCAGCGAGTGCGCTTTCTTGAGGTCATGGACGACGATTTCAATACGGCCGGGGCGATCGGTGTTTTGTTTGAGATGGCCGTCTCGATCAATCGTTTTCTCGACGAGACGCGCTTGGAAACTCGAAACGACGACCGTCTGCGAGGCCTCGTGGAAGCGGCCGGCGGGGCATTTGTTTTTCTCGGCCGGCTGCTGGGACTCTTCGAGGCAAGGCCCATTACGGCGACGATGAGCGATGATTCGAGGTCACCGAAATTGGTGGACCTGCTCGTTCAGGTTCGGAAGATGGCCAGGGAAGCCAAACAATACGCGATCGGCGACCATATTCGGGACGAATTGTCAAAGCTTGGCGTCACCTTGGAGGACCGCAAGGACGGAACGGAATGGCGAATCGACTCATGATGTTTTGGGCACTTGTTCGCATCGGCTGGGAAGGGAGTCCGCCGCGTGGTTTCGAGTTCAAAAAAATCTGATCCATTCACGATTCTCGGTGTGGACCCCGGGTTGGATCGGACGGGCTACGCCGTCATTGAGACAGTATGCGGCCGAGTTTTGGACGCGGGTCTGATTCGTTCATCGCCTCAGGTGTCGCTCGCCAAACGACTCGGTGAGATCAACAACGGGATTCGGGAGGTTTTGTCCGATCACGCTGTGCGCGTCGTTGCCGTTGAAGATTTGTACGCTCATTACAAACATCCTCGAACAGCCATTTTGATGGGGCATGCGCGCGGGGTCGTTCTGCTGGCGGCGGCCCAGCGTGGGATCGAAGTCTTGAGTCTACCTGCGACTCGAATTAAGAAATCGTTGACCGGCAACGGGCACGCCGGCAAGATTCAGGTGCAGCGGGCCGTGATGGCCACGTTGAAACTGAAGGCGATGCCGGAGCCGGCGGACGTGGCGGACGCCCTGGCCGTGGCGTTGTGTGCGTCGCTTGCACGAGAGAGCGACGTATCGTCGATGGTCGTGATGGATAAAAGATGATCGTCAGACTACGTGGAAAACTCAGCGAAGTGACCGAAGACTCCGCCGTCGTTGAGCGAGAGGGCATCGCGTATGAAGTGATGGTCCCGAGCTATGCCGTCGGTGAGTTGGCGGCCGTCAAAGGCCGTGCAGTCACACTCCACACGTTGCAATATCTGGAAGGCAACGCGGCCGGGGGAAACCTGACGCCCCGGATCATCGGTTTCTTTCATCCCGAGGACAGGGCCTTTTTCAAACAGTTTATTACCGTCAAGGGGATGGGGGTGAAGAAGGGGCTGCGCGCCCTGGCGTCGCCCGTGGCCCGGATCGCCTCATTCATCGAATCCGGCGATGCCGCAGCCATGGCACAACTCCCGGGGATCGGGCGGCGGATGGCCGAGACAATCGTCGCTGAACTCAAGGGGAAGGTCGGCGCCCATGCCTTTGTGGCAGATGATGTGCCGGAGGCGACGAGGCAGGAGTTCACCGACGATCAGCGCGACGCCATCGAGATTCTCGTGGCCTGGGGAGATTCAAGAACCGACGCCGAGCGCTGGATCGCAAGGGCAGGGCAGTTGCATGAGAATCTGAACGGTCCGGATGAGTGGGTGCGAACGGCGTATCGAATCCGAAGCGGGGCGGAGGCCTGACGACCATGACGAGACAACGGATTATTGACGGCGAGTCCGCCGACGGTCACGAAGAGCAGACGAACTGGGCGCTGCGTCCGCGGCGTTTTGAGGAGTGGGTCGGACAAAAAAGCGTCATCGAGCAGTTGCAGATTGCGCTCAGCGCGGCGAAGAAGCGCCGCGAGCCCTTGGAACATGTGTTGCTGGACGGCCCGCCGGGATTGGGCAAGACGACGTTGGCGCACGTGATTGCCGAGGAAATGGGCGTCGCCGATCGCATCCGCGTCACCAGCGGCCCGGCCATCGTCAAGCAGGGTGAGTTGATGAGCACGCTGACGAACCTGGACGAAGGGGATGTGTTGTTTGTTGATGAGATTCACCGTCTGAACATGGTGGTCGAGGAGTTTCTTTATCCGGCGATGGAAGATTTCCGCGTTGACTTCACGATCGAGGGCGGTCTCGGCGGACGGACGGTTAATTTCAAACTGAAACGGTTTACCTTGATCGGGGCAACGACAAGGGCCGGGATGTTGACGGCGGCGTTACGCGATCGATTCGGTCTGCGATATCACCTGGATTTCTATGAACCGAACGAGCTCATGGAGATTCTGCGACGCTCGGCGCTGCGATTGGAAGTCGATGCGGAACCGGAGGCATTGCAAATGATTGCCGAACGGTCCCGCGGCACGCCTCGCGTGGCGAACCGGTTGTTAAAGAGGATTCGCGACTATGCCCAGGTTCGCGCTGAGGGCAGAATCGATCACAGCGTGGTCGAGAAAGCATTGTCCATCGAGGAAATCGACGGTATGGGGCTGGACAGGCTGGACCGGTCGTATCTGTCTTCGTTAATCGAGACCTATCGGGGCGGCCCGGCCGGTATCGAGGCGATCTCGGCGACGATGGGGCAGTCGCGAGATACGCTGGAAGACATGGTGGAGCCGTTTCTTTTGCAGCAACGATTTCTCACCCGTACGCGGCAGGGCCGCTGTGCGACGCGGCGAGCATACCAACACCTCGGGCTGACGCCGCCTGATGAGCGTGAGGAGGCGATTGAAGAACGTGGGTTGTTCGACGGGTGATAAAGACACGCTCGCAGAAACCCCGGGCAGGCCTGCCCGGGGCTTTTTGAGCAATTTCAAGATTATCGTGGTTCGTTGCTGACGATCTCGCCGTTGATCACGACGCCGATGCAATGTGTCGTATACTCAAAAGGATCGCCGTCGTACAAGGCGATGTCAGCGTCCTTGCCGAGTTCGAGCGTGCCGACACGGTCGGAGATCCCCAGAAGCGTGGCGGCGTTGATCGTGCAAGCTGCCAATGCGTCTTCAAATGGCAGACCATTGGCGGCGGCGACGGCGGTTTCAAACAAAACGATACGCGTCTTTGGAACGTAACTCTCATAACCGCTTTGCATCGCGATCGGAATGCCGGCTGCGTGAAGTTTGGCCGCGGTTTCCATGCTTGCATTTTCCGTTTGGCCGTGACCGCTCCGCATCATCGTGGGATGAACGATCACAGGAACGCCTGCGGCTTTGATTTTGTCGAGAACCAGATAGGCTTCGGCCGCCCCGTCCAGCACGAGCTTGATCTTGAATTCTTTCGCGATCCGCAGCGTGGTCGCGATGTTGTGTGCGCGGTGAACCGTGACCATGAGCGGCCATTCGCCCTTGAGCACATGACCGAGGGCTTCCAGACGCAGGTTGCGATCCGGTTTTCCTTTTTTGGGGTCTTCATGATCTTCGGCCTCGGTTGTGGTTTCCTGTTTTTTGAGATATTCGCGGGCCTTGATCAGTTGAGCACGAAGCATGGCCACGGCCTTCGATCGCGTTCCGGGTGATTTCTTGTCCCGCTTGGTCGCGCCGTCACCGAGCGTCGCGGCGATCATCGCCGTAGGCACGATGACGGCATCCTCTGTGGTTCTACCCGTCGTTTTGGCAATCATCGTCTGCCCGGAGATGAGTTCGCCGGGAGCGTGGCCCGTATGAATGGTCGTGATACCGAAACCGCGGACCCATTCGATGAGTCGTTCCTGCGGGTTGTAGCCGTCGATCGCGCGGAGTTCGGGTTGAATGGGCTCGGAACGTTCGAGCTGGTCCTGGTCCTGTTTCTGGTTCAGATATCCGGTGAACCCCACGACGGTGTGCGCATCGATCAGGCCGGGTGTCACGACCTTGGCCGTCAGGACACGGAATCTCTCCGTTTGTCCGAGGATTTCAGAGGCACGACCGACCCGGTCGATCTTGCCGCCACGAATGAGGACGACGCCGTCCTTGATGGGGGGGCCGGCCATGGTGTAGACGGTCTCACCGCGCACCGCCAGCTGCGCAAGACCGGCGTCAGCCGAACCGAGAAAAAGAACGGAGGCAACGAGGAACAATCTAAGCAGCAGGGTCATCAATGGTTCTCCTCGTCTTCGTGACAACAGAGATAATTCGACTGGTCATGGCTCGCTCCGTAGCCGCCGACGGCGTAGAGTCGGTCTTTCGGGTCGCTCCGATCGAAGACTTTGTTTCCGTCGACGTAGGTTTCAAGCACTTTGGTATAGACGCTGAACGGATCGCCCGAAAGCACGATGAAGTCGGCATCCTTGCCGGCTTCCAGTGAGCCGATGCGTTGGTCGAGATCGAGCATTTTGGCTCCGGCGATGGTTAACGCTTCAAGCGCTTTTTCCCGTGACATACCGGCACGAACGCCGAGCGCGGCCATTCTGAAGAACAAACGAGAATCCGTAATACCGTCGTCGGTATGAAAGGCCGTCAGGACACCCGCTTTTTCCAAAACGGACCCGGTGTGAAAGAGCAGGTTCATGGCCTCGATCTTACCGCCCGGACTGTCTACGAGAATGATTGAACAGGGCACATTGGCCTCTGCGATCTCGTCGACGACTTTCCAGCCCTCACTGACGTGATGAAGGACGACACGGAAGCCGAATTCCTTTTTTAATCGTAGGATGGTGATGATGTCGTCATGTCGGTGCGTATGGAAATGCACGACGCGCCTGCCTTCGAGGACCTCGACCAGGCCTTCCATCGCAAGATCACGATCGGGCGTCTTATCAGGGTCGTCTTCGGCCTTCTTGAGTTTTTCCCGATAGGCCTGGGCTTTGATCAGTTGTTCACGCACCAGCGCCGCGGACTTGGCGCGCGTTCCGGGAAAGGGCGGATCACGTTGAGAATTCGTGCCGTTGGCCATTTTCATGCCACCGAGAATCTTGCCATTATCGTCGCGAATGGCCAGGTCCTCGATCGTTTTGCCGTCGTTCAGTTTGATGTAGATCGTCTGGCCGCTGAGCAGGTGACCTGAACCCGGCATGACGTTCAAGGTGGTGAGCCCTCCGGCCTGCGCCTTTTGAAGTCCGGCGTCGCGAACGTTGATCGAATCCAGGATGCGCACGTCGGGTTGGATCGGTGTGCTGGAATCACCGGCCCAACCGCCGCCGAGGTGGCTGTGCGTGCAGATCAAACCCGGCATGACGACCTTTCCGCCGCCGTCGATTTGTTGAGCGTCGTTTGGGATTCGGGTCGAACCGTCAGGGCCCACGGCGATGATTTCGCCACGATGCGTGACCAGGGTGCCTTTGGGAATGACCGGTCCTGCGATTGGAATGATTTCAGCGCCGATGAGAGCGATCGGGCTGTCCTGGGCCGTTGATCTATGGGTGTTGAGAAGGAGTGCGATCGTGAATAGGCCGGCGGCGATCGGATGCACACTCATATTCGTTTTGAAGACATGCCTCATGTCATGAACTCCTGGTCTCTATGTGGATTGAAGGGTGCTTTCCCACTCACTTGGGTGCTTGACCCGACTTCTTTCAATTTGTTTATTCCTCGGAGTATGGCGGTTTTTGCAGTTGAACACGAGTGGTTCGACGCTTGCCTTCTCGAAGGTAAGTCACGGTGACGACGTCCCCCGCCTGGTATTCCTGTTCAAGGACGGAAAGCAAATCGTCCATCGATTTGATTTCGTGGTTGTCGATCTGTTGGATAACGTCCCCCAGAATGATGCCGTTCGGCGTCCAGTTGTTACCGCGCAGGCCGGCCTCGTCCGCTCCACCGCCTCGCTGGACCGAGCGGATCAGCACGCCGGTAACGGATGCATCTCGCAAGGCCCTGACTTGACTGGCGTTCCTGATCGCGATTCCCATTCTCGGGCGAATGACACGACCGTGTTTGATCAGCTGCGGGACGACTTTGTTAACTGTGTCAACGGGTACGGCGAATCCGATGCCAGCGCTGGAGCCGGAGTCGCTGACGATCATGGTGTTAACGCCGATGAGCCGGGCCGCACTGTCGAGCAAAGGTCCGCCCGAGTTGCCGGGGTTGATGGCTGCATCGGTTTGTATCACGCCTTCGATTTTGCGACCGGTCATGGATTGGATTGTTCGTCCGATTGCGCTGACCACACCGGTCGTCAGTGTCTGGTCGAGCCCAAACGGATTGCCGATGGCAAAGACGGTTTGTCCGACGCGCAAGTCATTGGATGCGCCGATGGCAATGGGTTTTAGCCGTGCGGGCGGGGCATCGATTCGCAGCACGGCCAAGTCCTTATCCGGCTCTTTGCCGACCAGCGAGGCATCCCACGTGGTTTGATCGGCGAGGGTCACCTGAACGCTTCGCGCTCCTCGAACGACGTGGTAGTTGGTGACGACGTGCCCGTACTCATCCCAGAGGAATCCGGAGCCTGTGCCCGCCTGGGGGATTTCGAGAATGCTAAAGCCGCGGATGGCCTGCCTGTTGGTGACGCTGGTGATATAGACCACGGAGGGCGCCGCCTCCTCAAAGATCTCGATGGTGGTTTTTTCCTGGTCCGCCAAGTCTCCGCGCGGGGTGACGGATCTGGGGCTGGCGTCTCGGCTGTAGGAATAACCGCGAATCTGCCCGATCAGCAGCCATCCGACAAGAAGGCCGATAAGTACGCCGACGAGCACCGGAAGTCGCCACGGGTTGGGATTCGGCTGCTGGAAGCTTTGGTTACTTGAATAGGTCACGTCTTTCCTTCATTGGCGGCGTCACCGGAATCATAATCCGGTTCTCCAATCAAAACGAATTTGCCGCCGAAGCCCTAACGGTCGCGCTTTGCCTGTCGGTCGACTGGTTATTGGACGTTCACTCGGCAATTCGCCTTGGCCCGGCAGGTTCGCCCTTCAATTGAGGTTGAGATTTGACCGATAAGCTTTTCACACCGATTGAGTCTGGGCCCTGCGAACCGTTTTGTAAAAAGGAGATTATCGGTGCCGATTCGAATCTGGCGATTAACTGCACCTCTTCTCGTTCTTCTCATCGTCGGGCCTTCGTGTGAAACGTCCTTGCAAGAGGGAGATCTGCTCCCGCCTCCGGACGGGATCGATCCCCGCAATCCGAACGTAGAGCGTTCCACGCAACTGGTCGATTTTACGGATATTCGAAGCGTTCGCCTCGAGTTGCCCACGGGACGGGTCAAGATTTCGCAAGAGATTGGGTCGAAGAATGCAACCATTCAGGTCACGGAAATCATCGTCAAGCAGGGGCTCGGAAATGACCTCCTCGAAGAGTACCTCATCAAATCCAAAGTCACCGCCGAAAGAGCCTTCGTCGACGACGCACGATTGGATATCGAAGCGACCGTCGCTGAAGGCCTTACCGACGAGGACATCATATATGACGTACGCCTTGTGGTACCCGCAGGGGCCAGCCTTGAAGTACTGGTTGGCCAAGGCCCCGTCGAAGTCAACGCCTTGACGGGGAACGTCGAGATCCGGACAAAGGACGGCTCGATTGATATCGACGGTGTGGACGGCAACGTCGTGGCGGAGACCACCGTCCATTCTGTGACGATCAAGGACGTGACGGGAAACGTGCAGACCAAGACCACGGAGGCGGATATCACGCTGCAGTTGACGCCACCGGCCGACAGCCGGATTAGCGCTGAAACGACGACGGGGACCATTCACATGACCGTTGCCAAGGCAACGGCGGCCAGTCTCAGACTCGCCGCCATTGACGGTGAGGTGAATGCCAACTTAAGCGGCTTCCAGGTCACGGACATTGCCACGAGTCGAGGTTTGCTGGAAGGCATTCTCAACGGCGGTGGCGGTCAGATCGAGGCCACGGCCATGACCGGCGGCGCGATCAATTTCCTCGGCATGGCGAACGACAACTAGAACCGTTCCCGGCGCTGGCAGAATTTGATTCGACGGAGATCCGCGTTCGATGGCAATGAAACCGCCGGCAAAGTACTCCCGGCCTGCCCGGCAGACCTTGCATTGGCTTCTCCATAACGATTGGCTTCAACATCCTCAGGAAGCCACAGGCGAGGCACAGTATCTGCTTTGTCATGCCGAGCGACTTGACCAATCGCTGCGCCGCCTTCCCAAACCCCGTTCGAATAAACGCTGTCTGGTCGTCGGCTCGTGGGGGCTTGAGGTTCCGTACTTGAAAGGAAAGCTGGGCTGGGAGGAAATCACGTGCATTTGCGCCCCTTTAAGTCAGCCGGGCGAGGTGCAAAAGGCCCGTCGCGACCACCCGAACGGCTCCGAATCCTATACGTTTGATTTGATCGAACATGATATTGAGGGCGGGGAATGGCCGTTCGATTCCGAGACGTTCGGTCTCGTTGTTTTCTGGGGTTGCTTTGAGCATCTTCGACATGATCCCGAATTCGCGCTCTACGAAATCAACCGCGTGTGCGAGCCTGGGGCGGTCATCACGCTCGTGACGGACAATGCCATCAGCTTTCACGCCACACACTCGATTCTGCGCGGCAGCCCGATGCCGATGAGGCTCCATCATCCGACTCCGGAAGGCCATTGGCGTCTCTACACGCCACCCGAGATCGGCGAACTCCTTGAAGGCACGGGCTGGCGGGTCGATTTGCTGACCTCGATTGTCGAAGATGCTCCGGTGTATTGGAAATGGTGGAAGCGCCGGCTGTTCAAGAAACTCGTGGCGGACTATCGCCGCGGGTTTGGGCTTCGTGAGCCCTATTGGAATGGATTCGTGCTGGCCCACGCGACGAAAGTGGCTGCGCCAACTCGGGCCTATCCTAAGTGGCTGTATAAAGATCCGAAAATACACCAACTCAAGGTCGAGATGCTGGAGCGGGTTTACAGACCGCCGAACATGATGTCGGCATGACCGCACACAGCCTGTTCTCCTGCTTAACAGTCACGCCTCGCAGCGTTCGTTGCGGCCTTTCAACAATCGCCCCTACAATGTCGTCCGTTGATCACCACGAACGGACACCATGGAACCCGAAACGATTGAGATCAAGAATGCGCGCGAGCACAACCTGAGGTCGGTTTCGCTCTCGCTGCCTCGTAATTCCCTTATTTGCTTCACTGGCGTTTCGGGCAGCGGGAAGAGTTCGCTCGCGTTTGACACGTTGTATGCAGAGGGCCAGCGCCGCTACATCGAATCGTTGTCGTCGTATGCGCGCCAGTTCATGGGCCAGATGCAAAAGCCGGATTGCGACCTGATCACCGGCCTGTCGCCCGCCATCGCCATTCAGCAAAAGACCACCGGATGGAACCCGCGTTCAACCGTCGGCACGGTGACCGCCATTCAAGACTTTCTTCGCGTTCTCTTCGCGCGGATTGGAACACAGCATTGCACGAAATGCGGTCGGCCAATCTCCGCCCAATCCGTCGAACAAATCGTCGCCAGCATCATGGCCGGTTTCGGAGAGGCTTCCAGCCCCGGGCGGAATCCTGGCGGTTTCGGCACCGAGGGGAGGGGGACCGTTCGCCTCCTCGTTTTGGCCCCGGTCGCCCGCGGGCAAAAGGGTGAGTTTCGCGATCTGTTTGATGACCTGATCCGCGCCGGCTACGTGCGGGCGCGCGTCGACGGCGAAGTCGTTGCCCTGCGTGAGGATTTGGCTTTGGAGAAAAACCGGCGACACGACATCGAGGTCGTCATCGATCGCCTGACCGTTCATGCTCAGTCGCGTTCAAGACTGGCCGAGGCGGTCCAGAGCGCACTCGGCGTTGGCAAGGGGACGCTGATCATTGCTCCGATGGAGGGATTAGGGACCGGGGGATCGGGGACGAGGAAGAAGAAGGGCACATCGAAGCCGCGATCGTCCAAAGTGGCAGAGAAAGTGTTTTCCTCGAAATACGCGTGTACCCATTGTGATCTTTCTTTTGAACCGCCGTCGCCGCAGCTTTTTTCGTTCAACTCACCGACCGGCATGTGCATGACCTGTGACGGATTGGGGGAGTTGTTCGATTTCGATCCGGATTTGCTCGTTCCGGACCCGACGTTGAATTTCTGGGCGCCGTGCATCGCGCCGATGCGGACCAGGATCGGCAAGTGGCGGCGTCACATTTATCAGGGGGTGGCCAAGGCGATCGGGTTCGACCTGAAGGAACCTTGGAGCAAACTCTCGAAGAAGGCCCGTGATGCCATGCTGTTCGGCACCGGTGACCGGCACATCACGTATAGCTGGCGCTGGTCCGGCGGTGTCTGGAAGCATGGGGGGACCTTCGACGGGGTGATTGAGGAATTGCGTGAAAAGTACCGCAAGGCCAAGGCGAGCTTCGTGCGGGAGTATTACGAGAAGTACATGCGTCGAGGGCCTTGTCCGGATTGCCAGGGTGCAAGACTCAATCACCAGGCCTTGGCCGTACGGCTTCCTACAGGCGGAAAACGGCGATCTTCCGTTTGTTCCAAAGGCGAGAACCTGACCGAGCTTTGTGCCATGTCGATCGCAGACGCTCACGAAACGATCGACAAACTCACGCTGACGCCCGTTCAGCAGTTGATTGCGGAGGAAGTGCTCAAAGAGATTCGGGCTCGACTGGAGTTCCTATTGAATGTCGGCTTGCATTATCTGACACTCGACCGGACCGCGCCGACGCTGAGCGGCGGCGAGTTGCAGCGGATTCGGCTGGCCGGCCAGATCGGATCGGGATTGGTCGGCGTGCTTTACATTCTTGATGAGCCCTCGATCGGATTGCACGCGCGGGACAATGAACGGTTGCTCGAAAGTTTGATCAAACTGCGCGACATGGGCAACACGGTCGTCGTCGTGGAGCACGACGAGGCGACGATGCGAGCAGCGGATCACATTGTCGATTTCGGCCCGGGCCCCGGGGTCCGCGGCGGCAAGGTCGTGGCATCCGGCGAAATGAGAGACATCGTGCAGACCAAGGCGTCGCTTACGGGGCGGTATCTAGCGGGTGGCGAATCGATTGCGATTCCTGAGCGTCGGCCGGTGCCGAAACGGCGGACCACCAGGAAGTCGAAACGTCAAAGAAACAAAGCAGGCGAGAATGCCAACTGACATGGCCGTGGGCAGGGGACAGGGCAAAAGGAGAAAGGCGGCGACGGCGCGGCGTGTCGAGCCGCCGGAGCCGTTGTTGGCGTCATCGACTTGGCTCATCGTTCAAGGGGCGACGCACAACAATCTCAAGCACATCGACGTCGAGATTCCGCTGGGACGTTTTGTCTGCGTGACGGGCGTGTCGGGCTCCGGCAAGTCCTCGCTCGTCAATGACATCATTCGAGAGCAGCTTGCCCTCGATCTCAACGGGGCCGAGAAAACCAATCCCGGCAAGCATCGCACGATCGACGGCAAGGAAAATCTGGACAAGGTCATTGATATCGACCAGTCGCCGATTGGTCGGACCCCGCGGAGTAATCCGGCGACCTATATCAAGGTCTTCGACGAGGTCAGACGGCTTTATGCCAAGCTGCCGGACAGCAAGGTCCGCGGCTACGCGCCGGGACGGTTCAGTTTCAACGTGCCGACCGGTGAAAAGGGCGGGGGCCGGTGCGAGGCGTGCGAGGGGAACGGTTCGAACCGGGTCGAGATGGATTTTCTGGCTGACGTGTGGACGCAGTGTCCGGTGTGCGAGGGAAAGCGCTTCAATCACGAAACGCTGCAAATCCACTACCGGGGGAAGAGTATTTTCGACGTCCTCGACATGGACGTGCAGGAGGCGTTAACGCATTTCGGTGCGATTCCGAAGATCAATGCGATGCTGTCGACGCTGCACGACGTCGGTCTCGACTACCTGAAGCTCGGCCAGTCGAGCACGACGCTGTCGGGCGGGGAGGCACAGCGGATCAAGCTTGCGCGCGAGCTGGTCAAGCGCTCTACCGGCCGGACGATGTATCTTCTCGATGAGCCGACGACCGGTTTGCACTTCGACGACATTCGCAAGCTGTTGAGCGTGTTGCACGGATTTGTAGACGCGGGGAATACAGTCGTCGTGATCGAGCACAACCTGGACGTGATCAAGACGGCGGATTGGGTCGTCGATCTTGGCCCGGAAGGGGGCGAGGGCGGCGGTGAGATTGTTGCCGCAGGGACGCCCGAAGATGTGGCGGCATGCTCGGCGTCTTATACGGGGCAGTCGTTACGAGAAGTGCTGCCGGGCTTTCGCCGGATGAACAGGAAGGCTGAGACAGGATCGTCGGTGAAGCGAAAGTCTGCAAAACGAAATAAACGTTCCGGCGTGCAAAAGCATGACGCGATCGTGGTCGTCGGGGCGAAAGAGCACAATCTCAAGGATGTCACCGTCAAGGTTCCGCGCGATGCGATGACCGTGTGTTCGGGCGTGTCCGGCAGCGGCAAGACGAGCTTCGCGATGGACACAGTATACATTGAGGGTCAGCGTCGCTACGTCGAATCCCTGTCCGCCTATGCCAGGCAGTTTCTCGGTCAGTTTCAGAAGCCGAAAGTGGATCACGTCTACGGTCTTTCCCCGGCGGTGGCGATTGAGCAAAAGAGTGCCAGCAAAAGCCCTCGTTCAACTGTCGGCACGGTCACAGAGATCTATGACTACATGAGGGTCTTGTGGGCGCGTCTGGGTCAGCCTTATTGCGCGCGGTGTGATGTTCCGATCGGTACCCAAAGTAGCGAAGAGATTGTCGACAAACTCGTCTCGATGCCGGAAGGAACACGGCTGTTGCTTTGCGCGCCGGTCGAGTGCGGGCCGGGTGAGACCTGGTCCGCGTTGCTCGGACGGTGCCAATCACAGGGATACGTGCGAGTTCGGATCGACGGTAAGGCGGTTGATCTGTCATCGAAGCCGAAGATCGACGCGCGACGTAAACACACCGTTGAATTGGTGGTCGACCGAGCGATCGTACGAACCAGGTCGCGGAAACGGATCGCCGATTCGGTTGAGCATTGTCTGGCGCTCGGCAAGGGTGTGCTTCTGGCCGTCGTCGTCGAGGAGGACGGCCTGCGCGAACGGAGTGCTCAGCGCTTCTCGCAGCATTTCGCCTGCGATGTATGCGGAACGAGTTACGATGAGATCACGCCGCACCATTTCAGCTTCAATACGCGCGTCGGTTGGTGTCCACGGTGCGAGGGGCTGGGCATGCAAAGAGGCACGAGTCCTGATGCCGTGATTGTCAATGCCGAACGGTCGATCCTCACGGGGGCCGTTGCGGGTTGGGAGAACGCAGAAAGACAGCCACTCCTGTCTGCCATGCTCATGGCATTGGCAAGAGCCATCGGTTTTGATCCGAAGACTCCCTGTCGCGAGTTGACCGCCGAGCAGCGCCACGCCCTGTTATTCGGCCTCGGTGAACAATGGATCGCCGTCAAGCGTCCTGCGCTCCGTTTCCAATGGAAGGGTTTCTTCCCCGCCATCGACGAGGCCACGAAAAGTTCGTGGGCCTATCGCCGCAAACTGGAGGAAATGGTTACGGACGTCGACTGTCAGGTCTGCACCGGCGGCCGTGTACGGCCCGAGGCACGGATGGTGCGATTGGGCAAAACGGATTCGGCCGCGCGAGGTCGTTCCATCGTCGAGATTTGCGCGATGTCACTGAATGAGGCGGCGGCCTTTTTCAAATCTCTGAGATTGGATCGCAAACAGGCCCGCGTGGCCGGAGAGCTGTTGCACGAGATCAAGTCTCGATTGCGATTCCTGATCGACGTGGGATTGGGTTATTTGTCTCTTTCTCGCTCAGCCCCGACGCTGTCAGGCGGTGAATCGCAGCGCATCCGGCTGGCGTCGCAGATCGGCAGCGGTTTGACCGGTGTCCTGTATGTGCTCGACGAGCCGACGATCGGCTTGCATCCGCGTGACAATCGGCGTCTGGTGGGCGCGCTGCACAAGCTTCGCGATGTCGGGAACACGCTTCTGATGGTCGAGCATGACGCGGAGATTCTCAAATCGGCGGACCATTTGGTGGACTTCGGACCGACCGCCGGCGCAGACGGCGGACACGTGGTCGGTGTCGGCGCTCCCGTTGAATTGAAGCGTGCCAAAGATTCGTTAACCGGGCGCTACCTTGCGAGCAAGGCGGCGATTGCCGTGCCGACCAACCGTCGAAACGGTAAAGAGCCGTCGGTCCTGACCGTGGTCGGGGCACGGCAGCATAATCTCCGGAACATTGACGTTTCGTTTCCATTGGGACGTTTCATTTGCGTCACGGGCGTTTCGGGCTCAGGCAAGTCGTCGCTGGTGACGGAGATTCTGTATCCCGCGTTGGCCGCCCGAATCCATCGGGCGCGCATGACACCCGGTGCTCATGGGGAGGTCCAGGGCATCGATTTCGTGGACAAAGTGATCAACGTGGACCAACAGCCGATCGGCAATTCACCGTCGTCGAACCCCGCGACGTACACCGGCGTCTTCGATTTGATCCGGACGGTGTTCGCGAAGCTGCCGGAGAGCAAGGTTCGCGGCTATACGATTAACCGTTTCAGTTTCAATCGGCCCGGCGGACGATGCGACGATTGTGATGGAATGGGCCAGGTTTGTCATGAGATGCATTTCCTGCCCGACGTTTGGGTGCCGTGTGAGGCCTGCGGTGGGTCACGGTATCAGCATGAAACATTACAGGTTCGCTACAAAGGGAAGAACGTCGCCGAAGTGCTGAATATGCAGGTGTCCGAGGCTCTGGAGCTTTTCACCAATGTCCCGAAGGTGCGCCGGTTGTTGCAGACGCTGCAGGACGTCGGATTGGGTTACCTGCCGCTCGGGCAGAGTGCGCCGACGCTCTCCGGCGGCGAGGCGCAACGCGTCAAGCTGGCGGGCGAGCTGGGGCGACCAAGCACCGGCAAGACGATGTACATTCTCGATGAGCCGACCACGGGCCTGCATTTTGACGATCTGCGCAAGCTGCTCGATGTGTTGCACCGATTGGTCGACATGGGCAACTCGGTCATCTGTATCGAACACAACCTCGATGTGGTCAAAACCGCCGATTGGGTCGTCGATCTTGGCCCCGAGGCTGGCGACGAAGGCGGTCTTATCGTGGCGGAGGGCACACCGGAACGAATCGCCAGAGTTTCAACCTCACATACGGGGCGACTGCTTAAGAAAACGTTGGCCGACGGGCCGCACCGGCAGCGCGAGGTCTTCGACGCTAAGAAGGCCGCCGCCGAAGCCGCGGCCATCGAGAAATCAAGGTTGGTCGTTGGCGATCACGGACCGGTCAAGATGCCCTGGCAGCGCGACGGAAGACGCTGGCACACGGAACAGCGCCGTAGCCGAGACGATAAGCCGATCGAGTGGGAAGGCAAGGCATTGCTTTACGTCATGGATCAACTGGAGAAGCTGGGGAAACGTCAAAACGTCAAAACGTCAAAAAGTCAAAACGTCAACACGTCAAAACGTCAAAAAGTCAAAACGTCAAAAAGTCAAAACGTCGAAACGTCGAAGAGCCAAAACGCCAAAACGTCAAAAAGTCAAAAAGTCAAAACAGCAACAAGTCAAAACGTCAAAACGTCGAGAAGTCAAAACAACCAAGAACGCGGCGACCCGTTGTTATCGACCGATTGGAACGATCGCGCACGCGTAGAGGTCGTGGCCAAAGCCCCGAGCGGCGTGGCTCAAAGCGCGGTGCCCTGGTTTCTGCATGCTTTGACGGCGGGGCGTTGGTTGCTGGACTTGTCCTTTCGCGTGCCGAAAGGAACCTTCGTGCAGCGGGCGTTGTCGGCGAAGTTGAAGCTCAAGACGCTGAATGAGCGCGATGACATTCAATCCTACGGTGACACCCCACGCGTTCAGATCCGGCCGGCGCTGAATCAAATGGACCAGATCAGAATCATGGTTTACGACAAAAAAGAAATCGACACGCAGGCATTTCGGAGCTTTCTTAAAACGGCGTCGTCGGCATATTTGAAGCACGTTGAGAAGCTGGCGGAGCGCGCTGCAGGGGCCGAACCGTGGAAGAAGGACGGCAGGACCTGGCATTTATCCCAGAAGTCGATTACGCCGAATCAGCCGAGAGAATGGACGCCGTTGGCGCTGACGACGTTTCTCGGTCGTGTGAATAAGATTCTGCCCAGCGTGAAGACGCTTTGGAACCGAAAGGTATTCGTCGAACTGGCGACGGCGGAAAACAAGCGAGTGGGCAAAATCATCACCAACAACGGTCACGCCCTCCGCGTCGATCTCCATGTCCCGCGAGGACGGTTCACGCCGACCCAGGTGGAGCGCCTCGGCCGTGAGCAGGAGATGGGACGTTCGGGAACGAGTGGTGCCGAGCTGACCTTTTGGTTTCGTTCTTTGGATGAAATTGACGCGGGCAAATTAAAGATCGTTTTGCAGGAGGCGTATGCCAACGGCGAGAAAGATGGACACGAGAAAGCCCCGGTCAGGCGTTTCTGAGCGGGGCCTTGATTGAGCCGAAGATGATTCGCGCTTGCCAAACTCCGCAAACTCAGGACAATCCCGTTGTGACAATTCAAGTGGAAAAAGGTCAACTCGAAGTCGTGCACGGCTCGATGTTCGGCGGCAAGACAGAGCATATGATCGCCCGACTGCGTCAGGCGGAATCGCAGGGTTTGCGCGTCAGAGCGTTCAAGCATTGCATCGACGACCGTTATGATCCGGACCATCTCATCACCCATCGGCAGGATCAGTTCGATGCGATCCGCGTTCCCGGCGCGGAGGCCATCTTGCGGCAATGCGACGGTGTCGATGTCGCTGCCGTGGATGAGGGCCATTTTTTCAAACTGGCGCTGATTTCCGTTGTGCGCGAATTGATGAAACGTGGTATCTCGGTCATCGTCGCCGGCATCAGCCACGATGCCTGGGGCCGTCCGTTTGATCCGATGCCCCAGTTGACGGAGATGGCGGATCGCGTCGTGGTCAAGGAGGCTCCATGCCGTGTCTGCGGTGAGCCCTCGCCTTATACGCAGCGGATGACGCAGATCAATACGATTCACATGGTGGGGGGGCTGGACGACTACGAGCCACGGTGCAAAGCGCACTTTACGCCCTTGTCCGGCCCGCCGGAGAAACGATGATCGTGACGATTGCACGTAGCCTGCTGGGAATCGCGGCGTTGCTGCTGTTCGCGTGGCTGCTTTCGTCCGACCGGCGCCGATTTCCCTGGAAGATTGTCATCGGCGGCCTCGGCCTGCAATGGGGACTGGCTTTGGTCATCTTGCGTACCGATACGGGGCAGGCCATTTTCGATGGGGTCGCTCGAATTGTGACTGCTGTCTTATATGGCGCGGACCGGGGGGCAAGCTTCGTCTTCGGTCCATTGGCTGGTGATCATGAATTGGTCGGCTGGAAGGCGATCGTTGGGATCAAGATCATGACCACGATTATCATCGTCGCCGTGATCTCGTCGATCGGCTACCACTATGGCGTCCTTCAGCGCGCCGTGGCCGGGATGGCGTGGGTGATGAAAAGAGCCATGGGCGTCAGCGGGGCTGAAAGTCTTGCCGCCGCGGCGAACGTCTTCTTTGGTCAGACCGAGGCTCCGCTTTTGGTGCGGCCGTATATCTCGGGAATGACGCGTTCGGAGTTGATGGCGTTGATGACCGGCGGTTTCGCCACCGTGGCGGCCGGCGTGATGGCCTATTATGTGGATGTTTTAGGTGACGGTGATGCTGAGCGATCCAAGGAAATGGCCCGGCATTTGTTAACGGCATGTCTCATGTCCGCTCCCGCGGCTTTTGTGATGGCCAAGATCCTGGTGCCGCCCCAGGAACCAGCGACCACCACAGACCGTGTCGAGATTGCGCTTGAGAAGGAGACGCGTAGTCTGGTGGATGCCGTGACGTCGGGCGCGTCAGAGGGCATGAAGCTTGCGATCAATGTTTTGGCCATGCTCATCGCTTTTGTGGCGCTCATTGCCGTTCTGGATGTCGGCCTTGTGGCTTTGGGAAGATGGTCCGTTCTTGTGCCGCTGGTGGAGAAACTTGGCATGGATCGGTTGGACCTGGACGGCATCCTGGGGCTTGTGTTCGCGCCGATCTCCTGGCTGATCGGAGTCGAGGGCCAGGACTGTCGATCCTTTGGCGGTTTGCTCGGTAAAGCGATGGCCACGAATGAGGTGATTGCCTACGAAACGCTCAGTGAGATCGCACGAAGCGGCGGCATGGAGAAACGGTCAGTTCTCATGGCGACCTATAGCCTTTGCGGATTCGCGAACATCAGTTCCATCGGTATCCAGATCGGCGGCATCGGCGGACTGGCGCCGGATCGTCGTGTCGACCTCGTGCGACTCGGCCCACGGGCGATGCTGGGCGGCGCGATGGCCTGCTGGATGACGGGTTGCATTGCCGGTGTGCTGGTGCGTTAGCATCGGGTGGCAGCGTGCCCGCTTGTGTGTTATCCTGCCGAGCATGGCAGAGTAACGCTTCGATATTCTATCAACGATAAACGTATTCACGAACGGGGATGAAATGACGAAGGACGTATTGGTTTTTGTGGAACAGCGCGACGGTCTCTTTTTGCCGGCGGCGTTGCAGGCCATCACGGCGGCCAAGGAACTGGCCGGAAAAACAGGTGGTCGCGTGACGGCGGCGTTGATCGGCCAGGGTGTCGGACCGCTTGCGGATGAATTGGACAAGGCCGGCGTCGCCGCGATTTACATTGCGGATGCCGAGCCGCTGGCGAAGTACAACGCATTGACCTATACCCGGGCCTTGGCGGAGGTCATCGCCAAGGCGGACCCACAGATTGTCTTGATGGCGGCCTCATTCATGGGCCGCGATTTGAGTCCGCGCGTGGCGATGCGGATGAACGGCGGTTTGGCGACCGACTGCACGGAGCTCGATCTTGATGGGCAGGGTGTGTTGTTGGTCAAGCGGCCGATCTTCAACGGCAAGGCGTTCAACAAGGTTCACTTCAATGCGAACAAGATTCAGATTGCCACGGTTCGTCCGAATACCTTTGCGGCGCCTTCCGGCGGAGAAGGTGCTGCCGAGCGGATTGAGGTGGCTTTTGCTTCCGAGGATGGTGATACGCGGCAGGTGACCAAGGAAATCGCCAAGACGGGCGGTGGTGAGAAGGACGTCACCGAGGCGTCGATCGTGGTCAGCGGAGGGCGCAGCCTGAAAAGCGAGGAGAATTTCAAGATCGTTTACGATCTCGCCCATGTCCTGGACGGCGCGGTCGGGGCAAGCCGTGCGGCCTGCGACGCGGGCTATCAACCGCATTCCCGTCAGGTGGGGTTGACCGGCAAGACGGTCACGCCGCAGTTGTACATCGCGTGCGGTATCAGCGGGGCAATTCAGCATCAGGCCGGGATGCGGGGCAGCCGTCGGATCGTGGCCATCAACACCGATCCCGAGGCGCCGATCTTCAAAATCGCCGATTACGGGATTGTGGCGGACCTTTTCAAGATCGTGCCGCTGTTAACGGAAGAAGTGAAAAAGGTACGGGCAGGTTAAGCCGACAGTCCAGTCTGACAGCCCGTCTATTGATTCTGTGATGTTGACGTAAAGGCTGCCATGAATCCGTATGTGATGACGTTATTGCTTGTGGGCGCCTGGGGGGTGTTCGGTTGGCAGATGTATCGGCGAATTCGGCTCATGCGGCTTGGACCGTCTGAGAATCGGTTTGATCAGATCGGCGAGCGTCTAAAGCGAACCTGGGAGTATGCCTTTGCGCAAAAACGAATGCGCCGCTATTGGTGGGCCGGCATCGCACATTCGTTCATTTTCACCGGCTTCGTCGTATTGCTCTTACGGTCGTTGATTCTCTTCGGTCGGGGATACGCCGAAGACTTCGCGTTCTGGGGGCTCTTTGCGCATGGGACGGTTCTTGGCGACGGCTATTCGTTCATCAAAGACGTGTTTATCGTTCTGGTGATCGTTGCGACCTGCGTCTTTATTTATTACCGCGTGATCAAGAAGCTCGGTCGAATGACACTCTCGTTCGAGGGTTTGCTCATCCTGATGATCATCGAATCGATGATGTTCGGCGACCTGCTTTATGACGGCGCCGCCAGGGCGAAATCGGAAGCCGGTTTCAGTTGGGCGGAGCCTGCAGGCTCTGTTGTGGGAGTGATTCTGCAAGGGACCGACGGGACGACCTTGAATGTTCTGGCCCACATCGGCTTCTGGGTGCACGTGTCCCTGGTGCTTCTTTTCCTGAACCTTCTGCCGATTTCCAAGCACTTTCATATCATCACGGCCATCCCCAATGTGTTTGCCCAGAGTCTGGCGCCACGCGGATGTCTGCCGAACGTGGAGGACATCGAGGGCAAGATCGAGCGAGAAGAGACGCTGGGAACGGCGCGGATTGATCAGTTGAGTTGGAAAGGCGTGCTCGATTTATATACGTGTACGGAGTGCGGTCGGTGCACGGACCAATGCCCTGCATCGAACACGGGCAAGCTTCTCAGTCCCAAGCAGCTTACGTTGGACCTTCGCGACTATCTTTATGACAACGAGAAAAAACTCGTCGGAGCCAACCACGATGGCCAGGCCGTCGCTCAGGAAGGGGCCGACGAGGGGCATACGCCGATTTCCGTGGCGGATGATCTTGTCCCGCAGTTCATCAAGCCCGAAGTTTTGTGGGCCTGCACGACCTGCGGGGCGTGCGAGACGGAGTGCCCCGTCTTCATCACCTATGTTGACAAGATTGTCGATATGCGCCGCAACCTGGTGATGGAAAAATCGGAGTTCCCGGCCGAGTTGCAAAATGCCTTTCGAGGCATGGAGACGAATTCGAATCCGTGGAGTTTCCCCGCATCGGATCGCGCCGGTTGGACCAAGGGGCTGGACGTTCCCCTGATGAGTGAAAAGCCGGATGCCGAGGTTTTGTTTTGGGTCGGCTGCTCGGCCTCATTCGACGATCGGGCGCGTAAGATCGCACGGGCCACGGCAAGTCTTCTCAAGGCGGCGAATGTCGACTTTGCGATTCTGGGTGAGGAAGAACAGTGCACCGGCGATCCGGCGCGCCGCGCGGGAAACGAATTTCTGTTCCAGATGCTGGCTCAAATGAACGTCGAGACGTTGAACAATTACGAGCCGAAGACCATCGTGACCACCTGTCCACACTGCTTCAATACGTTGTTGAATGAGTATCCGGACTTCGGCGGCAAGTTCAACGTCGTTCACCATTCGTCATTTCTGTCGAAGCTTGTTCGTGAAGGGCGGTTGACGCCGAAGAATCAGATCAGCGCCAAGGTGGCCTATCACGATTCCTGCTATCTCGGCCGTTACAACGACATCTACGATCCGCCGCGGGAGACGCTCAAGTCGATTCCGGGACTGACCGTCTTGGAGCCGCAGCAAACGAGGGATCGCGGCATGTGCTGCGGGGCCGGAGGGGCCCAGATGTTCAAGGAAGAGGAGGAGGGCGACGATCGCGTCAACCTTGTGCGAACCGATCAGCTTCTTGAAACTCAACCGGACATGGTTGCGTCGAGTTGTCCTTTCTGCCAGCGGATGCTGATCGACGGTCTGTCTGCCAAGAATCGTGAAGACGTCAGCCAAATGGATGTCGCGGAGCTGCTTTGGAAGTCCATAGAGCCTGAGACCTCAGATGGGGAATCCACCGCCGGTTGACTTCGCCCGACTTGCCGCCACGACGCCAAGAGCGTTGTCTCGGATTGCTCACTTATGAAGCCTCGAGGACACCATTCCCGGTCACCGGTTCGTCATACTCGGATGTTGCTCGGCGTTGGCTTTGCGTACATGGGGCTCATCGCATTCGGGCATTCTTTGTTGATGTTCATCGTGCCTCGGTTGTTTCCATTGGTGCCGGAGCATTACGTGCTGCTTCATCGGACCATGCTTGGACACGGCGTCGCCGCGATCATTCTCGCTGCGGCCTACTTGTGGTGCGGGCGTAAACAAACCGTGTGGCCTTGGGTGCCGAAAGCGCTCTTGACGGTCTTGTCGTTGGCGTGGCTCGGTTCCGTGGACCAAATCATCTATTGGGTGGATCTTCCTCCTCCTCCCAGGCAGGGGATCATCGCGCCTCATCCTCAAAGAGGGTGGACTCATATTCCCGGCAAGAAAGGCGAATACATCGTCCCGGTCCGCATTGATCAGCATGGTCTGCGGGTAGCCGAGGAAGGGCCGGTTCGCACGATTCGGGGGAAGACGCGATTTTTGTTTCTCGGCGATTCGCTGACATTCGGCTTCGGTGTGCCCGCACGGGATGCATTTTGTGAACAAGTGGTTCCGATTCTAAACCGGCGGCATCCGGGCCTGAATGCAGTGACCTTAAACGCCGGTATCTCAGGCTACGACCTTGGGCAGGAGGCTCATTTTCTCAAGCACGACGCGATCTCGCTCGACCCGGCCATCGTCATTACGCAGGTTTGTCTGAACGACATCACGCGACAGTTTGATCGCGAGGCCGTGCGCCACGCCAGCCGTCACGCCGAATTTGACTTGACCTTTCGCCCTCGCTACTGGAGCGGACTTCATCGAATGGCCGGGAAATTGACGGACCGTATTCGTTTTGGTGCTGACCGGCAGGCGGCCGCGGAGGCGATCCAGCATTTTCGATTTAAAGAGTTGCTCACCACGCCCCGGTCGGAGCGGGTCGAGCTTGCCTGGCAAAGAGCCTTGAGCCATCTCGGTTCGATTGTGGAGACCTGTCGCGAGGCAGACGTGCCTGTCGTCTTGCTCTGCTTTCCGATTCACACGCAGTTGGAGAATGAAGGTGAAGGCGTTTCATCGGGGCCGCAGCAAATTCTAGCGGAATACGCGAAAGCGGAGGAGGTTCCATACCTGGATTTGCTGCCCGTGCTGGCTGCCCGGAGACGACTCGATTCGAAGGCAACGAAAGGGCTTTTCCTGGATGAGACACATCTGACGGCCACGGGTCATCGAATCGTCGCGGAGGCAATTGCAGATTTTCTGGAGACATGCGGAATGGCGACGGTTCTATTGCAGGGCGTGGCGCCCAGCGCGGAATAGAAACATCGTCGTGCGGGCCTTATCCATTCGCCTCCTTTGTGGGCGCAAGCTGGTCTGCGGCCCAACCATACCGGCTGACGATCTCCTCTTCGGAAAGTTTGGAGGCTGCGGCGAGCTTGGCCAGCATGACCGGGTCGGCGAGGTCCGACCGCTCCAGGCAGATCATGTACGATCGCGCACCGCGGTAGCCGTCCGAATTGACGTCCACGACGCGGATGCGCGTCCGGTTCGTTTTCTCATCGATCATCTCGCAGAAGCTCATGGGCCGGACGTTCCCGCTTTCGATGGAGACCATCACTCCGCCGTCGAGATTGACGGTCTTATCCAGTAGCAGGCGAATGGCGCCGTTGCCGAGGTCACGGCAATAGGCCATGTCGAACGGCACGGGCGGGGCGCATCGCAGCATGTAGCCGATCGTTTGCGGCACGACCGTGATTTTTTCGTCTCGTTCCCCGAACCGTCGCTTCAGTTCGTCCGTCAGCAGACGCGCCAGCGGGACCTCCGCGAGGCGGAGATGGCCGGCAGCGTCGAGCGGGACCTTCTTGCCCAGCAAATGTTCAAGCTCTTCACGGTTGCCCAGACGATACGCCAGTCCTTCGGCAATGACGGCCACGCCGTAGGGACGGTTCATCGCCCGGCGTTTGATGATTGCACCTTCCAGAACGTCGGCAAGATTCTGGAAGCTGATGTTTTCGGGGAACGCCTCCGGAATCAGCGTCAGCGTTGCGCCGGTTGATTTGCCCATGCCCAGCGCCAGGAAGCCGGCGTGCCGGCCCATCGAAACGACGATATACCACCTGCTGGTGGTTCGGGCGTCTTCGATCAGATTGGCGATGAGCTCGGAGCCGAGATGCCGGGCCGTCGTGAAGCCGAACGTCGGCATATCGCCGGGCAGCGGTAGGTCATTGTCGATCGTCTTGGGAACATGGACCACGCGGATGCGACCATTAGAACGTTCCGCCACGAAGCGCGCACTGAGTGCGGTGTCGTCGCCGCCGATCGTCACGACGTGTGTGACGCCGATTTCGGCGAAGTTTCGCAAGACGCACGAGACTTTCTCTTCATCGGGCTGCACGACGGTCGACGTTTGGATCCTGGACTCATCGAGAAGCGTCGTGCGATCGATGCGGAGTCTGGAGCCGCCGACGAAGTGGATACGGGCGACATCGTTGATCGTCAGATCGATTGTGTGTCGTTCAGAGACAAACTTGTCGGAGGCGAGCCATTTGAAACCATCATAGATTCCGACGACCGACAGGCCCTCGTTGACGGCTTCAATCGTCGCAGCGCCGATGACGGCGTTGATCCCGGGCGCCGGTCCGCCGCCCACGATGATGGCGAGTTTGGGATTTTTCATGACGACAAATTCTAGGTTTATCGGCTAGGTTAGCACAACACCATCGACGAGTGAAAGACGGATTTCGCGCTGTGCGCTCACCGACATTTCGGCTGATGAAATCGGTCGTCGATTGTACTCGGGGACATGATTCGGTACACTAACGGTTGCCGGGACAAGAGAGGAATCGTATGGCCGAAAATCGGGCGCTTTGCATTCCTCAGATTGCGTAATTCAGCAAGAAAAGCGGTAAAACCGAGCCGAATGCCCTGGTCCAAGGGCTTGGCACTGGGTTCACGACGATCTCGATGCGGGGGGCCGCATGAAGAGGAGGAAAGATGAAACGATGGTCTCCGATTCATTGGGTGATCCTGCTGAACTGTAGCCTGCTGTTCGTTGTTCATGATGCACGAGGCCATGCCCAGTGCCAGGTGAATGAGCTGCTCAAGTTGACGGCTTCGGATGCCGAGACGGAGGACCAATTTGGTCACTCGATAGGCGTTGACACCGACGTTGTTGTCGTTGGGGCGCCTTGTGAAGACGACACGGGCAACGACTCGGGTGCGGCCTATGTTTTCGAGAGAGACGAGGGTGGTCTCAACAACTGGGGTCAAGTCGCCAAACTCGTCGCTTCGGACGCCGCTTCAAAAGCGGCCCCCTTACGCGCCGCGTGAAGCGGCAGCGGTTCCTTTGGCGCGCACGGCTACGTTGTCGAGGACGTTCATAAAGTTGATGTAGCTGTCGTACGGTGACTCATAGGGATTGAAATACTTGTGGACGTCGCCGTCCGCGAAATACTTCGTGCACATGTAATAAAAATGGTCTGAGGTTTGTAATCGCCTCCAGTCGCTCAGCAGGGCCTCGTCCCCTTTCGCCTTGACGGCCGACTCAAGATTGTAGACTTCCTGCAAGGCGTTCGATTGCATCTCATTGCCGAGCCACGCGGAAAGATCGCGCTCGGTGTCGGCCCAACTGATGAGGTGCTCGGTGTCGAATTCGCCGACGGGTTCGTAACTTGCCGCGACGTTCGAGGGCATCTTGAAGTCGTTGTCCGCGTGCTTCAGGATCTCGCCCGGCAGGTGATCGAGAAAATCGAAGATGCCGGTGTCCTCCCACTGGTGCTCGCCCAGTGTTTCATAGTCCATGAACAGATTCACGGTGTAGCCGTTGCCGTTGACCTGATTGACCCAGCCGGCAAACTTGTCGGCTTTCAGCGGCCATTCGGGCCAACTCCGATTGCTGAACCGAAAGGCGATGTCGTCGGAGAGTCGGAAGTTCTTTAGGAGAACCTTGATCGGCAGTTTTGGCGGACAATAGACGAAATTGGGCGAGCGATACCCCAGGATATGGTCGGCTCCCTCGGCCAGCACGGCACGATATCCCATCTCATGTGCAGCTTGGGCCACGTCGTTGTTGTAGATCAACTCCGTGTTGCGAAAAGTCGTGCTTTGTTTGCCGAAGAGCCGCCCGATTTTTTCCTGCTGCATTTCAACCTGGGCGACAAATTCTTCGCGCGAGTAGAGAAACGACAAGCTGTGGTAATAGGTCTCGGCCAGAAACTCGGCGCAGCCGGTCTCCGCCAACCGTTGGAAACTCTCGATAACTTCCGGCGAGAAGGCTTCAAGCTGGTCCAGGACCACGCCGGTCAGTGAATAGGCGACGCAGAATCGGCCCTCGTGCCGCTTGATGAGCTCAAGGATGCGCTGATTGGCGGGTAGGTAACATTTGCCGGCGACCTTGCGACAGATTTCCGCATTCTTTTCGTCGTCGAAATAGGCGTCGGTCGTATCGAAGACCGAGTAACGCCGCAACCGGTAGGGCTGATGGACCTGGAAATAGAAACACACGGAGGCCATGATTTATCCTGAAGCGTCCCCGGATTGGCAGGGCCGAGTATCGTAAACATTCCTTTGTCTAGTTCAAAGCGGCGATGGCCTTTTGATAGACCTCCACGCAATTCCGCGCTGCCCCCTGCCAGGTGAGACGACGGACCTCAAACTGGCCGTGTTCACGAAGGGTCGCCCGCAGTGGCGGATGCCTGAGCACGGCGATAATCTTGTTGGCCATCTCGTCGATGTCCCAGAAATCCACCTTGAGAACGTGCGTCAGGATCTCCGACACGCCGGACTGCTTCGAGATGAGCACCGGCACGTCGTGTGACAGGGCTTCCAACGGAGCGATGCCGAAGGGCTCACTCACGCTGGGCATGACATAGAGGTCCGCCATCTTGTAAACGCGCGCCACGTCGTCGCCGCGCAGAAAGCCGGTGAAGAGGACTTTGCGACCGATTCCCATCTGCGCCGCCATTTCGATGGAGCGGCGGATGAGATCGCCGCTGCCGGCCATGATGAAGCGGACGTTCTTCTCATATTCGAGCACTTTTCTGGCCGCGGCCAGGAAGTATTCCGGCCCCTTCTGCATCGTGATCCGACCCAGAAAAAGGACAATCTTCTCATCTCGTTCGATCGGTGGGGGCAACGCGTCGTGTTCGCCGTTTCGATCGATGGCGTTGTAAACGACTTCCACTTTGGCCGCGGAAGCGGCGTAGCGCTTAAGGACGATGTTGCGCGTGAAGTAACTGACCGCAATCACCTTTTCCGCATTTTGAATTCCCATTCGTTCGATGTCGTAGATCCGTTGATTGACCAGTTCTCCGCTACGGTCGAACTCAGTGGAGTGGACGTGGACGACGAGCGGTTTTCCGCTGATGGCCGATACGGCGATTCCAGCCGGGTACGTCATCCAATCATGAGCGTGGACGACGTCGAACTTTTCGTCGATCGCCATCTGCGCGGCAATCTTGGCATAACGACGAACCTCCGTAAACAAATCCCCTCCGTAGTGACCGGTCATCCCGCCGGCCGATTGGGGGTCATTCGGCACCGCCGTTTCGGCAGCCGGGGCCTGCTGCACAAAGTCCCCCGGGCTGATGTACGGCTGCAAGTTGGAGGGAATGCCATGGAATTCGACATGCTGCAAACCGTGAATCTGATAGGCCGGAGAGGTCCTGCAATCGTTCGGCGATTTCAATTGGACATGCGTGGCCGACCGGTTGTCCACGGGTTGGGGTAGAACGAAAACGACTTCGTGGCCCAACTGGTCCAGCGCGCGCGTCAGTCCATAACAGGCGGTGCCCAGGCCGCCGCTGATGAACGGTGGAAACTCCCATCCTAACATGAAGACCTTCATGGGTATGAGTGAAACGTCAAAACGTCAAAAAGTCAAAAAATAAAACGTCAAAACGTCAAAAAATAAAACGTCAAAACGTCAAAAAATCAAAACGTCAAAACGGCAAGAAGAAACGAAACGTGGCAATCGTCGCCTGGACTCGGTGGTTTCACCGAGGGCGTCGCATTTCGTCCGCGGCTTTTTCGTACCAGTCTTGACCCCATCGGAGCCGGCCGTGCAGGAACAGGGCTCCGATGGCGACCGGCGCGATCGGACCACAGTTTTTAATGAAAGGAACGATGGCGTCGGGTTCGTCCGGCAGGCTGACGATCTCATCGTGCTCGTCTTTAGATTCGGCGGAGTTCCATCGAGCCAACAGCTCCTCTGCGGTCAGATCGAGTCTGGCTTCAAAAAGCATTTCCGGCTGGTGGATTTCGTTGTCGCGGATGAGCCCGACACAAATCAGATCTCGGAGCTCTTCTCGTGGCAGACAAAGCTCCTCCACCAGCTCCCGGCACAGGCTGCCGAAAGGGTTGATGGAGCCGTCCGGTGTCCGGTCGCGCTCTTCCAAAGCGCCCCCGAAGGTATGGACGTGGAGGGAATGGTAGGACACCCTCGCCGACCGGCGGCCGTAACAAATCTGGTCATCGGACGTCGTCAGCGTGGCGGTCGTCCCGATGGGATTGGCGAATCGCTCCCAGCCGAACTCGCCAAGCCTGTGGCGGTTGAAGAGGTTGGTTCCGACAAAGTCGCGGTAGCAGGTCGGGCCGACGGTCAGATGAAGCTCGGCGGGACGATTGTTGCTCGGCTCCGTCACGTCATGGCGCACGTACCGCATCAGCGGGCCGTTAAACAGCAAACGGTCCGTTCCCTTGGCCAGCGCCGTCTGGCGCTCCCACTCCGCCTCGATCAGGGCGTCGAGCTCCGGTGTCGTCGGCCGCGGCGACGGATCGAGCGTCACACGCACTTGGGAAGGGGGATATCGGCCGATGACATCGACCACGAAGGGCAGGCTTGGGGCATTGTGCGGTTTCATGCCGTCCTTCGTAGCTGTTCGAATGGGAGCCGTCAATTGGCGGGAAGGCTGCTCGACAGTGTATTACAAAATGTGAGGCGGATTTGACGTTCGACGAAAAGATCTACGGAGACGACGTTCAGTCGTGTGTGGATCGCGTCCTAGGGTCCTGAGCAGGGGCCTGCATTGAGCAACTCGGAGACGAAACCGTCGACGTCCGTCATGGTTAACGGCAGGCCGCTTGCGTCCATATCGGCGCAGCCGTTCGCGATTTCCAGACCCACACAGGCGTTGACGAAACTTTGAATGTCGGCGGCATCGACGCCGCCGTCGCCGTTCATGTCTCCGAGACACGTGGGGCATTCGCACTCGTCGGGAATTCCGTTTCCGTTGACGTCTTCGCTGGTAGCCGGGTCGTCGTTCGCTTCGACGTGAAAGCTCCACTCTCGTAGGAACCCGTTGCTCTGACCCGGAAAGGCGTCCTCGATGCTGAGCGTCCACGTGCCGAACGGGTCCTGCCCATCGAAAGCGGACAGCATGCCGCCCCCTGTGCTCGTCGGTGTGATGATCCCGGTTGTGGGCGCCCCGCATACCCGAGGGCTGCCTTCGTCATCGAAAGTCGCGAGGATATGATCGGCTGCGCCGCAGTCCTGATTCCAGAGCAGAACTTCCGTGCCGTTGTGCTCGATTCGCATGATAATGTCGCTGACCCAGGGGTGTCGAATGTCGACACTGACGTTCACATCAGCGATCAATCCCCCGTCCGACACTTCAATCGAATGCGAAATGTTGTTGGGTCCGAACGTGATGAACAACAGGCCGCTGGGATAATCGTGTGAACCGCCGGGAATGGTGGTCACGTCACAATCGTCGGGAATGTCGTTGGTATTGCAGTCCGGCTGGGCTTCACAGGCGTCAATCGTTCCGTTGCGATCGCAGTCGTTTTCACAATCGTCCGGGATTTCATTTGCATTGCAGTCATTCCCCAGGGCGTCGCACACGTCGAAAATACCGTTCTCGTTACAATCTCCGGCCGATTCGCAGGCGTCGATGATCATGTTGCCGTTGCAGTCGTTTCCATCCAGGTCACATGTGTCGACGATCCCGTTGTCGTCGCAGTCGAGGTTTTCGAGATCGCAATCGTCGGGAATGCCGTTGCCGTTGCAGTCGTTGCCGTCAAGCTGACACGCGTCCATGACGCCGTCGCTGTTGCAATCCAGAGATGGGTCGGCTGCGATTTCGTCATCATCGGGAACTCCGCTGCCGTCGCAGTCGATTCGACCCGGCGCGACGAGTTGCGCGAACGCAGTGTCCGGGCCGTCGCCGGGCTTGAACCGCCGCATGCGCGCGGTACTCCCGACCGGTGCGACGTCCGCGTCGAACCAGAAGTTGTGCATTGTGCCCCAGCGGATCGCGTTTGCGTTCGGGTTGTCGGGGAACGAATCGGTAATCCAGGTCAGAGAGGCCGAATCGATGTACGAAATCCAGGGCGCATTGGACGGATCATCGACATACCCTTCGTCGTGATTGGGAGCGGCATGAAAGCCGACGTTGGAAATGTTGGCTGATCCGATGGGCACGGTGAAGGAGCGGACGGCCCGTTCGCTGTTCATGTTATACACGGCATATTCATATCGATACTGATCACCACCGAGTTCACGAGCTTTATGGGCGACAATGAGCCGGCCGTCCTGCGGCCAACTGTCGATGATGGCGAACGAGGCCCCATCCCAGCTAAAGATGGCGGGCATCTCCTGTTGTGTCGGTCCGACGTTGGTAAACACCCAGTTGCTTGAATCACCGGACACGCTGATTTCGCGATAGGATGTGTTGTTGTTGCCGTTGCCGGCCTGCGCGTCATCGGCGGCAACGTATTGCCCTTCGACGAAATAACGCGCTCCGGCGTTGCCAAGGTCCGCGTGTTTTACTTGAAGGCCGTGGGCAATGTCGCTGTGTAGGTGTCCGGTGTGCACGTCGGCCGTGGCGGCGTCGAAGTAACCGGTAACCGGGTTGATCTTGCTACGGGCCCCTAGAAAAGGTCCCGCGTTCAGGCCGGCGCCATAGGGGTCGGAGCATCCGACGCCGAGCACGCTGCCCAGGTTGCCGTCGCACACGCCACAGATGCCGTTGTTTGTTGCAAGAAAACCGTGTTTGACCCACGCTTGTCCGATTTGCTCCAGACGATCGTTTTTGAGCCGGTACATGTTCTGCGCGATGACCGGGTGTTGGTTGCTGGGCAAGGCCTGCCATTGAAGGAACGTGTCACCCGCGTTGCAGGAGGTCGTGGCAACGGACAATGCGGCCGTCTCGGCGTTGCGTGAATAGTCTGTGGTCACGGGCAGGTCCGCAACGATGACGTCCGGTCCTTCCGCCAGGGCGGTTTTCAATGATGACAAGCCCGTGCAAATGACGGTCAGCGCAATCCATTTTCCTGCGCTCATCCGGACAGCTCCGATTCAGGTCAAAGAGGATGGATCAGAAATCGGCGGGTGCATACCCACCCCTCCACACGTCGCCGAATAAATTCTAGGCCGCTCAAGGCGACGTATCACCGGGTTGGCCCACCAAGTACCTATATTATGAAACTCAGCGAGTATGGGTCAATTATTCCCCGATGATCTTGACAAGAACCCGTTTCTTGCGTCGTCCGTCGAACTCACCGTAGAAGATCTGCTCCCAGGGCCCGAAATCCAGCTTGCCGTCGGTCACCGCCACGACGACCTCACGGCCCATGATGGTGCGTTTCAGGTGGGCGTCGGCGTTGTCCTCGCCGGTATCGTTGTGGCGGTACTGGCCGATCGGCTCGTGCGGAGCGAAGCCTTCGAGCCATTTCTCGAAGTCGGCATGCAGGCCGCGCTCGTCATCGTTGATGAAGACACTCGCCGTGATATGCATGGCGTTGACCAGGCAGAGGCCCTCGGTGATCCCGCTTTCGCGCAGGGCCTGCTCCACCTGCGGAGTGATGTTCATGAAGTCGCGACGGCTGGGGGCGTTGAACCAGAGTTCTTTGCGATGGCTTTTCATGTCTTCATTTTTGCGTGGGGGCCTTCGCGATGCAACGGCGCAGACGCCTGCTCAGATGAGAGTCGCGGTTTACTTTGATATCAGCCCGGCGTGACGCGGAGTGGGCTATGCCTCATCGATCATGGTGTCGGTGCCGCCGAGTTTTGGATCTCGCGCCAGATGATCACTTTCTTCTGCGACGAAGGAGGCGCCCAGAAACCGGTCAGGAAAAAGGAATGAGGATCGCTGACATCCTGGTGGTAAACCTGGATGGTGGAGTTGGCGTCTGCGGTGGCATGAAATCGGGCGAAATCACCGCCGCCCGACTCAGGTTCCTGAAGATCCAGGGTTCTCCCCAGCGACGAGCCTTTTTCTCGAACGCCCATGTAATTTTCTTCGGACGTATCCTGATTCATGGGGGTCACGTCCACGACCGCATGGGCCGGCACGTTGAAACCGCTCAGGTCCTTGTCCTGCCAGGTCCCGTCCGTCGTTGGCGAGGTGATCGTATCGAATGATTCCGTATAGGTTCCCGGCGGGTCCGACCAATAGCCCATCAGGTAGAAATCGATGTCCGTATTGCTTTCGGCGTAGGCTTCGATCGTCGCGTTGGTCGTTGAGTCGGCGACCACGATCATTGACGCCACGTCGTCTCCGCCGGATTCCGCTTCATGGAGGTCCAAGCGTCTTTCGAGACTGGAGCCTCGGGTACGCAGTCCCACTTCGCGCTCGGCGGACGAATTGTTGTTTACGATGACGAACTCGGTGACCTCCGCCGTGCCGATGTAGCTTTTGAGGTCGATTTCCTGCCAGGAGCCGCTCCCGCCCGCTTTGAAGGAATTGTACATTTCCCGATAGGTTCCGCAGTTCCAATAGCCCAGTATCACGAAGTCTACGCTGCTCGTGTTGTCGGAGTAGTGTTCGATTTGAGAATTGGTGTCCGCCTGGACATGCATGACCATGACGTCTTCACCGCCGCTCTCCGGCTCATGAAGCAGGATTCGCCGATTCAGGCTGGAGCCGACCGCGCGGACGCCTCCCCAGCGTTCGCCGCTCGAGTAGCCGTTGCGGACGGCGACTTCGAGCACGGCATCCGCCGGGATGTTATAGGGCGATCCGCTAAGGTCCATGACCTGCCAGGTGTCGGCGCTCGTCGCCGACCATGTCTGAAAGCGCTCGATATAGAAACAGCCCTCTGCGTGCATCGCGGCGGAGGTTGAGCCGAGGCGCGTGGCGGTCGTCGAGACGCCGCCGGTGTCCAGGCTGACGGTGAACTTGTCTCCATCCGACAGCGAGGAAAAGTCGGCCCGCAAGATGAAATGCGTAGGCGCCGAAACGTTAAAATTACTTGTAAATGTGAGCGTGCCGGCCGCATGATTGACCGTGCCGTTGCCGCCGACTTTGGAGTTTTCGCCGCCGCTGATCACCCCATTCGCGTTGCTGTCAATGACAAGCTCAACGTTATTCCAATCGCTGTCGGTCAGCCCGGCATGGTTCGAGAGGTCGAACACCAGTTGGGTGACCGTGACGGTATCGCTGAACGGATCAAGCTTGAAGGCATAGAGCTCCGCGTCGGTTTCACCGCCCGATTCGGTGAAGGCGTCCGGTTCCTGACCGGCGTCATGATCTGAGAGCATCAACGCCGGACCGGGCGTATATTCGATGTGGAGCAACGGGGCAGTTGCCGAGCCGCCGCCGCCGTCATCGTCATCGCCGCTGCCGCTGTCGTATGAGACGACCATACGCTTGCCGTTTAAATCGTCTGATCGAAGCATGATGACCATCGAATTGCCGCTGGACCACCCCCCGCGATCGACGATTTCCTGGATAATCGTTTTTAGCTCAGGTGTCTGGTAGACCTGGTTCGACGTCCAATTGGGAACGTTGTTCCAAGTGACCGATGCGCTGGTTTTCGGTCTGCCTGAGATGCTACTACTGCCCGAGAACTCAGAGGTCGTATCTGCGTCCTGACCGAAGATCGTCAAATCCGTGTTTTCTGAATTCGAGTCGGCTGCCCTCATTTCGACATAGGCGGCAGTGATATTAGCACCCTGCGGAACGTTCACGTTTCGGAAACGAAAGCCGACGTAGTCCATTTGGCCCAGCTCGAGTTTGCTGTTCCATGTTCCGCCGTCTTCCTCGGCGTCGTCCTTGCTTCGGTTGACGCGGACTTCAAACGTGGTGACGGAGGCATCTGCGGTCGAGGTCGGGAGAAACCAAGACAGGACGATACAAGCCGACAATGTCAGCACGAAGGGCTTCATCACTTTTCCTCCTATGGCAGTGAACCTAGCCTCATCTTCGTCGATAATACGATTCAAATTTTGTCCAGAAAAAAAATACGTGCGCGTATCGGACGGAGATCGGTCGGGTTCGAATAGACAAACGTCAAATATCAGAACGAGCCGATCGATGGCGGGGAGGCCGGTCTGTACCGGACGTGCTCCGACAGTCGTCCCGGGTTCGGATAGGTCCCCTTTGCTGTCCGGATTTTCGGCCCTGACGCGTTTTTGGCCGGCCCCGCTGTGCTCAAAAGCGACGTGGATTAAAGCCCCGTTCAGGCATGCCTGAACGGGGCTTTTCGACATTGAACGGCGCACAAGCTCGTTTTCGGGGTGCCCCCCGGCCTTCACGGCGGGATGCCCAATGACAAAGGGATGGCTCAAGCGGTCCGCCGCTTTCGCCATCCCTGCCGCGCTAGGAGAGAAGGAGGAAGATTAAGTCATTCATACGATGGGGATCGGAGGATGTTCACGGTTCAGGAGGTTTTTTTGCATGTTTCCATGGGAATCCATGGCCGGACGGCCTGGTTTGAGTAGGGGGGGACTCTTAAATCGGACATGACCCTCTCGCCCGAACGATTGCAGATTGTGTGTAAGATGGTTTAGAATCAAGGGATAGCGTCAAAGACGCGACCCGCCTAGGCTCATGGTTGGAGAAAAGACTCCGGGGGACAGGACCAAACCTCGCCACTGGTTGTCCTTAAGGATCATTCCCACTCGCTGTGTTCAGATGGTTGAGGAGAAGAGGGTTATGACGTCGGCTGCATCAAGGTCCGTTTATCATCAATTCACGGCCATCCTCTCTGTGTTGCTGATTCTGAATCTGCACGTCTGGCTCGGTGGCTGCGGCAATCCGGCCGGTATCGCCGCCCCGGTGAACACACGGGGCGTTTTGTCGCCGGACCATCCGCTCGTCCGTGCGTTGGAAAACAGCGCGCTTGTCGGCGCCACAGGATTCGAGATCGACTCGGTCAAATCCACGTTTCAGGTCATCTTTGTCGATGAAACCCATCGATTGAACGGCAAGTATGCACAAGGGCACGGGGGTGATTACACGATCACGGAATTGGCGATCGGGAGACAAGGGGACTCCGTCACCTTGACGTTCGATCTCGGCAAGCGGGTGACATCGATCCGTACGGGGAACGGCGTGACCTGGCAGGCTCCGGCCAAGACGGCGGCATCTTCGATCCAGCCGTCTTCAGCCGGTGGAACTCAGGCCTATGTTGACGCGAATGTCGAACTCCTTAACCTGGCGCGCGAAGTCGATCGCCAGTCGGGAATCTCGACGTCGGGTCAATTCATGACCATTCCGGGAAGCGGCGAGACGGTCGATCTGACCGGATTGGCGGCGTCAGGCAGCAAGACGGAAGCGGCCTTGATCGGGTCGGTGCTTTTGTTCATTTTTTCCACGACGGTTTTGATCTGGGCCCCAATTCTCGGCACTTTGCAGGTGCTGCTCAGCATCTTTTTGGTCACTGCCTTGATACAACAAATGATCAGCGGAATTGAACCTCCTCCGATGAATCCGGTGCCGATGCCGGACGATCCTCCGGAAGGAGACCCGCCTGCTGAGATCACCGATTGCAACGACAACGGCGTAGACGATGCGAACGACATCGCCGATGGCGACAGTTCGGATTGCAATGGGAACAGCGTGCCGGACGACTGCGAGTCCGACACGGACGGCGACGGCACGATCGATGAATGCGACTTCGATCTGACCGTGACGGCGGAGTCGGACAGAGCGTGGGTTTATGAACACCTGAACCTTCAGACCATGGAGGCGATGGGGGACGCGACGAACTGTCTGGTCGCGTTTTCCGCGGCGGTGACGGATGACCCGTTTGCCAACGACGACTACACCTTTGAGTGGTCGATTGAGCCGCCGGCGGATCGGTCCGATGGTGAGTTCCTTCGGACGGCCGGTGCCGGCACGAACATGGAAACCTATCGTCCGCCGGAGCGACCGGGTTTTTCTCCGAGCGGCCTGCCGTATGTCGTCACCGTATTGGTGAGGGGAAATCAACACGGAAATGAAGGCACGGCCACGTTCACGATCGACGTTCGCATCCTGGGCGACGTTGACAACAGCGGCTGTGTTGATCTTGCGGATGACGCCATCATCTCAAGCGTCGAACAGGGCCTTATCACGGATCCCGACGTGGTGGACGCGGCGGATGTGAACTGCGACGGCACGACCCTTTTTGGCATTGACAGCTCGATTGTCGGATTTGTCTCTGAGAATCTGGATGGGTTGGGGGCCTGTGTCTCGCCATAGTGGGGTTTTCATTCAAAGTGATTATTCTCAGGGACTTGACTTTTTCGGACCATCTTGTTAAAACTTGGAAAGGAGCGGTCCGCGCGCGGGGAGCGCCGGGCAATTGGATGGATGGGAATGTTAGGATCGATGCGTCATAGAATATCAGTCCTGGTGCTGCTTGCCTTTTTGGTTCCAACCTACGTGACCTCAGAGGCCAAGGCGGCCAGATTGAGCGTGGAAGATTTGATGGTCTTCTACGATACCATCGGTCCCGCGTCGGCAGAGGGCCGGATTGAATTCAATCTGCGTCATGGTCCGCGCGGTGGCGGTCCTCCGTTGGCGTACGATTTGTTCGTCGCTCAAGTCATGATCTCAAAGGCCCTGATGGGAAATTCGGCTTCGTTCACACTCAACACATTTGCAACCCAGGACACGGCGGCGATTGGGCCGAGCTACTGGCTTCCCAATTCACCGACAGGTTTCCAAGTGGCTTCGACCCACGGCGGCGAGTTTCGATTTCGGGATCGAACGACGCCCTCGGCGCCGATTGCCCCTGAGGAACGCGACGTCCTGGCTCGCTTTGTGATTGATTTCCAAGTGAATTCTGTTGACGAATTCGGTGAGTACACCGTTCATGCCGGCTCAAGCAGCGCCAATTTCTTCGGTTTCTTCATCCTGAACTCCTATCCGAACGTCATTAGTCCGCTGAATTTCATTTTGATTCCTGAGCCGGCTTCGGGCCTGTTTTTCTTGATGGCCGGCAGCCTGATTCTCCGCCACCGCCGCCGTCGCCGAGGTTGATGCCTCGTGCCATCCGTGCTTCACGATGGCGCACTTGTTCCGCTCATTTGATTCGCTTCAGCCTGCCTCCGGATCGCCGATGGCGACTGGTCAAGTCCTGAATTCACGATTATCCTGAAAGATCGGTGTTCACGTCCGTGCCGAGCGTTTGGACTGACGATTTATTGCGTTTCTTAATAAAGAGGATTGTTTCATGCCGCAGGAAACCCGGGCGGAAAAAGATTCAATGGGTGTGATGACGGTTCCCGAACACGCTTTGTGGGGAGCTTCCACACAACGGGCCGTCGAGAATTTCCCGATTTCAGGTTATCGACTGGGACGGCGCTTCATACGGGCATTGGGACTGATTAAACAATCGGCGGCCGAAGCGAATGAAACATTGGGCACGGTCCCTGCAGAAAAAACAGCGTTGATTGTCAAGGCGGCACAGGAAGTGATCGACGGCAGTCTGGACGATCATTTCGTTGTGGACGTGTTTCAGACCGGCTCCGGCACGTCGACCAACATGAACGCGAATGAAGTGATCGCGAACCGGGCCATTCAAATGTCTGGCGGCGTCGTTGGTTCGAAGGCGCCGATCCATCCCAACGATCATGTGAACCAGTCACAAAGTTCCAACGACGTCATTCCAACCGCGCTGCACGTGTCGGGGTCGGAGGCTTTGAAAGGCGATCTGATTCCGGACCTCGAGCGGCTGGCGGTCGCGCTGGAGAAGAATGCCGACGCCTTTGATCGGATTGTCAAGATCGGCCGTACGCATCTTCAGGACGCCACGCCGATTCGGCTCGGACAGGAGTTTTCCGGCTACGCCAGCCAGATTCGGCTGGGAATTGAGCGGGCGAAGAAAGCCATCTATGCCTTGCGGGAATTGCCGATTGGCGGGACCGCTGTGGGCACCGGGATCAATGCGCATAAGGATTTCGGTAAGACGGTTGCCGCATTGCTGTCCAAGAAGACGGGGCTCGAATTTGTCGAGGCGGCCAATCATTTCGAGGCCCAGCATGCGAAGGACGGTTTTGTCGAGGCATCGGGACTGTTGCGGACGGTCGCCTTGAGCCTGGGCAAAATCGCGAACGACATCCGTCTCTTGGGCTCGGGGCCACGGTGCGGCATTGGGGAACTGAAGATTCCGGCCACTCAGCCGGGTAGTTCGATCATGCCGGGCAAAGTCAATCCCGTCATGAGTGAAATGGTGCTTCAGGTCGTCGCGCACGCCATCGGGGCGGATGCGGCGGTCACTCATGCCGGCGCGACGTTGGGCACGTTGGACCTGCATGTGGGAATGCCGGTGATGGCCTATCACTTTCTGGAATCGGTTCGAATCTTGTCAGCGGCCGCGAGAGTGTTCGCGGATCGCTGTGTTACGGGGATCGAGGCGGACACCGAGCGGACCGAACAACTGATTGAGCAGAGTTTGGCGATGTGCACGTCACTTGCCCCGGTGATCGGCTATGACACGGCAGCGAGTATGGCCAAGAAAGCGTACGAAACGGGCAAGACGGTCCGGCAAGTTGCGCTTGAGGAAGGTGTTTTGCCGGAAGATCGCTTGAATGATCTGCTTGATGCCCGATCCATGACCGAGCCGTCCGACTAGGGCGGATAGACGGAAGGATTCATGGCTTCAGGAAGGGTTTTCAGACTGGGTTGGTTTATTCTCGCTCTGTCGCAGGGGACGGTTCTGGTCGCAGCCGATCCTGCAAGCCAGCCGGCCTCAACGTTGGAGTTGCTGGCGCCTCCGTCGGAGGTCTTGCATCTCTTTGAGGGGGATGATCCCGAGAAGCACATCGAGGGCTTTGCGAACTGGCACGCCTGGCGTTCAACGCTCACCGGTCGGAAAAGGCGTGCGGCAAACCGATTCATTGCCCGTGACGATTGGCTCAACGTCTTGGCACATGAAGTCGTTTACGATTTTGAAAGCGAGGCGCGGCGGCTGACCGCCTACAAGCTTCTTCGGCGTATCGGCGGGCAGCAGGTGTTTCCCTATTTTCTTTGGGGCATGGGCTCTGAGGCCGACCAAGTTAGATCTCGCGGTTTCGGCGTTCCAATTCAACTGGTGCATCAGCCGTCTTATGTCAGGTTTTTCTTTAAACGATACGGCGACCCGACCGTGATCGAATTTCTGCCTGACGCGTCTGATTGGTTTCCCGTGATTAGCCGGATCGAACGGCGCTGGACTGGAAAGGAACCGCCGAAGCGAGCGTGGGAGCCTTTGCAGGTCGAGCGTTTCGAAGCCGATCTGCGTGACCCGACGCCGTCCCGCCGCCGCCTGGCGATCCGTGCCTTGACGACCAACGGCAGGTATGGGGGGATTGTGAAGGAGAACCAATATCGCAAGCTTATGAGTGATGAGGACGAATCCGTCCGAATCGTGGCGGCCCGGTCCTTGATCGCGGCGCCCTGTCCGGAAGCACGCGGATTGCTCAAGCGTATTGTCGAAAACGAGGCAGCGTCCATCGAGCTGCGACGACTGGCCTTGGAGGCCGTGGTCCGTTGCGGCAAAGCCCGACGATGGACGGCCGAGTGGATGATCGCCGGCATGGCGGACTGGCCCCCGGAACTCGACTCGAAGATTCTGGCCAGTTTGATACTCCTGCAGCCGCCTTTTCCGTGGGAACAGCAAAGGTACATAAGATTTCTGCAACAGCAGTTGAAGTGGGTTCAGGAAGATCGGGCAAGAGGCGTGATCGAAGCGGCGCTTGAAGCCTTAGCCCCATAGGGGATGTACACACTCGTCCGAGACGCTGATCAAAGCATTTCGTCGCGGAGAACTTTGCGCATGATCTGAAGGGCGCGATTGTTGCGCAGCTTCCCCAAGCGCCCCGCGAATTTGTTTTGTCCTTCCACCCGAACGACGAAATCCTGATGAATGCTCTTGTCCAGTTTGATGATATCGCCTGGACTCAAGGAAAGCAGATCACCGACCGTCATCTCCGTTTCGCCGAGGTAAGCACAAAGCTCCACGTCGGCATGTCTAAGATTGCGCGTGACGGATTGTTCCTGGTCGCGATTACCGGCTCGGTGAGAATAGGCAAGCCAGCTCTGCGTCCCCAGCTTGCCGATCACGGGCTCAAGCACATTGAACGGGATGCAAATGCTCATCGAGCCGGCACGGGCCCCGATCTTGATCTCGAAACCGATGACGATCACGACTTCGTTCGGGGCGACGATTTGCACCAGGTGCGGGTTGCTTTCCGTGCCGGTGACTTCGAATTTGACCTGGACGAGATCGGCCCATGCCTCGGCGAGGTTTTCGAGGGCCCGGTCGATGATGCGGTTCACCAAACGCATCTCGATCGCCGTCAGGGCGCGTTGCGGTATGAAGATTTCGGCGTTTGTTCCGCCGAGCAATCGGTCGACGATTGGAAACACGATGAGCGGACTGATTTCGAGGCACATTTGTCCGTTCAACGGTGGGGCCGAGAGCATCGTGAAGCACGTAGGACTGGGTAACGAGTGAATAAACTCGCTGTAGGTCAACTGCTCGGTCGTTGCGACCCGGGTTTCAACAATGGCGCGAAGGAACCCGGACAGTGAGGCGCCGAAACTTCTTGCGAAACCCTCGTGAATCGATTGCATCGCCCGCATTTGATCTTTGCTGACGCGCTCAGGCCGTTTGAAGTCATAGACGGTGGCCTGTTTCTCCGAGGCGGATTCGCCCGGCATGGGCGTATCAACACTCTCGACATCCCCGGATGAGACTGCGTTAAGTAGGGCATCAACTTCACTTTGATCGAGGATGTCCGCCATGGATTCCCAAAATTATGTAAAGCGACACGCAATTATTGCGCGACGATTGCTGGTAGGGACTGACTTCTTATCGGACAGGGCTGGAATCACGCTTGAGCACGGTATTTTCCGCACCGCATCAACACCGCATCGAAGGAATCTCAGAATAATTTTGCTCCATCGATCAATACATGCATGACCTACTTGGGAGCAACGCAACGACTTTTGGAAACCGAACGAGGAGCCAGGATCATGTATCAGGATGGCGGAACAACGGTGGTTCGCAAACGAATGGGACTTCTTTCCGTGATGGTCATCGGCGTGACCGCGATTATTGTGACTAGTGTCATAAGTGCATCTGGAATAGTTATTTATGGCCTAAAGGTTTTTGACAGAAAGGCCGACAATCTCGGCGAACTGGTGAGCGAGGCCGCCCGGTCACTGCCTGAGCTTCGCGAGAGCCTGCCGCCGGCGTTGACGGATGCATTCAACGACGTCAGAAAGCCGGATTATCTTGAGCAACTCGACGTGGCCGTGCGTCTTCCAAAGACAGCACAGACTCGTGAAAACGGCTGCTACGGACCTTCTCGGAGGGCGGTGGTCGAAATCACAAACCGGGGTGATGCTGTGGTCTCGCTGCTGAGCATGCGCGTCGTGGGTTCGGACCCTGGGGGGGACCCCATTTTTGAGCGGAATACATGGGCGGCCACGCCTTTGCAAATCTCTGACGAAGACTGGCGAGGACCACTCTTGCCCCACGAAACCAGGCGGTTTCCGGTGTTTATCCGTGTCTATGGGGAGGTCTCCGAGGTCTCTCACGAAATTACGGATATCCGAATTTGGCAAGGCGAGACGTCAGCGGCTCAGGCCGATCTTTCCGTCGCCGAAACGGCGTCTGTGGACTTCTAGTTGCCCGACGCGGCTTCAGCTTGACGTTGTCATGGACGCCATCTAAGGTCTACAAGTGTGAATGAAAATGCCAGCCGGGCTCCTGAACCGTGAATCGGTTTGCAGGGGCCCGTTTGAGTTTGAGGCGATGGAGTGCCCAAAGGACCAATGAGCCGTCCATTTTCCCAATATCATTCAAGAAAAGCGGTGACCAGGATCGAAGTGTTGACCGGGGTGATCGTGTTGGGATTGGCCGCATGGTTCATCGTACCGGCCGTTGGTCATCGTCGTGTTCAACAGGACCGCGAAGCCTGTCTGGCCAATCTTACGGAAATCGGGAAGGCCGTCGGAGCTTATCTGCAATCCAATGACAACCGTTGGCCCTACGTTGCAAAATTGCGGTCATTCAAGATGCCCGGGCAGGATTGGCCGACGTTACCAGGGGTGATCGCTCCCTATCTCGGGAAACGAACGGATGTTCTTCGGTGCCCGGCAGATTCACGAGAATTGTCAGAAGAGGACTCGGAATTGATCCGAGAGTTCTCCGTCCGAACAACTTGGCATGAGACGGAAGGGCTGAGTTACGAATGGTATTGGGGTGAGATTTACGGCGGAAGGAAAGTCGGTCAGGAGCCTATCTCACAGGCGCAGGGGTTCGGGTTTGGTCGTGCGGACCAGACGCTGCTGGCTGACTTCGAGACCTTCCACAAAGGAGACGACGGCGGGGCCGTTAATACATTGTTTGCCGATTTCACGGCGCGGGCTTCTCGTGCCGGGAAATGACAATCTTTGAGCACGGGTCAGGCCGGAGACCTGAGCGGATGTTTGGAGTTGATGAAGAATGACGACGGACGAAGTTAAGAAAGCGGTAAAGAGACACCGACACGCAGCCGTCATCGGCGGCGTGGTCGGCCTGATCGTGCTTGCTGGGTGGATTGGTTATGTCGTCGCCATGACGCCTCAGAAGCCCGTGATTTCGTCGGCACCGGCGGAGGAAGTCGTGGCGTTTATCGCGAACAAACGCGGTCTGGCGAAGCTGCCGCACATTGAGCAACAGCAATTTTTGGAGCGCTGGCACGAGCACATCATTCAGCCCGAGAACAGGGATGAACTCAAGCAATGTCTGGAGCACCTCGATGATGACGACCGGAAAAAATTCACTGAGTCCGTTTTCGAGCATCTGAAGCGTGCATTTGTGGACGACGCCAAACACTTTTCGCGCCTGACGGACCGGAGCGAGAAGAGCAGATTTCTGCGCAGGAAAGTGACCGAGCTTCACGAGCGCGCGGTCTTTATCAAGGACGTCGCCAAAGGCAGCATGGGCAATTTCGGTGGCCAGGAAGAGCTTCAGGCCTGGCTTATCGAGCACACCTCGCCGAAGGAACGCCAGTTGGGCGAGCCTTATCTCGAAGCGTTGAAGCGGGTCGGAGCTCAGATGCAGAAAGAGACTCGAAAGGGCTCGTAGAAATCCTGGGTTCCAATCCTGGATAAGACGTGTTTCCGTGATCGGACGACGGACTACAATAACGTGATGTTTTGGCAGTATGTCATTGTTGGAGCCCTGGTGCTTTTGGCCTTGGTCTATTTGTTACGCCAGGTCGTTCGCGGCGTTTCGTCCAAGAGCTGTGGTCAGGGTTGTTCTTGTGGAACGGTCTCCACCCCCGCCCCAGACCGTCTGGGCCATCGGCAAGAGGTGATTCAACTTGGGACGCCGGAGTGAGTCATAAAAGTGCCCCCGGCGGCGCAAGAGTTGTAGGGCGGGTTCCACCTGCCGGTAAGGATGACACGTGTGCGCCATATCGAATGTTCACACGTCATCAAGGCGGGCAGAGCCCGCTCTAATTCTTATTGGATGACATGGCCGTGTTGAGACAGAACGGCCGCGGCCTTTTCGAGCGTCTCCTCCTTGACGAACAAATAATCCGTGTCATAAGTCGAGGCCGAGAAGATACTGATCGCGGCGTCGGCGAGCGGACCGGAAAGGGACGCGAGGACACCGGTGCATGAGAAGTGCAGCGGTCCTTGCACTTTGAGGCATCGCCAGCCCATTTCCCGTTTGGCATTCGCTGGAATCTGGTTTTCCGGGCAGACCACCGAAAGTTCTTCGTCGGTACGAGTCACCGAGAAAAACCGCGTTTCGCTTGAGAACTCAGTGATCGGCGCGTCGGGTTCCAGCCGGCAGACGGCGAATCTGCCGGGAAGGATGGCTAACGTCAGCGGCGAGGCGCTCATACCGCGCCGATTCGCATGGCCAGATCAGGGTCTGTCTTCTTGACGCGAACGTTGAAGTAACGAGCTTCGGGGTGATGAGCGACGATCGCACTGGTCGATTGCTCAGGTTCCAGTTGAAATTCCTCGCTGAGCGCAATGTCGATCCGCCCCGGCTCCAGCAACGGCCAGAGTTTGGCCTGATCTTCCAGATTGGGGCATGCGGGGTAACCGAAGCTGTACCGGCTGCCCTGGTAGCCTTGCCGGAAAAGTTTTTTCATGTCGCGCGCGTCCTCGCCTGCGATGCCAAGCTCCATCCGAATTTGCTTGTGAAAATACTCCGCCAACGCTTCGGCGCATTCGACGCCCAGGCCATGAAGATGCAGGTAGTCGCGATACTGATTGTTCTCGAACCATTCCCGTGCCACGTCGCTGGCCTTGCGCCCCGCCGTCACGATGGAAAACGCCGCCACGTCGATCTCACCGCTGTCGATCGGTCGCCAGAAGTCCGACAAACACCAGAACGGCTTCCTATCCTGACGTGGGAAGTTGAATCTCTGAATTTCCACCCGTTCGAAGGTCTTTGCATCCGGTTGACCTTCGGCCTTGGGCGGCGCGTAGATAATGAGATCATCGCCTTCGCTGTTGCACGGCCAGTAACCGTAGATCGCCTGCGGTCTTAGAATCGTCTCTTTCCGGCAGCGATCGACCAGTTCGTTGAGGATGGGCCTGAGTTCCTGTTTGAAATACGCCTCGTATTCTTCGTTGCTGCGACCTTGCCTCTTGTACTGCCATTGTACCTGGAAAAGCATGACTTCGTTGATGTAGCCCAGGACCGATTGGAGGTCGATGCGTTCGACAACACGCGAGCCCCAAAACGGCGGCACCGGAATCGGGTTGTCAAAGGCGACGTCGCTTCGATCGGGAATCTCCGTCGGCGCAGCGGCGCTCCCCGAAGATGATGGACTGGCCGCCCTTCGGGTCTGCCGGGGTTTTTCCATCAGTGGCTGGCCGCTCATGAGCTTATTCATCAGCCCCAGCCCCTCGAAGGCGTCTTTCGCGTAGGCCAGGTCTCCGTGATACAACTCGCGAAGGTCGTGTTCGACGTAGCCGCGCGTCAGTGCCGCGCCGCCGAGAATGACGGGAATGGCGAGCCCGCGGTCGTTGAGCACCTGTAAGTCATCCCGCATGACGAGCGTCGATTTGACGAGAAGCCCTGACATACCGACGGCGTCCGCGTTGTGTTTTTGATAGGCCTCGATAATGTTGTTGATCGGCTGCTTGATGCCGAGATTGTGCACGGTGTAACCGTTGTTGCTCAAAATGATGTCCACCAGGTTTTTGCCGATGTCGTGGACGTCGCCCTTGACCGTTGCGAGAACAAGTGTGCCCTTGGAGTCGCCTTCGACTTTTTCCATATGGGGTTCGAGATGCTTGACGGCGGTTTTCATCGTTTCGGCTGAGGACAACACGAACGGCAACTGCATTTTGCCTGCGCCAAAGAGATCACCCACGACCTTCATTCCGTCGAGGAGAAAGGTATTGATGATCTCCAGCGGCGGGTACTTCTTCATCGCTTCGTCGAGATCAAGCTCCAGACCGATCCGCTCGCCGTCAATGATCCGCTGCTTGAGACGCTCTTCCACCGGGAGATCGGCAATGATTTTCTTTTCGCCGACCTCCTCTCCTTCGGAGAAAAGCGAAATGAAATGCTGCAACGGATCGAAGCCTTCGCGCCGCCGGTCGTAGATCAAATCGAGTGCCGCGTTCCAGCGTTCTTCACTGATCTTGTTTTGCGGCAGGATTTTGCTGGCGTGGACGATGGCTGCCGTCAGTCCACGGTCCCGAGCCTCGGATAGGAAAACGGAGTTCAACACGGCTCTCGCCGCAGGGAGAAGGCCGAAGCTGATGTTCGACAGCCCGAGAATCGACCCGCAATCGGGGAATGCCTCCATGATCTGTTCGATTCCGTCGAGCGTTTCCAGTCCCAACCGGCGGTCCGCCTCGTTGCCCGTCGTGATCGGAAACGTCAGGCAATCAAAGAGGATGTCTTCCTCGGGGATGCCGTATTTGTTTGTGAGCAGATCATGTAGTCGGGTGGCAATTTCGATTTTTCGTTCGGCCGTTTTGCCCATCGCCTCTTCGGGGTCTTCGTCGATCGTCAGGGCGACGACGGCCGCGCCGTATTTTCTCAGCAGGGGGCACACCTGCTTCATCTTCTCCTCGCCGTCCTCCAGGTTGACCGAGTTGACGATACATTTGCCGCCGGCCAGCTTGAGACCGGCTTCCAGGACCGGCGGTTCGGTCGAGTCGAACATCAGCGGGGCGGTCACGTCCTTCACGTATCGCGCGGCCACCTTCTCCATGTCCGGCACGCCGTCACGGCCGACGTAATCGACGCAAAGATCGAGAACGTGAGAGCCCTCCTTGACCTGCTCGCGTCCCATGTCGACCAACCCGTCAAGATCGCCTTCCACAAGCAGACGTTTGAACTTCCGGCTGCCGTTGGTGTTGCTGCGCTCGCCGACGATGAGAAAGCTCTGGTCCTGTTTGAGCGTCACTGGCTGATAGAGGCTGGATACGCCGGGTTGCCGTGTCGGCGAGCGCTTGTTCGGTGTCAGCCCTTTGACCGCTTCGCAGACTGCAGCGATGTGCTGCTGGGTTGTACCGCAACAACCCCCGACCATGTTCACGCCGTCCGACACGATGAAGTCCCTGAGCCACTTCGCCAGTTCTTCCGGCGTGAGGGCATAGTGCGTCTTGCCGTCCACGAGCTGCGGCAGTCCGGCGTTCGGCACGACGCTGAGAAATCGATTGCAATGGCGTCCCAGGAATTGAACGTGCTCCGACATCTCCTGGGGTCCCGTGGCGCAGTTGAGCCCGATGACTTGAACTTGCGGATAAGCCTCCAACGCCTCGACAGCCGCCCCGATCTCCGTTCCCACCAGCATCGTTCCGGTGACTTCGATGGTGATCTGACAGACGATCGGAACCTGGCGCGACTTTTCCCGCATCGCGATCGTGGCTCCGCTGATCGCCGTCTTGGCCTGCAAGATGTCCTGACAGGTTTCGATGATGAGGACATCGATTCCGCCGTCAAGCAGCCCTCGGGCCTGCTCGGCATAGCTGTCTTCAAGTACGTCAAACGTCGTATGTCCCAGCGAAGGCAGCTTTGTCCCGGGGCCCATGGACCCGAGCACGAACCGGGGGGCATCGGGTTTCGTGAACTTGTCGGCGGACCGTCGGGCGATCTCCGCCGACTTTCTGTTGAGCGCGTAAGTCTGATCGGTCAGGTCGAATTCGCTCAGCACGATCTTGTTCGCACCGAACGTGTTGGTCTCGATGCAATCCGCTCCGATCTTCAGAAAAGAGTCGTGAATTTCCTCGATCACGTCCGGCCGCGATTCGGTGATGATCTCCGGGCAGTTTTCGCAGCCGCGATAATCCGAGTCGAGCGACAGCTCCCGCGCATAAACGCTTGTTCCCATCGCCCCGTCGACAACGAGAACACGGTCCTCGAGGCATTTCAAAAACAGGCTGTCCATCATCGCGCTCGTCCGTTCACCGTGGATTCTGCGAGACCTTATGGGATCGTAGCCGATTGACGGCGTCGATCCCGTATTTGTTCATTTTACGTTGAATCGGCGGATTCAGATAGGCATGGTTAGAGCATCTTTTGTGAGGACGTCGGTTCATCCGGTTTTCTGGATGAAGTTGGGACGGTGCCCAGCGCACTTCATCCAAATCCCGATGGACAATTCGCCGAAGCTTGACGGCGGGGGTTTAAAACGTGTGTTTTTTGTCGGACTTGAGGTATTGCTTACGGGCGTTTTCGTAGTCCTCGGCCGTCTCAGGCAGGCCGGCGATGTGCTGATCTTCCTCCAGCACAAATCCGTCCTCTACCAATCCGTGGATCTTCTGGAGGATCGGAATGCACCATCCGCAGCCGGTCCCGGCGTTGAGGCATTCCGACATCTGCGAGGCTCTGCGGGGTTTTTCCCGTCGTGCATAATGAAAGAGCTTTCGCAACGGTACGTGGAAACAATAGCAGATCTTATCGTCGGGCTTCATCGTCGTTATTGTAGCCTCGATCGGGGATGCGAGGGATTGTGAATTGTGGTAAATTGCCATGCTTTATGCTTCAACACGACGACAGAGGGGACTCGACCATGGCAGAGAACGGCGCCGTTGAAAAGGCCATTGCATACCTCAACGACAACAAGGATCGCTTTCGAGAAGAGCTTTTCGACTATCTGCGAATCGCCAGCATTTCCGCCCAGTCGCAGCATGCGACGGACGTCCGCAAGGCCGCCGAATGGACGCGGGACCGTTGCCTCGCCGCCGGTCTCAATGCCGAAATCGCCGACACACCGGGACACCCGGCCGTCATCGCGGAAGGCAAGCCGATTCCCGGGCAGCCGACGATCATGGTCTACGGTCACTATGACGTGCAGCCCGAAGGTGATACGGCCTTGTGGGACACCGGGCCGTTTGATCCGGTCGTCCAGGACGGCAAGATCGTCTGTCGCGGGGCGGCGGATGACAAGGGGCAGTTGTTCTGCGCGATCCTGGCTGCCGAGGCCTGGATGAAGACGGCCGGAGCGCTCCCGATCAACGTCAAGTTCTGTCTGGAAGGGGAGGAAGAAGTCGGATCGTCGAATCTGGAGCGTGTCGTCTCTGAGCACAAGGATCGGCTTGCCTGTGATTACGTTCTAATTCACGACACGGCCCAGTTCGGCACCGATGCCCCGGCGGTCACCACCGCGACCAAGGGTTTGGTTTACAAGGAGGTGGTCGTCAAGGGTCCCAGGAAAGACCTGCACAGTGGTTCGTTCGGCGGGGCAGTGGCCAACCCTGCGAATGAACTGGCCAGGCTGATCGCATCGTTCCACGATGCAAACGGCAGGGTCGCGATTCCCGGCTTTTATGATCGTGTCAAGGAGATGTCGGAGGAAGAAGTGGAGATGATGAACGGCTTGCCGTACGACGAGACTGCGCTGCTCGACGACCTCGGCAGTCCGAAGACCTATGGTGAACAAGGTTATCATTCGCTCCACCGGCGCTGGGCGCGTCCGACGCTCGACGTCAACGGCATCTACGGCGGTTACATGAAGGAGGGCTCAAGCACGATCATTCCGTCCTTCGCCGGCGCAAAGATCTCGATGCGTCTGGTTCCGGATCAGGACGCCGCGGAAATCAGCCGTCTCTTTGACGAGACGGTTCGTCATCGCATTCCGGATACGGTCCGTGTGGAAATCGAGCATCATGCCGATTGCGATGCTTACCTGGCCGATCTCGAATCGGACGGGATGAAGGCCGCTCGGGAAGCGGTGAAGATCGGATTCGGGAAAGCGCCGGTTTTGATTCGAGAAGGAGGGAGTCTGCCGATCCTGCCGATGTTCAAATCCATCTTGGGCGCGGACAGCCTGATGGTCGGCTATGCCCAGCCGAATTGCAATCTGCATTCCCCGAACGAGTTTCTGCATGTCCGCGATTTTGAGGCTGGTATGCGGACAACCGCGGCTCTTCTAGGATTGTTAGGCAACGGTTCGTAATTATTGGACCCTTCTTTCGGTTCGCACTCGATTGTAAACGTTTGTCATCATCCTTATTCCATCTCGGCGGAAGGCCGATATGTGATGGGGATTCCTCGTTTGTTCGATCGGATCGCCTAACGAGATTTCAGGGAGGGGAGGCGCTGTGAGCCGTCCCATTCCGGTTGTGGACTGTTGTCGCGTTCACCGTAACGAAAGCGGAGTTTGACCCATGTATCATCGGCGCATCCAAATCAGAGTCCTGGCCGTCAGCATCATCGTACTCGGAGCTGTTTCGGAGGTCAGGGCACAAGGTATCAACGGGGGAGATTTTCTGCGAACACTCTTCCGCGGCACTGAATTTGTGGGAAACCCGCTGTTCCTGTCCACTCCGCAGGGAGGCCCGAACTTCGACTTCAACCAGTTTTTTCAGCGCGTGGAATTCAACCGTGCCGGCGACGGATATACGTACGAATTCTTCCGCTTCTTTGGTCCGGACTCATTCGATAATCCCAATTTTCTGGATCTGGGTCCGTTGAAGGTTGAGTTAGGCCCTGATCCGAATCTGGGTCAGGTTCAGTTGACGGGTATTCATGGGCGGACGGGTTTCACGACGCGTTTTATTCCCGAGATCTTTTTTGAGGCTGAAACGGGACAGCGTGCCTTCAATCAGTTTCAGAACGTCGGTACTTTTTCACCGGAGCCCCTCTCATACCGCGTCACATTCAATACGGGAATTCAAGACTTCGAATGGGCGGGAAATGCCTTGATCGATACCGAGGGGCGGATCAACGCGCTGGGTTTCTATGATTTCGAACTTCGATTCACGAACGTCGGCAGCTTTGAGGCAGACGGCGTCGTTGTGCAAGATGAGCAGGTCACGGATTTTGATGTAGGGCCGATCGACGTTTCGGGGCACATTGTCGTCGATGCCATTGCCAGCCTGATCCAGGCCAACGGCGCGACGGCTGCGGCCGTGCCGCCTCGAATTCTGTCAGGTGCGGCTCAGAAGGGAAAGACTGTGGAAGACCTGATGGCGCAACTAGAGGCCGGTGACCCCATCACGGACGAAGAAGCCCAATTTCTGATTCAGCAAATGTTCATCAAAGCGTTTCAATTGGACCCGATCGGAACGATCATGAACGGGCTGCCGGCTGAAGTGCCGGGGTTCGAAGGGTTGGGTCTGCAAACCGGCGTTGCCGATCCTGAAGCCGTTTCTGCGGCCGCGGTGATTCCCGAGCCTGGCACGCTTTTGTTGTTTATGTTGGCGATCGCCTTATTATTGGCCACGCGACTGATGACACGCCTGGACGCCGGCGGATTCAGGCTCCAGGCGTCGTAACGTCGATTCACGCCCTCATTCGTGGAATTGGCGTGCATGTCGTAGTAGACTAAGAGGACGTTACGGCGCGAAGTCGTTTTGTTTGCGGATCGCGGTCGTTGGCGGGCCTAAGATTTGGTGAGTCGGCCATGATGTTGATCTACGCGTTTGGGTTGGCATTCTTTGCTGCGTCGGTATGAGGGGACGAATCGACATGGACATCGCTGCGATACGTGCCGAAATGCCGGTGGTCGGGCAGTACAGCTTCATGGATCATGCTGCCGTGGCCCCGATCTCAGGCCGGGCCGCGGCGGCCCTGCGTCGGTTTATCGGAGAGGCGGAAAGTCATGCCTATGCACGAGGGGGGTTGTATCCCGAGGCGAAGCGCGTCCGGGGACTGGCCGCGAAGCTCCTGAATTGTCATCCCGAGGAAGTGACTTTCGTCAAGAACACGAGTGAAGGGCTTTCTTACGTCGCGAACGGGCTCCAGTTTTCCAGGGGCGACAACATCGTGACATCCGGGGTTGAGTTTCCGGCCAATGTTTATCCGTGGTTGAATCTGCGCGCACAGGGGGTCCAGCTCAAGATGGTTCCGGAGGATAACGGACGGATTCCACCGGAGCGCGTCATCGAACTGATCGACGATCGGACGCGGCTGGTGACGATCTCCTCCGTTCAGTTCGGAAGCGGCTTTCGCAGTGACCTCGCTGCGTTGGGCGCTCTCTGTCAGGAACGCGGCGTGCTTTTTTGCGTGGACGCGATTCAATCGCTGGGTTGCATGCCCATTGACGTTCGGGCGATGAAGATTGATTTCCTCAGCGCCGACGGCCACAAATGGCTGCTCGGTCCGGAGGGCGCCGGCCTCTTTTATTGTCGCCATGAATTGCTCGGACTATTACGACCTTCCAACATTGGTTGGCTCGGCGTCAGAGACGCCATGGATTTCTCCCAGTACGACCTTGAGTTTCGAGACGACGCCAGGCGCTTTGACGGCGGCAGCTACAATCTCGCAGGCATTTGGGGGCTGGGAGGCTCGTTGGAATGGCTTCTCGAAATCGGAGTGGAAAAGATTTGGGAACGCGTCAACGTGCTGACGAACCGGCTGGTCGAGGGTGTCCGGGCGAAAGGCTATCGTGTGGTGAGCTCGCGCGAGCCTGCCGAGGCCAGCGGGATCGTCGCCTTCGTTTCAGATACGCATGATCATGCCCGGATCGTCAACCATTTGCGCCAGGAATATCGAACCGTGGTGGCGTCGCGTGTGGGGCGAATCCGCGTGAGTCCCCATTTCTACAATACCGAAGAGGAAATCGACCAACTCGTCGAGCACTTGCCGGGCCATTGATCGCTCTTTTTTGCGTTGTGCGCGAAGTTTCCAAACAAAGCCCCGGTCAGGCGTGCCTGACCGGGGCTTTTTCTATGTTGTGCGTTTTGACGCCGAAACGTTGTTCGCCCACTTTAAGACGCAAAATGTTGTGACGGGCGCTGCGCTGATCAACAGGCGCACTTGAATCCGGCCCCGTGGTCGGTTAGCAAGGACACTTATGATCCCGGCCAGCTTCTGGACGATTCTGTCGGTTCTGAATTTCGTGATCATCGTGGCCACGACGCAGCACGTCTTGCGAACCCGTCGTGATCCGCGGGGGATGTTGGTTTGGATCCTGGCGGTGCTGCTTCTGCCTTTTCTGGGTTTGATTCTGTATTTGCTGATCGGCGGGGCCCCGATTCAGCGGAAAGTCCGTCGCCGCCGACGTCATCGCAGCATGATCGAGTCGGCCCTCTCCGAACAAACAGCCGAATTGGCCCGATCACACGACGCTTTGGATGAAAAAGGAATCGACGCATCGCAACGGAAATTGATGGCATTGGCGACGCGCGTCAGCGATTCCGTCGTCACCAGTCACAACGCCGTCGAAATCGTCCACGACGCAGAGCGTGCCTTTTTAAATTTGGGTCTCGCGATCGAAGCGGCTCGGTCGCATGTGCATTTGGAATATTACATTTTCGCCAGCGATGAAACCGGCTGCGCGATGCGCGACCTTCTTGTGAAGAAGGCGCGCGAAGGTGTGGAAACCCGCCTGCTGCTCGATGCGGTCGGATGCTGGCGGCTGTCGCGGTCGTTTGTTCGGAGCATGCGAGAGAGTGGGGTTGAAGTTGAGTTCTTCTTGCCCTGGGGCATCTCGACGCGAAGATTTCAGTTGAACTGCCGCAACCATCGGAAGCTGGCCGTAATTGACGGCGAAGTCGGATTTCTGGGGAGCAAGAACATTGCCGACGAATACCTGGGCCGAAAGAAAAAATACGGTCCCTGGCGAGATACACAACTTCGCATCGCCGGGCCCTGTGTGGCCCAGTTGCAGGAAGTGTTCGTTGAAGACTGGCACTTTGCGACAGGAGAGAACCTGTCATCGGATCGCTATTTTCCGCCTCCGAAGTCGGCGGGCGATCGCTTGATCCAGATCGTGCCGAGCGGTCCGGACGAAGGCGTCGACGTGATGCATCAGTTGCTGTATGCCGCCGTCTCGGACGCCCGTCAATCCATTGCGTTCATTACGCCATACTTCGTGCCCGACAAAGCCATGATCCTTGCATTGACGTCTGCGGCCTATCACGGCGTGCGGGTTCAGCTGCTTCTGCCGTCGCAGTCCGATCATTGGTTCGTTCTCTGGGCGGGCAGGACCTTTTACGAAGAGCTTCTGAACGCCGGCGTGGAGATCTACGAGTACGACAAGGGCATGCTCCACTCCAAGGTCGTCATCGTTGATGAGCGTTGGGCCATGGTCGGGTCGGCCAATATGGATGTCCGCAGCTTCCGGATCAATTTCGAATTGACCAGCATGCTTTTTGACAATGCGCTGGCTCATCAGCTTCAAGTGGATTTCGATGAACTCTGTGCGGAGTCCGGCCGGGTCGAACGGCATCAGATTGAGTCCTGGAGCTACGGTCAGACCCTGGCAGCCGGAATCGCAAGGTTGGCGACGCCGTTATTGTGAATTTGAATCGCGCGCCGACGAAGAGTTGCGGTGGGGCGTCGCTGTGGGTTCAATAAGTTATTCGATTGAGGATTTGATGGCTTCCGGAGGCTCGAGTTGCGATGACAGCGGAGAAGAGAATCAGCGGGGACGATTCCCTGGCCCCAGAGGTCGTCCGACTCGTCGGTGCGGCTCAGAAATGCGAGTCGCTTTCGAATATCGATGACCATCTGCCCTATCGGAATTTCGGTGACATGTGGGCCACTCTGGTCAGTCACGGGTCTGATCGGCCCTGGATCGGTTATTACCCGTGTGCTTCGGATGAGGAACAGCCGGAGTGGATGACCTATGGACAGTTTTCTGAATTCATCGACCGTGTTGCTTCGTTGTTGTCCGACACCTATGGAATTGCCCCGGGCGGAACGCTTGCAACTCTGACGATCAATCAGCCTTTGACGGTGGCGACCTATTTTGCCGCCTGGCGGTTGGGCGCCAGGGTGGTGCCGATCAATCCCGGCGAGACCGACGAGCGTGTCGGCTATATCCTCCAGAATTCCGAGGCGACGTTGTTGATCGCGCATGGCGCCTGTCGAAAAGACTTTTCGGCCGTCGAATCGGTCCTGGGGCGTTCGTTGAAGAAAGCCATGGTGACGGACGAGTCACGGGGCAATCACGCGTGTCCCGCGGATTGGGACGATTTTCTCAAGCTTCTTGATGCCGTCCACCTCTCTGAGGCACTTCCCCCGGCGTCGGATATTTCCTGGGATTCAGAGGCCTTGGTGGTTTACACATCCGGAACCACCGGGAATCCCAAGGGTGTGGTCCTCACGCAGAAGCAGATGTTTGCCGATGCTTATGCCATTTCGCAGTGGCATCGGATCGACGAGCACACCGTCATGATGAACGTGTTGCCGATCCACCATGTCAACGGCATCGTCGTGACCTTGATTACACCTGCTTTCGTCGGAGCTCAGGTCATCGTCAACAAGCGATTCCGCAGCGGCGGATTCTGGAGGAAGCTGGCCCGGCACAATGTTCAAATCGTCAGTGTCGTCCCGACGTTGCTCCAGTTCCTGATCGATGCCAATGAAGACCTCGATCCCGAGACGATTTCCAACTTTCGTTATTTCATTTGCGGGGCCGGGCCCTTGTCCGTCGAGCTTGCCCGGGAATTCCAGGATCGCTTTGGTCTCAAGATTCTGCATGGCTACGGTCTGAGCGAGACCGTGTGCTACTCCTGTTTTCTGCCCGTTGACCTCGAGTGGCATGAACACAATCGCTGGATGTACGACCACGGCTTCCCGTCGATCGGGTGTCCGATCGTCACGAACGAGATGGCGATCCACAGCGGCGATGGTCAGTCTGTTCCCGATGGCGATAAGGGCGAGATTGTCATTCGCGGTTATAACGTCATGTCGGGTTATTTTCGCAATCCTGAAGCCAATGCGAATGCATTTACTCATGGCTGGTTTCGCAGTGGTGACGAGGGATTCAAAATTCACGGCGAAGACGGGCGAGACTACTTTTTTATTACAGGTCGGATCAAGGAGCTGATCATACGCGGCGGGATCAACATCTCACCGTTTGAGATCGACGAAGTGCTGAACGCGATGCCCGGCATTCGTGTCGGCCTGGCGGTCGGTTTTGAGAACCGGTACTACGGCGAGGAAGTTGGGGCCTATGTGCAGGCTGAGGACGGAAAGGCGCTGACGGAAGCTGGCGTCATCGCCCATTGCCAGGCGCATCTGCCCGGCTCGAAGTCTCCGAAAGTCGTGATTTTCGGAGACGACATTCCGGTCACGTCGACCGGCAAGTATCAGCGGGGCAAGCTGAAGCATCTGTTTGAGGCCTACAAGGACAAACAGTTTCGGTGATTGAATGTTATTTCCGGATTTGCCAGTGCCTGGGATCACGACTGGCGTGGAATACCGCCAGTACGACGACATGTTCATCTTCGACAAGGTAGAAAATGCCGTAAGGGAATCTCTGCAAAAACGCTCGGCGAATCCCAAGATGAACGACTGGGTATGACTCCCGCTTTTCGCAAATCGATTCAACAACGGATTCGACAGAATCCAACTGGTCTTCGCCGAGTCCTCTGCGACGCTCCTCGTACCACCCGTACGCGCCGGCCAATTCTAACTCCGCTTCAGGTCGGAAAACGATCTTGTAAGTCATGAACGACGTGAGATGCGAGCTTTGACGAGATTCCAGGGGGAAACTGCGTCCGGATTTTTCCGGTGTGCTTCCAGCCGAGCATCGAGCTCTGCACGCTGCACTTCGGTCAATTTGACCGCTTCAGGAACGTTTGCGATGCTGTCCCAGAGGTCCTCGACTAGACGAATGCGTTCGGCAACGTTGAGGGTGAGCAAGTCGCTGATTTTTACCTTAGGCTTCATGCACTCCAGTTATATGGTATGTCTTTGGGCTCTTCAACGTTCGGCGGCTTGGGCCGGTAAGATGACGTGGTGACCGCATGTCGAGCGTCCTTTTACCGACACCGATTTCAGGGGATCGATCCTTTGGATTTCTGTTTTTTTCAGGTTTCACAGCCTGGGAAAACTCAGGGACTGGGGATTTTCCTTGACAGGAAGGAACGAGGGGGGATTCTCGTTTCAGCGTGGCTGGATCGACCTCTCGACCCGCCTTCGTCCGCGCGTTAAGCTACACGGGTCAGGACGACGGTCCCGATGGATTGACGCTGGGGGACGCGACGCAAGGAGTGCGATGATGGCCAAGTCTAATCTCGGAATTCAACGGATTCATAGCATTGAAGTCTGCGTTCGCGAGGCCGAACCCTGGCTGGACTATCTGACCAAAGGATTCGGGTTTCAACTCGTTGCGGCGAGCACCGGTCCGGACGTCGAGCAGACGGGCACTCGTCGGAGACTGCTGCGTTGCCGCGACATCGGCATCGTCCTTGCTGAACGCGTGCACGGTGGTTCGACGGCGGGGCGATATTTGGAACGGCACCCCGAGGGTGTCTCTCGCGTGAATTTTCTCGTGCAGGACGTCAAGGCCGCCGAGGAGGTCTTGCTTGAGCGGCATGCCACGCCCACGGATTTCGTCAGGACCGAAACGTCCGACGGGGGCGAAAGGCGGGAACTCTGCATCGCCACGCCGCTCGGAGATGTCGAGTACGGTTTCGTTGACGACGTTGAAGAGGCCGCACTGACGCTGCCGGGGATGGAGCCGGCGGGGGCGTTTGATCCAAATCACAACCCGTTATGCCTCGTCGAGATTGACCATCTCACGGCGAACATGCGGACGTTGATGCCGACCATTGCGTGGTATGAGCACGTGTTGGGATTTCGACGTCAATGGGATGTGCAATTCCATACGGAAGACTTCAAGCCGGGTTTCGGCACGGGGTTGAAATCCGTCGTGATGGCGGATGAGGAGAGCGGCGTCCGAATCGCGAGCAACGAACCGCTTCGTCCGCGGTATGAACAATCCCAGGTACAAGCCTATGTGGATCTGAACAGGGGGCCGGGTATCCATCACGTGGCCTGGCAGGTGGAGGATCTTATTCAGGCGGTGGACCACAGCCGATCGCAGGGCATCGAGTTCCTTCCAACGCCACGGGAGTACTACAGTTCGCTTCAGGGTCGGATGACGACCCAGGGAATCGGCTCGGTCTCACAAGCTCTGGAAGATTTGGAGACGCGAGGGATTCTGATTGATGGGGATCGCAGCGGCTACCTGCTGCAAGTCTTCTGCAAGGATCAATCCGTTCAGTTCAAGCGGCCGGAGGCCGGCCCGCTCTTGCTGGAGCTGGTTCAACGGTGTGGGGCCACGGGCTTCGGCGAAGGTAACTTCCGCGCCCTGTTCGAGGCGATGTCGCGGAGTTAAACTACCGCAATATGTGCAATGGCGGGTCATCGGTCCGAATCGGATCTGATCAAAGCCCCGACCTTCAGGGAGGGGTGGGGCTCGTGAATGCTGAGGACTCGGCCGTTTGCACACCAACCGCTTCCTCACGGGCGCGGCTCTGATCCAACATGAAATACCATTGACTCGGAGAAACTAGGGATGAAGCTTTGTCAATTCTACAGATCGGCGGAAGAGCGTGCGACGGATCTGGCCCGTCGGTTTCCGGTCAAGGCGTCGCTGGGCATTCTGATCGACGGAAAAGTCGTTGATGTCACCGAGCAAGCAAGAAAACACCACGACGTCAATAATCCGCAATATGTTGGCGTTCTGACGGCAGCTGTGGCCGGTCTCGATGAGTGGGCAGGATTCCGCGATGAGTTGTCCGGTCTCAGCTCCGATGGAGGCCTTGATCCGGAATCGGTTTTCTTCGGCCCTTGCGTGTTGCGAGCGTCGCAATACCTGGACTTCTACGCCTTCGAGCAGCACGTGATGACGATGCGTAAGAAGCGCGGCTTGGATTTCATCGTACCGGAATGGTATGAGATGCCTTGCTATTACAATTCCAACGCCACGAGCATGCTCGGCCACGACATGACGGCACACTTTCCGCAGGGTGAGGAGAAGATCGACTACGAATGCGAGATGGCCTGTGTCATCGGCAAACCGATCCGCAACGCGACGCCGGAGTCGGCCGCGGATGCGATCGTCGGCTACACAATCTTAAACGATCTCTCGAGTCGCCAGCGACAGACCAAGGTGATGCCCGTCAACATGGGGCCCGCCCCGGGCAAGGATTTCGGCAGCGCCTTGGGCAAATATCTCGTCACAAAGGATGAGATTTCCGACCTCGGCGCCTGCGGTATGCGGGCGTATGTCAACGGCGAGCAATGGACCGACGGCAAATACGGCACGGTGCAACACTCCTTTGAGTCGATGGTCGCATTCGCCAGTACGAGCCGCACGATGTTCCCGGGCGACCTTCTCGGTAGCGGCACCGTCGGCACGGGCTGCGGCGCGGAATTGGGCAAGTTCCTGAAACCGGGCGACACCGTTCGGCTTGAGATTGATCATATGGATTCAATCGAGAACAGGGTCGAACACGATAAATAAACGAATGGCGGAATTGGTGTAAACGACGTACGTCTATAGGATAACCACGTTTGCGTCGCGCCCGGCATTGCTATAATCTTTTGGCCCCTAGAGGCGGAAACAATCTTATGAGCACCAAGCCTCCGACTGAATCCGATATTGCGTGGCTCGTCGAGCACAGCATGGAAATCTCGCGGGAATACGCCGGGAAATGAAGGTGATTTGCAGCGTCAAGTTCCCGACTGCGGGCCGCCGATGGATGCAAGGCCTGCCTTGAGAGTCCTGGCCTGCGGCCTACAATAGCTGTCATGTACATTGACCTGGCGGAGACGAATCATTCCTGGCGGGCGATGCACCGGCTTTACCTCAGCTTTGTGCTTCCACGTCCGATTGCGTTTGCCTCGACGATCAATGGCGAGGGCAAGCCGAACCTTGCACCGTTTTCGTTTTACAACATGATGTCGGCCAACCCGCCTGTGGTGGTGTTCAGCCCGGCCATCAATCGACATCGTCGAAAGAAGGACACGCTGATCAATATTCAGACGACCAGAGAATTCGTGATCGCGACGGTGACGGAGCCGATAGCCGAGCGGATGAATATTTGCAGCACCGAATTCGATTACGGCATCAGTGAGTTTGAAAAGAGTGGACTTACACCGGTGCCGGGGAAGAAGGTCAAGGCGTTTCTGGTCGGGGAAAGTCCGGTGAATATTGAATGCCGTTTGCGACAAGTCGTTTCCTTGGGGGACGAGCCTGCGGCCGGTCAGGCCGTGTTCGGCGATGTGCTGGCGGTGCACGTGGATGATGCCGTGCTGACCGAGGGCGACATGACCTGCGATCCGAACAAACTGCAGGCCGTGGGCCGTATGGGCGGTTCATTTTATTCCCGTTCGGTCCGCCCCTTCTCCTTGGAGTCGATTCGAGATCCGTCCGAATTCGCCGAACGCGGTCCTGCCGGGATAGAGAGCTAGCGGGCACAAATATTTATTTGGTCAAACTTCGGCTTCGCGCCGGCGTAAATGAGTGTTGATGGACGAGACTCAAGCCGATTCGCTTGAAGACAATCTCACTACAACATCGGTGCTCTCCGATGCGCCGTCATTTCGTCATGTTCTCGCAGCGCCCTGGATGATCATGCGGCCTCAGCGGGCCGCCGTTCAGATGACCGACGGCACGCGTTGGGCTTTTTGGCTCAGCTTTGTCGCCGGCATTCTGGTTCTCGCCTTGCTTGTTGTCGTCTTGGTCATGTGGGATGAGACCGTCGGCTACTCCTGGTCTGAACAGTATTCGCGTCAGCATTTCCAACGAAGTTTCGGTGCAGTCTGGCAAGACTGGCATGCCGATGGGTATTTCGGGCATGCAGAACAGCTTTTTTTACTGGTCGGCATTTTGACGCCGATCGCCACGGCAGTTGGCGCCTGGCTCTTCCTGCCCAATGTTCATCGAGGCGGACGAGGGTGGCAGTCGTACAAACGTGTATACCGTGCCGTTGCTTCCGGGGTCGGTTTGCTGATTACGTTCACTTTCATCATCGGCGCGCCGATGGTCGTCGCGATCAATATTGAGGAACGGGGGGATTATGTCGAACCCACGCTAGTCATGTTATTCGTGATTTTCTGTCTCGGGTGTGCGTGTGTCCTGGTGTATTGGTTGATTCAGGCCACTCATGCAGTTGCCGGGGCGGACGTGCCGATCGAGTTGCCGCCTCGCTGTGAGGGCTGTGGCTATGACCTGACTCACCGACCCAGTGACGAACGGTGTCCGGAATGCGGGCTGGATACTTCGCAATCTCTGGAACCCGATCTTTGCCGTCCGGGTTGCAAATGGCAGGCCTGCGAGGATTTTGTGTCCTGGTTATCGACGACGATTGCGGTGATTGTTTCCCCGACTCGATTTTTCCGCGCTTTGAAACTCCGTGTTTTGACGCAGCCTGCGGATCGGTTTGCTCAATGGAACTACCTGGCGATCGGCGTATACACCGTATGCGTTTGCTTCGTGATTTTCCTCATCATGTTTGCGCGGTTTGGCGATTCGCCGGATTCCGTCGTTTGCTTTCTGCCGGCCGTTTTCTTTTTCCTGGTGCCATTGATTTGCTGGACCGTGCATCGAATTGTGGGGGCGACCGTGACGTCCTGGTTTATTGTCCGGCAGCTGTTGCCCGACGGGCGCTGGGCGAAGACCGTGATGGCCTATGAAACGGCGTACCTTTGGGTGTTTTGTGTTTACACCAGCCTTTTGTTCCTTAGCTTCGTTCTGTTTGAAGATTGGATGTCCACAATCGCTCGGGTTTGGTCCTACAGGGGGTTGATGCCGATTGAGCTGATCGTATTACCCGTTAGCAACATGCTGCTGGGGCTGCTCTGGTTCTGGCGGTATGGCATCGCCTACCGGAACATCCGATGGAGCAACTATTGAAAGAACTCTCCCAGTTGAGGGGGCGTCGAGAACAAGCCGTCCTGGTCCGGCTCGAACGCGATCGTCCGTTCGACGGCTTCCAGGTTCAATGGACCGTAAATGTGTGGAAATCGTTCATGATTCTCGGCAGGCTCGTAGCGAATCTCTGCCGTCACTCTTCCAGGATCGATGCACAGGAGCAGAAGATCAGTACGGCCCGGATAGAACCGATTGGCCGTCTTGGCGATTTGGTCTCGCGTGGAACAATGGATGAAGCCTTCGGTATCGAGCGTGTCGCCTCGATAATCGGTTCCGATTCGCGCCCGTTCCCAATCGTCGCGGGAGATGATGTGTAGGATAGGTTCGTTAGAAGGTTGTTTTTGCATGGGTTCCTCGGTTTCTGTAGGGATCGCTACCTCGACAGACTCCCGGGCTATGGGAATTCGGATAATATGAAACCTTATGAGCGAAGTCATTACCAGCCCTCAAAATCCACGTCTCAAAGCGGCCGCCAGGCTTCGGGACCGCCGAGGTCGTAAGCAAACCGGTCGGATCATCATCGATGGACGACGTGAAGTAGCCCAGGCTTTGAACGCGGGAGTGAAGGTCGAAGAAGTATTCTTCTGTCAGCCGCTGTCGAATTCGGACGGCTCCAGGGACGTGATGCAACTTGCTGAGGGTGGTCGCGTTCCGATTTTTGAGGTAGGCGAGGCCGCCTTCAACAAAATCGGATACGGGCAGAGAACCGGAGGAGTGGTTGCGGTTGCTCAACGGCCGTGCCGTGCATTGCAAGATATCCGTCTTGACGATACGCCGTTCGTGGCGGTCATCGAACATGTCGAAAAGCCGGGCAATCTGGGGGCGGTGTTTCGTAGTGCCGATGCCGCCGGCGTGGACGCGGTCATCGTCGTTGATCCCGCGACGGATATTTACGGACCGAACGTCCTCCGTGCAAGCCTCGGCACGGCCTTTTGCCTGGCTGTGGCCGAATCGACGGTGGATGAGGCCATCGAATGGATGAAGCGGAACGGTTTCCAAATCGTTGCGGCCATCCCGGATTCAAAAGCGGCCTACACGGATGTAAATTATCGGCTGTCGACCGCTGTCGTATTCGGTTCCGAGGCGGGGGGGTTGACGGATTCCTGGAATCAGGATGAGATCGTCTGCGCGAGCGTGCCGATGCAAGGGCGTGTGGACAGCCTGAACGTCTCTTCAACAGCAGCGCTGTTCTTTTATGAGGCGTTGCGTCAGCGGAGGGAATGCCGTCACGATCCGCTATAATTGAAGAGTGACTCGTATTTCTGGCTCTCATTCACAACCGGGAGGCTTCACCATGCCGAATATTCCCTTTCCTTCAGACATTCCGTTTTCGTTGCAAGAGGTTCGCGATGAGTTTGACCGACTCCTCGACCGTGTATGGCACGGTGGATTAACGACGGCGCCGTTGGACGGTCAAGATTGGGCGCCACGTTTGGACGTGTATGAGTATCCCGACAGCTTTGAGGTCCGAGTGGAGGTTTCCGGCGTGAGCGCGGACGATGTCGAGGTTTCGATTCTCGAAAACGTGCTGACCATTAAGGGGACCAAACCCAAACCGGAAGATCCGGCCGATGGCGTTCGGCGCCTGCGCTCGGAGTGCCGGTACGGCAGCTTCTGTCGAACATACGAATTTTCCGCTCCGGTTCAGGACAACGCCGTAACGGCGACATCGAGAAACGGCGTGCTCGATATCAAGATCCCGAAAACTCAGGAATCGAAGGGCCGAACCGTTAAGGTGGAATCCGCGGACTGATGAGTAGGGCGGGCTCTGCCCGCCATGATGAGCGCCTGCACATCGAAATGGCGCACAATATCGTCAACGGCAGCGGGTGGAACCCGCACTACAACCGGAAGGAATGGGCTCTGTTCTGGCCATGAGTCAGCTTTCTTCAACCACGATCCGTCGCCGCGTCCTGTTTTCAGGCCGAGTCCAGGGTGTTGGATTTCGTTATACGACCTATCATTTGGCAGAGAGTTATCAAGTGACCGGTTACGTCAAGAATCTTCAGGACGGACGTGTCGAGGCTGTGCTCGAAGGCGAACGGGCGGAGGTCGAGAAGTTCTTCCAGGCCATTGGTCAGGAGATGCGATCAAACATCGATGACGCGACCCATCAGGACTCCCCGGCGACCGGTGAACACGACAGATTCGAGATTCGTTATCACTGATCCTGCGGCCTTTCGCTGAGGGCTTCGGCGCGACCGATCCATATTCGAACTCGCCGGCCTCGAACGTAATTGACTCCTTCGACGATACGGCCGCTGGATTTGACCAACCTCAGAACGGACTGAAGTTCCGCGAGTTTGGGCTCCCGGGTAATCAGGATAAAGGAACGCCCGTGCCAGTCCGTCAGGTCCGGACGCAGCGCGCCGGCCGGACGTTCAAGATAATAGAACATGCTTGGCTCCTTGAAGCCGTACGCGAAAATCCTGTCATCCGCGCGCGAGATTTTGTTTGCCTGCTCGGCGACGAGACGACTCAGGCGATATGGTTCAGCCTGAGGGACCGCAACCCAGCCCAAAACTTGGTAAAAGGCCGTCATCCCGATCGTGACAACAACGCAGCGGCTTTTCCAATCGGGTCTTCCGCGAGGCCAAACGGCGGTGACGGCGGTCAACAGTAGGACAGCGCCCAAAGCCAGGAGCCCGAATACGGCAAACTCGTCTCTAAGTAGGGCGGCCATGGCAATTGTGAAGGCATTTCCCAGCAGAAGCCCCACGACCCAGACAACTCGAGCCAATCGGTCGAGCCGCAGCACGGCCGATCGTAATTCAGTCACCCGGGCAATCTCGCGGCCCGCCAGCATCGCCATCGGCGGCATTAATGGAAGGACATAGTGCGGAAGTTTCGTCTGGATCAGTTCGAAAAGGACCCATGGCGCGATCAACCAGACCAGCAATTGACGCGTGGTCGCATCCTCTCTTCGGTTTTTCCACGCGCTCGCGACGACGCTGGGAACAAGCGCCGCCCATGGCCAGAGCACAACCAGCCCGAGAGCCAGGTAGGTGCCAGGCGGCCCCCAATGCCCCTCCGCCGGTTCTTTGACGCGGCTGACGGAGTGCAGCAGGATAAACTGCGAGTAAAACTCGTCCCAGTCTCGGTATGCGACCGCGGCGAACCAGGGCAGCCCCACGACGAGCGCCAGATACCATCCTCGTCCAGGCCAGATATGGCGAAACCGTTGGAGCAAGGTTGCCCCTGTCGGCGGCTCCGTCCAGAGAAACGCCAGCGTCACCGGAATGATCACGACAAAGATAGCAGGGCCCTTGGCAAGGATCGCGAATCCGAACGCCGCCCAGAAGCCGTACCCGGCGCCTCGCGGTCGACGATTCAATTGTGCCATCCAGCACAACATCGCGACGGCGGTCCCCAGGAGAAGGTATGGCTCCGAAAGAAACAGCTTTCCGGCCAGGTTCGGACCGAGGCACGTCCCTGCGAGGATGGCCGTCCAGTATCCGGTACGCCGCCCGGACCAGCGCGCCGCCGCCGTAGCGACGATCGTCCAGGCCGTGATGGACACGAGGACGCCGGGCAGCCGAAGCGAGAATTCGCTCCATCCGAACGCGCTGACCGATACCGCCGAACACCAGTAGAGAAGGGGGGTCTTATGATATCGGGACTCACCGAGATAGCGCGGGATGACCCAGTCGTTCGTTTCGAGCATCTCACGGACTGTTTGCCCGTGCCATCCTTCATCACGGTCGAACAGGCTGACACCGATCGTTCCGGGTAGAAAGACCAGCGCGAGAAAAGCAGCAATCAACAGTTGATCAAGCGGCCGAAGCCTGTCGGCTGCCGAACGGTCCGGATCGATCACCATCGTCGCATTCTAAGGTCGCCAACTGCCCCGGTGAAGCCGAAAGCACGTTTGCAATGCGTGCCCAACGACGTTCCACCGCAGCGACGATCCGGTATGACGGTAAACGATCGGGATCTCAACGATCTTCAAACCATGCCGATACACGAATGTGAGAGATTCGAGATGAAAGTCGAACGAGCGGCTTCTCAGACTGCTTCGCAAGAGTAGATCCACCGCAACGCGTGAGAACATGCGATAGCCTGATGTGCAGTCGCTCAGCCCCGCGCCTCCCCATGGCACGAAACGCTGGTTCATCGTCAGGTTCAGAAGCCGGTTGCCGCTCCAGCTCAGGGCGCGTCGATACCGGGGGACATCGATCTTCCGTTGTCGGCAGCCGATGACCAGGTCGGCGTCGCTGCGTTCCTGAAACGCCGGGATGGCGTTGGGATCGTGGCTCATTCCTGCATCCATCGTGATACAAAAGTCGTATCCCTGTTCGTACCCGTAACGCATGCCGTCGAGCGTCGTCTGCGGAATGTGTGTATTGCGCTTATGGCGGATGCAGTGGACGTCCGGAATGCTTGACACGATGTCCGCGGTCTCATCCCGACTGGCGTCATCCACGACGCAGACGTCGGCATACTGCTGGGCCGACCGCGCCACTTCCTCGATGGTTGCGGCTTCGTTGTACGCCGGGATCACGACCAAGTATCGATATGCCATATCCGCGTTTCGCCTCCGTGCGTCTTAATGCTCAATCGTTTGGGCGGACCATTCGAGTGTCGTTCCGTACGCCTGCTCGGCTTTTTGAATGTCGTCCGGTGTGTTGATGTTGATGTAGCCGCTGCCGATGTCGAACGATTTGACAAGGTGCCCGTCGTCGATGGCGCATTGAATCAGATCCGGCAGTTCCTTCTCACCGCGGAGGGGGTTGATCGGTGTCCATTCCATCAGATCAAAGATGTCCGACCGAAAGATGCAGTTGCCCGTGCCACGCGTGTGGTTCGGTGGTTTTCGGGGCTTTTCAACGAGTCGATAAATCCGATGGCTGGCTTCGTCCTGGATGACGGCGTACGTCTTTCGGATTTCTCGTATGTCCGGCTCGTCCACGACGCCGCAGATTGCGAACGTGTTCTCGGCGTGAAACGTCTCGATCATCTCGCGATGCCGCGGGTTCTTCAGGATTTCATCTGCCAGAAACAGCATAAAATCCGAATCGCCAATGGCCGACCGGGCGCATTCGATGGCGTGGACCAGGCCTTGGGGATCTGGCTGGAACACGTAGCGGATTGGCGTGTCCTGAAAACGATTTCCGAACGAATTGACAATTTCCTCCGCGCGGTATCCGACGACCAGCACGATCTCGGACACCTGTGCCCGAACCGCGTTCTCCAGGCTATGCTGGACCAGCGGCTTGCCGAGCATTCGTAGCATGCATTTCGGATAACCGTTGCAATGTTCGGTGAGTCTCTTTCCACCGCCCGCAGCCAGAACCAATGCTTTCATGAATCCTATTTCCTTGCTCGCGAGGCTCGTTGGAAAACGCAACGGCGCAGTATAAAGCGCCTGTGATTGACGTCACGTCGAAAACAACGACCGGTTTTCCTTGATCCAACCGATCAGCCGTGGCACGCCCTGGGCGGGCCGCACCTGTGGTTCCCATTTCAGCTTTGTTTTAGCCTGATGAATGTCGCAAATGAAATATCGCAAATCACCATGACGGTCCGGCGCATACTGGATTTCCGACGGTTTACCCGTGGTCTGATCGATCAGCCGAATGCACTCGATGAGCGAAATGGCATGTTCCGGTCCGCCGCCGATGTTATAGATGCCCGGCTCACAATTCTTGAAAAAAGCGTGAAACGCCGTCGGGACGTCCGTGGCGTAAAGAACGTCGCGCACCTGCTTTCCGGTGCCGTAGATCGTGAGGGGCCATCCCAGGACGTTTCGGATGCTGAAGTTCGCGACCCATCCGTGATCCTCGCCGCCGAACTGCTGTGGTCCGTAGAGCCCCGTTAATCGAAAGCTTGCCGCGCGCACCTTGTACGTATCGATGTACGCCTTGACATAATGCTCCGCCGCCGCCTTCGACGCGTGCAACGGCGTCAGATTGCCTCGCATGGTCGCCGCATTCTCATCGACCGCCGCCGGCTCACGGACGTAGCGCGTCTCGGTTTCTTTCAGCTCTTGGTTCAACCAGTTCCCGTAGACGTGGATTGTCGCGCACGTGACCACGGGAATGTTGTGCCGCCGTGCCGCCTCCAGAACGTTGACCGTGCCCTGAATATTGGTCGACAGGTCCAGGAGGGGGTCTTCCATGCTGATGGTGACCGCCGGCTGGGCGGCCGTGTGCACCAGAAAGTCGCAGCCCGAGGACCGATCCAGGAGCTGCTCCAGGTCCCGAATGTCCTCACGCACTCGTTCCACACCCAATTCGCCCAACAGGTTCCAGTTGTAGTCGCGAACGGCATCCTCGCGATAGCCTGTCCTTTTCAGCTCGAACTTCGTCATATTGTCGTAGGCCACGACGTCCCAACCTTCGCGCCGAAAATAGTCGCAGGTATGAGACCCGATGAAACCGCAACCGCCTGTGACCAGAACCTTCACTGCTCGTTTCCTTCCTGATTCAGAGAGCCGCGCCCAACTGCGCGATTCGGGCTGCTATTGTGCAGGCCTTCGACCTTGGAAACAATAGGCGGTCAATTCGGGAAAAGCCATTTCAGGATTGCTCAAATCATAAACACACGTTATGGCCGCTGATTTAGGCGATTTGGCGTGGAAAGTGTTTAGAATCGGCCATGATCGAATCCCCGCGAATCGCGTGGAACGGACTTGCGGCGCGGGCACTCGGCCATTATATCAGGCCCGCCGTCGCGGCTTATCCGTCGCCGCTGTTACCGTCAAGATGGGAGCCCTTGAGGTGAATCACACGCTGACGTCAAGTCGACGGCCGTTTCGTCGCGACCTGCCCACGTCTCGGCCGATGACTCGTGCTCGCCTGTGGCGTGGTGGGGCGGTCGCGATGTTTTGCATCGCAATCGTCGCAGCAATGACGCGATATGACGTGTCCATCGTGCGATGGCTCGGACAGTATCCGACTTTGAAGACGCATCCGTTCGCCGACGCGGCCCGTTCGCTGGCTGAGTTCTGGGTGATGTCGGCCGTGATCATATTGATCGCACTGTCGGATCGACGGGCAGTCCTTGTGATCTGCCATGTGTTGTTCGCCGCCTACCTCGGTTTCAATCTGGCCCATCTTGGAAAGATTTTTATTCATCGGGAACGGCCTTACATTGCGTTGGCTCGTCCTCCGGAAGAGGCTGCGTCACTATTCGCGAGTTGGCGGGGGATCGAGCTGGACGTTCGTCGAAAAGCCAGTCGCAATTCCTTCCCGTCCGCACATACGACCAACGCCTTCGCCGTCGCGGTGACGCTGGCGTGGTTTTATCCAAGGATGTCCGCGCTCTTTCTCCTCCTGGCGACTGCCTGCGCCTGTTCGCGAATCGTGCAGCACGCCCATTGGCCGAGCGATTGCATGGCCGGCGTTGTCATCGGCGTGGTAGCAGCATGGCTTTCGCTGCATGTCCGCGCGCTGACGATGCCACGGCGGTGGTTTCGTCGCAAATCAGGTGGGCAGTCGCCCGTGCGACCCGAGGTTTAGCACGATTCAGACCGCGGATCATGTCTACATTTGGAATTTCCGTTTGATATCGGCGCCGTTGAAGCCAATTATTGGTTAATAGCCCGCCTTACTTAATTACCAAGGAGATTTACAATGCGCACTCGACTGTCTTTGGTTGTCATGTTGCTCTTTGTTCTGGTCTTGTTTGAGCGTCCAATTCGTGGCGAAGACATGCCGCAGCGTTCTATTCGGGTCACCGGTGACGCTGAGATCAAAGTAGAGCCGGACGAGGTCATCGTGACGGTTAACATTTCAACGCATGCCAAAACTGCTCAGAAAGCCAAAGCGAGCAACGATATGGTCACTGGCGAGATTCTTGGCTTGACCGAGGTATTCAAGATCGCATCCGAGAACGTCAAAACCACCAGCATCAAACTTTCACCCGTGTATAAGCTGGATAATCATTGCGACGAGACCCATGAGGTCGCTGGTTTTGATTTTGACGTTGGGATCTCGTTCTTGCTCAAAGACCTTTCGCAGCTCAGACCGTTCGTTGATCACGTCACGAAGGCCGGTGCGACGTCGGTGGATGTTGATTTCCGCTCCTCCAGGCAGAAAGAACACATGGTGGAGGCTCGCCTTCAGGCGGCTCGGGCCGCCCGGGCCAAGGCTGAAACCCTTGCGAAAGAACTCGGCATGAAGATTGGAGCGGCCTCCCTGATTGGTGCAGGTTCATTATCCAATGTTCTTGGAAGTGGGGGGGTTGGGGGCGGTCGATTTTTGGGAGGAGGTCATGACGTTTTTGGCGAACAGTTGTCTTATGCCGATGGCGAACTCGTCATCGAGGCACGGGTCAGTGTGATGTTTGATCTTGAAGTGGCCTCGAAATAATGTGGCGAGTACGCCACATACATAAACGTGTCGCAACAAAGAAAACGCCCGGCGTGCTCAAATAAGCATGCCGGGCGTTTCAAATATCAAGAAACAGAGATCGTCGGCCGGCGAATCGCTTCGCCGAGCATTGGTGCAAGCACCAAACGAAAATGTGCTGACAGCTAGATTGGAAAGTCGCCTCAGTCCCGAAGGCATGAGATGATTTTTCCAGTTTCTAGTTGTTCCCTAGAAAGGAGGTGATCCAGCCGCAGGTTCCCCTACGGCTACCTTGTTACGACTTAGTCCCAGTCACCGGTCTCACCGTCGGCCGCTGCCCCCTTACGGTTGGCTGGGCGGACTTCGGGTGCTACCAGCTTCCATGACTTGACGGGCGGTGTGTACAAGGCTCAGGAACATATTCACCGCGTCGTCGCTGATACGCGATTACTAGCGATTCCAGCTTCATGCAGGCGAGTTGCAGCCTGCAATCCGTACTGAGGGATGTTTTGTGCGATTTGCTCCACCTCGCGGTCTTGCGTCGCTCTGTACCATCCCATTGTAGGACGTGTGCAACCCCGGACATAAAGGCCATGAGGACTTGACGGCATCCCCACCTTCCTCCGGCTTAACACCGGCAGTCTCGCTAAAGTGCCCGCCATAACGCGCTGGCA
>JAKSDK010001883.1 GCA_022360095.1 Phycisphaerales bacterium
ACGAAGCGACCATATTTGGACCGCTTGTCGACGATGAGATCATTTCTCTTCGGTATCATAAACTCATTTACCGACCGGCAACTACGTCAGTCACCGACTAAGAAAAAGGTTTATCGGAATACCGGTCCAGTAGGAGCGCGGTTTACTTTATTTTGCAGTTGCACTATAAAAAGCCTATTACGCATATCCTGCCCTCTCCTTCTCTCTGAGCTTGAAAGCATAAACTGACAGTGTATTAATATCCAAAGGAAATATCGACCAATATGACATCTAGCTCAGTATATATAACTTATGGATTATAGCTAAACATACAGGTTGTATAACTATTCAGGTGAACGAGTCTCAGCTTACGGTGCACAAAACCCAGTATGTATTGGTTGGTCGTTCTTCTGTTGGTTAGAACTGTGCATAGCGATTCACATAACCCTGATGGTAAGTCTTTTTCTTTCGGGATACACTACTCATTAATTACTTAAGAGACCTTACTGGCCGAACTCTAAAACACTTCTTTTGTAATTCCATAAGGCACTAAATATTACTAACAATTCTCTTGCAACGATGAAACGAGGGGAAAAAGAAAGTAGTACCACAGTTGGGATTAAATCACATTTAGTTTCCTTGTCGTTGTTTGATGGCAGATCGAACCAAAAAACACTCGACACAGTTTGTTTTCACCTGCATATGCGTGCACACATTTGGCATAATACTCGAACGTAGAAGTACTGTGCCCCGTTTCTAGCCTGATAACGCGAGTTTGTTCTAGAGAGGTGTTTTGTTGAATTACGGCGTTAAAGTGGAGCAATTTGAAATATTAAATTGCGTTCGTTACTCTTAAGAGCCAGACCAAAATGATTGGTTATTTTCAATGAGGTCAAGCGCATTTATAAAATTGCAAAAAAAAAAACTTAATTTCTTGAGTACTTGAGTTTGCCTGGTTCGTCTGTTTGATTATAGACAGTAAACCACAAATGCTTCTGAGTTTCGTGTGAAAATGATTCGAACCGCTGCTACTGCTTGTCTTCAAGTTAACACCAGTTTCCTCAGTTAATTTTAGGGAAACAAGTCAGATTTTTCAGAATAAATATATTACT
>JAKSDK010000865.1 GCA_022360095.1 Phycisphaerales bacterium
CGACGACTCTGCACTGCTTCAGTCATTACAGAAAGATTCCATCCCAGTGGTCAGAGGGGACTGGAAAGTACACTTGAGCAGCGAATTACAAGAAGGTGAGTCCTTGGAAGACTAGGAACTAGTGTTCCCCGGGGCCGTAAAAGTACTGAATGTTGTGCTGTCTTCGTGACAGAATCGTAAAGTCCAAATGCAAATATGACATGGTACGGTAGACTCTCGAGTTAAAGATGGATTACATGATCATAGTTGAGTTCTGATACCAAATCATTTTCATATTTACAGATCTTAGAAGATTTAGGACGTATAAAGGTTCTCATGTCAGGGATCTTCTGCGGGCTATGAGGAACAAGGTAACGTTCATATAAACAAGTATAATGACCCTGTATGTTTTTTCAACGCCTTTTCTTTTTCAGTTTCCGCTTGATTATTTTATACATCTTAAATGTAAAAAAATTGCTCTTTTATCATAGTTTCCAAAATGTACCAGCCTGCGAAACAGCCGCCTCTCCTCGCTCCTCACTGCCGCTAGGGACGTTTCGCAGGAGAAACGCGTCTCTCCTTCGAAACGTATCGGGCGGCGAGGGGCTAAGAGAGACGGCTTTTTTCGCAGGCTGAAAATGTACTATGTTGTACTCATATCAAGACTCAAAAAATATGTTTTGGACTAAGAGGCGGCTATAATTATTTCGCAAACTTTCTCGATGGAACGATATTAATACTCCTAATTGTGCTTTTAACAGAAACACCACTATCGCGAGCTTCCGGATCACGTGAAGGCGTCCCTCGGTCCAGTCCCTGACGGTTACATGCGTTACTTCAGCAGTCGATTTCCTCGACTTCTTATACACACTTACAACGCAATGGTCGCATGTAAAAACGAACCAGTTCTGCAAACATATTATTTTCAATCCTGAATTGATCTTCCACAAGCAACAAATGTGGACGAGTTTTCTTCTTGTTTCCTTGTGTTGAGTGGAAACATAACCACGTGACCAAGGCCTCGGAAATTCCTCGTTAGAGATCGTGTGACAAGTCGAGTATACACGCTCGTTTATCCGACGCGCGCTGGTTCAGTACAAAGTTAGAGGCTACGTCTTAACTAAATTCCAGATACGAATTTCGAAACTTAATTTTAATCATACCCTCCATGTATTCTTTA
>JAKSDK010001767.1 GCA_022360095.1 Phycisphaerales bacterium
CTGAATCTGACCTGTGGAATGTGAAAAGACAGAGTTTATAACTGACACAGCTATATTTAATATGTAGCAGAATCCACTACACGAGCAGAGGATGGGAACCCTGTGCACATACCTGCATTTTCTGTGCTGTACTCATGGATATTGGTGGCAGTGGAATACTTTTAGACTCTCTGGATAATGTTCTGACATTTCTCGACTGGTTGAGAATCTCTGCAGCATCAGATGGAAGCTGAGCCTTGAGACGCTGCCAGCTTCTGTGGTTGAGTGGTCTTACATTTCGAAGCTCAATTTCCTTTGCAGATGGATTTGGTGGGTAAAATGGCGAGTTGTATACTCCAGGCACCTGGTGGGTACTGATCAAGTAGTGTGTTTTTCGTGCTCTCGTCTCCTTTGCAAACTAAACCAAGAAAAAAATAATTGTTTACAATCCGTGAATCTGAATATTTTTAAACGTAATCTTTAAAAAATATTTTGTAATTTAAATGAATTTCATGCCATCAAGGATTTTGACTCCCTTAACCAGGCCATCAGTCAATCCGTGATTCTGAATATTTTTAAACGTAATCTTTTTAAATTTGTGATTTACATGAATTTGAGTTAATATCCTGTACATTTTAATAGTTTTTACATATTCTAGATTTTTAATGTGTTTGCGAATTGTGTGTATTTTGTATTTTGTATTTTTTAATTTTATGAGATCCTTTTTGAAAACCATATTTTTATATGAAAAAGTCATCTCAATAAAGATTATTATTATTGTCAATGACACGATGGCAGTAACTATGAAACTCAGAAAACCGTGAACACCAGAAATATTTTATGGAATGTCATTGTGTTACGAGGAGAAAGCCAATTGAGGCATGAGAAACTTGCAAACAGGAAGGATAATTAGTTAGTGGTTATGTAGTTTGCTCGCGTGTCCTGAACTTAATTGTGATTGGTCACAACACAATCAATTTTCCTGAAAAATTTCAGGTGTTGACATGCAGTTTTCTGAGTTTGACAGTAAATACTGCAACTGTTGGAAAATGTTATTTGAAATTATTACAAGATTTTATTTTAAAAGTACCGGTAGGTTGAGTTTGATCGTCCGGGTGAACGCAGTCCTGAATAGGACTGTTGTTGTTGACAGTGACTGACGTTTCGACAACCTGTGCGGTAGTCATCTTCAGAGTCAAAGTGAGTTGTGTCACGTCAGTTGATGGTATTATACTCTGGTTATTGA
>JAKSDK010000858.1 GCA_022360095.1 Phycisphaerales bacterium
GCTCATCTTGTCAATCAGCAAGTGGTGAGTACTCTTCAGGGTGTTTCTTTTTATTACTATTATTATTCATTTATTTATTTTATATTTTCATAAAGTTATTTTTTACTATATATTTTTAACCTTTTTAGAAATATTACAGTGTATTTTAAATGTAGCTGGCTTTAGTTCTCCCACAGTTGTCAGTGTATGTTCTACACTAGAGTATCTGTTCATGGCTGATTTTGCTTTTTTTTACCAAAGAATCCAATAAAAAACTGCCCACCTACCCCTGCCCTAAACTAACATTTTGCTCTAAGTGAGAAGTAAGTGTTAATGTTGGCTTAGGGGAGGGGTGGGTGGGCAGTTTCCCAGAAACATATAATAACAATCCACTAGCCTATATGTGTCAGAGTTACTGGTCAAAGGCAGTGATTTTTGATTGCTTCCAGTAATTTTTTTTTTTAGAAAAATGGCTCCTCCAACTTCGTCAGCTTAGCCTTCAAATCAGGCATTATTCTATTAATACATTTTTTTGCAGGCACATGAGATCTTAGCCCTGGAGATTTTGACCTTGCTTCTCCACAAACCCACAGATGACAGTGTAGAGGTTGCGGTGAGTTCTACAGTGTATCCATTGGAATACTAAGTTTTTGAGGCACAGATTTGTCAAACCTACATGTATAATTTTTTAAAACTGAAACTGATTTCGTAAGCCAAATGCCATAAAATTTACCCTGATTTTTGTAACCCTTGGTTTTTTCCATTAGATTGAAGAGCAGGGTGTTCATTTGGCATCAGAGATCGAAGAATTTTCCGTTTACTATGAAAAATTCTTCAGCTGATGCTTTGGTATCCTGTGACTATATTTTATTCAGACGAGGAGCCTCTTTCAGAATATTCTTGTGTTACTTTACACCTTTCTCCTGCAACTAGAATTCTTAATGAAAACCCTGGAAGAGTAATAGTGTTATTAGGATTTTACTTTACAACAAAGATTTTATTATCTGTTAAAAGGCCACCAGTCTCTTGGACTACAGAAGGTTGAAATTATTTTATTATCTTAAGCTAAAAAATGTTATATTTAATTTTATAGATTGGATTCTTAAAAGAAGTTGGTATGAAGCTGACAGAAGTCTCATCCCGCGGTGTCCATGGTATGTTCACTAAAATAATATTACAATGTCAATACATTCTGAGTGCTGGCCAATCAAATAAAAAAATAGCATAATATTCAGTCACACTGTCTGTAACATAATAAAATAACTGATA
>JAKSDK010000631.1 GCA_022360095.1 Phycisphaerales bacterium
AAAGTCAATCAAAAGCAATCTTTTATATTGACGTTCACGCTGCACAGAGATCGGATGTAGACAGAACATCTTTCTGAAAATGTCCTAAACTTTGTTGTTTTGCCGTTACGTTCAGTAATTTTTAATACAGTTAGTATTCATAAGTCACTGACCTCTGTGGAGAAATATTTTTCCAAAGTACCATTAACAGAAACAGAGAAATCCCACAATATGCATGGTTAGACTGTAAATGTTATGCGAGCTGTTAAAAAATTTTGAGCCATATTTTTCATATTTTAATTTTATTTTGGTCTTACAGCCAGAAAAAAATATTCAATGGAAAGCTGTTTAAATAAACTTTAACTTCTTGCCAAATATCAATGTGATCTGAGTTTTAATAAGTTCGTAAGAGCCAAATGATGTGAGATTTTAAGCCATGTACACCAGTAGCGTGCGCCAGGCCTTAGTTGTTGATCACCTACTTCTTGGGATCTTGCAACCCATAACAAATCATCAAATGTAATGGTCCCTTCCTTTTCCAGGAACTTCTGGTGCAAATGGCTCGAGTAACAAATTCACAAGTCACTGCTTGTTGACGCAATCTACGCACAAACTGGTACACATTTTCTCCACTCTCCTGCAACATTAATTTTTTTGTCTAAACAAATGTCTCTTAAAAGGAATGTTTCACTTGGGAACAAAATAATTATCAAGCACCTGAAGTGTTGCCTCAAAACTCACATCCTTGACGTCACTGGCTAATGAGAAATACATTGTAAATTTCTTGAATGTCCATACTGGCAACTGATGCAACAGAGGAGCTCGTTTTTGAGCTTCGTTCGAAACACCTTTCCCGTAGTGTACAAACTAAATGATTGCTTCCACCTCTCCCATCGCTGACTTAAATTGTGTGCCTCTCCCTTCGGATTAAATGGTTCCTATCCACTGACATCTAAAGTGACTGAGCCATTCTAGAACCGCTAACACCACCGCTTGTCCACTGCATCCTGGCATCTCTGAAATTAATCCCTGACAAAATCACCTACGAAATTCTGGACAAAACTCCTGAAAACCTCAATGAAATCCTCAAAATTCTTGTCATCAATGTATTACACCGCAGTTAAGTTAAACACGGTTTATTCACATCTATTATACACTTACTGTAAACCAAAAAAACTAACAGAATAAATTTAACACATGCTATATATATACATGCAAATTCTGTTGATCCTGAGTGTATTACACCGCTTGCATTCATTTCCACACTCTCGTATCACTATACACTACACTGACCGGCAAAGTTTTTGAATGATTGATTGACTGACGTACCGACCATTTCACTGATTAAGTAACTGGCTGCCTGTTTGAATGGTTGATTGACTGATGAACTGACAGCCAATTTTTCCTTTTATCAGATAATCTATAACGATTTTGTTGTACTCAGAGCAAAGATAGTTTTACCAAAGATATTTCAATGTTATCCCAACGTCTTAATTATAAGTCAAATGTTTGAGTCAGCAATAAATCATTTAATGGCACTAGATCCAGCCCTCTATCATTGTTCAGTGCTGGGCTTAACCCTTTAGGTCCCAAGAGTGACCAACATCAATTTTCTCCTAACAACAGCAGCAGATCATCTAGAGCAAAGTTTATGAGAATTACTAAAATTGATTATCAAAGGGAGGACACTTTGATCTTATAGCAAATTCTCTCAATATTCTTAAAACAAATGTATGGAGACTTGTCTGGAGAATTTGTATATGGATCTTGGGGCTTAAAGGGTTAATTCTTTTATGAACTTGCCTGAATTTCAGATGATTACTTTGCGTCATTTTTACTCCCTCAGTAACGTCTGAATTGACTGGCTGTTAATGCTGTCCAGTGACGTCACTACTTATTTGCTTTGATTCATGCAAAAAGTTAAACACAATTTTATACTGGCAAATAAAGAGATATCATCTGGAAATGTCTACATTACACTCAAACTGTCAACTGCATGCAGTACTCTGAGCAAATCTGTTGTAATTCAATAATCAAACTCAATCGCAATCACGCAGTGAAATACACACTCGGAGTACTTCAAAAACACAACAATTTGCTTTAATTGAAAAGAAGGTCCTTAACGAAGAAGAAAGAAAAAATGAAAGAAAAGCAAACAGAATCATTTAACTTGACAGTGGAAATGAAAAGAAGGTCAAATTATAACTTAAATCTCAGAAA
>JAKSDK010000813.1 GCA_022360095.1 Phycisphaerales bacterium
CGACGGCGGCAGCAACGACGACAACGGTCCGACCTGTGAGATTCTGACGGAAGCCGACTGTGCGACGGCCGGCGGCGTCTATCAGGGTGACAACACGGACTGTGGCGCGTGCACCTCGGTGCAGGCGGTCACGGCCTGGTCTTGCGGCCTTTCGCACGCTGCCCTGCCGGGCACCAACCGCATCCTGATCCTCACGGTTGGAGGCGAAAACAGCGGTACGGTCATCTCCGCCACCTACGGCGGTCAGGCGCTCACGCAGGTCATCACGAACGTCACGGGCGGTTCCTATACGGCCCGTGCCAGCATCTTCTACCTGAACGAAGCCGGTCTCCAGGCGGCCACGGACAACACGTTCTCGGTCTCCCTGTCCGGCAATACTCGACAGACGAGATTCGCGTCGCGCATCTACGAGAATGTCGATCAGGCCAATCCGTTCGGCGCGATGGATGCGGAGGGCAACAGCTCTTCGTCGCCCGCGACGATCAGTACGGACGAACTGGTTGCCCAGCACGGCGACATGGTCGTGGCCGCTGCCGAGAACGGCAACTCCGGCTCGTACAGTTGGGGCGCAGGCTTCATTCGCGGTACAAACCAGTCCGCGAGTTCCAGCCAGCATTCCTCGGCGGACATGGCGGTGTTCGGCCACGACGTCAACGTGAACGCGTCCGCCACGCATTCACGCTCGAGACGTCAGGTGGTCGTGGGCGTCGTGTTGAAGAAGGCCCCTTAAGGAGGCATGACGCCGGTCCGTCTGATTAGAGACGGCCGGCTCACATCTTGGTTCAGTAAGTAAAGCGGGCAGTGGTGATTGAATGTCACCACTGCCCGTTTTCTAATACCAATGACTGGACGAAGTTCACCAAGGCAGATCGATGCTAAACGCCCATCAACTTCGCACTTGTAAGCTTCTTGTCGATACTCGTTGCTTGATCGGTTTGTGAGCCCAAGAGTTCCGGCTCGTCCTGAAGCTTATCCATCACGCGCTCGAAGGCCGTCACGACGTCCGGATCGAACTGCGTTGCGGAAGCTTCGCGGATAATCTTTCTAGCTTCCTGAGGCGTGCGGCCGCGTCGGTACGGTCGGTCGGTCACGATCGCATCGTAGGCATCTGCCACAGCCACAACACGAGCCCCGATCGGAATATCGTTGCCGTGACACCCTTCAGTCTTGGAGGACTCGGAGTAATGATCGTGATGATGCAAAACGACGGGAACGGCTCCTTCTAGAATTGAACCCAGCGAGCGAACGAGTTCGGCGCCGCGAACCGTATGGGAATCCATTTCCATTCGTTCAGACTCGTCCAGGCCCGCGGCCTTTTGAATCAGACGCGTCGAAATCTCAACTTTGCCGATATCATGCAATAACGCTCCGACGCGAATGTTTTCAATGTCCAACGGCTTGAGCCCCATCTCGGTCCCGATCGCTTCCGAAAGATCGGCGACCCGCATGGAATGAGATTTCGTGTATTGATCCGCAGCTTGGAGATACTTCGAGAGAATCTCGATGATGCCCATGTGTGCCTGACGAAGCTCTCTCATCTGAGCGACCCGCTGATCACAGAGCGTGCCGACGAGTAGCGCATTCAAACCGAGAAAACCCGCCCAAACGCATAACGTCAGTGTGAGAACCATCGGCGTGCTCACGCTCGTCATATATCGATCCGGGTCAGAGAGCACAAAGATCGCGACCGACAGGACCGAGAAGAGTGCCGTCAGACACGCGAGGTTCCTTCCAAAGTAATAGGCGGCGATAATGACCGGCAGATAAAAGAAATGCACAATGACCGGCGCAACGTTAAGCAAATGATGTGCGACCAGCGTAACGGCCAGCACGACCGTAACGAGCAACAGTTCAAACCACCTGTCCGATAAAGACTTAATAGGTTTTTCCTCAGGCTTGGTGACCATGGGCCCTCCCTCACCGCTCAAAATAGGGAACTTCTCACCACTTCTCATAAGCATCGGTTATCGAAAGGCGCGGATAGAGCTTCGTTTCGTGAAGAGGGCCGATGGGGAAATCTGCGCAATCGCAAGCGTCGTGCGAAAACCCAAATGCCAAACGCATTTATGTGTCGCAGTCGTTAGCGAAGGACGGTCCGAAAAGCATCACGGCCCGGACGCAGCTTTCGGCTTGTACCTGTCAACGTCGGCGAAAAAATCGATCGCTTGAAAATGGGAGAGAAAATTCGCACCATGCACCGCACCGGCGGGAATGTGATACGTATCGCCCGGGCCGTAGCGCCTGGTTTGACCGTCGATGGTGAGTTCCATCTCGCCTTGAATCACGACGCCCCATTGTTCACCGTGGCTATGCGGCGCGATCTCACCGATCGGCTCGATATCAAAAAAAACCATCTGATGATCGGCTGCCTGAGAAATCCAGCCGCGCACTCCGGAAAAAGGAATGTCCGCTTCGGGCAACTTCGTGATCAACTCCGGAAAACGATGATCCGCCATGGTTTGATTCCTCCAGGTCGCGATGACCCAAAAAACAGTGAGGGAATGCAAGGCTTCATGCTATACTAGGTCGTCGACGGCGCAAACCTCCATCTCGAAAGGCACCAGCCATGATGATACGAGAACCTGCCGTGGCCGGGAAATTTTATGCGGATGAGCCCGAGAAGTGCGTGGCCGGGATCAAATCGTGTCTTCAGCGCGCCGCGGACACACCGGCCGAAGCGGATACGGCCGACATGGAACGGTTCGTCGGTGGTGTTGTCCCCCATGCCGGGTGGCTTTATAGCGGGTCCGTCGCAGCCCGCGTGTTTCATGAAATCGCGCAGCGGCCGCACCCGCAGGCGATTGTGATCTTCGGCGCAGTCCATGTGCTGCACGGTCCGTGCCCGACCGTGTTTCCCGCGGGAGCATGGGAAACACCGATGGGCCTGGCAAATATTGACGAGCGTCTGTCAGAACGATTGCATGGCCAAACAGGGCTGTTGGAAAAGGACCCCCATGCTCACGATGACGAGCACAGCATCGAGGTCGAAATCCCCTTCATCCAATATCTGATGCCGGAAACGCTCGTCGTCCCGATCATGGTCCCGGTCAACGACAAAGCGGCGGCGCTCGGCAGAGCCGTCGGACGAACCTGCCGCAGCTATGGCGTCAGCTCGGTCTTCATCTGTTCGACCGATCTGACCCATTACGGCCCGAGCTTCGGCTTCACGCCTCAAGGCGTCGGCCCGGAGGGTCTGAAATGGGCGAAGGACACCAACGATCGGCGCATGATCGACCTGATGCTGGCGATGCAATCACAGGATGCGGTCAAAGAAGCGGTGACAAATCGAAATGCTTGTGGAGGAGGCGCGATTGCGGCAACGCTCGCAGCATGCGAGTCCTATGGCGCCCGCCGCGCAACATTGTTGGAACATACAAACAGCTTCGAAATAGGTCGAACTTTCACCGACGAACCTCCGCGAGATTCGGTAGGCTACGTCGGAATTCTGTTTGACTAGCCAAGTTAACTTGGGCACCTCGATCGGGCGTCTGTTCACCGGCCCAACAACAGTTGGACGAAAGGGGCAACGTCAAAGTTATTCACCTGACCATCACCGAACAGGTCACCGCTGTTGGCATCGCAATCCCCGAACTCCACGTCGTAAGCGACGGGATCGGTCAGCGCCAGTACAAACGGATACACATCATGCCCGTCGAACTTGCCGTCACAGTTCAGATCACCCGGCAGACAATCGACCGAGCAGCTAGGATGTGGGACGACAAGAACAAAGTAGTTGCTAAACGCGCCAGCCGCCGGGGGCGTGAGATTACCACCGAGCATGACACCACCCGGCGGATAAGTCTTCTTATAAAGGACGGCGCTGATTTGGGCCTGGTCCGACACACCGATGATGTCGCCGGTCTCGATAAAACCGTTCATCCATGCCGGTAGAGACGTCGCTCGGGTGTCGTAGGCGACATAAACCTCCACCGGAATATCCACTTCGAAAGTAACCCAGACGGGATTGGCGACGGCCTTGTCATCGTTTTCCGTCTTGATCCCCAGACTGCCCTCCAGAAACGGCGGCATTTGGGTGATCGTAAAGTCCCGATCGAGAAAATAAGTGTCGCCCGTGGACAGGGTGGCCACTTGATAACGGTTCAGATTGGTGATGGTTATCTCCGGCGCGGCCGTCGTAAACGACCAGACCTGTCCTGTCGTCACGCCCACGGCATTGATCGTGTCGACGCGCCAATAATAAGTTGTATTGGGTTCCAATTCCGCCGTCGCAAATGCCGTGCCCAACTGGTTTCCCTGAAAAGCCGGAGGATCGCCGGGGCCAAAATAGACATCCTGCGAAACTGCGCCGACACCCGCAGTCCAATTCAAAACCGGCGTCACGACGACCTCCGTTGCCTGGTCAGCCGGTGAAGGATACGTCGCTTTGAACGGGGCGCTGTCGTTCCCAGGAACGCCACAGGCCGGGTCAGCCGGAAATCCCGAGCCGCTTTGGCAGGACAGAAACAGATCGATGTCATCATCGTCGACATCCCCGTCATCATCCAAGTCTGCACGACCGCAACCGACGTCGGGGGGGCCCTGGTCCATGCCGGTAAAACAGTCCTGGATCAAGTCCAAATCCAACCCATCCACATCGAGATCGCCGTCGAGGTCCGCCGGCGCGGTGTTGTCAAGCTGCTGAACGTAGGCCAACAAACTAAGAAGCTGTGACTGAGTGAGATTCGAGGTCCGGCCATGAACATCGTTCGGATTGGCTGTCGTAAGAACATCCATCAGCGTGGCGGCCGAGCCGTCGTGCAGATAAGGGGCTGTTCTCCAGACACCCTTCAAGGACGGAGTATCAAGACCTGTCAACGGCCGGCCGAGCCGCCGACCTGAACCCGGTTTCAACGTCCCGACGTCATGAAGCAGAAAGGGAGATTCGTAGAGGTCACTATCGGTCAGCTCACTTCCACGATGGCAGTTGCCGCATTGGACGGCGACCGAATGAAAAATGAAGCGTCCGGCGGCCGCCGATGCGGTCATCGTCCCATCAGAGTTTCTAAAAGGGCTTGGCGGGCCTTTGCGCAGTGAGGCAAGATAAGCAGCCATCGCGTCCAATTCGAAACTGACCCCTTTCTTCGGATCGCCAAGCGGCGTGTCCCTCGTGCCGCTGTGGAAATCGGCATCCTCCATAAATCCCCTGCCTTCGAATGCACCACGAATATCGTGCTCAAAATCCTGAATCTCGTCGAAGTTGGCGCTCCAATGCACCGGCCCATGCCGCAAGCCGGCGCGATTGATCAGCGATGTGGTGTTTCGCAGTCCTTCACCACGATCCGTGAAATCCCAGACACGCTGGTCACTTCCGCCCTCCAGATGACAAGACGCGCAGCTGATGTAGTTATCACGTGACATACGATCATCGGCCGCGTTGTAGAAAATCTGCTTACCGCGAAGCACCAGAGGCGGCAACAACTCGTTCTCCACGACCGGAATGACCGCCAGTTGCGAAACCTGGCTCACATCGTCGCCGATGTTGCCGACGTCGTAGACGGTCACGGTGCGAGACATGTAATTATGAATGAACAACCTGTCGCCGCTCGGGCCCAGGACCATCCCCTGCGGCGCAAGCCCCACGTTCTCGATCGAAGTCGCTGTCTCACCGGTGAAAGCGTCAAGCACCTCAACCGTATTTGAGCCCAGGGTTGCCACGAAAACGTAGTCGCCCAAAGGATTAAAGATCACCGCCGATGCAAGCGCACGGTCGTTCAAATCCAAACGAGCGAATCGGTCCTCCGCGTTGACCGACAAGTCAAGCTGAGAAACGATCGTCCGGACCGTGTTCTCAAAGGTGAGCGGCTCACCACTGCGGAAGAGTCCTCGAACGACATTGTCCTTTTTGGACGGAACCCAGGCGCGACGTCCGTCCGGAGAAACCGTCGGGGAAAACACGTAATTGGGAACACCTCGCCCGCTGGATTCCGTATCAGGACCAGGATCGAAAGCCAGTTTAAAGATGTTCGTCACATTGAACGAATCACCATCGACCTCCCGGATCAGGCCGAAAACGACCGGCGAGATGAAATTCGCCACCAGTATTCGCGTTTTCGGCGGCGAGACCGTGGAGAGCACGGCGATTCCACGAGGCCAAGACCCCACGTCCACGTCGTCGAGAACAGAGCCCGACACGATGTCAAGCATCAACAGCTTTCCGGTAGCCTCCAACGTGACGTAGGCGACACTCCCCAAAGGCTCGAAAACGATTCCGTACGGCCGAGAGGCATAAGGCAAGTCGATCGTTTCAAGAAGCTGCCCGTTTGTTCCATCAAGGACGCTGATCGTCGCGTCATCCTGATTCGTGACCCAGACATCACCGTTCGGCGCGATCGCCAGCGTTCGTGGGAACTTTCCGACCGGCCGTTCGAACAGCTTGGTCAGGCTCTGCGCATCGGTGACCGTTACGGTGTTATTGTCGGGGTTGACATTCCAGACGCGTCCCTGCGCCTGGTCGAGCACAATGGAGCTTGTATGCACGGGTGCAGGAAATCCGGCAGGATAAACAACGGTCTGAGACATGTTGAACTTGAACTCAGTCGCGCCGCTGAACGCCGTCAACGTCACAATGTAGTGACCAGGCGCATCGTAGGTATGGGTCGCAGACGGGTTCACGGAAAATGGCGAAGACTCGCCGTCACCAAAATTCCATGAGTAACTGTCCACGTCCGGCCCGACGCAATCGGCCTCGAAAAACACCGGATGCCCCACGAGCCCCGGTCCATTTTGCTGAAGATCACAATCCAAGGTGACGACATCCGCTCCGGTGGAGAAGAAGCTGACGAAGTCGTCCGCCGTCGAGTTCCCCACATAGTCCTTGATCCCGCCGACGGGAACACGAATCTCGTAGGTCGTGTTCGGTAAGAGCGGCTGATCGGGAGAAAAATTAACGATCCCGGTCTGACCACTGTACTTGCCTGACAAGGCCTGTCCGCCGATCGGACGCACGATGAAGGTCGCCTGGTCAACGGATCGGAGATCGATTCGATCCGTGAAGGTCAGTCCAACGCGTGTGGTCAATGCCTGATTCACGGCCTCCAACTTTGGATTAACCATGTTGACGGACGGCGGAATCGTATCAGGCTCACTCTGGTGCGGTGTCAAAAGCGTGCCGTTATTATGATCGTCACTCAACACCGTCAGGTTTCCGATCACCGAGACAAAATCCAGATCGGCACTTGCCTGAGGAAAATCGGCCGAACCGATGACGTTGTAACTCCCGTCATTTTGAATATCGATCTTGAAATACCCCACCGCACTGGCGCCTAGATGAGCGAATCCGTCCTGCATCGTCAAATACCCGCCACGGTCGCCAAGCGAGAGACTTTGCACAAAGCTGATCTGAGTCGGATCGCTGATGTCGTACGTGGCCAGACCGTTGTTGCTCCCTGTGGCCGCCAGCAGGATCTTGTCTCCGCCGACCATCGTGCTGTACTGACTGCGCGATGAGTTGGTCGCAAGCAAGACGGGATTCGCAGGGTCGCTGATGTCAAGAGTCGCCAAACCACTTCCATCGTTCTTGCTCGTGACGAGCAAGTTCCCGATGGCGAAAAGCGAACCCATACGGAAACCGCCGGTCTGACTGTTCGGAACTCGGTTCAGAAGTGTCGGATTCGTCGGATCGGTGGCATCAACGATGTAGAGTCCCTGACTGGAACCGCTGACATAAACGTAGGGCGCCTGCCAGAAGACCCACCAGGCGCCGTTGTCATAATCACTGGCCTGAATACCGGGCAGCGTCATGTTGTGGAGCAGGACGGGGTTCATCACATCCGTCCAGTCCCAGAAATGAATGCCGAAACTCCCTTGAGTCACTGCGTACATACCGGGATAGCTGTTGCTGAAACCGAGGCTGTGCCCTTCACGCGTTTCGAGAAAAAAAACGTTGTTGACAAAAACCGGATCGTATGGGTTTGAGATATCGTAGAACCCGAATCCGCCGTTACTGACACCGCCGGCAAACGGAATCACCAGATAACCGTTGTGCATGACGGCCGTGCCATGCTGCGCAGGCACGTCCGGGCCGTTGATGCTTCCTATGATTTGAAAAAGTTCTTCAGGGGGATACGTAAGATTGGACACACCCGGCCCGGGGCTTTGACCTAAGCTCGCACGACCTCCAATAAACGTGGCCGCCAGCCATGCAATAATCAAGGCTCGCCGCTTCATGCTCCCTCGCCGCAATCCCTCTGCTCATCCCTCTTGGCCATGGCTTGAGCACTCGCTCGTCACCATCAGCCCGCAGGCAGACATTGTATCAAACGCCGGTGATGACTTCGACTTTTTGCGTTTGGTTCTTATCGACTTTCTCGAATATGACGTAACAAAGACGAAAAAAAGGACTTATCTCAACCGGAGAGACGTCGAGAAAGTTCCATCGGAATGGACAACGCTTCCACATCCCTCGGCTCCAGTTTCAGCAGGCCGTCGGCATAAATGCGTTGATGATGGCGTAGCTCGTTCTGAGCTTCATGACTGATTAAGTAGTCGAAGAGCGCGTTGACTCGATCACGACCGGGCGCGTGAAGGTAGATTGCATGATAAGCGGTCAAACTAAGTATACCGGCACGATTCACGACAAACCGGAAAGCCTCTCGCGCGAAAACCGACACCAGAATCGGCGCCGCTTTCCGCTGTTCCGGCCGATACCAGACCGGCCGATGCGAAGGCAAGTATCGCTTGTGAACACCGAGGCGTCTCCCTTCCTCAAGATAGCGTTTCACCGCGGCCGTTATGCGCGGACGGGGTTGAAGAAGGTGAATGCGCTCGTCCATCTGCACGAGTTGCCGCACATGCGCCTTGGTCAAGATCTGCTCCCTGATTTGTTGAGCCTTGGTAATACAAAAGGCCATGTCACGGAGATCGATTCCATGGTGCCTGCGCTCCGACTCTCTTAGAGTGAAATATCGATTCGCTCCCGTGGCAATGCCGCGCGTGCATCGAGCGACATCACCAAGCGTGGACCCCTCCGAAGTACGCCGGCCGCGCGTCGAAAACAGAGGCGTCCACTTATGCGCCGGTTCGAGCTCGCTTCGTCGAAATCTTCGAGCCTCATTCAAATCCACAGCCTGCAAAGCCCTAAGGTCGTGGACCGTCAACAGCTTCACGTCGTCGTCATCCCCGCGGCCCCGGCGAAACAGCGTGATGGCGGCGGTCGTCAACGCGTTGTCGAAGACCTGGGCCGCATGATCAAAATGAAGAACGGCTTCGATCGCATTCTCGCGAAGGAAAAAGGCCTTGATCGCGCGACCAAAATCGGCGTTGAGCCATTCAGCCGGTGTAATGACCGCCGCGCGACCGCCGGGAGCCAACAGGGTCCAGATCTTGATGAGAAACAGGCCGTAGAGGTTTGTCATTCGACTCAACCGCTCTCCGGCCAACGCATCAAAACGCCGGATCACCTCGTCGCCGTAATCCATGGCATGATGACGAACGTACGGCGGGTTGGCGATGACGGCATCATAAGTCGCACGGATCGAAGTTGTAATAAAATCCTGGTTTCGGCAGCGCGTCCGGACAAAATGCGCCTTCTCTTCAAAGGCCTTGAGCATTCGCGAATCAACTTCGAAAACGTCAATACACGACGGTGCGAACCCGTTTGTCCGGACTAGGCTTTTCTCAACCGCTTCGACAAAAACACCCTCACCCAATGCCGGGTCCAGAATCCGATGAGGCCGATTCGAACAAACCCAGCGGGCCATCCAATCCGCAACCGGCCTCGGCGTGAAGACCTGCCCGAGACGGCGCCGGTTTGAGTTCGTGCTGAATGGAGACGGTCGCGTCGTCACGATCCGTATCTTGTTGAACAAAGCAAGGAATGGCAAGCCGGAGAACCAGGGCACCTCTGTTCCCCGCTTGATCAGAGCCGGACTGAAACACGAAACTGTCGAAACAGGGTGGCATGGCCAAGCAAAGCGCGGCCATGTCCGCACGAGCGCTCAACATGCCCGCGCCTTCGGCTTGGGCATGCCACCCCGCCGGTCTCGGCCGCCAATGGTCACAAACACCCCTCTATGCGGTCGTTTGCAGACACCTGTGCCTTTTTTCACAGTTGCTTTCGTGAAATCATCGTTTATGGTGTAGATAGGAAGTCTTTTTAGAACCCCCGCAGCGAAGATTCTCATATCACGGCCCGGTTTCGTTCCTCGGCACCGTCGAAGGATCGAGGCGAGTCGATCTCGGATTTCTCGCGTACCGGAGCGCGAAGCGACCGTTGGGGATTCATCGCGGTTCTC
>JAKSDK010000854.1 GCA_022360095.1 Phycisphaerales bacterium
AAGTAGGAATCGAGAAAGGTGTGTATTTGGAAACATTAGACATGAGTTCTACTTAACGTTAAAGGGAGCCCAGCAACTAAAAGCCCAGTTGGTTCCTTGGGCTTCCTCGTCACTAAGCTTTGTGGTGACATAATATATACAAGTTTTCACTGATCATGAATCATTCACAATAACCTCATAAAGCCCTTCTAGCCATTAGGTACTGTAAGCTATTAGGCAGATGGGTAGTGTGACCTGACTCCTAACTAACTGCAATTGAACCTCTCCACAACGGCCACCTAGGGGACAGAAAAAAGTGGTCGTTGTAGACAGGTGTCTATTAAAGACAGTTCGACTGTAACTGTATAAAAGAATTAAAAGTTGACCTTTTTTCGATTCAGGGTTCCTGTCTGAGAGGACCCTGGGAACGAGGTTGAATATCCAGTGGCCGGGAGCCGCCGGATCGGAAACGGAACAAAAAACAGAAGACAAGTTTTATTTCCTTGTCTCGTCTTTTTCCCTTTTTGAAGAAAAAGTGAACCTATGGGAAATCTCCCCAGGTTGAAAAATATAGAAGTAGGACTAGAATTTGGAATCTAGGAAAGAAAAGACAATGTGTAAGAGAATTTGCATGCAATACAGAGTCTTCCCTACCCCTTGACCTCATTCCCAAAGGCGCGCTCGTTACCCATCCAAGGAAGATACGTACATACTGTTTGGTTATAATTGATAAAATTTTCGCTTTGTGGTATACGAAACGCATAGGTGATCTAGCAAATTTGAAAAAAAAAGGTCGTCATGACTCGTGGTGACAACCCTCTGGCAATCATAAGCTTTATTTGACAATAATATTCCATTCTAAATGTACCAAAAAGAATATGAAGTTTCTGGTTGGTCGGTGAGGACAGTATTAACAGCCTATACGGTGCAAAGAGCAGTTATACAATGCAATATCGAAGTTTCTTTGGAAACAATATTGAGGAAGAGCGAAATTTGAGAACACAAGCGAAATGGCTGACAGCCGGACAAAATATCACTCGTGACTTGTGGGACATTGTAAACCCCACCTGTTCGAATACAAAGAACAGTTTGATTGAATTCATTCTGCTGTGCTCTGAGTAACAGAATCAGAAACAAGTTTCCACTCAAGAACTCTTTCATGACCTCTCATC
>JAKSDK010001643.1 GCA_022360095.1 Phycisphaerales bacterium
GGAACCATGCACAGAATAAAGAAATAAACATCATCGCATTTAAAGATGCAACTTATGCAGTGGCAAAAACAATGCAAAAAATAGTTAGGCTTCCAGACACAGCGTATATTAATTAGGAACCAATATATGTGATAATGACCAGCCCCCAGTTGGCTTTTGCCAGCTCAGTTGGTTAGAGCACTGCACTGGTATCCCAAGGTCAGTGTTTTAATGCCGGTAAGCCTGATTTTTTCAGGCTTTCTTTAGTGCACAACTGCATTGAGTGTTGGCAAAGTTAACCAGCTCAATCCACTAAACTACTATTTTCTGATGCATGAATTTTAATCTTGGTTTAATTGTAGAATGGATAAAGATCGTTCTAAGAAGAAAGGAGATACTCTTGGGAACCAGATAAAGAGAAGTGCTGCAGGGCTATTCGAGAAATATAAACCAAAAAACCAAGGTAAAGAAAGTTGTAAAATAATATTTTGACATTAATTTATGTTTCATGTAGATATTCTTGGAGATTAAGAACAATTACAAGTAATTAATACCTACGAGGGTCTTTCGGAGGGTCTTTGGAATTCTGAGGTGGAGTACAGGGGTTTCTTTCCCCATAGGGGAGCTGATCCACTGCCCAGTTACTGTGTTGCTCAATTGGGAAACTGGTCTGTCGAGCTAGAGGTTGTACAGCTGTAAGTTCAAACTCTGAACCAACAAATCAGGATCTTTAAATAAATGTAACTGTGAAGAAAGTGCTTCCTTTTTAAAGACAGCTGTAAACTGTTAGAGTTTCTCGTCTTCTGGCTGTTAAGGACAATAAATCATAATAACCATCATACATGTATATAAAAATTCTGATATAAAAACTGTTAATTCATAAAGAGCAGCGGACATGGTCCCTGTAACTCAAGTTTCTGCTGTTTAAAATGTCGCAAATAAACACTAAACTTGAACTTGAGTTTGTTTCATGAGTTCAGCCATGGTATGGTATGTCATGTACACATTTTGTCATTGGCATAAAGATGCCAGTACTCATTGTTAAATTATATTAAAATTACAAATAGTTGAGGAAAATTCAAAAAATGTTTTTTTTTTTTGAAGACTTATTAAAAGATCCATGAATCTCCTACAATTAGACAAAAAGCATTTGATCCAGTTCATTGTCTGTAATTAAGCAATTCATTGCACAACATAAGCTGTGAACAAGACAGTGGTGTATGACTAATTATTTGTTGTATTTCAAGGTCCATCTGGAAGGGTTGAGCAAGCTGGCCCAAGCACAAGTTTTGTTACAGGTGAATAAGGGATTACTAATTCATTGTATGTGAGAATCACAACAGCTCTCTGACGGTAACCAGCTACTAAACTTTGTCTTCTACATGTATCTATTAATTCTTCATGGTTCACAGCAGTGAAATATCTCCTCCTCTTTTTGGTACCTCTAACAGAGCTTAAGACGAAATCCACCAGGAC
>JAKSDK010000632.1 GCA_022360095.1 Phycisphaerales bacterium
CATAACATTGTGAGGTTCCAGAAAATATAAGTCACTAGACAGTATGGAATTTGCTGGTGTTATTCACAATAATAAAAAGCTGCAGTTGTAATTTGTATGTGGATAAAAATCATGTAGAGGATGTTCATCTGTAATGACCTAGATGGTGTAGATAAATTGAGTAAATGTTCAGTCATAGTTGGTTTGTAAGGACTACAAAATAAAAAATCAGCAAGGTGAAAATCATTGGAGAAATAATTTATTCCATGTGGTCCAACAGTCACACAAGTGATTAATGATAGGTGGACACTTGTGTAGTCCCTGTATGGTGTCTTCCCAGGCCTTCTGAGTTAGTGCATTTCGGTGAGGTATCCAGGACTTGCTCGGACCATGTGACCCAAAATGCATAGGCCATGGAATAATGGGTTAGGATTAGATCCCATTGGCCTAAACCCGGCTTGACACCTTATGAAGTTTACACAACCTAGTATTCCTTATCGCTTGACTTATAGTGATTAGCGTTAAGCAACAATACTGATCAATACTGATTAGGGTTAAGCATTGATTCCAGATTGTTAGCTTTTATTTAGGGTTAGCGTTGTTGCTATATACCTTCAAATCAAACTAATGCTCGCCAGCAAATCCTCAGCAGCATAGTGGTATAAAGATTATGGACTGCAAACACTACACTCTGGGTATGATTCTTACTCTTGCTCTTCTGAATGTCATTTTTCCTTAAGAATTGAAGTGACTTACACTTTCATAAACATTTCCCGAGCAGGAATGTCAAGAAACTTAGAAATTTTATCTAAGAGTAGTGAAGAAGCAATAAAGAATACTACGTTGTGTAAAACTTCATAAAGTGCTCAAGGGGTTTAGGCCGATGGGGTCTAATGCTGTCGGGAATAATGAGGAACAGGGACTAGGCAAGGGGGGCACCATCTAGTTGTCAGAATGAGTTGTTTAGTAGCTAATAAAACAATTGATGAGCTCATGACCCACCCAATGTCCCTATGCCTTTGAAACACAAGCAGTTGTGTTTTCAAAGGCCTATAAAAATAGGTTTCTGTGAGCTTGGTGGCTCCAAGAATGATAGTGTGATGAGCACTCTCTGTCTCCAACCTTCTCGCAGGATCTCAGCATGGGGCTGGAGGGTTTTATTTTTAAGTGTGCAGGTACGACTTAAGAGGCCCCGGTAGGGTAAAGTTCAGATAAGCAACATGGACTTGACATAAACCAATAGTGACCAACAGCAATTTTCTCCTAACAATGTCCATACATTGTCAAGAGATCAGGTTGTGAGAATATAAAAAATTAATGATCATGAAAGAGAGAATGCCTTGAAGTTTTATTAAATCCTCTCAACTAATTCTTAAAGGAAATGTATGGAGACCAGTTTGGAGAATTTGTATGTGGATACTGGGGCTAAAAGGGTTCATGTTGACCAAGGACACAGATGGGTTGAAACTGCAACAGTGATGAAGAGAAGCAGTAAAATATCCACAGTGACATAGCTCCCTCTTCAAAACAACATTAATTTTATTAATTTTGAGATTCAGACTTGGGACATACATACCCCCCC
>JAKSDK010000087.1 GCA_022360095.1 Phycisphaerales bacterium
CCCGGCCGGCCGAGATGAAGACCGAAACACCAGAAGAACCGTTCCGAGTCTTCCCGCCCCCATTGAAGGACCGGGACGCCAGAAATCACCTGGAAGCCGCGCCCATCTGTCAGCTCGTCGCGCCAGGCATCAAACTTGTTCGCCAAAACGGGAAGCGGAAAATCGCTTGCGGTTTGTTCCGCAAGTGGCTTGCCGTTGGCTTTCGAAGTCTCAATGGCAGATTCGATTTCTCCGATTTCGTCGGCGGACAGCACATAACGCCATTCGTCCGATGTGCGCACTTGGTCACCCCGCCAAGCGGCCGGGCTGTCCAGTGGTTTTGTCAAGACATCCGTATGGGGACGATCGAAGTAATGCAGCGTTTGTTCGAGAAAGCTCAAATATTGGGCCATCGCGCTTTTCCTGTTTTGGGATCAACCGCCGAAACCTGAAGAAACCCCCGCCAAATACTTCCGAAAGATGGCGTCCCGCGTGCCATCCAGCGTCTTCTCCGCAAGCCACGCGTTTACGTAGTGATGCCAAGCATCGTCTTGCGGCATCAAGAAACCTTTCTCCGACACGGTCAAGGTGCGCCCAGGCATGGCGCGGCACAGGGACGGATTTCGGCCCGCTTGGTACAGCACCTCAATCAAATCGGTCACCATCACGTCTGCCCGATTGCGCACGATTTCCTGGAAGATCTTAGTGTTGTCGTCAAAAACCGAGATCTGGGCCGCATAAAGATTCTTGTCGGCGAATTTTTGGTTCGTACCGCCCGGATTGACGATGACCCGCGTGGTCGGCCGGTTGAGATCACTCAAGGAGCGAAACTTGGAAACATCGCCGCAACGCACGATGGGCGCTTTGCCGCCGGAATGATAGGCGTTCGAAAAATAAGCTGTGCGTGCCCGGTTGAGGGTACGCGAGATACCGCTCATGCCGATATCGAATTTCCCCGCTTCGAAGTCAGCCAACAGTGTGGGCCAGGTGGTCGGCACGAACGCCACATCCACACCCAGCGATTGAGCAAGATTCTCGGCAAGGTCGATGTCGATGCCCGAAAACCCCTCGCCTGCGGCCATCGAAAAGGGCGGATAGTCACCGGTGGTACCGACGCGCAATTAGATCG
>JAKSDK010000123.1 GCA_022360095.1 Phycisphaerales bacterium
GCGCTGGCCGGAGAGGACGCGACGACCGCCGCCAACACAACGAAGGGAGTGGCCGAGGGGAGCGATTGGCGTGTGCAGCGCAGCAAGCCGCCAGAGACGACCATCGAGGCCTAGCGACCGCCCCACGAACCACCAGCGCGCGAGCGGAGGCGCGATGCCTGCGGGGGCGCTTTTGTTCACCTCGGCGAAGCCGCACGACGCCCCCATCAGCAGGCAGCGTGCCGTAGCGGCCGGTTGCAGGACAGCCGGGTGGAGTTCGATTTGGCGGCAGCTTTAGTGCGTGGACTGCTCACGAAGCGACCGCAACATCTTGAGCAATGATGGTTAAAACTGAGGATTCCGACCACGCAGAGACGAACTTGTAGCATGTCTGACCAGTTGACTCCTCCTCAGCAACTTTGATGGCGTGTTGTATTTCCGGGTCACTTCTGGTTGCCACAACATGGCTCAAATCAACTTCTTCCGGCGAAAACGCGTGAAGCCCAATAACATCTTTGAAGGTCAGAACTAAGCGTTTTTCCTCCCAGTCGATGCAGACAACTTCAACATCACCAGAGAGTCCTTTAACCTCGGTAATCTTGCCATCCGCCAGATTGACGTTTGAAAATTCGTCCGTGCTCATCAACTACCCGGGAACTTCTCGCCTGGTAAAAATCCGGTGCCACTTCCCGGCGTGTAACCTTCAGGCTTTTGTTTCTGAACCTGACCTTTTTTCTTGGCCTGGTTCCACGACTTGTCACTCGGCTTTGTTTCGACGTGGAAGTGCTCGCCATGGTGACGCGGGTTGTATCCTGGATCTCCAGGCTTCAGACCGTGTGGATGGCTCTCATGCCGGATCCTCGTATTGGAATTCGGCTCCCAAGTAGTCCGAGGTGTCCCATCTGGAGTCGTCCCCACCTTCGTAGGAGGAACACCCAGCGTGTCCGTCATTTCATCTGCCGTATTCGGGAAGCGTCCCGTCTTTGGGGCAACAGCGTAGCCCGAAGCGTCATACGCCGAAGCATCGTAGTTTTCCCCGGTGGCTTCGGGGGTTGCGGTCTCGATTTGCCCCGATGCGGGTTGAGGCGTTTCCAAAA
>JAKSDK010000226.1 GCA_022360095.1 Phycisphaerales bacterium
GTCTGATCTCAAGAAAAGATATGAGGATGGAATAAAGGTGCTTTTAGGTTTTGAATTTATAGGTCTAGGCCAGGTTATTCTAAGCAGGGTTGGGTTTACGGGGGAGGGGGGGGGGGATTTAGGAATTTAGGACTGGGGATACAATGTGTTGCTCGGACCCTGATATCCTTAGCCTGTACCAGACCTAGAACAGTTGAATTTTTCTACCGTACACTAGACTACTGGATTCTTAAAATCCATCCCTATCTTATCCCTCATTTAAATCTTCAATGGTCAATTGATCAGTATCCTGGAAAAGGATACCCTATTTTAGACCCAAACTCTCTAATTTCTATAGGCTATCCTAGATTAGACTGCTTGAAAGTCATACCCTTCACAACATCACAAACCCATATAGTCCATATATAGCAGTTCCGCCCACCCCCCCCCCCCCCCCCCCAAGTTAAGCTAAGGATAGTGAGAGATTTGAATCCAAATCTGAATTCAGGTGCATTCTTTTTGCCCACAATTTTATTACAACGACTAGTTAAAATTCTCTCAAGAAAATGAATCTGGATTAAATTGCAAACTAAGCCTAGAGATGTTAGAACTGTCAGTCATACTAAGGTCAATTCAATTTCTTTTGACTCCACATAATGTTATATCTCTCTGATTTCGTCAAAACGTGGCCACTAGGTTTTTGCCCGGCACCGGGCGGAGCCCGGCTCCAGGCCATTGCAGCGTCGAAAAAAGCACGGGGCTTGGCGTCTTGGTCGGCACAGCTGGGTGGATTAGGCCTGGGGGAGGGGGGGGGGCAAAACTAGTGGGGTAGAGAGGGGCCTTTTTAGACACAGCCCCTTCAGTAAGCAGCAGTGTTCTCAAGAGGCTTTGACTGGCAAGTATCTTGTTCTCACTTTGCCCTAGCCAGCTGAATCAGGGCTCTGCTGAGAATAATTATCATGATAATTGCAGATTTCAGTGGAAGGCGCAGACAGATACCCATTGTCCTTGGTGGGGAGGGTCAAAGTCTTGGTACCAAGGACAAACTTAGCATAGGACCTGTAGACACTCACTGCATCCATGTGTACATAAATTCAGTCAAATATATATGTTGTTTGTTTGTGATACCATATTTATCCAAAGTAAGTAATTTTTGAACGTTTGCTTACTCACCCTTAAGTGTTATTAAAATTTAAGTGTTTTGGTTACAGGCTCAAGTTAATTACATCTCACAGCTTCAAGCAAAGTTTAATGACCTTCAGCGATATGCTGTTACGACTGAGGAGGTAAATATATGCATCAAAATACTCAGTAGAGCAAAAAGTTCTGCAAATGGCTAGTACTTTGCTCCATACCGCTTTTCTCCATGCATGGTTTTCAGCAATTTACCAGTATTTTTGTTACAGTTACTGTTCATCGTCTTCATTTCCAGAAATACTTCTTCTCTCTTGTTATTGGTGTAAAACTCAACATGGCAGTGTGTGGCTACAGGGTTGGACGCATGAATCACCTGAAGCCTGAGGTAATACGCAACAGTAACAATGTGTATGATTTACGTGAGCTCTAAATGTTATATTACCTCTAATTTTGATTAATGGTGCTTTAAAAAGTGGTTTTATTGCATCAAGGTACGTTCTGGGTTTGGGAATGAAAATACTATGAAGAAAAATGCCAGTAGTAGTTGATGTTCATGGTATTAACTCAGTGCTGTTGTCCTAAGTGGGATCAGTCATTGTCCCTTAAAAGCGATTTTTTGTTTTTTGATTACTCTCACCTATGTAATCTACTTATTACCTGGCCAAGGCTCAAACTACTTGCTATTAAATTTGTATTTATTTTGAAATTATTTCCGTCTTTCAGTCTTCCTTTTTAAAAAAGCAGTATTTTACTTGATCTCCTGAAATTTCTGTTCTGCTAACAGGGGTGTCATTGAATGCTGGGGATTTCACGCATTAACCTTGAACATGATCCCCGGCTACTTTCAAATAGAAAAATAGAGGAAATAGAGAACCAAAAGAAGTCAATAGATGTTTAATTCCATGTCTACTCTTTTTATTTGCCCGGCAAACTGAAAGTGACAGCACTGTGCTGATCATGAATAAATGTTCTTATATTAAGGCATTGTTGAAAACAATATATATTACAGTAGATTTTGTTACATTTGAATACTGAACAA
>JAKSDK010000272.1 GCA_022360095.1 Phycisphaerales bacterium
CCCGCTTCCAAAAGCTCTGCCCCAAGTGAGACAAAATGTCTCACTTCTCCGAGTTTGTCTAGGCCTCAAAAACTTTCTCGAACCACATGACCCAAAACGCATCAGCCGCGCATAATGATGAGGCCTAGGGACTAGGCAAAAACCTTCCCAGAGTCCTACAGAATGTCATGCAATTCATACACTGGGAATGAAACCAAAGGACAAAATTAGTTGAAGAAAATCAAGACAGTGTGCTATAGACTTCTCTTTGTAAGGAGAGTTAATCTGGACTGTTTGAGCCTTTGAATACACAGGAGAAATTTTTGTTTGCGATGAAGTTGCAAACATGTCAGTAACACATTTTAGTTTCATATAGTAATAAAAAGTACTTAGGAAAACAAAACCAACAAACATTAATAACACAATCCCTTTTTTAATGTACCCTTGTGTTGTCAGACCAAACATCAAATCAACTGAGACTCATGTCACTGAATCGTACATGTAGTCAACACTTACTGGCACCATACAAACTACTTATTAATAACTCAAGCAAAACTAACTTACAAGAGAGTGGATTGACTGGACAACCGATAGGTTGATGAACAATAAAAAGAATGTACAAAATGAATTATCTTAATTAACATCATTCTATTTGAGTCTTCATAGCCAATATCATCATGGCCTAACTGTGACTGACAGACAACCATTAAAATTGCAACTTAATTGACCAGTCAGGTCAATAACCAGAGTCAATTGATAGTATAATATAATTTTCTCTGAAAATGACCACCACACAGGGTGCTAAAATGTCAGTCACTGTCAACAACAGTCCTATTCAGGACTACAGCAGCTGTATGTTCACCCTGCAGGCGATCACGCTCCACCTACTTATCAAATGACTCCTGGATTCAAACGTTTTACAGTTTTATATCCAACTGCCACACCATCAATTGGCTATTTAATGACAACCAAATCACTGGTCTGTGGTGTTACAATTGTCTGTTAATGGTCACTTGTCCCTCTATCACCTTTGCACTATTAATATTATGAAAATGAAGGCCCAGTGTTTCTGGCTAGATCTCATCTACTCGGGAGCTCACTGTTAAGTGAATTATTAAATTGGCCATGGGCAATGACCAAGTTACCTCTGAAAATAATTGAAGTCCGATAGATCTTTTAAAAAGGATTTATTCAACTTCTGTTGTTGCTTAGCACTGGTCCTCAAAGGCATTTCAGTGGCCAAACTAGATTACTTGTAATGATGGGATATAACAGTTAAAAGAAAGTATTTGAGTACTTAGCTTTGAAAATGATATACAGCTGTGTACATGTGTTATTCCAAGCTTACCTTTAAGGGAGCATCACCTGTCATCAAGGAAACCCTACAAATTCTTTTAGTTAGAAGTCACTGGTGAAACAAAAATGAGACAAACATGGATATGAATTTTGAACAAACATTGAGTATTTCTCAGTATTATTACCTCAAAGCCCATGGCACTTTTGTGGTGCCCATTATATTGAAAAGATGAGTGCGGCCTTTAACGAGCAAATTCTTAGATTTCTCTCACAGGGTTACAGTTCTCCATAAGTATGTGATAACCATTTTTAGTTTCCACTGATTTTGCGCAGTAGTTGCCGCTCACAGTGTTGTCAAGGATTCCCTATGCGTTTGGCTTTGCTGCTTGTCATGTGGCTCCATCTTCTTCAGGCACCATTC
>JAKSDK010000716.1 GCA_022360095.1 Phycisphaerales bacterium
CATCTCTGATTGTCTGTGCATGATCGGGCAGGCCATTCGGATACATGATGATTTTGAGGGATTCCTGCGCATCGACGAGCATTCTGAATGCCTGCGCGGCATCATCGATGCCAAATCGATGGGTTATGGCCTTTTCCGGGAAAATGCGACCTGATTTGAGCAGTCTGAAATAGTTGTATGTATCGATATGATCGGCTGAGAATTTCGACGTAACCGTAATCTCGTCGAAATAGGCGTTGCAGCCGTCACGCGTCCAATCCGTTCCGGGAGCCAGCGGCGCGCCAAGATGCAGCGTTCCACCCCTCTCAACCAGCGCCAAGGCCTGGTTCCAGGCTTGCCGAGATGGCGCGATAACGATCACAACGTCCGCAAGCAAACCGTCATTGTTCGATCGAATCGCGTCCACGGGGTCTGTCGAATTTGGGTTGATCGTGAAGGTCGCGCCCATTTGCTTGGTTTTGGCAAGCCTCCAGTCAGAAAGATCAAGAGCAAAGACCCTGCCAGCTCCAAAGAAAGGAGCGAGGTGAACGAAGCCCTGACCCATGAAGCCCGCACCGACGACGGCCACGGTATCGCCCGGCTGTATATTGCATGTCTTCAGTCCACCGATCACACAGGCCCAGGGTTCAATCGTTGTCGCGGCTTCCGTCGTCATCCAGTCCGGAATGCGGTAAGTGTCCTTAGCCAAGTGATCAGCTGTGACCTTGTAGAATTCGCAGACGCCGCCAGGATCTATGTTTGTTTGGGAGAAGAAAGGATCGATTGTGTAATGCCCGCGAAGCGACCAATGAGAATTCATCGAGGCAACGTGGTGATGAACAAACAATCGCTCGCCGACGTCAAAGCCATCGATATTGTCACCGATTGCAACCACTTCGCCGATTGGTTCGTGGCCGATCACCTTGGGTTTAGCCTTTTTGTACCAAGGCATCGTCTCGCCGCCGCACAAGCCGCAGGCCAACGTCCTAAGCAGCATCTCATCGGGACCAACCTCTGGAACCGGGCGCTCCTCGAGACGAATGTCATCGAGGCTGTAGTACACTGCGGCCTTCATTGTTTCCGGCATCGCAACACTCCCAGTCACGTTCACGGTTGTGGTGTTCAATTCAGATCGACTAAGGGTTCGATCGACACGCTGTCGCAGGTGTTGACGATCTGGACCCTGTCTTGCATCAATTTGATAATTGCCAATTCCACATATGTCAATGATAAGTATCATTTGTATAATTTGCGAAACCGGCTAAACTGGAGGTCATGATGACATCTCGCAAAAAACAAAAAAAA
>JAKSDK010001594.1 GCA_022360095.1 Phycisphaerales bacterium
CAGCGCGGCGCATGCCGTTGTCTTCCCGCACTTATGGCCCGACCTAGTCGCAGTCCGGTTGTTCTTCGCCGCGCTGCGCAGGAATCCCGCCTGTGTGTCGCAAGACACTGCGTCGGAATCCCATGGGTGGAAGTCCAGAGCTTCAACGCAAAAGAGCACGGGATCCGCGCGCCACTCTCGCAGCTTTTGGATCCCGTGCTCTCGGATGTTTCGGAGTGCCACGGATTGAAGTCTACTACCTACCTACATCAGAGCATCGTGGACAGAGTCTCCCTCCCTTTCTTCCGTGCGAGCAAAACCCCTCTCGCCTCGATTCCAGGTACTCGCGAACACCTGCACCGATCTCTTCGACAAGAGCCGGCAGCACCGCGACCACGAACAGTTGCTTGACCTCGTCAGAGATATGCATGGGGACCCGTGAAGTAACGAGGTGCTATCGCCACGAATGCTTCGCGCTTCGATACGCCATGTTCCCTCGCATAGGACTCAGCTTCTTTGGACCAGATCGGGCTTTTGACGAATCGGAGCGCAGCCATGTACCGACACCCGATGACCTTCTGCACTGCGCGCGCCTTCTTGTTTCCCTTGGCCATCAGTACATCCGATACGTGCACGAGCCGACGTGTCCGAGACTCACATCGTTTCGGGTGAAGATTCGCTCGCCCAGTTCACGCCACCGACGGCAAACCGCATAGTCCTCACCTTCACAGACCGCCTCACCGTGAGGACCCATCCTTAGCCCGTCCATCCACCACAGACCGTGGAGCTCGCGCCCTACCGGATCGACATAGCGAAACCCAGGGTACATCTCGCACATCCGCTCTACCGCTGACCTGGACAGCAGCACGAACCCACCACCGCAGCGCTCCCACTCCACAGCGTCCACTAGGCGCCCCTTGGTGCCCATGAGAGCGATCCCTGACGACTCACCACGTGCAACCCACCCACGCTTCCATGTGGGCCCCTTGTGCGGATAGCGACCAAATGCGAACCCCGTATTGAGCTCCAACAATTTCTCGAGATCCGAGAAGCGCCACGAAATGTCAGCGTCTACGTACAGGATGTGAGTGCAGTCGCCATCGAGAAACTCGGCTGTCCCGATGTCCCGGTTGCGCCCGATGTAACAGCCCTTTGGCAGGGATAGCTCGCACGGGATCTTCCCCCATGTCTCGAGCAGTCCGAGCAAACATTCTTGCTCGATTTTCCCGTCCAGCGTGGGGATAACGATGTGCACGGTCGGATCTGTCATGATCAATCCTCCGCCA
>JAKSDK010000500.1 GCA_022360095.1 Phycisphaerales bacterium
TATCTTTAGCCCAAAGACATACTGGCATACTATAACCTACTAACTTGTTTGTTTCTTGATTTTTCTTCTCATTCACGCCAAAGCTAAAAAGAAGTGGAGTTTCGATTACAAGTGGTCCTTTCTTTCCATTTAGATATTTAACTTCAATTGGAATACGTTTGTATTTGATCTTGCTATCTTTCACTTTGTACTCTTTAGCTTCATTAAAGATAATGTTGTCTGAGGTTAGATGATCGTAACTGGATAATTGCATTTTATTATATATTTTTATTCCTTTAAATCATTTTTTAAAAATCCATCAATATGATAACAAATAACACTTCCTCTAGTTATATTTTGTTCTTTATATTTCTTAAACCATTCTTCATCAAATCTAAGAGGAAGTGGTAAACGAACAGCAAGACCATCACTACCATCATCTAATTTACCATTACAACAAAGTAATACTAAACATTTTTCTTCTTGTTTCCAAATTTCAAATTTACCATCAATATTAATTTTGTCAAGATAAAAACCTGATTCTAATTTTTCTTGTAAATTATCTAAAATATCATCCACATAATGCTTCGAAAATATTAAATCTTCCATTTTTTATATAATACCTAGATATCTTAAAATTCTTTTTCTGGCCAGAGTAGATTCACACTCCAGAAATTAGATGATTCAGGATTAGTATAAGTTAACTCTCCCTGTTTATTTTTAATCTTCTCAGCTCGAGCGAGATACCTCTCTTTTCGATCTTTGTCTTTATGGATAAGATAGTCTGGATATTGTGATGACCCAAAATGAATTTTCTTTCCATTTGAAAGTGTGGCTACATATTTGTTATTTTTGCGTGTTGAATAATTAAACGATTCAGCACCGAGTTTTTTAGCCTTTTTGGCTAGTTTTTTAAACTCTTTACCAGTAACAAAATATTTATCATCATTTGATGAGGAGGAGTGGTCTTTAGGTTGATATGTTGGGTCCTCATCATGATTATAACCATCATCAACTATAAAATCTCTGTCTTCTTTTATAGGAATATCGTTTTTGAATTCCATTTTATTATTTGATTAGATTATTTTTAA
>JAKSDK010000507.1 GCA_022360095.1 Phycisphaerales bacterium
CCCTTGCGTCCGCCGGGCTGGATATCGAAGAGGCTAAATTCGAGCTGGACGCACTCTCTAAAAACCTTGAGGCACAAGGGCTACCAAGGGAAGTTATTAACCAGGAGCTGGCCTTACAGTATTCAGACTTCCTGAGAAGGGAAGGTGTGCAGGAGAACAGGATCAACCAGCTCTTAGCCGCCGTTGGGTTGAAAGCCCAAGAGAATGTCGTTACAAATCAGGCAGGACAGATCGGCTTGCTAACCGCCTTCCTTGGCGGGAAGTTCGGCCTCGGTTAATTTAGGAGTACATTTATGGCTACAGTCGTTAACGTACCTGCTGATGAAAGGTTCGCCTCACTGGGCTTTGCCCTTGGTGCTAGGTCCAGACGTAAGGAGGAGGAAAAGAAGGAAGAGGAGAGAAAGAAGGCTTTTGAGGCCGCACTCGAATCTGCCAGGAATATGTCCTTCTCCAATGAATCTCCTAATGAAGCCCAGATAAAGGAGTTACAGGAGAACCTTATATTAGCCGGAGCCGAGGATCAAATAGGTGACTTTACCAGTATGATCACGGATTTCCGGGCACAGAGGGCGTCTCAAAAAACTGCCAGTGCATTTGCCCAAGCCCAGCCACAAGGCTCTGTGATAAGAGATTCGGTACAGCCAGAGACTGGAGTCTCCGAGCTGCTTGACCTAGCTAGGGCCAATAAAGCTTTGCAGCCCACAGATAGGGAAAAGGGTGAGAGAAAGGTCAAGGTGTTTAAGGATAACCAGGAGAAGGAAATCTTCATACCTAAGAACATCCCTGAGAAGGATGTGGATGCCTTTGTTGAGCAATCAGCGCCTGGGTTCAGCCGGGTTAAGACGGATACAGGTGGCGAGGGTAGGGAGACTGAGAAGGAGAGGGACGTCCAAGCCGTTCTTACACTGAGAGGTGCAGAGCCGACCAAGGAGAATAAAGCTAAGGCGAGGAATCTCGTTAACGGCAGGAAGCAAGTTAACCGTATGTTAGCTGCCGATTTTGGCGGGAAGGTAGTTGAGGACGCTTTTGGTAATATCACC
>JAKSDK010000667.1 GCA_022360095.1 Phycisphaerales bacterium
GATCGGTGTCTTTCGCCCGGACGAAGACGATGTCTTCTCCGTTGCCCAGTTGGACGGTGGCGGTCAGCGACGCGGCACTCTCGTCCACCAAGGCGCGGAGGTTGGTGTGGAAGTTGCGTCCGAAGTCGACGAGTCCACCCTGGTTGGCGGTGTTGTGACGATAGGTTCGTCCGGCGGCCGCGGCGGTGCCGTCATGTGTCCAGGTCAGGTCTCGGGCGCCGAAGATGAACTCCCCGGCGTCGACCACGACGGGGTCGGTGATCCATCCTCCGGTCGGCGCGGCCTCATCGCTGCGATTCAGCATCGGCCATCCGCTGGTGTCCACGACCTGATAGGGCATCGGACTGGCGTCGTTTGAAATGCTGACCATCAGGACGGGGATGTTCGAACCGGAGCCGCCCGAGTCTCCGGTTGCCTCTACGCAGCTCAATCCACAGCCGTCTCCGTTGCTGTTGCCGCCACTGCAGCCCGAAGGCGTCTGGAAGGCCGTGGCCGGGTCGACGCCACAACTCGGGCCACTGCAACCGGGATGCGGCCCGCCGCTACAATGCCATGCTTCAGCACACAATTGCATTTCGGAGCAAACCGATTGTCCGCTTAAGATGTTTACGGAAGTGGCCGTTGCAAGATCGATGTTTCCAATATTACTGGAGGACGTGGCCAGCAAGACCTTCGGTTCCGCGCAGAGTCCCACTGCCACTGCCACACCTGCCGCCATCCAAGCTCGTGATCGTCGTCTCATGGCTCCACTCCAATTAAATGGGTGCTCCGAGTCACTCGTCTTTCATTTTTGAAAACGAACTATCATCCCGCTGCGAAATAGGGGCGAAATCTCAACGTTCTGTTTGACCTTAGCGACACTCATTGTGAATTCGCGCCAGTGTCATCACTCCCTTGACTACACCGGACATTCATTCGACGGACGGTAAAACACGTCGTCACCGAGTTCCATGAGCGCAGAATCCCTCCGCTCGCGGCGCCTGCGCTTGTTACGCAAAGCCACCGCGTGAAACACAACTGCTCACCGAACGCAGCAAAGCCCATTCATTCGGCAAGCGATGACTAAACTGGAACCCTCAGCGCTTCGCAGACCCATGCCTGCAAAACCAAGGTTACACTGAAATGCAGTGAGACATGATCGTGATTGAACCGACTAAAAAATAACACATTTTCCGGGGGAGTCAAGTAAAGATTTCTAGTAGAGCTGACGTCGGCGAAGCGCACAAATTGATGTTCTGGCACTGCACTCGCTTGCGCTAGGACACGGCCGGCCTCCAGATCGGCGGCTACTCGAGTTCTCCTGCGGCAGCGGCTAGTCGAGCGAGCAAGTTTTCCAGCTCCATGCGTCCATCGCGATTCGTCTGCACCGCCACCGTGAGACCGCTTGCGGCGTAATGCCTTACATCTGTACGGTACCCCGACCACAAGCCGGCATGACCAAAGCATTTACCGTCATCGTAGATGAACAGACCGTAACCATAACGCCAGCTCGGTTCCATCGGGTTCTGCCATTCGCCCTTCAACATTAAGGCTAAGGTCTCAGGTTTGACCACGCGCCCTTCTGCCAGAGCGCCGAAGAACTTGACGAGCATCGTCGGCGTCGTGACGAGACCACCGCCCGTCCATTCGCTCGACGGATCGAACTTCATTCGTCCATCCTTCTTTAGATTTCGTGCGCCTGAAACGTAGCCGGGCACGATGTTAGTAAGAACCGATTTGTTTTGCGGTCGGATGCCGTCTAATTTTTGAGGGTGGAGAATCCGCTTTTTGAGCAAGTCGTAGTATGACCGCCCACTGGCTGCTTCAATGACGCGGCCGAGAACCAAATAACCCGTGTCGGAGTAATGGTATCCCTGGCCGACAGGGAACGTCGGTTCCTTGGCCAGCGAATAACCGATCAGCTCTTCGGGATCGAATTTGGCGCTGCCGTGTCGGATGGCACGCCATATCATGGCCCTGCGAAACCCGGACGTGCCGGGGTAGTCGGGTATGCCGCTCGAATGCGACAGCAAGTGACGCACCTGGATGTGTTCGGCGTTGGGAAGCTGTGCATACCAATCGGTATCGCCGAGCCACTTAGAGGCTCGGTCGTCCAGCGACAATGTACCATCCTCGACCAGCAACATCGTGACTGCGGCGACGAAGGTTTTTCCTGTACTGCCGCCCGGCATCCCGACCGTATTATCCAGCGGCGTCCCTGCCTCCCTGTCCCCCAAACCAACCGCCGCGCGGACGATGCGCCCATCGGGATATCGTATTGCGGCGCGTAAGCCTGGCATTCCCTTCTCGGCCCGGGCGTTTTCGAGGAGCTCCGAGAGGGTTTGCGGCTCTGATGCCAATGCTCTACTACACGACAGGACGAAACCAATCGCCAACCACGATTTCAGTTTCTTGATGTTTCTGCTCATTTGTTCTTTTCCTTATAGGTGGATCGTTGCGTAGCCCATTCGCTTGACCCTGGCTTGATCGACAAACTGACAGAGTTTTTCGTACAGACCTCGAGATCGATTGAAATCTAGTGACGACTGAAATGCTTTTCAATACTTATTTTTAAGGTATTATATTACGATACGTGCCGGTATTGTTCGTTAAGACGACGCGTCGTTTCACGTCACGGGCGAAGGCACATCTACCAGGATGAGAGCGCACATGCACCAGACCACTCAACTTGTCATGACGCTGAAGTACGTCTTGAGGTCCAAGGGTCTTACCTACAGCGATGTTGCAGCAGCACTCGAACTTAGCGAGGCCAGCGTCAAGCGCATCTTTGCCGACGAGTCGTTCTCGCTAAAACGGTTGGACCAGATCTGCCAGTTCTTGGAGATGAGCATCTACGAACTGGCCAGGCTGTCGGCTCACCAAGACCAACACCCCGTGACTACGCTCACTGTCGAGCAGGAAACGGCACTCGCCAATGAGCCACGGTTATTGCTGTGTTTCTATCTTTTGATCAACGGTTGGACTCCGAGCAGGATTAAGAAGCGACTCGGTATGAGCGCGACGCAGACCACAGGCGCGATTACAAAGCTTGATCGGCTCAAGCTAATCGAGCACTACTCGCGAAATCGCATCCGGCTACTCACCGCCCGCACGATCGCTTGGCGCAAAGCAGGTCCGGTGAGGCGTCTTTACGAAGAACAGGTCAAGGACGAATTCTTGGACGCCGATTTTGAGACCGCCGATGGCCTATTGAGATTCGAGTCGGCGGAGCTTTCTCATTCGTCCATGAAGATTATTTCGCGCAAGATCGACAAACTCGTCAAAGAGTTCGATGACCTTGTCGAGCTCGACATGGCATTGCCGCCGGAGAAAAAGAAGAGCGTGGGCCTGCTCTTGGCGTTCCGCCCTTGGGTCTTCTCATTAGTGACCGGCTGAATGTCTCGCATGAACCAGGGCACTTGCACCGTAAGTTGGCGATGAATCTGTTCTTGTCGTGGGCGGCTTCCTGATGCTATTTCATTGGGAGACGCGATCACAAAACCACGATCAACCCTTTTGCGTCCGCGCGAAGGGTGGGGAATCCCACGGGACATCAAAAGACGGAACAGCGCTGCGGGAGACTGTGATCAAAGGACATGATTCCCCGACGATCCCGTCAAAACGAAAGTCCAAAAAGTCGCGAGCCCACCGTCACTCGCTCCGAAAGCGGGCGATGAAATTCGCCTACGAGGCCCCGCTTGGCACGCTCGACTCATTTTTTAACTACTTGGTGCGCAAGCTCTTATCAACGGCGTCGGAAATCACCAATTTTTTTTAAGGGAATTGGGCGTTTCTTGCGTTTGCGGGTGAGAGCAGGGACGTGCCCCTGCCATAAACGGGAACCCAGCGGCGGATGGGCCACGCCTGAATCGGCCTGAATGGAAAGTCCGTAAACGAGGAGCATCATCCAATGACGTGGAAAAAGACGCGGGCCGCGATCGTATTCAGTTTATTGATCATGGGTCATGGTCTGGTACGGTCAGCCATTGCCTCAACGAATGTGTCTATCGTCGCCGGCGGCGCCAACACCGGCGTCGCGATCGCCGATAACGGCGTCACCGTGACCTATACCCCCACGAATTCCGGCGCGCAGATCGGGGCGGATCACATTGTTGCCAACCTCAACGCAAACAAGAACGTTGTGGTCGACACCACGGCCGCCGCAGACCAAAGCGAGCGCGGCGACATCACGGTCGCGGCAGCGATCGTCAAAACGAGCGTCAACGGCGCGGACCTCAAGCTGACGGCCCCGGGCGCCATTGCCGTCAATGCCGGCGTCACGAATGTGGGAGACGGAGACATTACTCTGGTAGCCAATGCAACCGCCACCACGTCGGGCAATTTCATAGGGATCATCGTGAGCTCCGGCAATACCGTCGAAGTCACCGGAACGGGCGACATCGCGTTGACCGGCTTCGGCGGCGACGACGCGGGCGGCACCCAAAGGGGCGTACGAATCGAGGGAACTGTCCGTTCCACTGCCGGCGGCGCCGATGCCGGCACCATCACCATCACCGGCACGGGCCGGGGAGGCGGCTGGATCAACTACGGCGTCGACATCACCGGTTTCGTGACCAGTGTGGACGGCGCCATCAATATCGTAGGCCAAGGCGGGGGCGACGGGGCCGGCGCCTTGAACAACGGCGTGCTCGTCCAGAGGGAAGTCCGTTCCACGGGGACCGGGCCGAACGCCGCGACCATCACCATCAACGGTGCCGGCGGCGTCGGGTTCAACAGCGACTACGGTGTCGCCATCGACACGGCGGCGGGGCTGGTCACGAGCGTCGACGGCGACATTGCGATGACGGGCCAGGGCGGGTCCGGCAACGGCTCGTTCAAGATTGGCGTCATCATCACCAGACAAAGCCGGGTGACCTCGACCGGAACGGGACCGCGCGCGGCCGACATCACCATCGACGGCGTCGGCGGAACATTGAACACGAACAACAACAACAATGGCGTCGAGTTCGACGGTGACGGCTTCGGCAGCGGCACCAGCATCGAGAGCGTCGACGGCGCGATCACCGTAACCGGTACGGCCGGTAACGGGAACTCGGACGGGATTATCATTGAAGACAGCGCAACGGGCGTCCTGTCGACCGGAGCGGGCGACATTCACCTTACGGGCATCGCCGGCAACGGTGACGGAATCGATATGCGAGTCGGCGCGATTGGCGGCGCTACTGCCACCGGCAACGTCAAGCTGGAGATCGACCAGCTCAACCTGACGGGCGGCACGGTCGAAACCGGCGGGACGATCACGGTGGAGTCACATACGAACGGCGCGTCGATCGGCTTGGGCGGCGCCGACGGAACACTCAACCTGACCGACGATGAAATCGCGCGCCTCAACGCGGGCAGCGGCGTCGTCGTGGGTGACACTGCGGCCGGGCCGATCTCCATCGACACGGCCACGTTCAGCAACGCGCTCACGCTGATCAGCGCCGGTGAGATCCACGACGCCAACGACGGCGGAACGGATCTGACCGCGCCCACCATCACCTTCCATGGCACCGTGGCGCCGGGCAGCACGGCCGTCGGCGACTTCAACTTGAACGGCAACGCGACGTTGGCGGCCAGTAGCGTATTCGACGTTGATCTGACCGGCAGCACGAGCGGCGGAGCGCACGATCGTATGACCGTCACCGGAAACACAACGCTGGAAGCCGGAGCCGCATTGAATCTCGACACCACCGCGTATGGTCCTCATGAAATCGACTTGGCGATCACGATTGTCGCCGACACGGTCACGAACGGCGTCTTCAATGGTCTACCGAACGGCGCGACGACCGATCCACGCGTCAACAGCTTTGAGATCAGTTATGGCAGTGTTGTGTTAACGGCCGTCATCGCCCCATGCGATAGCGACGGTGACGGCGTGTGCGACGACACCGACCCATGCCCGCAGGACAATCCCGATGACTCGGATGGCGACAGCGTGTGCGACTCGGTCGATGTTTGCCCTGGCTTTGACGACCGCGCCGATGCCGACGGCGACGGCGTGCCGGACGGCTGCGATGTTTGTGTGGGTGATGACACCAGCGGCGATACGGATGGTGACGGCGTTTGCGACGACACCGACCCATGCCCGCAGAACAATCCCGATGACTCGGATGGCGACAGCGTGTGCGACTCGGCCGATGTTTGCCCTGGCTTTGACGATCGCGCCGATGCCGACGGCGACGGCGTGCCGGACGGCTGCGATGTTTGTGTGGGTGATGACGTCAGCGGCGACACGGACGGCGACGGCGTGTGC
>JAKSDK010000342.1 GCA_022360095.1 Phycisphaerales bacterium
AAAAATTAATTATAGATTATATTTAAGTACAGTAATATATGGAATTACCATTGCTGTAACGTATTTTAATATTTGTAAATATATTGCCATGTAAGTGTGTAAATTCGCTATTTGTTTTTTTTTGTTTTTTGTTTTTTATTATTATTATTACTTTATTTATTCTGTGTAATTTTTATTTCTTTTCTGTGTGTGTATTACTTGCAATAAAAAAAAAACAAAAAAAAAATCTGGATCAGTTCACAAAACGGCCCCTTTCTCCTTTGGGGTTGTTTAAAACTTACAGTACTTCGAGCGGTAAAAACTGATCAGCTGCAATAAATCAGAAACCCTATTTAAAACACTTTAAAAGTTTTTGCTTTACCTTCAAAAAATCATCGCTTAAGGTCTTACTTGTGTTTTTCAAACGTTCTTATTTTAAAACTCGGGCAAAAGACCGCGTTCACTCCAAGGCCTAGCATGGTGAATAAAACAATAGAGTGTATGTTCGCCCAACTCAGACTCATTTGAGTCCAAGCGGCTAGGGAAGAGTTAAAATGAGCTTTAACAAGGACCAAAAATATGTGTATGCCTAAGAACATGGACTCTGTTACTGTTATTATCACTTTAGAGGGCCTTGAAAAACAAAGACTTCAAAAAAATACAACAAGACAGTATGAATCAAATCAAGTGAGCATTGACATATTGAGTGGCTTTTTTTGTTTCCCGAAACTTGTTAGAAACTGCTACATCGTGCCTCTCGAGTTTTTTTAAATTATAATAGACATGAACGCTTATTCGTAAGTGTTGGAATCAGATGCACATGAGTGCAAACGTTAAACTAACAGTTTGGCATATAATTGGTCGAACTGGGCTCGTTGGGCTTTAAGCCGAAAAAGTTAAATGCACTTTGTCGCCGACTATGGAGGTACTAAAACAGCTTTTTATTGCGACGTTCTCCATCTATATAATATTGTTATTCCTATCTTAAATTCAGTAACATCTGTAAACCTGAAGAAGGCTGGTATGGCCAGCTAAAATATTGTTTATGAAAAAGCAACATACTTTGTGACGATCAGCTTTGCAGTAGTCTTTAGACTTCTCATTTTATGGAGCTTCTACAGGTGTTATTTACATCAGAAGCTTCTCTAACTCTTGTAGATCATCTTTCTCTAGCTGAGAAGATTGGGAATTTAAAAGTTGTTTGTTGTTTTCTATGTTTTCAGCCATGATTTGAGCTTTGAAAAATGGCAGAGTGATTTCCTTGACAAACAATAATGCAAGAAAATGGCGCAAACACTGCCATGGCTTCTCGATTTTGATTGGCTGCTTATATCGTATGACTGTTTGATCCTCTCATTTCGTTGCTTTATTTCAGCGGTTTTAGCCCGCCAAATTCTCCATTTTAGCCCGCAAAATGCGCCACAATGCCCGACAAAGTAATAATAATATAACGTCATAGTCCGAGCTACTGCAGCTAACCATTGCTTGAAACACCAAGATCACTGCGTGTGTATATACTAGAAGTATTTAATAACTCTGAACTGAATCATTGGA
>JAKSDK010001857.1 GCA_022360095.1 Phycisphaerales bacterium
GACAGGCGGGTTACCCCACCTAAGCGGGTTACCTCACCTACCTGGGGTCCCCCACCTCCATGTAAACAGGCCCTTAGACTGAAAATGGCTTGGTAAGATTACATGTTAAGAGGCTCTCCTGTTTTTGTTATTAACTTTATCTGTAGCAGTTAAGCTCCTAAATATCCTGTCCCAATTAGCTGCCCGTGGGTCTCCCAGGATGGAGTTGACGGGGTGATTTGTAATGGCGCAAGTTCACCACCGTTCCCTTTAGTAATTCTGTATTCATATGTACACGATACAACCACAAAATTGTCATAATAGACAGTCATACTAGCCCCAAATAACCTCTTGAAGTTCTGATAACAAATCAACTTTGGCTCCATTGCCTCTTCTTTAGATACAAACCTCCAAAAAACTGTGCAGAGATAATTCTTCATCCATAAGTTCAGAATAACTTCTAGGTGCACTATAAATAAAAGAGAAAATAACAACATCAGTGACATGTAAAATCTTATCACGATGAGAACACTCTGTTCTTGATTTATAGTTTTTTGTAGGATATGAAGCTTAAGTTATGCCCTGTTTTTTATATTTTGAAACATAATATCCTTGGCCTGCCTCTAGCTAGAATTAACCATTCTTGTTCATTTTGGCTTCACAAACAAAAATACTGTCACCCAAAGAAGAATCACCTGTACAGAACTGAATACAAATGCTGTTTGGTCTTAAAAAGAGTGTCTGCAACTTGTCAACAAAACATGTACATTTGCATTTTCAAAACGAAAAAAAAATGCAATTCATTGGTTTCAATAAGCACTGATGACCGACAAAGCATGTCGGCTACTTTGCTAAGAGAAGTCGGCTACTTTTTTACCCTGAATTGGAAGCTAGAAATAAAGTATTAAATTAAAGAAAGATTCTGTCAAAACTTATATTAAAATTCAAATTGCTGGACCTAGACAGCCTTTTTGCTTCAGATTTAAAATATTTCAGAAAAGTTTGGGACTTACTGTGCATTACTTGTCCAAACTGATCGAAAATACATTATCTTCTGTACCCGATTCAGTGCCCAGGACACTGGAAATTACATTTTAGGGAACTGAAATTTCTAACTTTTCGAGGGGTGCATGCCCCCAAACCCCTCTAGTAGA
>JAKSDK010001472.1 GCA_022360095.1 Phycisphaerales bacterium
GCTCCAGATGTGCTTAAATCCAGATTACAAACAGGTGAGATACAATTCTTTCTTGATCATATTTGATATACATTTAGCCAAGCCTAAAAGCGGAGTTATTGGTTAAAAAAATTATTATTGAGCCCCCAATTCAGTGCATTATCAGCTGGTCATCAGATAAGCTCAAAATAGTTATAACGTTGATGAGCTGGGCACCGAGCCCACGATATACAGTCATGTGATCAGGTCAGTGGGTTCCCAGTCGTTTCGATACAAGTTTATTCATTCGAGGTATAAATAGTTCGACGTACTTGATTTGAATAACGAAGAATATTAACCCGAAATGTTTTTCTTGTTTACGCACAAACTATACTTGAAATGAAGTCTGGGTAATTGTGAATTTTCCTATTGGTTTACATGAGCTGCGTAAGGTAATACGCATCAATGCGTTACCAGATTTTGTTTGTAAAGATCTTTCAAACTACATACCCGCTAGTTTTCAGGGCTTGAAAGAAAATATCACCGTGTACCATCTAAAATATCAAATGGATTTGCCATTGATGACCTTTTCCAGTCAGGTTATGCCAGTTTTGGATAAATACATTCTACTCACTGCTGGTTTATGTTTTGACCCTCATAGCACCCGAGGGAACTTATCCTAATGGAGTCAGAGATGTTTTTAGGCACATGGTAAGATTCTAGCTTTGTTTTATTTGAAACGCGTGCTGCAAACTTCTGAACGTTGCAATTCGTCTTAAAGTCTGAGGATGCTTCACGTTGTCCACCTCAAGAGTTTCATATATCTCCCAAGGCTCCGTTTCATTTCTAGATCAAAACTTACGCCTGTTCCTATTTGTTATTCTGCAGATGCGCGAGGAGGGCGTGGGTGCCCTGTTTAGAGGATTAACACCAGTTATGCTTAGAGCTTTCCCGGCAAATGCGGTAAGTTCGCTTTAAATTTGGGATAGAAGAGCCCAAGCTTAACAAAGTTATCACTTCTGTCCAATAAACTGAAAAGTAAATAGTCCATACAACGAAGTGGAAGAAAAAGCAAAAGTCTGGGACACAATAACTCGAGTACTCTCATATCGTGAGAAGCGCGGGAAAACTTGCTGCTGCGGCTGCTGCCGGGGGCGGCAAAGCGTCCTTCTAATTGACTGAGAAGATCACGTGTTTGATTTGATTGGCTGCACTTGATCACATGTTTGATGTGATTGGCTACAAC
>JAKSDK010001816.1 GCA_022360095.1 Phycisphaerales bacterium
CTCCCTTGAACGGGATCGCCCCGTCGACCGTGACCAGAACCTCCGTCTTTTCCTGCGCACGGAGTTTCCGTCCGAAATCCGGCGGCACTTCGAGAACGAAGGACACATCACCCTGGCGCAGACGGCGCTGGCCTTCCTCGACTGAGGTCAGGGGCGGCGTTGGCACGAAATAACGCGAGCCTTCTATCTCGGCGATATAGGCACGGCTTTCCGGACTTTTGGAAAAATCAAGAACGGCGAACCTCAGATCTTCAATATCCAGAGAAATGCCAAAGCAGAAGACGAGCATAAGGATCGCCGAACCGACAAATGCGAAGGCAAGACGCACTGGATCTCGCAGAACTTCAATGCTCTCGCGCAAGGCATAGGCAGTGGTGCGATGGACAAAGCCACCGGATTGCATACGGGTGCCTGGCCGGGGAATCTCCGGCGCTACAACCGGCGCTGGCGGGTCGACTGCTTTTAGGGCATCAATAAAGGCTTCTTCCAGTGTGCGGGCCTTGGCGGCGTCCGTCAGTTCGGCCGGAGTGCCGATCGCAAGCACTTTGCCGGCATGCATCAGCGAAACGCGGTCGCATTTTTCAGCCTCGGACATGAAGTGCGTCGAGACGAAGATCGTGACGCTGTCCTGCCGGGAAAGTTCGAACAGCAAGTCCCAGAAAGCGTCGCGCGCTTCCGGGTCAACCCCTGATGTGGGTTCGTCGAGAATCAGTACGCGCGGTCGATGGATGACAGCGACGGCCAGAGACAAGCGCTGCTTGATTCCCAGCGGCAGGGCACTGGCCAGATTGTCCATATGGTCCGTCAGACCGAAACGGCGGGTCAGTTCGCCAATGCGCTCCTCCCTGTCGGGAAGTTCAAATATTCGCGCATGAAGCCTGAGGTTCTGGAGGACAGTCAATTCACCGTAAAGAGAAAATGCCTGGCTCATATAGCCGATTACGCGCCGGGCCTCACGATCGCGCGCATCAACCGGTTTGCCGAACAGCAAAGCTTTTCCATCGGTCGTCGGCAATAAGCCGGTCAACATTTTCATGGTGGTCGACTTGCCGCAGCCGTTCGAGCCAAGAAAGCCGAAAATTTCACCGCGGTGGATGGCAAAATCGACTTGATCGACAGCGGTGAAATCGCCGAAGCGCCGCGTGAGGCCTTCCGCGACGATGACCGGCTCACCGTCGCCGTTCCATTCCGCAGGCTGGATGGCGGAAACGGGACGGATTCCTTTGCTTTTGAGCAA
>JAKSDK010000247.1 GCA_022360095.1 Phycisphaerales bacterium
AACAATGATCCGTTATCACTCAATTTAGTGAACAAGTACATCTTACGTGATCTTTAAGAGGCCTTGTGACATGAAAAACAACCAGTTTTACTACTGCTCGGGAACACATGAGAAACCATAAACCATGATAATTTAAAATGGATGAACCCTGGTTGTCACTCTGTAACCCTCTTTCACAAACAGCAATTACAACTGGCCATTCAAATGAATGCGCCTTTCCTCCATGGTCTAAAAGCAAGGCATCTTTGGCTTCTCCAACAGCACACAGTGGAATTCCCTTATTTCTACACATAGAAGACAGGTCTTTCAGCATCCAGTCACTTGTGACTAGAACAGCAACTTCTTTCAGTTTCTGTCTTTTTTCATGTACCTCACCTAAAATGCTTTCCAATACCTTTTTAAGAGAATCAGTTTCAACTTCCTCAACTTGACATCCACCAACGCAATGTCCAATCACTCCTTGCCAATCGTCTTTCAAGAAAGGAGGAACATCCTCTCCATGTTCGCTCTTATAGCGTTGTTCCTTTAGATAAAGCACTGTTGAATAAAATCCAGTCTTGTGAGCAAAATTTTTTACAAATTCAAAAACTTGCTTAGTGGATCTCATGACTGTTTTAAGGTGAGATTCAACAAACTTGTAGTGTCCAGTCTTTCCCTGATACCTCAAATCAGTGAAATCGAAAATCAACCATAGAAAAGCACACCTAAATTTTAGAATATCAGAACGTTTTACACGATCAAGATCCCATGTCTTTAATGCCTGAGTCTCATCATAGGCGAACCAGCAATAACAATTGTCAAAATTCTTTTGTTTCTCAAGAAGAGACCGCAGGTGAGATTGTTTAAGTTTCTTATTGGCAGATAGAATTTGTAACTCATCAACAAATAGGTGAAATTTTTCTTTAGTCTCAGCAGCAAGATTTGCAAAATCTTCCCAGGTGTAAACACTGACCCCACTGGATGCTTCTTTCTTCTCAAAAAAAGCTTCATATTTTTTGTTCAAAGGAGGTGGAACAAATATGATGACCTTTTCTCCCTTCCTTGCACATTCTAAAGCTTTGTATTGAAGAAGAATTGTTTTTCCAGTTCCTGGTGCACCAGAAATCAACTGGTGAATTGAGCC
>JAKSDK010001258.1 GCA_022360095.1 Phycisphaerales bacterium
ACCGATATCCAGCGCATCATCCAGCTCATCCGGCGCCATCGCCCTCTTCAACAGCCCATCCAACGCAGGACCATCCGCCGCCGTGTAATACTCATAACCCCACACCCTCCCCGTCCAGTCCTGCACGCCCGTCAACCGATCCCCCGTGTACCCAAACGTCAGTTTCCGCGCATTCGCGCCCTCAACCGGCGCATCGTCCTGAATATCCCGCACGTACTTGATCTGATCCGTGTTAACCGAATCATAAATCACCTCCACCCCATTCCCATACCGATCTACCCGCTCGACCAACTGCCCGCCCGAGTCAAACACCACCTTGCTGCCATCCGTCGCGTACCAGGTATAACCGGAACTATCGCCGTGTTTCTCCATATACCCGTACATGCCTCCGGGTGTTGTGTAATCACCCCGACCATCCTGAACCGTATACGCCAGAGTCTCTAGACCGCTAAACGAAGCAGCGGGAGTGTATTCAAGGTACCCATCAGGATTGACCGTGACCGTACCACCATTGGAAGGCGTGCCGACCGACGAGATCACCAGCCCGCCGCTACCGCCTACACCTCGGTCATTAGCCAGCACGTCGATAGACGCGGCGCTAAGCGAATTCTTCGCAACACGCACAAGGTCATCACCCAAAACAACCTGCTGTGTTACAGCCGGCACACCGTACAGCTCAAATTCGGCGAGATAAATGGTCATCCCCGTAGCCTTGATACGGAACACGCTGTAGTCACTCGCCGCATCGATCAGCGCCTGGCTGTTGGTTGCATCACCCGAAGTCAACGTATAGATCGCGGTCGCCGACGACCCTTGGTGCGGGTCATTGGTTCCTTGTATCTCAGCATTTTCCAATCGGAATTCATTGTTCTGCACCGACGTAAACAACACACTCGTCAACGACATCCGGTTACCCGTACCCAAGTTAATGCTCACCGACCCATACGGGCTCGTCTGCGCAAAAGTGAGCGGATCACCATCGAAAGCCAGGTTCCAGGTCGGGTCGGTGCCGGTCGCGTCCACCCACTCCAATAACCGCTGGTCAGGATTTCTCTCCACGAGTGTCGCCATCACAGGCTCGCTAACATGAACACCATCCGTAACAACGTATGTAAAGAAA
>JAKSDK010001428.1 GCA_022360095.1 Phycisphaerales bacterium
CCCGGCGGCAGCTATGACGGCCTTTACCGGGCAGACTGGGAGTTCACCGGAAACGGAGATCTCGATGCCTGCAACGGCATGACGCATAACGGCACCTACGCGTATTATGTCATCGACACCTTTCCCTGGATGATTGCCTGCCACACGGGAACGCCGGATTCCTCCTTCGTCCGGCCGGGATTGCGGTAGGACGAAACAAGACAAGAGAGCGGTGCAAGGGAAACGCATGCGTAAATCCGAACATGTCGAGCCGCTGGAGTCCTCCGTTTCGGCGGATCACTGGGGCACGTTCACCAAATACCGCCACAAGATGGAGACGCTTGGGTAAACTGCAAAATCGAAGGCGGCAAATTTGACGCCTTTGGCCGCCTTGGTCAGTTAGACGCGCTCAGTCTTTTTGGATGCGCGCTGATGCGCTGTGTGCCGGCCGGTGCGTGTCTGATAACCGGAGAAGACCTGAGGGTTTGACCCCCGTCAATGTGCCGGGCGCCGGAGGCAGGTAGGGTGCGGTTCATGCCTTTCCTTAAAGCGGGAGCTGACAATGGACACACCTGCGGGCACACGCAAGAGAGCGTCCTCCTCCAAAACTCCAGCTCCCGTGCCGGAGAAGACACGGGGCGCTCCGTCGGTCCTTGAGCCCGGGCCTTTCGATGATCCCTGGGAACGGGATTCCTTTTCATCCACAGCGTTTTTCGATCTGACCGACCGGGCGCTGCGGGCTTCGGTTTCGCGTTTTACGTTCGGTCTCTCGCCGCGCGCACTGACCTCAGCCTATCTCGACTGGGCGATGGGTCTTGCCTGCGCTCCGGGCAAACGGGCTCAACTCATGGACAAGGCACTCCGCAAAACCCTCAAATTTGCGCACTTTGCCGTGTCCAGGTCGATGAATCCCGACAAACCCGCCCGCTGCATTGAACCTCTGCCGCAGGACCGACGCTTCCGCGACGATGCCTGGCAGAGCTTTCCGTTTGGCCTCATCTATCAGTCGTTTCTTCTGACACAGCAGTGGTGGCACAATGCGACGACAGGCATCGCAGGCGTTTCGGCGCAACATGAACGCGTGGTGGAATTTGCCGCCCG
>JAKSDK010001282.1 GCA_022360095.1 Phycisphaerales bacterium
ATTATTATTATTATTATTATTATTATTATTATTATTATAAATGAATAAATAACGTCTGTTTTTAATTCGTTGCCACGCACGCTTGTTTTGACTTTGTTAACTTTTATGGTGTGGCGTTTACAACATCCAATGAAGGGAACAGTTAATAAAGACAATAAAATAAATCAATGTCGCAAAATTGCAAGTTGAGGACACTGTGTGTTTATGACTTAATAAATAATAAATCTTTTGCATTTTGTTTAATTGTTATTAACTGTTATTAATTGTTTCTTTACTTTTCTATTGTTATGTTCTAATATATTTATTTAAGTTTGCACCTTCTGGTTCATCGCCTGTACTTATTTTAAATGTAATTGGCAGTTATGATGGCCAACTAGAAAATGGCTAATGGTTCACTTGGCCATCATACTGGAACTTTCATATCAGTTCTACAGCAACATTTCCCAGTCACCTGCAAAGTCTGTAAGTTGAGTCTTTAACCTAGCGTTAGTCAAAATATATATTGAGGGAAATAAACTGAACTTGAACTTGCACTTGACTTGTAATTCATAGCCTATATATTGGTTTATGTTGAACTACTCACTCGTCATAAATAAGATCCGCGATTGTATACTGTAGGCAACTAACCCCTCCCACTCCTTCCTCCAAGCAGGAATATTATGTTAGCTGCCTGCTCATAGACCCTCTATTTTCTGCCTCGAAGTCCGTCTAACGCGCGTGATAAAAATAAAAACCGAGGGCGATTTATTGACCGCCAGCGCAAGGGGATAGGGGTGGAGGAAGAAGAAAATAGAAGGGCGCTCGCCGATTTTTCGGAAAGAACGAAAAGAAAAATAAAACAACGTCTGTGTACAGGCTAATCTTATCTTTGCAGTTAGACTGAACTTTTCTTCGTTGGCAGATTAAACTGATAACAAAGCAGAGCATGTGTTTTTGCGTGCACGAAAGTGTAAGCACGGTAGGTACAATATAAAAGTGCAATATAAAAGATCTGTTTATCAGCAAATGGAAGGAAATTTTATTCAAGTCACGAATGCTGAATGCTTAGATTTGAATCAGTGCTAGCACAAAAAAAGAAGCTAAAACAACTCGTGCGGTTCATAAACAACTCGGGCCGTTCATAAACGTTAACCATAAGCCTAACATTTACTCTGAAGAGTTCCATCAGTTTTGTTGCATATCATGTTTAGAAGGGAAAACTTAAACCTGGGTTGATGGAGAAGGAAAACAACTGTATTTTGGATGAGATTTATAAAATTTCACAAGTTGTAGTTTGTTCAAAGTGTAAAAATCTAGATAACTACCTTACATTTAAGGCCATTTAGTCCTAGTTACAACACAAGTTATCTAACTTCATTGCGCTTCAATAAAGTTTTAGAGCGATGGTTGTCTTTAGTCCCCTTTTCTCTGTGCTTGGTGGCTTTTCACAATCGTAGCTGAAAAACAGGCTAAGGGCAAAAAAAGGTGTGTTGATGTCGAAGGACGAATTTTTTTTAAATAGAAACAACTGGCTTTAAGAGTTTTTACAACATTTTTCATGTCAACATATTAAACCAGTTACTATCAAAGGGTATAATGGCCTGAAATGATTGAGTGTGGATTATCGATTGCAATGACTGAGTTCGAGTATACCTCACAATATTTCGTGCAATGATGAACTGCGGAATTGACTCAAAGTTTTCCACGTACACCGACAGATCAAACTACAGATAGAGGTAAAAGCATATTGTCAATATATCTAAAAGCCGTGCAACATAGAACCAGGGGCGTAGCGTCCTTATACGCACATACGCCTTTGCGTACAGCTGAAATCTGGAAAATATATATTTTTCATTTCCGAAAGCCTTTTTGTCATTAAATCGGGATGATTGATAACTCTTTCTTTTTAGTGGTGTTTTTACCTGTCTGAAGGGTAAACACCTCGCCCTTTGCTTGTAACCTCCTTGATGTCACCCTCTTTACCTTTTGCACTCTACCGATAACACCTCAAGAGATTAAAATAAAACAACTAATTTATTATTGCATTTTCCTTCGTATCTATTTA
>JAKSDK010001079.1 GCA_022360095.1 Phycisphaerales bacterium
CGAAGAAGAAATCCCTAATACCTTCAGTGGCAAAGACAATATTACTTTCTACCACCTGTTTGAATGCCTGGTTGTCCCATTGCAAAGTGGAACAAGGGACTGAAGGCTCACAAAAAGGCGGCCGGTAGCACGTTCTCGTTTATCAATAATTTAACGAGTCTTTTTAATTTTATGAACACCGAAAATTGTTGGTTAAAATCCTGAAGTGTAAGTGCATGGAAAGATGTCTGGTTTCTTCTAGCTAGTTTAGTTTTGATTTCAAGTAAGTAAAGAAAGACCGCGAGCCACGACAACGATTCCAGGTGAAAATCTGTCAACATCACTAAAAAAGCGAATCTTGTTCTTTTTTACGTACTTTGTAGCGAATATGATTTTTTCGAGCTAAAGTTGAATTGCTCGGGAATTTGTCCAAATTCAATGTCGTTGAGAGAGAGAAAGAAAATGTAAAAGATTATAGCTTGCAATGAAAGAAAAAAGGTGCCAAAAGTGTGTTAGGTTTCCTCGGCTTATAATTAAAAACTTCAGATGATGTAGTGTTTGACCTCTCCGGGGCATTGTACAGTTTTTAGCCTAAAAGTAGTTTATCACTTAATATTGTATCAAAAATTACTTTTAAAAACGTCCAAAAGCCGAAAAGAGGCCGGCCACAGTCTGAGGCACACCATACCAGACAACTTTTGCGCCGCCAAGAAAATCATACCGGATAGGGCTAACGGCTTCACACACTAATGGTTGTGGCGGCGCGATTCCTGTGACGGCGAACGAAGCTGCGCTCGCCGTTCTCTAAAGCGGAGACTCACAATCACATATTGGATAGGTGTTCATACTATACCGGATAGCCACGAAAAGCTATAGAGCCCAAGATAGACTGCGGTAAGTCTTTTTTTCAGTCAGTAGATTCCAGGTTCCAGATTCCAGAACTGGAGAGGGCGGATGAGCCGAATGGGAACTGGGGGGGAGAGGCGAACATGAACCGCGCCGGTCTCCGCGCGACAATTCCTTGTGAATACAAAGAGGCAAAAAAGTGAGTGAAATCAATTTTTGATGGAGGCAAATTAATGGAAGATAGGTAGATAGACTTGGTTTTAATTACTCAATCAAAAAGCTAGACTGGCCCGGAGATAGCCGGAAGATGAGGTTTTGAACGCACGCTACTGAGTCGTACGTCAGAGAGCGAATCAAGGGAATGTGGTTTGTGTGTTGTTTATATGACTGAGCTTAGAGCTATCAGGGGGATCTTCAAGGGTAGAAACGGTTAGATGTCATGTAAAGATAATGAAGAAGTTTCCTAAATTTGTCTTTTGGAATATCTTTAGATTGGAGGCAACGACCGATGAAATTGATGTAAATACAGTACCTAGTTTCGACGAAAATGAGAGTCATGTACCCAGACGGAGAGCTAAACTTTTAACTTTTTTCCAAAAGAAAAAAGTGGTTGGCACCACACGTGTAGACCGCGCGTCTCGAACGTTCACACCCTTTTCTAGGCTTCAGGTCCCCCCCCACCTCCTACCACCATACGAACGCCTGTAAAGTTTGACTTTGAGCAGGAGAGGCTCCTGCTTTGAGGAGTTATATTTTCGTTAGTATTCAGCAAATCAGTTTGAAACTTGGCAATTGTACTGACTTAAAGCGCTCTTTGTAGCGGAGTTGACGAATTTTCCCTTTGAAAAACGCCGTGGAACACAGCCTTTCACAGAGGCTGCGTTACCACTGTCCAGCGGGAAATGTACTTAGTCAGCATGCGCACGCGCTGTCTTGCGTAAGAAAATCTCGTGCGACTTGTGCGAGTACTTGCAGCCTTGCATCAGA
>JAKSDK010001123.1 GCA_022360095.1 Phycisphaerales bacterium
ACAGATGACTAATTACATCTTTAGCCCTTGAAAAATGTAAAAAAGAATGGAATATGCTTTAAATTATTCTGGTAGGTTTTTGTCCAACGAAAATTAAAATTACTAAATTTCCTGGTGGATTCCGTCTTAATCATTCTTTGTACTTTCTATCAAATTCAATCAGTACAAACGTTATAAAAGGCTAGGTTACAAAGTGCCCTAACCAGATTCTGTCAATCTACTTGACAAAATAACGACTATTATACTACATGTAAATCCAACTTAAGAAAGAGTGAGCATCAAATTCACAGCAAACCGCAGCGATGAACACATCACATCACATCACATTATTTTACACACTGCCTTTCAATATGTACGTTTGGTGCTTGTTTACTTCTACATCTAGAACCAATAATGCCGAAAAGAACTGAACAAGTCAATCACTGAGGAGATTTACAGGTCAAGACATCACTGAAAAATATCAATGAAAAATTACTAAATTGTTCACAAGGCTTCCATGAAGAAAGTTCATTAATATTGTTATTATTTTTATCATTATTTTCAGGCTTGATCAAGAAAACAATAATAAACCAATCAATAAATCAATAATAACAATAATAATAGTAATAATAACAACAGTAATTTATTGTTCAATCCTTTTCAGATCAGTGCAAAACAGCAAACCTCAGTCATGTGCTGTAAACATGATGCTTAATTACTAACTATGTTCAGAGGATACACCAACTAGTTCTGGCCAATGCGTTTCATTCCTTATTAACCTCCGGTAAATTGCCTTGCGTTTCCAATACAGCAGTGCAAAGATTAGCAGGGCAAGGACAATGGAAATAACAATAATTGCTATGACATAGCTTCGCAATTGTTTGCCCCCTGAAAAACAAGTAGAATTTAAATGCTTACAGTAGTACTTCAAATAAATTGAACTGCTCAAAGAGTTCATCATAACAACAACTGCCTTAAGGTGATATTACAAGGAGCGATTCGCAACGACGATTTCTAGCGCAACGCAAGGTTGCAATATTGGAACACTGTTGCAACCAATCGAAACAATGTCGCAACAATGATGCAATGCTGTGTTGCCCTAAGAATCGTCGTTGCGAATAGTCTCGTGTAACATCACCTTTATGAGTGCAGACAGGCCTTTTTGTATTTTAATAATTATTCTCCTTTTCCCAGCTGTGTTCGTGTTTGCTTGTTTGTTTGCTTTGCTTAGCCACAACTCTAAAACATCAGTGAAGCTTCTTTCAAT
>JAKSDK010001792.1 GCA_022360095.1 Phycisphaerales bacterium
ATTATTATTATTATTATTATTATTATTATTATCATTATTATTATTATTATTATTATTATTATTTCATTTCCGTCTGATTCTACCCTGGTTATCACAGTCTTTCTTAAAGTATTTTTAACTTAAAAGTAGTATACGTGATCTGAGAGACGTGTTTGCATGAGAGTATGTTGTGACGTCAAGTTGTTTTTCTCAACCTCGTTTCCAGGGATCTCTCTCTTGCTTTGATAAAGAAGAGAAAGAACCCTTGTTGCAGCTGGTCATGTGACTACCTATGACAATTAACTACTCGTCAGGGTAGGGCTAATATATTATCTTTATCTTTGGTCCATGGAGCAAATGAATATCAGCTAAAACTCGAGGCAGTGATATGTATCCATATGCTATAATACGCTATTTGTTTTGGAAAGTTGAAAAGCGACCGAGTTTTGTTTATCGTATTGTCTTTTCAAGACAATGTTTTGTAGGATCGATTTGAAAATTGAATTCGACCCACTTGATTTTCAACCTGGTTGTGCAGTGTGAATAAGAAAGTACTCACTTAATAACACACTCGTAGTTTTCCTTATCTCATAAAGTCCTATTTATATCCAGTAATACAAGAAGTGCTTCGTTTGTATAAACCACACAGATGAAATATCAACTTGAAGCTTTTCTAACTATCCTGTCATCAACACTGCTAGATTTAATTAATTTAGCGAAGTAGAATTAAGCTTATAGTTTCTGATTCGTGAGCTGACTGGTTTGCATGAGAACTCGACGTTTGCTTTCCTGCAACCGGAGGTCTTAAGTGAAAGTCTTGTATTCTATGGAAATGCCTAAGTTAATTTGTATACCTCTTCATCTCATAATATGATTTCGAAACCCATTAAGCTGACGGCTTTCCGGCCCAAGTTTGCTGTTCTGAATCAATCGATAACCCTGGCTTCATGCCGCGGCCAAGAAGAATAGCAAATTTACTTACTTTCCGCGAATCAACAACAACTACAACCATTTTCAGGTCGAAAGTATGTGTATGATATGGAAAACCTTGGCTATAAATTTGTACTTTATGACCGACATACTTCAAAACAATCCTCTCTGGCTTCCAACCTCTCTAGTGTCTTTTTAAGAAAGAATGGAAGTCCTATCTTCTAATCAATCAAATATGATCTTAGCCTTACATATATGTTCTATCACTGATATTATTTGAGCTTTTATTTTCTCTCTTGCTGCTGTCGATTATTTGAACATGGAGGTGTCCAACAAGAAAGCTCTTGCTACTTTGGACTCTGTACACAAATGACCTTAGTGTCTTTTAGCCTAATGATTACTTTTCATTTACTTGTTCTCCTACTTACGTACGCTTGCCGGATATAGTGTGAAAGAAAGAAAGATTGAATGAATGAAAGATTTTGTC
>JAKSDK010001755.1 GCA_022360095.1 Phycisphaerales bacterium
CCCCATCAATGTTTTTAATTGGTTTTTGCGAGTGGACATGTCAGAAGCAAAAAAATCAACACTGGGATGGAAGGAGCACAACTTTTTGTTGGAATATGGGTACAGCACGGGGTGTCCAAACTTAATGTGGCGAGGATTGTAGGGTTCATGCTAATTGTAGCAGGGAAAATCACCGAGCCCTGGGCCCTTAGTGATAGCCCCATAGATACAACGTACAAGGAAGTGATTACAGTTCAATAATATGTCAATGCATGTTACATGTGTAGCTGAATATGAATTGTGTATTTAAAGATATTGGAGAAAAAAATCAACAACATTTCAACTTTGTAAAAACGTAATTGTTTTCTCTTGATTTTAGTGTACTGTTTAAGCAAAAAAGGGATATTTATGATTAGGGAACAATAAATTACCTTACAGAGACAATCTCTTAATGTTCCATTTGGGAGAAAATTCCTAACAGTAATGACTCCTTCTGAATTACACGATATAAATGATGGTGGATTAATATAAGGGTGCTGAAAAATGAAAATATTTATAACTAGAGTGAATACTGAGATACAGTATTATACAATACAGTGATATAAATAACCAGTATATTTACTAAATGTCTTGATCACTTTTACATAAAATGTATACAGTTTACAGTGTACTTCACAGGAGCACACTTTTTATTGTCAAGGAACACTTTTCTGCATCAAAATCTACAGAAGTCATATTTTTGTAGAACCTACAGGACAATCAAAATAACAATAAATAATACAATTTTAAATCTTTATTACAAGTGAGTTCAAATTCCATGTACCAGGCCTCGTAGCACAATAATTACCAGTATACTATAAACTTTTTTCCCTTTGATCAGCATGCATCAGTTGTTGTAATAAACCCAGAATTAAAGTAACTTAATTAACTGCAACATTTGCATTTAAACAGCTTTTACCTGAAGAGAAGTAAGTATTTTCAATATTGCTTCCACATCTTTCTCAACCAAGTTAAAATCTGGACCATAATCTGTCTATTCATACATGTATATAAGGAACAAAAATCAATGTTAATTCTCCAGAGTCTGTGTATAAAAATTTAACAAATAAGTACAGTGTGGTTATTCCAACAAGCAACTACCGTAGAACTGACATATGTCAACGATAACTAAGTTTGTTTATGAAATAAATGTAATGTTTACTGTCTTTTTGTTCATGAAAATTATGATTTTGTTTAATTTTATTCTTTTTTGCTTCACCACATTATTTTTACATTTTAGTATCATAAAGTTCATTCATGAGGAAGAGACAGGACAATAATTTTTAATTGATATCACAAAAGATGAAACAGTTTTATTAGACAAATACTTTACATGTATATTACCCAGGTGAGAATGTTCCTAACATCCTTTTTGGATGGATCTGTAGGTTTTATTAAAAAGAACTGTTTCCTGATCCGCCAACCTGGAATATAAGGTATAC
>JAKSDK010000155.1 GCA_022360095.1 Phycisphaerales bacterium
AGCAGCAGCTGGACTGGTGGCTCCTGGTGCCCAACTTTTGCTCTTGAGCGACTACAAAATCTTAGTTTTTTTCATACAAATCGTATGCTGTGCACCATGAATTTCAGTGGTTTAGAGCACTACAGAGTCAAATTTGAGGTTGTAGGTGATTAGAAGACCCAGATTGTTGTGGTGATGATAGTGAACCATGGCAAATTTGATTCTTATTGGTGGAGTCCTCAGCAGAGTTTGCTTTCTTATTGTGAATCTGTTGATTAACTGATTATAAGCTAAGAAAAAATGGAGATGAAAACACTTGAAGGAAATTCCAAGAAACAACAGTGTAAGAGAGGTTGAGAAAGCTGATAAAATCAAAAAGCTAAAATTTAGTTACTTGAGAACTTGAGGGGTGTAAATGCTTTCTGTAAACTCAATGGGCCAGTTATTTAAACTGAGTTTAACCAGTGTATAACAAAACCGCGTTCTGAGTCATTTTCAGTTGGCCCAACACTTTATCTTAGAAGCGCCATTTGCCGTGAGTAGTTTCACTAAAGCATATAGAGTAGGCTAGAAAAGCACATATCTTCTTAAATTGACCCACTGAAGAAGAGATCTGGAGGTCCAAACATTTCTTAAGCCGCGGTCTAAGTTAGACTTCATTGAAATAACCGACCCAATGTTGTTTTTCTTTGCCCTCTAAAGCCCCATTATCCAAACACAAATTCTTTAGACTGATCTGGCCATATATTTCCTTAAGAGAATTTATTTTAAAGATCAAATCATTTTCCCTTGAATGATCATTTTGTTAATGCTCATAACTTTTTCTCATGTCTATGTATTTATATTGTCAGGAGAAAATTGATGTTGATCACGTTTAGGAATTAAAGGGTTTATTGTTTATCTGTTCAGGTGGTACAGGGCTCCTGAGCTGCTTTATGGAGCAAGACTGTATGATGAAGGAGTGGATCTCTGGTAAAAGTCGTTTTCTTTTACATGACAATGTAAATCTAGCCTTTGCCTTAGCTCTTCTCTAGCTCTGTACATGTCTGGGCTGTCATTAAGGGTGGGGGCTGGGGACCTTCCCCAGCTACTAGGAAGGTGGTTTCGGCCGAAGGTCGGTTCGCCCGACTAGCAGTTCGCTCAGACTCGATTCTCCCGAAGCGTATTTGTCGTTCTTTAAGCCTGAAAAAAAGGGACTAAGCATGGAGATACCTTCACCGCACATGCGAAATCCAAGGGTAACTAAAAATAACATCTCGAAAGGTATGTTCACCATGTTTTAGAGTGTTGTATGTCATCGGGCGAATCGACTAATGTCCTAGCGAACGCCCTCGGGCTTTCGCGCGAAACGACCGCAATAAGACAATTGCACGATGACGTCATTTTGCTACAAG
>JAKSDK010000214.1 GCA_022360095.1 Phycisphaerales bacterium
TGTTAAAATTATAGTATTTTAAAAAAAATACATGTAAGGGTGTAGAGAATACCCCATTTGTTTTGTGGTTCCCACAATGAAACAGTTACAGTGTGACTAGTCAAACAAGGGCACTTAGAAGAAGATTCTCCAATCATAACGATACCTGAAAACAAAGGATACTCAAGTTATTTTGCAAACAGGCCAATAAAATTTAAGATTCATCTAGTATGCAACCGCTGAAAACATTAAAACCATTTGAACTTACCAGACATCTCAGGAAACAGCCCTCAAATTTATGAATGTTATTGGTTCGTGTGCAAAAAAACTTGAGAATCTTTTGTTTTCAAAAATTATAGTGATTGGACAATCTTCTTCTAAGTGCCCCAGTAGTCGCAATGTATAAGCATCTTTTTTTTGTCTACTCTATTTGCCCCTAGAACTAATCAGCTCTCCTCTGTTGCTCTCGAATTTCTGAAAAATTGCCTGGCTTCTAGATGTGATAAAAAAATACCGTAAGCTCAAGATAAATAAGTTTATCTTTTCCGAGCAAAACATCGTCCTCTAAGAGGACATGTGCTTACTAACAATGAATAGTTTGTACAATGAAAAAGGGCAATGACTGGTTCCTATGGTCAGGAGTAAAAACATTCACACTGTTTACTTCAGGGACAATTATTATTTTCCAGAGGGAAAATTTAAATTATTTAATGGTTTGTTTCACCCAGTGTTTTTTTCAATATGTTGGGAATATGCACTGTTGGGAATTGTGTTTCTTTGCTGCAAGGGTTTTTGAAAACATAAAAGTGGCATCAAGTACCCTCCTACCAGAGCTTTCTTTCTAACATGCTGTCTGCATACCTTATACGAATCGTTTGCATGGCTGATATTCACGTCACTTGGCTTGTCTATGTTCAATGGTATTGCGTGCCGATCACATCTTTGAATCAAAACAAGCAATCTCGAAAACTAATGAGTACTTGTTGAATTATATCTAAGTTTTCAGTTTTTTGAAGACACACTTGGCTCTGTGCCTTTGGTGTCCATAAGGTCTGACTGAAAATGCAGATCAGTATATTAGGTCTATTAATAGGGAGCTTAAGCAACGACGATGGCGACGGCAACGAGAATGGCATAAAAGCAATAGGTTTGGATCAGTAAAACAACAACTTTGCATGATCATCACCTTTAATTTATTGTACATTTCCTTCCCGTTATTGCACAGCTACAAGATGAAACTTCCCATTTTCATGTTTTATGTAGAACATAAACTTAACACAATGATTTTCATTTTTTTTCTAAACTAATTAACTTAGATTTTCAAAACACTAAATGACCGGCAGTAGGAAAGAGGAAGCTGAAAAA
>JAKSDK010000139.1 GCA_022360095.1 Phycisphaerales bacterium
GGCAGGATCAGCCACGGATAGAGAACGACGACATTGATGTTCTGAGCCTCGTTGAGAAGCACGCCCCAACTGGTGACCGGTGGCCGCAGGCCGAGGCCAAGGAAGCTCAGCGAGGTCTCGCCAAGAATCATCGCCGGAATGGTGATCGTGGCGGAGGCGATCAGGTGGCTCATGAATCCGGGGATGAGATGCCGCAGGATAATGCGGCGCGGTTTGGCGCCGAGAAGCTGTGAGGCAAGGACATAATCCTCCTCGCGCAAGGAAAGCAGCTTGGACCGCACGGCGCGCGCCAGACCCGTCCAGTCCAGCAGTCCCAGTATGACTGTTATGCCGAAATAGATGAGGATCGGGCTCCAGGTGACCGGCAGGATGGCGGCAAGCGCCATCCACAACGGAATACTCGGGATCGACTGCAACACTTCGATGATGCGCTGAACGACCACATCGACCCATCCGCCGTAATAGCCGGCAAGTCCGCCGATGGTTATGCCCAATACGAAACTGACCGCAATTCCGATAAGGCCGATGGTGATCGATATGCGTGCGCCATAGATAATGCGCGAGAACATGTCCCGGCCCAGCCGGTCCGTTCCCAGAAGGAAAAAATGCCCCCCCTCCTCGACGCAGAAGAGATGCCTGCGTGACTCGACCAGGCCCCACAATTTGTACGGATCGCCCTTGCAGAAGAAATGAATCGCATAACTCTTGTCGAGATTGGCGGCATATTCGCGCTTCATGGTGTTCAGATCGAGCGTGCGAACGCGCTGGTAGACCCGCGGCCCGACGAATTTGCCATCCTCGAAGAAGTGGATTCCCTGCGGCGGCGCGTAGATGTGATCGATGTGCCGGTGCGCCAGATCGTAGGGGGCGAAAAATTCGGCAAAGGCAATGACGAAATAGCACAGGAGCAGGAAAACGGCGGAATAGAGCGCCAGGCGGTGACGCTTGAACTTCCACCAGATCAACTGGCGCTGCGAGGCAAAGTAGTACTTCTCCTGTGCCGGCGTCAGTTTTTCCGCCGCAAGCGGATCGAATGGATCGGAGGACACATAGTGCCCGAGGGGCTCTCCGGGCTTTGGCAGGGAGGAGTCGCTCATTTTTGCGCTTTCCCCTGCAGCCGGATGCGCGGGTCGAGTATGACGAGCGCGATAGCCGAGATCAGAACGCCGATAACAGTCAGCACCGCCAGGAACATCAGGAAGGTTCCGGCCAGGTACATGGCCTGGCTTTGCAGCGCCGATATGAGCAGCGGCCCGGTGGTTTCGAGAGACA
>JAKSDK010000621.1 GCA_022360095.1 Phycisphaerales bacterium
CAGTTTGCTTTGTCCCCGGGGTGTGAGAAAGCCCTTAAATTTTCTCTTATCGGGGGTAGCAGCGGAATCATTTGAATCTTGATATTCATGATTCCTGTCGTTTTTGCCTCAATGATTCATGACTCCTACGAGAATGTTCTTCCAGTTTCATGATTCACGAAGAATTTTGATCACCCGATTGACTTAATGATTTTCTCAGTGGCAACTTAGTCTGGTTTTGTATAGTTTCTTTCTTTGGTGTTCAAACTTAATTCTGTTTTCATCCAGATTCGGTATCATTTTATATCGGTATCGTATCACTAGGTATCGTTTTGACCAGTTATAGAGTTTTTTGTAACTCAGGGACATTAAGCACCAGAGTTACTGGAGAAACAAGCGGACTGTCCGCCCCGAATGCACGAATTATATAGGGGGGTCCGTGGACATGGTCCCCCGGAAAACATTTTTGAAAATTGGACTCTCGGAAACGCCATATCCTGCACTCCCTGGATCGAACGCAATTAATTCATACGTGTATAACTATTTTGTTAAGCTTTTCTCAGGGTCTCGTTCTTCGTGATTTCCGAACCGAAGACATCTATTTATGAATTTAATTGGCGCATTAAATTCTTGTCATTATTCAGTATGAATGTGGCATATGAAACATGTGAAAGTTTCACATACTGAAAAAAAAAATTCCAGCCATGGGGTAAAAAAAAAAAAAGATTTCCACCTTACATGTACAAAAAAATCTTGCCTTTCTTAAAATCCCCACCCCACCCCCATCACTTTTCTAATGGTCCTTTCCCTCAGGGGTTCGTCACGCGTTTTAGCGTTGCAGGAACGCGTGACGAACCCCCAAGAACGTCTGCGTGGGAGGCTGATAGTGAAGGAGCTGTTAAGAAGGAGCTACACGTAAGGGAGAGTTTATTTCAGAAAACCAGGTACAAGAGGAAGCTTTCCTTTTCCGATCAGTGGTTTTGTCTCTGTAAAGGTACGATTTGTTTGATGTAACTTAATTAATGGTTGTGTACCTTTCACACTTTCAAGCGCACTTTGCGTGTGAAATATGTGCAATTTGTTCAGGCGGAAGTTCAGCATATTTTTATGACCAAAAGTTAGTATGACGACTATCATACCGCTGCAAAAATATAGACATATCTCATCATAAGTTAATTTAACTAGTGTGTGGTTTGTTTTTGAGAGTTTCGAGAATACTGTACAACAACGCTGGTCTGACTTAAGCACGCGAATGTATCGATCAACATTCACCCCCGAGCAAATATCTATTCGGGCATTCCAGGATATTTTGGAAAATTTGAGTTCAAATTACCCCATTTCCGATCCAGAAAGCTGTTCAAATGTCCTATCATAGGTCCATATTCGGTGATCAAATTCCTCCACTCCGGGATAACTAAGAAGTGTAACTTTCCAAAACTCTTGTTCCAGAAACTGCAGACAGGTAAATTTCACTCAGACGTGTACCCCCGACCCCTTACAAACGTATGCACTTAGTCAGTGGAAAGCCCTGCACCTCCATACATGGGAAATAGTGGGGCATTAGACCGGGCCTCCCCTCTAAATGGTGCAAATTCCCCACTACGCGAGGCAATTCCGTCAACAAATGTACAATGTTGACCAAAATTAATATATTTCAATTTGTTGTGTGTGGCAGAATTGAACTTTTAACAGTTGTAAAATCAACAATGCGGTCCATCTCACACACAGTAGAACGATAATCTTTCTACCATGAGTTTCATAACTGGCATTCCAAACTTTATAACCTCTCCAAGTAATTATGGTTGCATGAGACCTCCAGCTTATACGCCTACCCAGAACAATATTCCAGTTGTTTCCTGTCAGAAGCAATGTTTATATGCTTCTGTTCCTGTACCCGTGGGCCCATGCCTATTCATGATAGTGTCAAGGGCAAATCCCCATCTAAGCCCCGCTATTGATCTCCCCTAGCTCATACCTGTCTTATTAATTGTCGAAAACCCTGCATACTGTGGCAAAAGTGAGACTAAAATCGCTGAAATCTCCCGCTAATGCCCTGCATTCCCTATCCCTATTGACACTCAGATA
>JAKSDK010000374.1 GCA_022360095.1 Phycisphaerales bacterium
AAAATAAATGCTGTGACCCTTTTCTCTCATTGTAGGCCACAGAATGGTGCGTCTCTCCGTCGACGATCTTGTTGCTGAAGCTGTAGAGGCTTACAAAAACAACGAATGCATTGAGGAACCACCAGAAGAACTTCCCGTGCCGGTGAGAAAATTTTAATTATTTATCAGGCATTTTCGCGGTCAAACGTCCCGCGATAGAACAAAAAATAGATCCATCCTTTACACTTAGTGATAGGAAAGCTAAAGATCGTCTCATCCGGGAAATGTTTGCTTCTGAAATCCGGACTCCTAGGCTTTGGAATCCGTAATTCATCTCAGGGAATCCGTAACCCCACTTTAAACGAGTGGAGTCAGAGTCCTCTGCTGCTTCTGCTGGATTAGGTCAGGAAGGCTCTAGAAATGCCATTTGTGACAAATACGAAAGAGTGTACACATTCACAGGCCAGATTTGCGTTACAACATCTTTTATATTTGTTTCACAGGATGAAGACTCCTCTCCCAAGAAAGTGAGCATCCAGGAGCAAGCTGTCGGGGAGTCCCAGGCTACCACGCCACAGTCAGCACAGGTTGGGGAGGTTAAGGAGACCGGAGAAGGAAAAGGTATCGTGATTTTGTTGGAGTCTTGGTGCCCTACCATCAGCCTACACCACAACGTAGCGGCTCCAAAATAATAAACAATTATCTGTCTAGAAATTTATTTTCAAGGGCAGTGTCTTGGTGTTTGATCTAAGTGCAAAAGAAATATCCTTCTAAGAGTCTTAGGCTGTTTGTCATTCTATTTACACAAGAAATTTTGTTTTGACAAAAATTGTTTGTGCAGTATTGTTTTGGTAAGGGGATCTTTTCAAGATAACGTGGCGATTTTTGTTCATTTGTCGCGATTATCACGAGGTCCCCGGGGAAGGGAGTTTTTTATACTGCCCGGCGCATCAATGCAGACATCGTGTTCATTTTTCGCGATACCATTACCTCAAAATCGCAGAACAAATGAGGGAAGATTTTATTCCCGAACGAGAAACAAAAAGTCTCGCAAAACAAATGTAAGGGATAATAGACGTTAAGATGCATATTCATACGTTAACAACAACAAGAAGGTTTTTTGGATATCGCGCGGGTTAGTGTGACAGAAATTTTAATCTCTCTTTCCTTAAATTATAGGAAGTGAAGATCCAAACAAAATCGAAGAGAAACAAACTAGTGAAACTCAAG
>JAKSDK010001868.1 GCA_022360095.1 Phycisphaerales bacterium
AACTTCCTATTTGGCTATTGTTTTTTATAAGTGCTATATCTGAGAGTGGTAGTTAAGGTCTTACACTTGTAACACAAAATGGCAATTTAAACAGCTCACCCTTTAACGTAAATGACCCAATAGATGCATACCCATTCCCAAATAAAGGCCTCTTATCTAATAAATGCCGCCTCTACATTGTCAAAATTGTATTAGTCGCCCCTCTATAATAAACGCACCCCGTCTAATAGATGCCCCCTATGAGAATTAAACTCCAAAATACCTGGAATTAGCAAAAAGGAGTGAAATAATTTCATTCAATGACCCTGATTTGGGATTTGAAAGAGTAATATGGATCTCTAGATGGCCTAGACGTATCAATTGATGGAGTGGATATCCTGCTACTTTTAAACTCTCTTGATATTCTTGCAGAAAGCATAGTAGTTTTGCTAAGCTTGTTACAGTGTTATGAGAATAACCGCCTCTCTCTCTTTTAAACACCTGTTATCTATTAAACACCCCCAGTTGGCCTCATAAAATTAAATAGATTTCCTGGGCATTTATAAGGCCATTTGTGGAGGTTGAGTACCACCAAATTCCCATAGGCAGCAATGGCAAGTGTACTGCGCTGCCTCAAGTTTTAAAATTAAGATTTTTTTTAAGCAGTGAGTTACCCCTGAAGTTAAATCATGATCTTTCTTTAATTGCGTGGATATGCTGCAAGTACATTGAACATGGAACAATATTATTGTATTGAGACAATACAAATCAAGTAAGAAAAAGTGGATACTGGCTTGAAGTGACCGTCCTTTTGTAAGTTCATTCACTCTCTTCAGCACAAAAGGTGTCACTTCCTTACCTAAAACACCTTGATCACTGTAACGTTAAACAGATGAATTACACAAAGTTAATACAAAGAATAAATCTAGTTAACTTGGCCCTGCAAGATACATGTCATGGTTCACTTTTCTGTTTCAATTCATTATCATACTCAAACACAAAGGGATGACATAAAGTTAAAACCCAGGATAAAATCAAACCAATGACATTAACATTCCAAACTGGTCAATTTTCAAGGACATTGCTTGAACCACTGATAAATTAAAATAATCAATAAACAACTCATAATAGTATTCAGATTTTTAATTCTGCCTCTCCAACTAATGGGCCAAATTGAGTCATCAATGAGAAATTGTGTTGCTGCATTCAAATAAATAGAAGTGCATTTTAATTATTAAGGATGGTATGCAGTACCAAAAAAACACCTGTCATCATGAATCCTCTTTAAGGCATTTATAATTATCTACTAGGAAAATTCACACCCAGTTTTTACCTTGCTTCCTGTAAGGCATATTGAATAGCTTTCTCAACTTCAGCTCCAGATGCAGCATGCTCTTTTGCTATTGGAACAGCTATTACAATTCCACTTGTTGACCCAAGGGATAAATTGGCATCTGAATCATTTAAACAACATCAAAACATCAGTACACAGGTGTCAAAAAATGCCACAAATTTTAAAGAGACTATTAACAGGCATAAGTTACAATTTCTGTCTGAAGACTAATTGATAGCCCCATGCCCCAGAGGAAAACAGCAAATGCAATCAAAACATGGGATTGACTGCAAATAATGTATAATTATAAAATGCTGGCTGTGCTTGATGAGGATTAGCCTACAATAGTATATGTGGCATGAGGCATGTAACATTTTTTGCAACTCTTTAGAGGAAAATTAGGGTTGGCACAATTTGGTTAGTGCACGGCCTTCTGTGCATAGAGGTCTCATGTTCAATACAGTCCAGGTGTGACCTCAAATGGACCCTTGTTTCAATTTTTTTTTGTTGAATGTGGCCTTAAATACCCTTAAAACAGAGCACGCCATTAGCTTCAGATTTATCAGTCTTATGATTACTGTTGATGTGTTAGTACCCTATGTCAGTAAGGACCTTTAGATAACCTT
>JAKSDK010000970.1 GCA_022360095.1 Phycisphaerales bacterium
CAGGTCATAAACAAGGAGAGTCTATAGCATTCTAGTCATTGCAGGTCAATATATCACTTTATTTTTTTCTAGTCAAACGACACAAAAAAGGGGCAAAGTGTGACCTCTTGTGTCAGATAAAATAAGCGTGTGCCATTAACGTCCAAAATTTTTTTGCTCAATTTAATGCTGCTCATCGGCATGCTATATGACATAAGGTTGTCACAGCGTAACTTGTTGCTTCAAGTACGTAAATAAGCATCATCTTGTGTGTTAAGGTAATGTTTCATGCTCATGATATAGTAAGCCAATAAAAAATGGTAAGAGCACAACAGAGAGGGTCTATTATACTCTGTTGGTTTGGCAGTTTTAGCCAATTTTGATTGGCGGTTGGCGGTCACAGTCGTATTTATGTGGCGGTTTACAGTTAAGAAATCATCATGTGGTTGCTGAAAATTACAACTTTATCACACAGTTTTCAGATTTTGTATGTTTGGTGGCAGTTTGTCCATGTTGCAAAGTGTCGTTCATTTGGAGACTGCATGAAAGAGAGTGTGAAGAGACTGTCAAGGTGAAGTGCATTCTTCTTTTCCCACTTGGAGCTGGTATCTGCTACCAGAAGGCACAATCCAGTTTCAAGAAATGTCCATACTAGATGAAATCCCTTCCTACTCATGACCTGCCAGAAGCTGACAGAATTCACAAGAGTTTAGGGGAGAGCAGTCAGGCAGAGGTCCGTGAGCCAAGAAACACCCATGACAAAGGCAGGAACTTTACCATTCACTTGTTATGAAACCAGCTGGCCAGTTCAATAGGGTTATGCTACGACAAGGTTACGGCAAGACAGTGATGCAAGTGAAGATGAAGATGACAATATTAAATTTGACTCATGCAGATGAAAGTGATGGGAATGATGGTGTCAAGGATGAGGCAAGGTTCCATAGCTCTAATGAACTGCACTTAACTTCTGAAGCTCTTATTCTTGTTGGAAACCAATCAAAAGGTTCAGAAGCTGAAGAATAGGGATTTGGAATGGAAGATTTATACAATAGAGTGTCAATAGATGACAAAAAAAATTGTAAATGGTAATTTGTAATTTGTTTACCCACAAAGCACTTTATAGGAGATCTTACTTCTTATGAACTCATTTAAATGTTTCTGTGCATTCCAGATCCAATTGGAATTTGGAAGTGTTGGTTTTTGAGGAGAGGGCCGCGAAAACCGGAGTACCCGGTAATGATGGGAATTGGCTGAGATTTTATCATCGACCATTGGAAATAATTGGATTGACCCAACCCATCA
>JAKSDK010001160.1 GCA_022360095.1 Phycisphaerales bacterium
ATTTAGCCAGGGCTAAAAGCGAGGCTCCCATTAATAAATTTATAATTTAAATCAAACAATAAACTTGTATTCCACAATTCAGTTAACTTTAGAGCACATTCATGTGACTTTTGAGGGAAAGGCTAAGTGATTTTAGAGAAAAATAATTTGCAAACAGCCCAAGACAGCCTCATATGTACACCCCCAAAATAGCAATAATCATCCTCCATCACATTTAAGAGCCATAATAGCTCTTGATCACCGTAGATTAATTAGGCCTGGAAAAAAAATCAGGCCGAATAAGTTTACCAAACAAGTTTACTTTACAAAATCTTGCCAACAAATCTAGCTAAATCTGGGCGGGTGTATACCAACCTTTTAAACCATTTCAAAAACATCACATCTTAGGTGAAACAGTACTATTGAGGCACTGTTTTTATCACACAGACCTCGGAAATAATGCAGTGTTTCACAATTTTGCACTACAAAGTGCACTCATTCAATATTTAGGACGATCGATCGAAGCACTCGTGAGCTTTTAGCTAAACAGTTACAAACATTTCCAAAATCACCTAGTATATATGGACAGTCGGTTCTCACTTTTGCATAGCGAGCTGTGGTCGTGTTTGAATGAACTTTAACAGAGTTACGCTTCAACATAATAAAAAAACTTATTTTGGTTATTTTTATTTAATGGTTTTATCGATGTGTAATCTTCAAAAGCGTTTGATACGCGCGGCATTTTGAGTACTTCTGCAAGCGATGTTCACTGGACGACTGAAACTGACAAACGGCACAGCGATTAAAATTACAAGAGAGACTACTAACATTCATTATAACATAGCTAGAAAATTCGCCTAATCAAATTCAATAGCGCGAGCAGGAGCGCGAGCGTGCTTCATATTCCTATTGAGCACGCTGAAGATGAGGATTAATTAATTTCCATTCCTTACAAATCGCTGTGTATTTGACTCTTTTTGTCATTGCTTTTAATAAAGTTTTTAAAACGGTATCTCTCTTGTGGTTTTCTTGCTAGCAATTATTAGTCGCGTGTTTTAATTGATCCTTGTTAA
>JAKSDK010000704.1 GCA_022360095.1 Phycisphaerales bacterium
TAAAATCCAACTAGCTGGTCAAAAATATCATGACAAAAAAGCTTTAGCTAGCAAAACGCGATTCAGCCGCCACTGTTTTGGTCTCCAAAGCCGGCGCTTTTCGCTACCAGTGGGCTATGACATTTAGCCTAGTAGTAGCTCAACCAATCAGAACGCAGCATTGATAATAGACCACTAGTTGGATTTTACTTAAGTTTTTTATTCGCTCATCTTCAAAGTCGCCCTCCGAACCAATGGACTCATAGACTAATAGACGTTGCAGGAACCTATCACGGTTGAAACCTAAAGTTTTAAATGCAGAGACGCTAGTGAAAGAAGTGACACGCATGTTCGTCGTCTAACAATGTGAAGAGAAAAAGAAATTCTTTTAAATAAAACCAATATTGATTGAGGATGAACTACGCCAAAAGGGTACTTTTCATTTGTCTTGTACTTAATTTTCATGTCATGTAGTTGTCTTATTTCTAGCTGTTCCTCTGACAGCATAACAATAATGATTTAGCAGTTTATCTCCCTGTCTATAGAGAGGGCTAAAATGAAAAATCCGGGGGCATTTTTTTTGCGTTCGCTACAAGTTTACTTTACAAAACATGCCAACAAACCACCTTAACGCGAGCACATACTAACCATCCTTTTATACTTTTTATATCACTTCTAAAAAAGCAGTACTTTTATGCGCTGAATTTATCCAGACCATACTCAGTAATTATTGCTCAGGCCGGTTTAAGTCATAACTACCTGTTAAAATATGATAATTTGTTAAATACCATTTAAAACTTTCTACTTCCATCAGTGATCCTGAAAAGTGAACTACAAATGTGGCTCAATGAAAAAATTACTTGGAACGTGATTTCAAATAACATGTGACTTTGCTTCGTCAATTACGTCACAAAACCCGTTTTCCTAATCGAGGAAGGGTTGCAAACCTCAATCTCAATCTCACTACCAAAATGTTACATAAGCAGTGTAAATCGTAAATCTGCCTTGTATGGTTCGAAATGTTATTTATCCTATTAGCAATTTAACTAATTGATAAGTCACGTGACCCTTTTCCCTTTATTTACCGCTTTCAATATACA
>JAKSDK010001795.1 GCA_022360095.1 Phycisphaerales bacterium
ACGACCTGTCCCTTAATTGAATCGTTATTTAGTATTAATAGCATACTAGACTTCCTATTCTCAATGCTGATGGTACATGTAATAAATATTATAGGAGTCAAAATTACCAATCACTCAGTTTATTACAAAAAGATTTCTTCTCTCACTGTAGCTGACCCACTAGAACAATTCGGCGGCCGATACAAATTCAGAAACTTTATTCAGGACGGTACTTTGTTGTATTCAATCGCAGATGTGCATATGGTCTAGCAATTTGGCTTTGTCTACCAATATGTCAAATAGATTTAGTTTCTGAACAAACAACAGTTTTTTAATGCAAAAATGAGAGGCAAATTTTCAGGGCAAAGGTCGGCAAACAAGTGAATTTTCACCGTCAGTTTCTGAGTAAACTGAACTGATCACGCAAATGACGAGGAAGGGCCTCGAGAAGTTTAAGTCGACGGAGTTACTGCAGAGGTAATAAGTGAAAATCCCCCTATTCGTGTGTTTTTTATACTATACTCATCTGTGTTTGTTCGCAAATAAAAGTCATTCATATGAGTCTTGGGGTGATGATCGTGGCGAACATAACGCAAGATGGCTATAATTTTCCTGGTAGGTTATTTTACTCTAAAGACCTTCCGTAACTAAGAACTATCAGTCAACCGTTTGTACAACCAACGCATGAAAAGATAGCGCGGAGAGGATAGCTGTGAGTAGCCAGGATTGCTTGTATCAGTGAATTACACGCTGGAGTTCTCGTGTGTACTGTAACCGATGATTTTCACGTAGTATTTCTTTCCCTTAGTCAAATTATAGGGCACGCCTCTAATTCCTTTGTTTGATTAATGCTAACATTAGTACATTAGTCAATGCCGGATTCCTGATAAATTAGAAGGGGGAAGGGCGGAAACAGTTAGAGTTACGACACCCAATGCAGAAACATTAAATACCTGAGCTAAATGTTTAATGGATCTGAGCGAGTGAGATCGCGACCAGGGATCGCACCCTTCTCTGAGGTTTGTGG
>JAKSDK010000643.1 GCA_022360095.1 Phycisphaerales bacterium
ATTATTATTATTATTATTAAATTATTATTCAGTAGCTCTTTTAAGTCATGCTTTCATCCATAGTAGAGTAAAAGGCAGGACTTTTCAATGGAAATGTGCTAAATCCAGTGTCTCTCTCCTTCTCCCCCCCCCCCCCCTTCCCCTCCAACCCCATTTCTTGTATGCAGTAGTGTTGGATGACACTTTTGACATTTAGAAGAAAGATGATCGTATGGCACTTACATGCAAAGAAAGTCAGTTTTACAGCTTGCCAAACAGGCAGAAAATAATAATCTATTCAAGAACCTAAATAGCCTAAATTTGTGCTAATTACCATTTATGTATTAATCTGTTTAGGCTAACGTGGGAAAATGCAGGTTCCTACTCACAGGTTTTATCTGTACAATTTTTTTTTTTCACCATTCCAAACAGACAAGTACTCATCAGAGATAAGAAAGAACTTATCCCGCACAGGCAGAGCAGTGGAAGCTTTTTGCCTGGCAGAGAAAAAGTTTAATCTTAAGTCTTCTTTTGTGTGACTTTTCATCAATGGAGGATAACTTGTCATTTGATTTTTTAGGAATTAGGTATCCCATGTTTCCTTGGAGGTATGGCTCGTGGTCTGCTAGGAAGGAATAGCAATCTACATATACGCCAACGAAGAAGAGATGCCCTTAAAGAGGCTGATCTTGTTATTTTAGCAGGTAAAAGTGATTATTACTACCACAATAATAGTATATTTAAGTGAATGAATCATTGCGTCAAAATTTATAACATTAAAGGGAGACTTACAATCCAACAACGGTGATGCCAATGAAAACGTCACTGAAAAATAGACTTCATGATCTTTGAAACTTTCTCCCCCTTATGTCCCTTGTAATTTCATAAGGTCCCTATTTTTAGTTATGAAGAATTTTGGTGATGGCTACTAGACACTCACAGGTTTTTAATTTATTGTTGAAACGGCACTATCAGCAACAGGCCTACTTAGGAATACACATCTCACCTTGGCAATCTTGTGCTACCCACCTTTAATAATAATCATGGTATTAAATTTCTTTTACATTTGTTTTATAGGAAC
>JAKSDK010000555.1 GCA_022360095.1 Phycisphaerales bacterium
GTGGGGCATGTTGGCATGCGCAGGACCTTGGAGCTCGTGGACCAGCATTTCCATTGGTGAGGACTGCCCTTAATGCTTACATGTATGGCAGTTCTTCTTCGTTAGTTGTGGAGTTGCGGGTTGGCACAGTGTGGGGGCGGTGGGGCTGTTCCCTTATTTGAACAATTCGCCACCATAAAATAGTCAAGTAGTCAAGTAAACACCCGCTAATAAGAATCTAGTGGATTAAGAACCTCCTGGTAGAAATTTGCCACTTTAATACCCAAACATACAAGAACCTGTTTAGTCAAGGAAAATCGAGCAGGTTCTTGTATGTGGGTTACAGGTAAATTATGGTTAACAATTTAACAAAGGAGTGTAACTTTGAGTTGTAAAATTTAGGTATAACTAGAAGATACTGTACCAAACTCTGTATAAGTCGGTAATCAGGTTTGTTAGGGTAATAATAATACAACTGTGAATGAATAAAAAAGTTTATTTATATTTCTGGTAATCAACGATCTATTATATTCTTCTTCAAAAAATTAATAACCTAATTTGGGAACGTACTTAGCTTAACTTGCCAATAAGTACCCCAATATACGAGAACCTATTCTGCCAGACATAAAAAAGTAGGTTCTGTTAAAACAGCCGCTAAATGTACAACTCAAAGTTACACTCCTTTCATTTGATTTTCCTTGGCTAAACAGGACATCGTGAATAAGTTCTGTTGAAACTCGCAACTAATAAATGCTGGCAATAAAACCAGACAGGTTTCTTAAGACACAAGAAATTAAGTTAATGGCTTGTTAACAATTCCAAAAAGATAAAATACTCAGTGGTTTAAACGGAATCCATTGAGTAGATTAAAAAAAGGCAAATTAGCTCATTTTTACCCTATGCATAATTTTTTTACTTAGCCCTCCCCTCCTCATTTTTTGCAAGATAGGTTTGATATGGGCGGGCAAAACTCGCAACATCGCTGTTCAACTCGTTTTGCAGCAGTGTTGCAAGACAAGTTGCATGTTTTTTGTTGCCCGTTTTACCGTTAATATATATCTATATGTACATTTTAGTAACTGCATTGTTATCTATAATCTTTATCATTGTAGCACCATGGCAACAGTTGTGACTTTGTCCAATGTGTTTATACTGATTGTAATGCTGTGGTAAAGAAAGCTGATCTTTCTGGGCACTTGAAAAATAATCATTCCTTCAACGTGAGTATAGTAACAGTGTTGGAGCTCGTTTAGCATTAAC
>JAKSDK010000574.1 GCA_022360095.1 Phycisphaerales bacterium
CTTGGAAGGGCATGGAAGAGAATTATTGCTAAGTTGATCTGCTAAGTACTACTGATCAATTTTCATCGCCTTTTTTAGAAGAATGTTGTCAAATCCAAGCCTTTGATCAGGACACCTTACAAACCGGAATCCAGCTGCAGACTTACAGGATCCGTTGGCAGCAAAGCTGTAGTTCCTTCTCACCTTGGCCTGCTTGTTACAGCCGTGTCGCTAATTGGTGTCTCAGTCTGATCAAGACAGAACCGACTGTGTTCCTGCTTTATTCACCATTTCAACATAGATCATAACGCACCTTGTTTAATCTCTCAAGATTTTGCATAAGCATCGTCATCGATTTCTCTTGGGACAATTGCAACATCGAGGAGAAATTGGAAAAGATGGTTATGCAAAGATTTTGAGGATAAACAAGGTGCATTATGGTCTATGTAAAATTAGCGTAGCGTGCGAATGACGTCAGACTGACTAATTTGCTACTTTTGTCAGAGTTTTGTCATTTTTCGCATTTAAATGACAAAAGATAGACAAAAGAGAGGAATTCGCTAATGTTATTTCATTTTTTCTTTGTCAGAGTATCGGGTCTAACAATAGTAACTGCGCGCAGCGTTATTCCAAAAGATCGGACTAGGAGCATAGCGACCGTACACCAAATCATGCGTACCTCAGTGAAATAATGTCGAAGATATTAGATAAAAAAAGAGGTTCTTCTTTTTCATAAATTTTCACACAGGAGATTGAGGTGAATAGTATTGCCACTGTGCAAATTCTAAGGCCAAGCATGTATCTTTTTGTTTGTAGACAATCTTACGTCGGCTATAGACTGCTGACGGCCGACCACCCTCCAGGCAGTATAATCTTAGTCTGTGCCTACGACACAAAAAAGTCTAGCAACGTCGTTGCTGCTCTTCTGTGTGTTACTGGGAAGCTCTAAATTACCAATTTTACTATCTTTCTGTGCAGTTAACGTACCGACGTTCGCATAAATTTGTTAAAAATAAATCTAGCCTACGGGATTCCACGAAAGTCCCCAGGCATTTTCTTGTTGCTCAAGATAAGTTTGAAGTTTGGTAAAAGTAAAATAGGGTTTAAACCTGCTGGTTAAGAATTTCCCGAAAACTTGTTGTAGTGTTTTAAGACGGCAAAGTCAGACACAAAGTCGGACACAAAGTCAAAGTTCGCCACTGGCACACTTTTTTTAAATCCATTTTCTCAGTTTAGCTTAAAGTTCGCGGATGAACATTGTACACTAGGGCGGAGGATTTTTTTTTGGGCGGGGGGATCACTTGATTTTTA
>JAKSDK010000194.1 GCA_022360095.1 Phycisphaerales bacterium
CCTACTATTGACCTTTCAATAAAGTATGTATATGAAAGAAAAACACAAGACCAGAACGTTTTCTCGACTGTTAGCCCTTTTTGTCCTTTCACGATCGAAATTACAGATTTCCCTACCCTTTTATATACTTCAGCTAGTGAAATACCTACCCTTTCATATACCTGAAGCCCGAGAAAGGTGACTCTTTGTTGTGGAGCCTCTCCGTATAGGCCATTATGAAGGAGTAACCAGTCCCCCCGGGTAAAGTGCACTCTACTTAATGCTAAATTTGGACACCAAAAGAGGACGGTACTACTGACAAATAATTGATTAGCAACTCCTCCTGTTATAAAAGTTGCAACTGATTAAGCAGATTTTTTTCTTTCTTACTTTCTTCTTCCACCTCTTTTTCGTAACACAGATGTTGATTACTCTTCCCTCGCTCCCAATACTCGCTCTATTTCGTACAGCTCAAAAAATTGAATGCTTAAGACAGAACCACTTCCCATGAAGCTACATGTAATATCCTACATGCAAGCACTAAAGGGATAAATATAGTTTTTTAATAAGTCATAATCTAGTATTGATTGTTCTTTACGATGCTTCCATTTACCAATATCCACTCGACACAATACGAAATTCGTGTGTATTCGTTGACCTAAAATTAAAGTAAACAGCCTCGATATCGGGATTTTTAAAAGGTATCAAAAGATATCGATTCAGGTAAAATAACTGTGATTTTTTTATTTGTAAATTCTACCTTCTAATTGAATGATATACCCCACTATTGATCCATACGAATTATGAAACTATTGCAGCTTTAATACGAAATGACTCGAAACTTACTTTCAGACTGCGCAACTGGGTTTTCTGGGAATACTATAAATCCCAACTGTATGCTGTAACCAACTGTATGCTCATGTATCCTTTTAATTAAGCAGTTGGTTTCAAAACCTACGTGCTCTAGGAAACAAGAGCTGCAAACTTATTAACTTTTTGATGGCAATTCCTTCTTTTTTTAGTTTTTTTATAATCAGTGTGTCCCAAAAGCTCTTTCCGCGTCCGTAATGCAGTACAATTGGACTTGATAAGTAAATTATTTAAAGAAAAGTCTTGCCATACCTGTCGTGCCATCTTTCGACTCGAATATTCGATTTGTGTACTTTCGCACCAAAGGTGCGCGTGAGCGAGTATATTTTCCCACCACATATTTTTGTACATGTACTTTGTAGCCCGAATTGCTCGAACTCCTTCCTTGCGTTCTGTGAATATCCTGAAAGATAACGCAAAAACGCTCAGCTACGTGAAAAAATAACTATGTATACTTCGATCTACGGGCTTATTAGTTAAAGAAATTACGAAAACCTAGAGAAATCCGAATGTTGAGTAGTAAAATGGTCATCGAAACATGAAGGTTTTAAAGACAAGAAACAAAGGGGAAGACCGAAAGTCCTGAATAAAGCAGCTAAAATAATTTAAAGAAGGCAAGGTACAAAGGAGGAACTCGAAGA
>JAKSDK010001770.1 GCA_022360095.1 Phycisphaerales bacterium
CCACTAACCGGGGCGCTTTGCCACGCAGAGGGCAATGGCGATCACCAAGGCGACCGCAGCGACCACATCGGCGATGACGACCGTGCGCAGGGCGTCATTGGTGCCCCCAACGGCATAGACCAAATAGAAAAACGATCCCACACTGACAAAGGCCGCCAGAAACGCGGCTGGCTGATGGAGCGGCACAAAGGCCGCATAGGCGAAATAGGCACCCAATATGCCGAACATGACGGCGCGGTGCCGCATCAACACCTCCAGATTGGGATCGGTAATGGGCGTACCGTAGAGCGCGTTCAGGCGTTCCACGCCGAGCGCTCCGGAAATCGGGAGGAGATGAATAATCGCAACAATGAGCATTGATCCTGTGATCATGCGGTCAATCATGGGTCTTCTCCCAAAGAAAAAGCCTTCATGCACCGCGGGCCGGTCGACGATCAATTACCCGGGACGTAATGCGTCTTATTCTAATCGGCAGCCTGTTCGTCCATCCGGGCCAGCCTACGGGACAATCTTTCCCGCAACCGCGCATGGCGCTCCGGCGTCAGCGGATAGGACCAGATAAGCCCCATGGCCAAGGCATAAAAGAAGATCGGCCCGCAACAATAGACCAGCCGCAGGGACAACACCCCCACATCGGTGGAGGCCTCAATGCCGCCGCGGGCGGCAAACCCTAAAATGCCCACAAGGTTGAGGGCAAAGCCGGTGCCGAAGGCGACCGCCAACTTCTCCGTCAAGCCAAGGATCGAGAAATAGGTCCCAGCCCGGCGGCCGCCGGTGCGCGCTGTGTCCACATCGATCACGTCGGCCATCATGGCCAATGGTAAGAACTGCAATCCACCAAAGCAAAACCCTTTGAGCAGGAATAACAGGAAAAACGGCAAATAGTCGCCGTAGCTCAAGAACAGATTTGCAGCACTCACCAGGGAGACAATGATCAGTGTCCACATGAATGCCCGGTGTTTGCCGACTTTTCGTCCTAGCCACAGCCAAAACGGAATGGCGCTAAGCCCAAACACGAAATAGAAGAAGTAGGCGGCCCCAATGGTGGGAATGCCCACAATGTCGCGAATGAAAAACAGCGACACGGCGTTGCGGCAGGATTCCCCCATCATCACCAGGAAGGCGATGATCAACACCCGGCGCATGGGCCCATTGCGCCATAGGTAGCGCACACCTTCGCGGAACGGCACCCGTTCGCGCAGCGCCGGCGGCGGCTCCTTGACAAAGGCAAGAACCGCAAAGGCACAGACCGGCAGAATGAGGATCACCGTCCACGCCAACCCCTCCAAAACGGGTCCGGTAAGCGCCGCCCGGTCGGCCGGTTTAAGGTCTGCCGTTTGGCCGCCCAGCACGGCGGCCGCATCTCCCCAGATCTTGCCGAAGAATTGGGCGACACCCCCGCCCCCATCGGCGGTCAGCTCGACGGCCAGGGGGACCGCCGCCGCAACCATCAAACCGAACAGCACATAAGACTCCCGTGCCGCCGTCACACGGCTGCGCTGATGATAGTCCGGCGACAATTCCGCGCCCCACGCCCGGTGGGGCAACGTAATCATGGTGGCGCCGAGAAAGAAAACGGTCAGCCAAAACAGGAAATAGATGAGCCCC
>JAKSDK010001672.1 GCA_022360095.1 Phycisphaerales bacterium
AAGAGTTTAAAACGTGCACGTGGTTTGGCGAACGGGCAAATTATATGAATGAATTACAAGCTCAAAAGTAACGATATTCTTCGTCGTGGGCAGTCGCGTTTTTGCATTGCGGTAGGTCATATTAGTTAGAATTTGACGATAAAATAAGCAAACTCGGCTTAATGGTTTTATTGTCTGGTGGACAAAAGATAACATTTAAAGTTTAAGAAAAATGGATTGTCAAAATCGCAAATCACTCCTTAACATCTTATCTTGTTATGGTTTAGCCTTTGTGGGGTGAAACTGCTATTTCACCATTTTCTGGTTAATGGGCTTGGCCATGCAGTTTCGAGCGATAGAATACTTTCAGAGTCGTCGAAATATTTATAAATAACCTCTTAAGCCTTTGTAAGAACAAGCTTTGGCTAACTCTGTGGAAATCTCAATATGTATGAAGGTGTTGTTTTAATGATTGTAGTCATATGTTAGCTATTTAGGTGCGATTTGGTGTCCAGACCGTTTCTTGTTTTAAGTTTGTAATTTGCCCTTCAGTCGTCATATAAAATTGACATGTGCATGGCCCTGTTTTCTTGTTTACGGTTTTACCAGTTCACTTTAACTACATACTGTATAAGTAATCAAAGAAAAGAATGGCAAGGATGGAAGACATTTACACACATCATGTTACGTCAGTGTAGTATGAAAGCGTTGTCTTAGAAAAATGCTAAAATTAAAAAAGGAAAAAGTCAAACGGTAATTAATTAGGCTTACTTACAAACCACATTAGGCTGCGTTCATTTGCAGAACAGTCGGGTTTTTTAGGCTTAAAAACAAATTGCAAGTGCGACGGCTGTACGCGTATGTTACAAATGAATTCACCCTATTGTGGTTTACTAGTAAGCCTAATTAATTTCTTATTTGCCTTTTAACATTTTTCATTTTTCCTTTTAGCATTTTTCTGAAAGTGTTATTGCAACTAGGTGCATGTCCAAGTTTTTTTTTGTATTAAGGAAACTGCGTTGAATTGATTTTGGTTTGCATTTCCGTATGAAACTTTATCGCGCTTATACCAACTCGTTCAATTCGTCAGATGTTGGCAAATTTTTCCGGAGTTGAATTCTAAAGGATTATGTCAAAGTTCACGATAGGAAAAAGAGAGTCATTGTCTTGTGTCCACGTCTTTGACAAAACGTGAAATTAGGCAGTTTCACGTTGAAGTCGTGCAAGGACGGCAAAGAAATGC
>JAKSDK010000730.1 GCA_022360095.1 Phycisphaerales bacterium
TGAAGAGGATGAGGAGTTCATCTACGTGATTTCCGGCCGCGCGCAGGCGCATATCGGCGATGAGGTGTATGATGTGGGGCCCGGCGATTTCATGGCCTTTCCCAAGAAGTCACCAGCCCATTACATTCATAATCCCCATGCGGAGGACTTTGTCTATCTGGTGGGCGGCACCCGCGCCCCAATCGACATTTGCAACTATCCCCGCAAGGGCTTGCGCCAATTCCGCGTTCATGGCGTGCGCGAGTATACCGAGGCGGCTAACATGAAACGAGTGACATACGATAAACGCTAACCACATCGTCATTGCCCGACTTGATCGGGCAACCCAGTATGGAATCAATGCTCTTTCGGGAATCAATACTGGGTCCCCCGGTCAAGCCGGGGGACGACGAGAAAAGAAATTTGGCGGTCCCACAAACACCGACCAACCAGACAAGGACTACAAAATGATCCACCCCGCTTTTCAAAAAGACCGCGCCGCCGTCATCACCGGCGCTGCCAACGGCATCGGCCTGGCCGCTGCGAAGAAATATGCAAGCCTGGGCATGAAAGTGTGCATGGCCGACTTGGACGAAGAGACGCTCAACGTGGCCGCGGAAGAGGTGCGGGCCATCGCTAAGGATGGCCACATCGCCGTGCTGCCGGTGGCGACTGACGTGTCCGATCTCAAACAAATCCGGCAGTTGAAAGAGATGGCGTATGAGACCTTCGGCGAGGTGGCGGTGCTCATGAACAATGCGGGCCGTGGCGGGGGTGGTGCCGCGCACGAGAATTACGAAGGTTGGCAGAAGGTGCTCAACACCAATCTGTGGGGCGTGATCAACGGTGTGCAGACTTTCGTGCCCGACATGATCGCCCAAAACACCCCCTGCGCCGTGATCAATACGGGCTCAAAGCAAGGCATCACCACGCCACCCGGGGACACGGCCTATAATGTGAGCAAAGCGGGCATCAAAGTGCTCACCGAAGGGCTGCAGCATTCCTTGCGCAACACGGAAGGCTGCCAAGTGACGGCGCATTTGCTGGTGCCGGGTTTCACCTTCACCGCCATGATCCGCCGTTTCATCCAGGAAAAGCCGCCGGGCGCGTGGGACGCGGAACAAGTGGTGGATTTCATGATGGAGCGTCTGGCCGACGGTGACTTTTACATCATCTGCCCTGACAATGATGTGGACCGTGCAACCGACAACAAGCGCATGTTGTGGGCGGCCCAAGACATCATCGAAAGCCGCCCGCCCCTCTCCCGCTGGCATGAGGACTACACGGACGCGTTCGAGGCGTTTATGAAGGAATGATGGCGCTGCCCGCGTTCTACCGCTTCGCCTCACTGACGATGAGGTCGAGCCAGAAATCCACCAGGGCGATCTGCGCCTTGCTGGAAAGCTTGCCGCCGGTCAGCAGAACCTGAACGCCGATACCGTCCACAAGTGAAACAAGCGAATTGGCCGTCTTCTCAATATCGAGATCCGCCGAGATTTCGTTGAGCGACTGGGCTTCCGTAAGCAAACGCAGAATGCGGTCATGCCA
>JAKSDK010000979.1 GCA_022360095.1 Phycisphaerales bacterium
CGCAAGATCTAATATTCCCCCAAGAAAGTATTTCATTCGATTCAATTGGGTTTTACAATACGTTTCGCTTTACTTCTCTTCGTGGTCGCGACTTTGTACCGGAAGAGGAGGCTTTCCCCCCCTCTTGGCTAATTCAACGGGGTTCAGTGGAAGTCACTTGGAAGTTTCGCCCCTCCCACCTCCCCTGGTTGTGGCTAACATCTTATACCTTATAATTCGGCATGCCTATTGTCCTGGCAGTCGCTGTTGCCTCCCATAACTTAGTTCCCCGTGTCGCTGGGAACAATAGGTATGCATTGCCAATATTATAAGAATCGCATTTAAGCTCAAAGTGATACAATACGGCTTTAATGAACTTTTAGCATATAAATAATTTCCTCAAAGTGTAAAGTTTTTCCTATTTGTTTTAGTTTGGAAAAATCTGTGTTAGAGATATTTAGGTGAAACAATTAGCAAAACGAGCAACAGAAGCATGTTGATCGATGACAAAAATAAATCGTGCAATGAATACATACGGAAGGGAACCCTGATCATTAGTTTTTCTGTTTGCAGGTGCATTTGAGAAGAGCAGTTCAAAAGATGGCGAAGGTGCAACGGGAACAAAGAACTTGTAAACTGAGAGGAAACATGTCGTTTAAGTTGACAACTACTGTCACCGCTGTACATAAATGTATATACCCAGGATCTCAATGAAGTAGTCTTGTCTGAGACCCGCAAAGAGAACAGGTGATAATTGTACTTTTTAAAGCAGGCGCCATTTTGGTACGTTACAGGCGAAGGTGAAGCATTATCTGAGCGCGGAGCACAAGGAGAATGGGGGAGGGGTAGGTAGGACCAGTTAGTCGTCCTCAAGGTGGAGACGTCAAAGTTGTAGAGGCCCTCTGAACCTAAATCTACTATATTAGGCAGGATTTCGTTCTTTCTACGTGACTTCTGCTACTCGTTAATCCTGTGCCTACGCTTGCTGTAAATAAGCTCAATCACTGACATGTCTTACATCAACACGAGTATAACTTTGGTTTGATAAACTTTGCAAAGGTACTAATCTTGACGAACGTGACGAAATGCCACATAGATATCTAAGCTAAGAAAAGGGACGCAAGAGTTCTCTGGAATTAAGTGCTCTGTGCGAGGGGCACCCAACGACAGTTTCCACCTAAATACATTGAAAACACTTTTTAG
>JAKSDK010001659.1 GCA_022360095.1 Phycisphaerales bacterium
AAAAAGTGGGCGGCAGACGTTTCGTAGAAGGTTTGTATCAGGCTCTCTTTTCATTTCGCCATGCGCGCCGGAATGTGATTTTCAAAGAGAAAGGAAAATAGAGCCTGATCTCAGGTTGTCCTATTTCATGTAAATTTCTCAGGAAAAATTCTATTGTATTATCATTCAACATGGCCACCTTGTCACGTGGTTGCAAACCAAGAATTCCATTAAGGACACTATAAGTGCCCACATAATCTTTCAACATGTACAGTTGACGCCATTTTACTGGTAGTTTGATGGTATTGTTCTATGATGGCTTTGGCTTCCAAGTCAATGAAGGATTTGCTTTTTGATTCTTAACATTTAAATAAGGGTACCGGTAACTGGGGATAAATTAGAAAGACGACTTATTCTTCCTTATTAGATTTTGGGTATTGACGAGACTTCGAGACTTCGAGACTTAACAAATATGCTCCAGAGATTTCGAGATCCTGTCAAAATTTTCTAAGACCCACGTTTTCGAGGTACCATTTGCCACCCCTACGTGTTGAAAGTATCTTGAATGCAAAAATAAAAATAGCTCAAGATTCCAACGTCTCTGCATTTTGTTTCCATGCCACGGAATGGTGCATTGTCAATGTCAAGGGTAGGAGATAAATGAAATAGTAGAAATTGTGAAGTAGCTATAGATTGTTTCTTAAGGGGCAGTGTAAAACTTAGACTGCATACTCACTGTGGACTATTGTTTTTAGGGTGAGAAAACAATGGGATTATTGTTGTTAGGTACTTAATAGCATGGTTGATCAAATGAAACAAGAGTTCTCAGTCAGCGTTTTACACTGACTGAATTTCTTAAACAGTAATAGGGGAATAAAAGATCTTTGAACAGACTAATTGGGATAAACTATGAGTACCTTGATGATGGATAAAAAACAAGTGTCCATAATTTGACAGTTTTGGTTAGGTTATTTCTGGAATGGATACAATAAAAGGAAATGATTTTCAGTATTTTGGTGTTTGTATGTTGTATTCATTATGTAGCAGGAATGTGTGGGTGAATGGAAATTTGATAAATTGTACCAATTTCAGCACCAA
>JAKSDK010001864.1 GCA_022360095.1 Phycisphaerales bacterium
ACAGATGAAAAGTTTTTAGGGGATAAAAATATGCCTATATCTACCGTTTGAATACTAAAATACGCTCAACAATGCTATGTTAAGTGGTTTTGAACTATATCCTCGTTGGGTGCCCCTGATATCTTCTAAATCGCGTCATTTCTATGTTTTGAATCGTTCCATTTTTGCTCTATATCCCATCATTTCTGTTTCGAATACAAAATGAGAAGTAAAAGCCTTTTTGTTTCCACTTTTGAACAAACCGGCTACGCGATTTCAAAATGGCTGTAATTTAATGGTACTTGAACTTCGTGTCGTGTAGTTTTGGTCTGAAATCATACTTGTGCTTCGCTCTCGTCCGATTTTTAAATCAGACCAAATTGCACTCCACTCAGTTCAATTATTATAATAAACGTTATTTACCTGTCTTTTACATGTCATAATCTTCATGTACGACAGCTTTTTAAAGCTTTCGTAGCCATTTTTCATTTTTTGTAAATATAGCAAGGGTGGCGCAGAGATGAGAGCACTCGCCTCCCACCAATGCGGCCCGGGTTTGAATCCTGGTGTGGTGTTAGTTCTTAGGGTACTCCGGTTTTCCCCTATCCTTAATTTAAAAACCAATACTTCCAAATTCCAATTCGATCTGAAACGTACGGACACGTTTCAGCGAGTTCCTGTGAACGCCAAAGTGCTCCGTGGGTAAACAAATTACAATTACAATTACAATTACAATTAGCAGCTAAATCGAGAAGGAAACCATTCTATTAGACAGTGGATTTGTTGTTGAAGCTCACTTAATTTCTATTCTGTTCATATTTCCAAGGCATTCGCCTGTTTTTTAAGGAGAAAGCATCCGATGCTGATACTGCAAGAGCTCTCAGTCACGCGACAAATCTCATTGACATATATTCAAATAGTTGGGGACCAAATGACAAGGGGCTTGAAGTTGAGGGCCCTGGTTACTTGACCCGGCGAGCTTTAAAAAAAGGCGCCGAAAAGGTGACTTTTTAATAATTAGTTGGAACATTATTATTATACCATTGTTATCATCATACTCTTTTACTTGATGAGAGTTACTGTCCATTTCAAGGTCGCAAATTCTTATAACAGACTGCCAAAATCAATCCAAAATTGAGCATTCAAGCAAAAAATTTCCCTCAAATTTAGATTTCTCTAAGCTCTAAGCTAACATTTTTTATTGCCATAGAAATTAACTTTTTTGTTGAAACTTCGGCAAAAGGTGAACGGGACTAAACAGATTGTGCTGGGAAGCCCGAGGGGAGGGAAGGTACTAAAAATTTGTTTATACGGGGAGACTCACGCCTTCCTGACTGGTTGGATACCTCAAGTCCCTATAAGAAGTTTACCACGAATAGAGATGCGCGTAACTATTTAGCAGGTTAAGGTCTCTTTCGTTAACGCGATTAACCAGACAAATCACTTAGGTTCAGTTGTCATGGCCTTATCTATCAAATGCGACTCCCTAGCCTGGCGAACTTAGTCACGTGAAGAATGAATTTTCTTTAGTACTGTTTCTGAACACTATTGTGATTCCTATCATAAATTCAGTCACATCTGTAAACCTGAAGAAGGCTGGTATGACCACCCGAAATATTGTTATGAAAAAACAATACACGTTGTTCTGATCAGCTTTGCGGTAGTCTTTGGACTTCTCCTTTTTAGTCCTTCCCTTATAAGCCATCACAGGGAGTACACCCACTCCCCACCCCCCTGCTGGGAAGATAGAAAACTCGGACCTACCTCATTATGTCTAACCGATTTCTTATATTTTTCTATAACATATTTCTCATTTTCTATTAGTCTTCTCGACTGCAATATACTTACTGTATTGGGTATATTTCATTCATTTTCTCGTCAAACATATCTTTCGTAATAAACGCTTTAGTTTGCGAACTATTTACGTGGCCTGTTGATTTTTAGGGACGCAAAGGTCTTGGATCAATCTACGTGTTTGCTGCGGGCAATGGAGGTGTCCTCGTCAAAGACAGTTGTGCATTTAATGGCTACGTGAACAATATATACACAATTGCAATATCGGGTATAAAGAGCGACGGTTCCATTCCAGCATTCGCAGAACCTTGTGCTGGCATTATAGCGGTAACCTATACAAAGGAT
>JAKSDK010001674.1 GCA_022360095.1 Phycisphaerales bacterium
CGAAACCGAGCATCCTGAATTCTCCGCGTGGCGGTGGATCGAACCTGAAGAGTTCGATCTCGACTGGGTGATCGGTTTCAAAAAGGGCGTCTATGTCCGCGTCTTTCGTGATTTCCTTTCGGTCGAGTTGTAGCCGGAGGACAGCGAAGCCGGAACGCACGAAGGGTCAATTCTTCTTTGCCAGAAGCGTGAGGCGGCCTCATCTTCGGAGGATGGAACGACGCGATTTTATCTCTACCGCAGGCTCGGCGTTGGCGGCGACTTTGGCCATGCCCCGAAACTCCGGCTTCGCTCAGGAACCCGATGGCGGCAAGGGCCTGATCCGTGCGGGGCAGATCGGGACAAAGCATGCGCACGCTTCGGGCAAGATGGCGGCGATGCGAAAGTTTTCGGATACCTTCGAGGTCGTGGGAATTGCCGAGCCGGACGATGCCCGTTGGGAGGCGGTCAAAGGCCAGCCGTCCTACCGGGGTTTGCGTCGAATGAGCGAGGATGACCTGCTCGGGACGGAGGGACTTCAGGCCGTGGCGGTCGAAACCGAGGTGCGGGATCTCGTGGCGACAGCGATGCGTTGCCTAGAGGCAGGGATGCACGTGCATCTGGACAAACCGGCCGGGGCGTCGATGCCGGCGTGCCGTGCTCTGCATGCCGCGGCGGCGGAAAAGACACGGGTGATCCAAATGGGCTACATGCTCCGCTACAATCCCGCGTTTCAGCTCTGTTACCGAGCGGTTCGCGAGGGTTGGCTGGGCGACGTCTTTGAGCTGCACACCGTGATGAGCAAAACAAGCGGGGCGGGAGCGCGACGCCAAATCGCGGAATTCTCCGGTGGCGCGATGTTTGAGCTCGGCTGCCATATCATCGATTCGGCGGTCTACATTCTCGGGAGGCCGGAGCGCGTGACGCCTTTTCTCCGGCGGACTCGTGAGGGGGAAGGGGACCAATTGGCCGACAACTGCCTGGCGGTGTTCGAGTATCCCGGGGCAACGGCGACGATCAGGTCGGCGCTGGTGGAATACGCAGGGTTTGAGCGGCGCCAATTCACGGTGTGCGGGAAAGAGGGAACGGTCGACATTCGGCCGCTCGAGCCGCCGAAGATGAGGCTGGCGCTTTCGGAGTCGCGGGGTGGTTTCAAGCGTGGCTACCAGGACGTCAAACTGGAGAAATCGACCGGAAGGTACGATGGCGAGTTTCTGGATTTGGCGGCTATCATTCGCGGAGAAAAATCGCCCGATTTCGATTCGAAGCACGACCTTGCCGTTCACGAGACGGTGCTCCGAGCTTCGGGAATGCCGGTGGACTAACAAAAAAAGTTGTGGTTGCAAGTGCCTGACAGCACGTGGTTTCGGGCCCTTGACTCCCATTGTTCACTCCACTCTGATAAGTCGTGACGCCGGGTATCCGAGGACACCCAGCGCCACGTTCTCCTCCCCCAAAGGATTGAGCATACACGAAATTTCGGAGCTCGAAAGAAAAAACCTGTGGCGTTGTTAGTCGCTGGTCGCGTGACCCGAGACAGAACAGATTCGCAACCTCACTCGGTGTTCGGGTAGCTACCGAGAAC
>JAKSDK010001049.1 GCA_022360095.1 Phycisphaerales bacterium
AAGACGACAAGGGAAACATTGGTCGTACAGGATTCGTGTATGATTATAGCGATATCCTTTGATGTTGTGGCGAGTTATCAGAGAGTTTTAGCACCGACGACGCCCACGAATACGAGGTTTGGAAACAAGTGTTACTGAGCATACGTGCATTTTTAAATTTTTTAGGCCAATAACTAGAACATGCTTGTAGTATGATGTTTAGGGAGTTCAGCCAATTACTAAAACGAAGGCAGTAATTGTTTGTAGTATGATGTTTAGGGAGTTCGGCAACTACCACAGCAAAGGGAGTAAGTGCTTGTAGTATGATGTTTAGGGAGTTCAGCGAATTACTAAAACCAAGGCAGCAATTGTTTGTAGTATGATGTCTAGGGAGTTCGGTAACTATCACAACAAAGGGAGTAAATGCTTGTAGTATGAAAATTGATGTTTAGGGAGTTCGACCAACTTCGAAAACAAAGACAACGATTTAAGTCAGAAAAGCTGAGATGAACAAAATAAGGAAGATTTTCCAGTCGGCTAAAATTTCCGACAATTTCGAAAGTCGCAAAGAATCACGTAGTTTTCTCGACTGATAGCATAACCTACACTCGGACGAGAACCTGCGAAGTCGCAGTGGTTGTTCCGCCGAGAAACGCATGTTAGGTAAAATTCACCAAACGTTGCGATTTGTTAGAGGTAAAAAAATGTAGCGTTTATTTTTTATTTTTTTGAGGGGAAAAAATATCAGTAAAAGAATTTCTGTTTTACTGAAACTCTAGGGGAATCGTATTTGTTTATTTTTTATTTACTGTCTAAATTTGTCAGTTATCAGGTTGATAAGTTACATCTTATATCCAGGTACCGACAAAAACATTTTACATTAAAATAATTTCGAAGTGTTACTGGGTTTGTATCTGGGTGAATTTGGAAGCAATCTTTAACTGCCTCTTTGACCACTGACTTTCCTGCTGTCATTCTTCCAAGCTTCTTGCGTCATTTGAAACCGTCGTGTAATTCGTACCAAACGATCAACTACGGCAGTTGAAATGATCTGCTTTGGCACACAATGAATCGTTTGCACCAGGAGCCATAATCGGAGTAGGAGATCGCAAGCGCGGGGTCCACGCGGTTCCATCGAAATAGCCAAATGTGCTATTTTTAGAACATACTGAGCCACCTCAACTTCACAAACTCGCGCGGGGACCCGCAAATTTGCGCGGCTCTCGTGTGGAATTTCGTGAGATGGGCGATCGTTTTGCGACTTTATTTG
>JAKSDK010001885.1 GCA_022360095.1 Phycisphaerales bacterium
AAACAATAGAAAATTCTAAAACTGTCATTCTAAAAAGTGGTTCCGGTCGCCTATGAAAGGTGTTAATTTACAAGAGGTTCCAGCCATAAGGCTTTGACTTGGTAGGTGGCCACATACTTTCAAGAGGTGGTCACACATGGAGGTTTGACTGTAGTTCACTAATAGAGTCCATGTGAGTTAACAAATAGACTAATTTATTTCATACACTTTTTAACATCATAATGATTTTTTTGCCTTTTTGTTTCAACAAACTATTCTTCTGTTGGGCATCACAGACAAGTTGAAATTGTTGGAAAATGATTCTAATTAGCACATACTTCTCACACTCTCACTTTTAAGGACATCTTCTCATCAGGTGCTGGGGGTATCCACAATAATGCGAGTTGACTGTAATGACAATCATCATGATCATCATCATGAAACTTACAATGTGTGTTGTGCAGTGAAATAAATTCATTAAGCTCAACGAATGTGCTGTAAAATGATAACTAAGGCCCTGAAAGGAATTGCCTTAAATACGATTGAAGATGGAGATCACTAGCCAGCATCCAGCTATGCACATTAACTGGAAGTAACCTTTTTGCACTCTTGACCCATCATTTTGAACAAAATTTTGGGAAAATTGTCTCCATAAGAGTAAAGACACTTAGCAATACAAATTTGGTAACATCAAGGCATGTCAAAGGAGAAAAAGGCCCACATCTGGTTGATGTGTGTTGTTCATAAACGTCACTGCTTAAACTCGGCCCTAATGTCTCATGTTTAGCCTCACCTTTAAAGTTGATTTAGCCACACCAGAAACGCATAACGGGTTGAATCAACCCCTTATGAGTTTCTGGCCACACACAATGGAAGTAAGTAAGAAGGGCATGTTAAAAAAGTACAACACAGTCGCTTTTATTGTTTGTTTAGATTAAAAACAAGGGAGGTGAGGCTGGGGAGAGGAACTCTAAAGTCATGCATTAATAGAGAAGGGTGGGATAAGGGAACCCAAACCAATCAATACCCTACGAGCAGAGGTGTTTTTCTTGCATGGCTTGTCTGTCACGTTGTTTTTCATGGAGCATAAATAAACCAACTACGTGGCAGACAAGCCATTTAAAAGACTTTGTAAATGATAAAACCATGCAAGAGAAAAACCTCTGCTCGCAGGGTAACCAATCAAAATTCCTGAAGAAATGCATGGCAAATTATTTCTTATAGTCTGAAAT
>JAKSDK010000859.1 GCA_022360095.1 Phycisphaerales bacterium
GAGCTGTTAGTTGATTATTAAAAAGTAAAGAAATTCCAGCAGAACTTCGTGTTTTGATTTGTTATTTTCATGAAAAAACACATCCTTTTACCTCCTGAGCGTGCGAAAAAAAAAAACTCGCATGTAGTCATGTAAACGCAGTGAAACCCACCAAAGTTTTCGCGCCCTATGAGAAACAAGGGTAACGCCGCCGCATATTTCATGTATTTTAAATGGAAAAGGAGACACAGGGGACACAAGGGGCCACAAGGGACACAAGGGGATACAGGGGACACAATGGACACAGGAGACACAGAGAACATAGGGGACATAAGGGACACTAGGGACACAGGGGACACATGGGACACAAGAGGACACGACACAAGGGACAGGGAGAACACAAGGGACACAAGGGACAAAGGGCACACAGGGGTGTTGAGAAAGTTTTCAACATTTCGTGACTGTTATATGAAGTCTTTTTGACTTGCCTCATTTTAGTAGTACTTTTACTCGCATCTCGTGGTTTTTGAGTGCGCTCCTGAAAATACTTATAGGATTAAACGTGGTGAGATTTCGGAACTATTTGGTGCGTCCTCGTGTTTTCCACACCAAAAAAGTGGCGACCCTGCCAGGGCTTGTAGACTTGCGTGAAACTATCTTGCATTGGGGAACACTCACATTGACTGGGAGATTAAACTTTTTAACAATGAAACATGGTGTATCTTGCGGAAGAAAATTACAAGAAGGTATTGAAAAAGGCAACCTACGAAGAAGAAATGGAGGAAAAACTACACATTGGAGTGACAGAGGATTTACGTTTGGCTTACGAGGGAATATGTGCAATAAACAAGGCACTCGAGGATTTGCGAACCGAGTGAAAGATGCCATGTTGGATGCGGAGAAGAGTTTTGAAGAGGCAAGACAGTGGTCAGACACGAATAAACAAGATTTCATTCCTATGCGAAATCTAAGAGGTAAACTGAAGCAGGTGTTAAGCGATTTCGAGAAAAAAAGAATTGCATAAGAAAGAGGAAGACTGGTTTAACAAAAAAGTTTGAGCTACAACTTGCCTTAGATGCTAAAAAGGCTGCACAGGAAAAGAGTAAACCTCAGGCAGTTAAATTACAGATGCATTCTATTACACAAAAGGAGATTACAAAGATTGGCTCAGATTTTGGAATCGATTCTTAGTAGAAGTTGATAACTCTAAAGTTTCCGAGATAAGCAAATCTAATTATTGTCATTGTTTGCTTGAGCTGATAGAGGGGGAACCGAGAAGCCACATTCTTGGCTTACCGCACACTGTTGAAGGCTATGAAGAAGTAAAAAGGATCCTAGAAC
>JAKSDK010000073.1 GCA_022360095.1 Phycisphaerales bacterium
ACAGATGTTGATGTGAGCTTCAAGAGAGGTACTTCAGTTTCATTTCAAGCTATATACTGAGATTATATATTGTGTATACATCCTAATTTTAAGCAGGATGTCTCACAACAACAACAGCAACAATCATCATCATCATTATCATCATCACTATCATCAATCAACAGCAGCAGTAGCAGCAGTGCTATTACTATAATGACAATAATTATAACAGTTCAGTATAATTATAACTTATTAGTAAAATCCGACAGGTGGTCTATTATCAATGCTGCGTTCTGATTGGTTGAGCCACTACTGGGCTATGTGTTATAGTCCACTAGATGAGTGAAAAATCATCATTTTGTGCTCACTTATCTCACTGTCTTAGTATATATTAAATTAATTATTCGCCTCACTGTTGGGGGCTAGTGTTGGATATTTACCTCGCCACTTTGCGGCTCGCTAAACACACCACTAACCACCTCCACTTCGGTGAATAATATAATTGTTATCTATAATCTGATTATTTACCATGGGCAATATTCAAAGCACAAACGCTAGTAGATATGAACATGGGTCAAACCAAATATTTCACTAGAAGTAAACATGAAAAGGTTAATAATCTTAACTGACCGGAGGCAGACCTGAAGTTGGCGAATTGTTAAGCTTAGGCGAATATTTGAACACAGGACTACTGAGAAACAACTCCCGAAAGTGGTCTGAGTAGGATTAAACCCCAGGAATTTGGATCAGGGGAGTACCCAGGGGAGTTAAACACAGGACTTCGGAGAGACAGCTCCAGCCATTGCCGTGAGATGGATTTAAACTCAGGAAATTGGGGAGTATCAACACAGGACTACCGAGAAACAACTCTAGCCACCGATCGGATTGGGGCTTAAACCCAGGGGATTCGGATCAGGGGAGTATCTAGGGGATTTGAGCACAACACTACCGGGATGACTAACAAAAAACAAATCCCGCCTGGGGTATGAGTGGGAATTTAACGAAGGGAATTTGGATCAGGGGAGTACGAGTGTAAGTATTAGAGTCTGCAAGATAACTACAGCAAGGCGTACTACCACTGACTCTACGGTCAGAGGTTGCCTTAAAAGAATACTCCATTGTCATTGTATTTCTGACTATACATACGACTGATTTCTCCTTGCAAACATTTGACCTTAGGTTCCTGTCAAGGCAGGTACAAAGATTTCAACGCCAGAAACAAATTCAGACCAACTGCCCCCTCCCCCTCCCTCTCCTAAGATGGTTAGTTAGCAGGTACTACTGTAAAACTTAGAGATGGACAACAAACTTTCGCGTGCGAATGTACAATGTAAGGCTTCCCGAAAAAGTTGAGAATGATTACAGATCGTTAGGTGGGAGAATTACCTCATGCAAACTGTATTCCAGGCTCAGTCTCCAGCCTTGCGTGTCTCAATGCACCTGCGGTACTCCCCCCACCGCGGGCGTATCGACACACTCAATGCAGGGGACTGAGCCTTACATAGGCCTTGCCCCACGCGTTCTCGTTGCCAGTGCCTTCAGGGGGCCTGAGCACGAGGACCAGGAGGCTCTGGGGACACAGGATTTGGAGTCCTAGATTTTAGGACTTCCGGTCATTTCCACTCCAAAGTAACTTGGAGGATTGTCTTTTAGAAGCTTCGAATCTCCTAAATTTACAGTTATTGACACTTCGGCAAGGGCAAGTGAACGCTATTAGAAACGTTGTAGAAAATCAGAAATCGCCGGAAGTCCTAAAATCTAGGACTTCAAATCGTGTGTCTCCAGATCCCCCTGGTCCTCGTGCTCAGGCCCCTAGGAAACTCTGGGGACGAGAATGGCTCCACCGT
>JAKSDK010000960.1 GCA_022360095.1 Phycisphaerales bacterium
GTCGCTGGTGGTCCATATATCTACCAAGGCTTCATGATTAAAGGAACGGTCAACATTCTGGGATGGGGGATTTTTGCGCATGTCACGTTATCAGAAACGGTGAGTTGTATACATCTGTCGCCGCCACATTTCAGTATTTTTCAAGTACTCTATACGAATATGGCGGTCAGTGCAGGAATATTGATAAATCCCCTTTTTAGATTTCCTTCAGAGAGCTGTTTCTTTGATTTGATGACTGCTAGCATCACAATGATTACTTCTACAAAAAAAAGTAGTAGTTTCCAGGGTTTTCATGAAGAGTTCTAGTAGCAGTAGAAAGGAGAACAGGAGAATACTTTAAAGAGTCTCCGCCTCTGAATAAAAATTGTTATAGGCTACGGAACGTTAGCCGAAGAATTCTCCGATCTCTGATACCTAATTAACACCTTGAGTTTCAAGCCCGTTTTACCCATAGGAATTGTTTTGGACTGTTTTTATCTGCTCATGTTCTATTTAAGAAATTGTCACTTATGTCTGATGTTTGCCGTTTGTGGTAAATGGGACTCTATATCTCTCAAGTGATACAATATTTTCTCCAATCCTTTTGCGAACTCATTGCGAAAAAAAATATCTCTCCGTTTATTTTGAAACAGGGTGATCGGTAATGCTTCTTTTACTCTTATTTTTTTTTCGTTGCTTCATTTCAAATTATTTCTCCTTTAGCTAACACGCTTGAATTAGACCAGCTTAATAGAAAAGAGATTTTGATTCTCACTCCTAAAACGTTTCAGTAACATCACTTGCATGAAACCTGCCACGCCCACCTCAGTCATTTCTGATTGGATAATTATATGATTAAAACCTTTATCTTACTGATTTTTATTCAGGCAATTTTTGTGGATTTGAAGCCTGACCCAGTGGATATTTTAGGCATTGCCAAAATAGTTCGAAGTCCAACCAACAGTAGCCAAGGGCCATGGTTTTATGTTGACGCGAGACAGTCCCCGCCGTACCTTGAGGTGAGATTTCACTTTATTTTTCAGTGTACATCAGGCAGTTACATGTAACATGAAAGATGTGTACAGTCAACCAATGCAACTCCGTGCTAACTTTCCAGTTCGTATATGGGCCGCTTTTTCATGTTTCTCAAGGTACAAGTTATTGTGTAAGTTATTCAGTTTTCAAACTACTTAATTTCGATTCTACTTGTACTTCTTCTTAAACTGTTAA
>JAKSDK010001824.1 GCA_022360095.1 Phycisphaerales bacterium
CAGCTGTTACAAATCCATTGTCATTCTCTGTCTGTGACTGGTACGTTATATTGTAACCAGTAATAATACCATTCTGTAACTCAGCTTGCACTTCGTCCCACGATACTGAAATACTGGTTGAACTGGTGTTACGTCCACTAACGTTTTGTGGTTTTCCATCCGGTTCTGATAAACAAGTAGAAAGTTAATCTTGGTACTGAAGTAAAGAACAAGCAAGAAAGAGGGACGTAATAGGTACCGAATTTTACAATTGCTACCCCAGCAAAAGCGCATCCTTGTATGGCTTACGCGGCTGTTATTTTGTTCATAAATAGACCTTCGAAATAAGAGTGCGTTCGACTGATCTTATTACAGAAAAAAGAATATACAAAAGTTTTGTAACAAATGTCTAGTACCCTGTTTTCTAGGCCCCTGAAAAACTAGCTACATATACTGATGACGCGTCATTACCCAGATATGGGTAGTGCTTCTGATTAGTTGAAATAAATTTCCTACGCGGCACGACCAATTAGAAGCACTATAACCAGATCTGGGTAGTGACGCGTCATCTGTGTGGAATTTCTGCGCTCCTTCCTCAGATGTCATTTCGCGGGGAAACTAGTGGTGGCGTCGCGAAATGTCGGCTGTTTTCTCAGGCTATTCAGGCACTTAACTGAGTGAAAAGACATACAATGGTAAATACATGTCATATGATACAGTTGAATTAAACCTCGCTTTACGAACACTGGGAATCTGCTCACTGCTAAATGTACGTTGCCGGTGAAAAAATAAAAGTACAGGCCAATAATTTTTCAAAAGTAATTCTGCTAGATAATCAGTCACTCTGTGTGGATAAACGTTACGTTCAGTACAAATTTGCAAGCGAAAGTTACGATCTAGTTTAAACAGCTACGTTGAACGACGGTTACGTTTCAAATACTAGGTGAACATAAAACTACTACAACGAGTTCTGTTAGTTATTTTTGTTGTCTGCTTGTTCATTTTCTTGACTGTGCTTAAGTTACAGTCCAAATAGAAAACATCGATTTGTTGCCATGAAATTACGTTTTATGTATTGGTCTTTGTACCAATAAAATATAAGTCCATGACGTACACACTGACAGCGGAATTATCAGGGACAACGGAATTATTGATGGCCATATCAGTTACCGTGTTCCAGACCACTCTAACTGGTTGAAAAAAAAAATCATTACGCAGCAACGTTGGCCACTTTCAAAGGATGTCCACCTTAAATTTTTTCCCCTTTTGCTGGAATCGGAATCCAAAATTATTGTAAACTTACTGATAAGTCTCTGCTCCTGAGTAATATCTGAATATTAACAAAACTTTTCTACCTGTTGTTGTTGTTGTTGTTTTTTTTTCGACTGTAGCTGACTATCTACAACCTGTTCCAAAATTGTAAATTAAGTTTGAATATGAAAGCTGTACAGGCCCAAAAAACCATTGCCACTTTGTCTACGTACTACTGACTTCAAATGTTAATGCATTACTTGATTTCAGACAAAACTGTACACTAAGACGCGTCACTTACTATCTTCGTTAGTTCTAATAATAATAATAGACGGCGGTCCATCTCCATCGATAGATGAGATGATGACATCAGCCTGAGCGTTGCTATACTAACCCGAAAAACAAACAAACAAACAAATAAACAAACGTTGACAC
>JAKSDK010000324.1 GCA_022360095.1 Phycisphaerales bacterium
CGCGTGGCAAGACGCGGACCCGAGCGTAACGGTGAGTGAGGTCGTCATCCCCGACGACGGTGGGCCCGGGTTCGAGGGTCATTTCTGGATGGCGGCGAATGTGACCGACCTCGGCGGCGGCTGGTGGCATTACGAATACGCGGTGCAGAACGTGAACTCGGATCGATCGGCGCAAACGTTTTCGGTCCCGTTGCCTGCGAGTGCACAGGTGATGAACATCGGTTTTCACGACGTGGACTACCACAGCGGCGAGCGGATCGACTCGACGGACTGGGCGCACGTTCGAGACGGGGATTTTATCAGATGGTTTACGTCGTCTTATATTGAAAATGAGTTTGCCAACGCGCTGCGGTGGGGCACGCTCTATAATTATAGATTCGACGCCGACGTCGCGCCGACCACGGGGGTGGTCGAGTTGACACTGTTCAAACCGGGCACGCCGGCGAGCGCATCGGCATCGACGGTGACGCCGTCGCAGGAGTGCGGTTGCCCCGGCGATGTCAACGGCGATGCACTGGTGAATGGGAACGACATCGCGGCGTTCGTCGGGATGTACGTCGGCCACGAAAGTCCCAGCGCCTGCGCGGACTCGGCACCGCCGATCGGCGGGCCGTTGGACACGGATGACGTCGCGTCATTTGTGACGTTGCTGCTGGCCGGTGCGGAGTGTGGATGAAGCACGATGAATTTGAGATTAATCTCCACAATTGTCCTTGCTCTAATCTTCGGCACGGGTGAACTGCTGCTTGCAGATTCCCCCGGCGTTGCTCGTGGCGTCGGCTGCGCGCCTGCCTGCGGCAAGCAGAACATCGAATGCCTGTCCGGCCAGCCCGAGTACGACAGCCGACTCCCCGTGGGGCACATGACGATTCTCGATACCAACTGCACGGCGTGGATCATCGCCGCGCCGAACATCCTGATGACCAACGCGCACTGCAACCCCGGCTTCGTGTTCGGCCTGTCGGTCGAATTCAATCAGGAATGTGACGCCTGTTCCGGCGGTTCGTTGAAGGTGACGGATTCGTATGAGGTGACCGAGTTCATTCATTCGAACTCGGCGCTGGACTACGCGATCTTCCGCGTCGAGGGCGACCCGGCGTCGGTCTGGGGCGTGGCGTCGGTGGACGATACGCCCCCCGTCGTCGGCCAGGCTATCTACGAGATTCATCACGGCTCGGGGCTGCCGAAGGGATACGACGAAGGACAGATCACGTCGATCGACGTGCCTGGGACTTGCATCCCGGGCACGCAGATCGAGATCGGCGTCAGCGCGATCGCGACCGGCGGCGCGTCGGGCTCTCCGATCTTCGACGCGAGTTCGCATTGCGTCATCGGCATCTGTCACTGCGGGCCGCCGTGTGTCGGGGGGTTCGGCATTCCGATGTCTGCGATCCTGGCTGATGCGCTGCCGCATATCCAAGGCGCGGGCGGCCAGGTGGTGCCGTGTTCCGCCAATTGTCCCGGCGCCGACGGTGACATCAACGACGATGGAACCGTCAACGGAGCGGACATCCAGGCGTTCGTCACGGCAACGCTTGGAATACCAACGCCTGATGAACTGTGCCACGGCGATTTTGACGATGACGGCAGTCTCAACGCGCAGGACGTACAGGGTATGACCATGGCCCTGTTGGGCCCTTAACGTGAGCGGCTTGAAAAGAAAGAATGGCTATCCTAATTGTAAATGCCAAACTGTTGTTTGACGCTCTAGCCTTCCTTGGTCGAATCGATACGCGACTTTTCCTACATTTTTTGGGCTGTTCGTAAAGAAAACGTGTCGGACTCCCGTATTAGAAGTAGCAACCTTTCGAGCATGATCTGATAAGGAGGCGGTATTTTGCAGGTGGCCATTCATTCGTTCTAATAGAGCCAGGTCGGACAAGCAAAATGTCACGAGGAATCGCCAAGCGCGTGCTGCTTCTCGGTTGGGATGCGGCCGACTGGAAAATGATCGATCCGCTCATGGAGGCGGGGCAGATGCCCAACCTCAAACGGCTGATCGAGCGAGGTGTGATGGGCAATGTCGCCAGCCTTTCGCCGATGTTGTCGCCGATTCTGTGGACCTCGATCGCGACCGGCAAGCACGCGGACAAACACGGCATCCTCGGCTTCGCGGAGCCAGATGTCGACAACAATAAGATTCGGCCCGTCACCAGCACGTCCCGCAAGTGCAAGGCGATCTGGAACATTCTCTCAGAGCGTGGCATGAACGCCGGGGCGATCAACTGGTTCGCAAGCCATCCGGCTGAACCCATCAATGGATTTATGGTCAGCGACCGTTATCCGCACGCGGTGAGCCCGCCCGACAAGGAATGGCCGACCGTCGCAGGATCGGTCCATCCGGCGGAACTGCTGGACGAGGCATGCAAGCTGCGCGTGCATCCAGCGACGACGATGCCGCAGCATGTCTTGCCTTTCATTCCCGACCTCAAAGACCTTGACCCGCTGAAGGAAAAGAAGCTGCACGAGCTTCGCGTCCTGTTGGCCCAATGCGCCAGCGTGCAGGCGGTGTCGACGTTCATGATGCAGAAGCGGGAATGGGATTTCCTCGGTATTTACTTCGACACCATCGACCGTTTCGCGCACGCGTTCATGGAATTCCATCCTCCGAAGATGCCGCATGTCTCGGATCGCGATTTCGAAGTCTATCAGCATGTCATGAATGGTGCGTACAAATTCCATGACATGATGCTGGGCCGCATGATGCAGCTGGCGGGTGAAGACACCACGATTATCATCCTTAGCGACCACGGCTTTCATTGTGATCACCTGCGACCGCAGGGTAGTGCGGAGATCAAGGACGGCCGGCCGGTCGCCTGGCATCGGCTTCACGGCATGTTGGTGATCAGCGGGCCGGGAATCAAGAAAGACGAACGCGTGTACGGCGCTTCGCTGCTCGACATCGCTCCGACGATTCTGTGGCTGATGGGACTGCCTGTCGCCGACGACATGGACGGCAACGCGCTGATTCAGATTGCCGAGGGAGAACTGACGGAACCGGAGAGAATCGAAACCTACGAATCTGATTCGAACGAGGAAGCGGGAAGTGCTGTTTCCGCGTCCTCAATTGCGGACCCCGAGGGTATGGCCGACGACCCTTGGGCAGCTCAACAGATGATGCAGCAGCTTGTGGGGCTTGGTTACATCGAGCAGGACGCCAGCGTTGACGGCGTCGTTCTTGATCGCGCGCGTAATCTCGGACAGGTGTACGCCGCGACGGGTCGTCCGGAACAGGCCATTGAGCAATATCAAAAGGTTCTGTCGGAAAAGCCCGACGACAAGGGCTGCAAGATGGCGATCGCCACGTGCCGGCTTCAGTTGGGTGAACTCGACGAATGCGAGCGGATCGTCCGCGAAGTGCTGGGCGAAAAGGACGACGCGCCGCAGGCAAACCTTTACCTCGGGATGATCCACTTTCGCCGTGGCGAGACGGAGGCCGCATTGGAACGGTTGCTCGAGGCGGAACGCGCCGACCCGAATGCACCGGGTCTGCATTGTCAGATCGGCAACGTTCATCTGACACGAAAGCGCTATGCCGACGCGCAGCGTTCGTTTGAAAAGGCGCTGGCCATCGATCCGAACAACGCCGAAGCCCACGACGGTCTGGGCGTGGCCCTCCGATGGCAGAAGCGCCCGGCCGAGGCGGTCAATTCCCACATGCAATCGGTAGCTTTGCTGCATCACCGACCGCAGACGCACATCCATCTTGGTCTTGCGCTCGCGGAAGTCGGCCGCATCGATTGGGCGATCCGAGCCTTCAACGTCGCGCTGCAGCAGAATCCGGACAGCGTCATGGCTCATCGGTGCCTGGCGCAGCTCTATCAGCGAGTAAAGGGTGACACGGCGAAAGCGGAAGCTCATCGGGAGCATGCGAGACGGATTCGAGCGCATTAGGATACACGAGTAGGGAAGAAGACCAAAAAAGGAAAAAGACGACGAAGAAGAAAAAGAAGAAGTCCGCGAAAAAGAAAAAGTAAGGCATGCTGTGCATGCCAATTGTAGAGTTTCTCGCATTCGAATTGGCATGCACAGCATGCCCGACAACGACTTATAAAATGTCGACTCACTACGCTCCGGCTTCGCGCCGCCAGGTGCCGGGTACAGGAACCATTGTCGCGGCTTGCGGCGGCTGCGTGCCTTCGACCATCAGGATGTCGTCGATCCAGAAGTCGATTGCCGCCAGCGGTGCGTAGAACTTCCAATAGGCCTTTTTCAGAGTGCCGGTCCAGGTCGGCGTCAAGACGCCGCTTGCCTTTCTCCAGCCGAGGCCGGGAGGCGATACATTTAGGGCCGTCGTCTGGGTGCCGTCGGTGGTTTCGAGAATGATCTCGATTCTGTTCGTGAGACCCAGACCGCCTCTCCACACTTCAACGTAGTAGCTCGTGCCGTTCGTGATCTTCGAGGTAATGTCCTGGTGAACACCGGCCGATGGATCGGCGCGGCTGTTCACCCACAAACAGGTGGGGCCGCTATAAGGACTGGTTGAGCTGACGGTGAGATTGCAACTCTCCAGACTATCCCAGCCCCTGGTTCCCACCTTGAATTCAGTGTTGTCCAAGAGATTGGCGACGGGTCTGGGCTTGAGTTCTACGCTGTAGATCCGCATAGCGTTTTCGACAACGCCTTTGCCATACAAGCGGACGGGGTCCTCGGAGTCGTTTGCAAGATTGCCGTCCGACTCATCCACGAGCTTCCATGCATATCCGCCGTTGCCAACCACTCGCTCTGCGGTCCATTCATTGTGTGTATAGGTGTTGCGCCAGTTCGAATCGGCGCCGATGGTATGCAGGGCCATCTCGATCGCTGACTCGGCATAGAAGCGTGCCCTGGTCGTATGGCTCGCCGTCTCAACAGCGCGGAGTCGAGAGCGTGCGACGGAAAGCCCCGAAAGCGAGGCGATTGCCACGAGCATTGAAATCATGAGCACCGCGATATAGGCCATGCCCCGACGACGAATTGACGGGCGTTTTTTCATTGCCCTACACAGAGTCATTTAACCGTTGTCCTCACTTACGCGTACGGAAACAAAATCAAACTCGGCATTGCTACCAGAACGCCGGATGGTCGCGAAACGGTCGCTGTTGGGCGGCGAGACCGTGTTGTAGAGATACGTTCCGACGTCGAGACCGTTGACGTTGACGTTGGCGGTATCCAGGTCGGGATCGATCAATAGGCGCAGCGTGATGAAACCGGCGGGCAGACCGGGTATCTCGATGAGGGGGACCGCGCCGCCGGACTCGTAGTGGTTCACGCTCAGCGTTTGGGTGCCGTCGGACTGGAGCCTTGCGAGGGCGAACAAGGGGGCACAGCTTGAGCCGCCGGTCCAGTCTGCGTTCATTTGGAAGACGGCGCCGTTGCCGCCCTGGCTCGTGTTTCGAAACCGTACGTTGACCGTGGTCAGTTCCGAGAAATCGTTGTTCGGTTTCGTGTCGAGGATCGTGTCCGCGTTCCAGACGCCGGCATTCAAGGAATCCGCATTGAAATTGCCGGTTCGAACGGACCAGTCCGGCTGGGCGTCGCCGTTGTGGTCGATGGTGGGTGCGGTGTTGAAATCCAACTCCCAGAAAGCCTCGAGCAGTTCAGGCCTGTTGAGCGCAGGCGTGGCACTCACCGAGCCGGTGCTGGCATCGCCGCCGATCTGGAGCGCGACGCGAACGGCCGTCAGGTAACGGCGACGCGCCGTTTGAGGCGGACCGGGGGCCAGCGACGTTCCGTAGATGGAATACACCATGTTCTTCGTTTCTTCGAAGCTCCACGTCGCGCCGTTTCCTTCAAACATCTTCCCCTCGCCGGTCGCGGTGTCGCCATAGTGAATGCGGGCGATATCGCCGCCGCCGCTGACACCCTTGATGACGAGACATACGCCTTCGGTGGGTAACAGGTCCTCAAGATTGAACGAGAACGACTGCCATTGATAATTTCCGCTCAACGTATTTTCGAGGAGCGGTTGTTCGGCGAGCAGTGAGTCTCCGGGCAAGTTGTCCGAGCCGGGCTTCCACAATTGGACGCTCATTTCGCCATCGCTCCCGCCGTGCTTTCGCGCTTCGAACTCGACGCGGGTGAGTTTCCAAGTCTCCGCCCCGTTGGGAAGCGTCGGCTTGAAGTATTGGCCGACCCATTTGTCCGTTTTGACGTATTCATTGTTGCTCGACGCGCCCGTCGGGTTGCCGTTGAACAGTTGTTCCAACGATTCAACCATGGGCCCCGGATATTCCTCGGTGACGGCGTCAAGGTGATAGCTCAGGGCAAACTTCTCCACGTTCTGCGCGATCTCGATGGCGCCGCCGCCGTTGTATTCGCGGGTCAGCGGGGCGCCTGCGGTGCCGGACCAGGCGTAGCGAATTCGTTCCGGGGCGCCGTCACCGTTGCGGTCGGCCACGGCGAATGCGATCACGCTTCCGGATCGCTCGGTGATGACCTTGGCATAGCGCAGCTCTTCAACGATTTGATCCGCGATCGCGGCGGCATCGGTGGCGGCCTGGGCGGGGTCTTCCGGATCGGGCAACGCTTCGGTCGAGATCATGACCGCGGAGCCGATGCCGACCATAACGATCCCGATGATGAATGCGCTGACCGTGACTTCGGAGAGGGTGAAACCCCTCCGTCGGAGATTGGGTCGTTGACTCAATTGTTCGTCCTCGCTATTCCTGCACAATGACTTCGCCGGTACAACGTCACGCGACGCGCCGGCCCTGACGGTGAACGCACCGTCACAGTCCGCCATGGCTTGCGGAGGGCACTCTATTAACTAATGAGACATCAACTCCCGGCCCGAGAACATCTATGCTTCCAGTTCTAATAAGAACAACGGCATCGTTGCGTGCTGTACCATCGACCCGCTGAAATGCCGTCTTGATCTTATTGGTAGGGTTTCCTATGAGGAAACTTCGGCAATGCCCTAATCTCAATGAGGACGTTCTGGGAATGTTGCATCGTATCCGTGCGGCAATGCGGTTTCGCCGCATTCGACCGATCCCATCTCGTACTTTGCCGGTTAATTGCATTCGAAGCATTCGCCATCACAAGGCCGAAAACGCGTCTAGCACAAAGTCCTTCATCCGTGACCTTGTAAATGGTACGAAATAATCAACCGGAAGGTCGGACGTTCACGGCTCTTGAAATTCCGAGCAGAGTTGAGGAATGCCGTCCACGAAGCATGAGCCCGAAAACGCATGGATGGGGCACGCGGCCTGGTTATCGATTGGTATCCGTGAATTGCTGCTTTTCCGATTCCGTGCCTGAGAACATGGCCCCGCATCGACGACATATCACGAACGACTTTTTCCCTGCGCGTTCGCTCAGTCGAATCAAGACGGAAGCCACATCCCCGAAATGAGACCGAGAAAGCGTCGATAGCGCGCAAAAAAGGAAAACGGTTATAATGAACTCCAAGGAAGTCGTTCGATGCCGGATGGTGAAACAACGCGCACGACCCTCTTGCTTCGCATCAAGAACGGAGACGATTCGGCCGCATGGCGCGAGTTCGACGGCATCTACCGCCCATTCCTTTTTCGCTACGCCCGCTCAAAGGGACTTGGAGAGGTGGATGCCGACGACGTCGTGCAACACTGCATGGCGGCGATTCATCGGCATGCCGGCAGCTTTGACTACGATCATCGAAAAGGCCGCTTCAAGTCCTGGCTTCGAACCCTGGTCAATAATCGAATCCGGAACCTCTTCCGCGATCGGAAAGAGCAAATCGCCGAGAGCGGCGACTTCAAGGAACTGTGTGCCAAGGAGCCGTCTCCGGATGAAGGCTTCGACAAACTCTGGCAGCAGGAGCACCTCAAGCACTGTCTCAGGCTGATTAGGAACGAAATCGAGGAATCTACGCTGAAGGCGTTTCAGGCGTATGTTCTCGAAGAACGTCCGGTCGACGAGGTTTGCAAAGAACTGAACATGACCCGGAACCAGGTGCAGCTCATCAAGTGGCGGGTAACAACCAAGCTGGGCCATCACATGAAAGAGCTCCTGGGCGCCGAGGATTAGCCCATGAACGAATGTTTAACGGAAGCCGATCTTGAGCGATTCCATGCGAACGTCATGGAGGCGGGTGAAAAGGATCGCGTCCGAATGCACCTGTCGGAGTGTGCGACCTGCCAACGGCGCGACGCCGAGTTTGTGGCTCAGCATGAAGACATCTTCCAGCAATTGCGCGACGCGACGATGATCACAACGCAAGTCCCCGGGAAGGCCGGTGCCGAAGCGCCGGCGCCGGTCCCCGAACGCATCGGCCAATACCGAATCAAACGCACGATCGCCTCAGGCGGCATGGGAATGGTGTATGAGGTCGAGCAGGAGCGCCCGCAGCGACGCGTGGCGCTGAAGGTCATCAAGCCCGGCGTGATTTCGCCCCAGGCCCTTCAGAGATTCGAGCTCGAAGCGAACATCCTCGGCCGCCTTGAGCATCCCGGCATTGCACGAATCTACGAGGCCGGCACCCACGACGCCGGCGGGGGCGCTCAGCCGTTTTTCGCGATGGAGTTTATCGAGGGAAAGCCGCTCACGACGTTCGCCGACAAGAACGAGCTGAGCACGCGCCAGCGCCTTGAGCTGATGGCGAAGATTTGCGAGGGCGTTCATCACGCTCATCAAAAGGGCGTCATCCACCGTGACCTCAAGCCGGGAAACATCCTCGTTGTGGATGAAGGGGCCGAGGGTCCAAGGGATCAAGGGAATCAGGGAGGACCATCGTCGGTTTCGTCCTTGGTCCCCCGGCCCCGTGGCCCCTCAAACCCTTCTTCCGTACAGCCGAAGATTCTTGATTTCGGCGTGGCCCGGGCGACCGATTCCGATATTAAAACCACCACGCGGCAAACCGACGTCGGCCAGATCGTCGGCACAGTGCCCTACATGAGCCCTGAGCAGGCCGGCGGTGATCCCCACGATCTCGATGCCCGCAGCGACGTGTACGCCCTCGGCGTCGTCGCCTACGAACTACTGGCCGGTCGGCTGCCGTACGATCTTCGAAACAAGATGATCCACGACGCGGTCCGCGTGATCCGGGAGGACGAACCGACGCCGCTCTCCTCGGTCAATCGCGTTTTCCGCGGCGACGTCGAGATTATGATCGGCAAGGCGTTGGCGAAGGAGAAGGAGCGGCGTTATCAGTCGGCGCTGGAGTTCGCTTCGGACATCCAGCGGTACTTGAGCGACCAGCCCGTTGTCGCCCGCCGGCCGAGCAAGCTTTATCAAACTCGCAAGTTCGCCAAGCGGAACAAGGTGTTGGTCGGCGGCGTGACGGCGACGTTTATCGTGCTGCTCGCCGGCGCGGCAGGAACGAGCTGGCAAGCGGTGGTCGCGACGCGCCAGCGCAACCTCGCTGAACAGGAGGCCAAGCGTGCACGGCTCGCCGAGGCCGAACAGCGCCGCTCCCGTCAGGAAGCGGATGACGCTCGCGAGAAAACGGAAAAAGCGCTCCATAAGGCCGAGGCCATCAACGATTTCGTCACCAAGGCACTGGTGTCCTCCGATCCGCATCAGGGCGGGGCACAGGGGTTCCTGGTGACGGATGCGATGGAGCAGGCTGTTGAGTTGCTCGACGGCGGCGAGTTGAAGAACCAACCGGAGACGGAGTCCGCCCTTCGGTTGACGATCTCACACATCCTCAACGAGAACGCCCGTGCGCAGGAGGCCCTGCGGCTTGCCCGGCGTGCGCTGGAGATCAACGAGCAGCTCCACCCCGGCGACCATGCCGACGTGGCGGAGAGCTTGAACGGCGTGGGCCTTTGTCTGAACGCGCTGGGCCGATCGGCGGAGGCGCTGTCCAAGTACGAAGCGGCGCTGGAGATGTATCAACGGCTCTTCGAAGGCGACCATTCTGACGTGGCTCGGGGTCTACACAATGTGGCCTCTTGTTTACAAGAACTAGGCCGACGGGCGGAGGCGCTGCCCAAAGTTGAAGCGGCCCTGAAAATGTGCCAGCGTCTCTTCGAGGGCGACCATCCCACCGTGGCGACGAGCCTCCAAGGTGTGGCAACTTGCCTCGACTCCCTGGGCCAATCGGCGAAGGCGCTGCCCAAGTATGAAGCGGCGCTGGAGATGCGCCGGCGTCTCTTTCGGGGCGACCATCCCCACGTGGCGGAGAGCCTGAGCCAAGTGGCCTTGTGCTTGTACTCCCTGGGCCGATCGGCGGAGGCGCTGCCCAAGTATGAAGAGGCGTTGGTGATGTATCAACGGCTCTTTGAAGGCGACCATCCTGACGTGGCAGGGGGCATGCACAACGTGGCCCTTTGCTTGCGATCCTTGGGACGACC
>JAKSDK010001214.1 GCA_022360095.1 Phycisphaerales bacterium
AAATAGGAGTAAAGCAACAAACAGAGCATCGAGGGAGTCATTTGAACCGTATCTAGTCTGGTGTTATAGCAGAATCCTCCTTACCAATTGCTTATCTACGTTTTGTGGCTTTAAAAGCTAGTGGAAAGCCAGAGAGGTTAAACTGTTTTATCAAAGAGTCAGTTGTGAAAAAAAGATATTAAAATGCAACTTTCGAAAAATCATTCCACTCTTCAAGTTTTGGTTTATTCTGACTTTTGTAGCTATTAGGAATAATAAAAGAGTTACTTGCTATACTGAGAGGATAAATCAGTAATAAAGACATATTTGAAGTATTTGAAGTATTGAACTGTTACATTTTTTTGGTTTACTGATATACTTTTTAGAGTGCAATTTTCTGTATCTCTAAAACACACCACCGGCTCAAGGAGCCACCCCAAATAATACATGGGAAGGAATTACCCCTCAGATAATCACACACCACCTTGAATCTAACGTTGAAGCTACAATGTGCAATTTACTGTTTTTCACCCTCGAAGAAACACTCACTTTAGTTGCTTTTCTTTTTATAAAACAATACAGTTAGCGCTTAATCCTCCTTTAAGCCTAGCAACAAGAAAGAGTCCGTTTTTCGGAGTTTGTCTTTAATACAGCTGTTTATCATTTGCGGTTTACAGCAAATATTGCTGGCACTTCAGAACCTTGCAGACTTCAAAGTACAGTCGAACCTCTATAACACGGACACCGAAGGGACAGAGCGAAGTGTCCGTATTAGAGAGGTGTCCGTGTGTAAAAGAGGTCACTATGATGACGTCACTTTTATGACTCCAGTTACAGTTTTAAGTGTTCAGTACCAAGAGAAAATGATCTCAATCTCTCTTGTCAGTACCTAAAACCAGTCTTTAAGCGGAATTTAAAGTTATTAATTCCCAGTACAAAGCCACTGTCTTTCAGTAGCATACAACATTGTACGTCTGAGCAACAGACAAATTACTGTTTTAAAACGAAACGAGCTAAGGCGCAATGTTGCATGTAAAAAGTTGTAACGTAAAGCACAATTCTGAAAGCGTCTTTCGCTATTTTGCAAGTGCAGTAAACAGTAACTAGAGTACAAAATGTAATAGAAAAGATCTCTAAGCTCTCTTGTTTGTAGTTATTGAAGCCTTCA
>JAKSDK010000522.1 GCA_022360095.1 Phycisphaerales bacterium
CTATTCGTAATAAATCTTAAGCCGTCTACACACCACCTACCTCGATTAGCCTTGCTATTTGCAGGTGGTGTGATATTTGTATATTTAATGTAAGAAATAAAGATGTTGTTGTTGGTATTAGCTTCTCTGGCTCTTTTTCGCTCCCTTGATAGAAACAATTAAAGGTCGTCAGTAGAACTGGCCAACAGATTGAGTGAAATATGAAAACAACGTACCCAGTAACCCTGTCTTTAACAAAGCAAATACATCAGAAGGCAGAAAAGAGCAAATTAAAAATTTATCAGACGGAGTTATTACGTAATTGGTATACTTTTAGCTTTACTTTGGGTATTATGAAATGATTTCGGGGGTTTTAAACAAAAATATCCGTCACCAATCAATATTTGGTCGAGATCCCTTGGAGAGAACGAAAATTATCATTATGATATTAGAATCTTGTGCATGGGTGGCGTATGCTCGTTGTGAAAGTCGCGTCCAATGGTGGCGAGCATAATATCTAAGTTGTGATAGTGATTTTTTAGAGGTTCCCCGGAGTCGTTTCATTAGTAAAGGCATGATCGTCCGGGTGAGCGTATGTCCTGAATAGGACTGTGTTGACAGTGAGTACAGAATAGGGTTTGATACCATCAACTTAACTGTAATTGTTATACTGGAATACAAAATACCAAAGAGTGAAAGAGCATGCAAGAGTCGTAGTTGGTTTGTGACTCGTGAATGTCAAGTTGGCCATATCTAATTAGAATAAAACCTTTTTTAATTTCCCTGTCGTATGTCTTTTTGGTACAACTACAAACGGTTCGAATTTGTAATTATATCATTTTTTTGACAAGCTAAATTGTTATGCTTCCACGGGAAAATATGGATAACTGACAAGCTATATAACTAATAGGCAAAAGGACTACAGCCTTGTCCAATTTGGAAATAATTGAATCCAAAAAATAATACTCTGACAGCAAAATTGGACTTAAGCTTGGCTTTGGCTGTCTCTGGAAATTTTTATATCCAGTTATTTCCAAATTGGACAGCATATAGTTGTTCTAAGTACATCTACTAATATATGTTTACTCGATATAGCGAACATGTAACAAACTTTTATCGTTTACTTCTAAATATCTCAGGCCACTTAAGGTATGACTATGTAATTAAATATGCATATTTTGTTAAATGCTATTTAGAACGGTTTGCTTCCATTAGTGATCCTGAAAAGTGAACTACAAATGTGGCTCAACGAAGAAAACACGTGAAACGTGATTTCAAATAACACGTGTCATTGATTCGTCAATGAAGTCACAAAACACATTTTCCTAAACGGGGAATGGTTGCAAACCTTAATCTTAGGAATTTTTACAAGCAAACTGTTACAAAAACAGTGTAAACAGTAAATAGTAAATCTGCCTTGTATGATTGGAAACGTTATTTATCCTATTAGCTATTTTACTTCGTAATAAGTCACGTGACCCTTTTCCGTTTATTTAACGATTCCTATATAACGTAAACACTCATACAGGGTGAATTTTTAAGAACCTTTTTAATACCCTCTGAAATGTACCTAAAAGAACTTGTTGCTTTGTCATTATCCTTTTCCCATTTTAGAGTAAATATTTTGACCGTTAATTCTCAATTATCAGTCACGTGACGAAAATGTGAGCTTCTAAAATGTCTCAAATTGCTAACGCCATTAAGCTACATTTGCAGTTCAATTTTCAGGATCATTGATAGAAGCAAACCGTTCTAAATAACATTTTATCCAAATATGCATAATCATGCCTTAAGTGGCCTGAGATATCTCGGGAACTAGTACCAACCTAGCAGTAGCCTAAAAAAAGACACACGGTCTGTTCATTACATCTCGTGCTTAAAACTCATTGTCATCATTTTTCTCATTATTTGCAGAGGCCTTATATTTTTAGAATATTAACAGTACGCAAACAACAATTTCCAGAAGCTAGCCACTTCTATATTTTTTTCACCATTTCTCAAAGTCCGCGTACATGGAGGATTACGCGCTGAACCACTTGGCGTATGATTCGAGATTTTTTGTGCACTTTGTTTCCACCAGTGACTGCACCTTACTGGTCTCTTGATCTTTATTGGGCTCCTAACCTCTCAGCTATCTCGTGCATCTCCACAGCTACTTCGTGCGCCCACTCTAATGCGTCTCTACCAAGTACGTTAATTTGTAGTTTCCTGACCAATCTATGCCATATTTTTACATTCTACTTGAAAATTGGGCAAAAAAGGTACAGTTATAGTTACTTTGCCCTGCAGTTTCTTTCTTTGATACAAATCCACGAAAATCTCATATTAGTGACGATTTCAATTTTTCGAAGGTACACGTATTTCATTGCCCCTTCTATCCGTTATGCATAACAGGCAAAAAATCATTTTGCAACTGCTGCAGGCAAAGTTTACTAGTAAACTGATGATTTAGAACCATTTTTGCTGAATTCACCTCCTTCCCTATCATCGCCAGTAACATCGCTTTCATGTCTATCAGAAACATTGCAACCAATCCTATTATTTTAGTCATCTCATCATCATCATCACCACCACCGTCATCCCCATGATCATCATCATCACCACCACCACCATCCCCACCACCACCATCATCATCATCATCGTCATCATCATCATCATCATCATCGCCATCATCATCATCATCATCATCATCACTACCACCACCACCATCATCACCATCATCGTCATCACCACCAACACCACCATCATCATCATCACCACCATCATCATCATCATCATCATCATCATCATCATCATCATCAGTAGTTAATTTAAACATGATGAGAATGAAAGCAAAA
>JAKSDK010001888.1 GCA_022360095.1 Phycisphaerales bacterium
GAATACGAAGAAAAACAGAGAGATCTTCAGCAGGTGTGTTCTCCTATCATGGCTAAACTCCATGGACAGCAACAGGCGCAACAGTGTAACGGCTCTTCTCAGAATGGACCCACAGTAGAAGAAGTGGACTAAACGGTAACGGCAGTACTTGTGACATTGCATATGAAATAGTGAACCTATCTACAGAGAACTTTGGTACTTTTAGCATGGTGTAGGGCAAAGAATGAGCTTGCAAATAACGTTACCTCCGCTACTTATCGTGTTCAGCACACTAAAAAATTGTTTACTTTCAATGATAGCTTCACTTTTGATAAAATTAGTTCACGTGGCAGATTAAGGGCCTGTTTACATGGAGGTGGGGGACCCCAGATAAGTGAGGCAACACGTGGCTGGTCACCCCACCAGTAATGCATGTAAACGTGATGAAATTAAAATAAGAGATGATATGGACAGGCGGGTTACTGCACCTAAGTGGGTTATCTCACCTAACTGGAGTCCCCCACTTCCATGTAAACAGGCCCTTAGTGACTGAGTTGCAGTCAATTTCGCATTTCAGTGTACACTTATGTTGAGGGCATGTACGCGTGTCGACAGTTAGTATTTACAATCGTACAACGAAGAACAATTAACTCTGAACAAGCTGTTTATTGTTACATTTGATTTTACAACTTACAGCTAATTATAAATATGACGTTTACAATAAAGATGTTCTATTAAAAGCATACATATGTGTGAACAATCTATGAATAGTCGGTATAATCATGAAGAGCCTCGTAAATTATATTTGGTAGTGAACAGTATGCGGCACGTCACCATTATATGAATAACAGTAATTTTTATTTTTATCATTATTACTATTGTTATTATTATGACAGTTATTATCACTGTTATTTATAATAATAATAATGACAATAATGACTATCAGTTAATAATCTGCTTATACATAATATTTCACAGCGCAATTTCTTTCTACTACACTGCCCAAAATTCACTGAATTCTACAAAAACTAAAGCTCATTCACATCAACAATTTAAGAAATAAACAACAATAAAGAAATAGGGTAAGTGTCCTTTTAATTATGATTAGTATGTAGTCGACAAAAATTAGTAGGCAGCCCTCATGAAGTAAACACCCTTTTAAAACTATTTTAAGCAAAAAAGCTCTTAACCAGCAGTCTCTTACTTTTCTGTGAGTCACAGTAAGTCGAGAGCACGGGTGAGGGGCGAGCCGCGACGCTGTGAGGAATGCATAATTTCACTTTTTCGCTCGCCGCGCATGGCTCTAAGGAAAAAGATACTGACTAACACTTTCTCATTCTCTCGTTAACGATGTCAAAATTACGGAAAGCAAGGACAGACGTGCAAAACCAAAACCGTTGCCAGTCACCAAACAACGTCAACATTCAACGTGTTAACCATGCTTTTCACTAGCGACGCAAGCCGAACATACAATCGCAAGTCTAAGAATAAGAGTCTTGCCTCCTGTTAAAACGAGCACTGACGCAAGTTCCACAGCATAAGCAAAAACACAACCGCAAAAAGAAGAAAAGAAAAATCTTTTATTCGACTTTTATCCTTGTGCTTGTGCTCGTGTCTGGCTCGTTTTTACGGTAAAACACCTTCGAATAAAACAAAGATTATATACTTGCGTTTGTGTTGACGCTCGTGTTTACGTGGCAAATGTCTAAAATCAGGCTCAATCTTGACCCCAGGGGTGCTTTCCATTCAACCCCAAATTCCGAAAATTTCGGTTGGTACATTAAATGGAACGGATCATTTCGGTTTAGTCCGACCGGAATAAATAATGGTAATAATAATAATAATAATAATAATAATAATAATAGTAATTAATAATAATAATGATAATAATAATAATAATAATAATAATAATAATAATAATAATAATAATAATAATAATAATAATAATATACAGTATTTATAGAGCGCTAATTCCCAATGGTCCAATAGCGCTTTACATAATAAAAATAACAACAAAATCCTAAACCTACAAAACTACATTGTCACTCTATAAAAATTCCCAATGGTCCAAAAGCGCTTTACATAATAAAAATAACTACAAAATCCTAAACCTACAAAACTACAAAACTACATTGTCATCCTATAAAAACATCATCATTCTATACGACAACATCATAACCAATTTTAAAAAGC
>JAKSDK010000738.1 GCA_022360095.1 Phycisphaerales bacterium
GGGTCTGCTTCTGGAGTTACATCTTAGAGTGATTTTACTTGACCTGTGAAAAGGATACTAACAATTATTACTGTGAAAAGCAAGAGGTAAATGGAATTAGTGCATAATAGTGTGTAGTATTCTACTACCTATTTCATGGGCTAAATAAAATCACCCTATCATGAAAAAATTATTTAATATCCACTTACCAAAGTAGATTATCAACACATGACCTGCAAAAGAAGTGACCACAGCTAGCCTTTAATGCTCCATGTAACAAAGATTCACACCATTCACAAAGAAATTTTGAATCAGGGAGTTCTTCCTTCAGTATTTTCACGGAAAATCCTGGCATTATTCTGATGATGGATAGTCTTGTCTTGAAAATAGCCTTGTTTATCTTCTCTCGTTTGTTTTGAAACAAAATAAAATATTTGTGGCTCTCAAAGGAGAGCCATATATGACTTCTAACATCTTTGAGACTACGGTCATGACAATTCAATACAGCACTTGATCAAGTGACTGACTGTAGTGCCTGCAATACAAAAGATCCAAATCACTTTTAGTTATGATAAAGCATTAGTAGTCAGACTTTAGAATCCAAGGGGAGAATTCAGTATTCTCTTTCCAAGTATAATTATAGTCAAGCAGGGTAATAGAAGGCTGTTTTCTACAATATTATTCACTCACTTTAAGTGTCAAACTAATAAAAAATGATCAACACCTGAACTATTTTTTGGAATGTTTATTGAAAGTGTTAAGACTATTCACAGTTAAGATCAGGACAGGTAAGCAAAGCACTATAACCACAAACTTATTTTGCTGGCATTGCTGTTGTACTTATATATGTGGCTTTTGTATTCCAAGGCCTGCATGATTGGCATGCAATATGATAACATTTCACACAGTTTTTGTATTTCACAGTACGTTGGTCAATACAAAAACTACTCAATCATAAATGGCAATATTTTTTTACAATGAGAAACAACAGCTAGTATATATCACCTAATAAAAAATCATTGCAAAAAAACAAGAATGCAAGCAAGAAAAAAAAATGGCAGTCACATGACTGTAAATTATCAAGGATCTCAGCAAAAAAGAAAATTTAAAATGGTGGATTATGATAGTGACAGCTAGTACACTCATTTCACCCTCCTCCGTCCACCAGTGCTCTGTTTTGTTGGTATAATATACATGCTACTTAAAGCTACACAGAAAGAAAGAAAGTTGAAACAAGGATTTGAAGCCACACCTGAGAATAACCACAAAATTAAAGGGACTTCTCACACAGAAGGCTGAAGTACATGCACTTAACTAACTGTGTCAATCTTTGCTCCTAATCACTTCTGCTGTGGCTGATTAATTTTTGGTGCATGGTAGACTTTGGTGGTTTTGCTGTGAATTTGCAACTTTCATTGTTTTATTATGGTTCTCACTGTTTTGAGGTCAGTTATCCTTGTTGCAGTAATGCTACAAGTTGTCATTGTTTTGCCATTGCAGTTCTGATCATATTGCCACGAGTACAGTTGTTGCGTGTTACATGTATGTTGCTCATGTGGGTTGTTATTGGACAAGGTTGAGCAAAATACTGTAATTTGTCAGTGGCAAGCAGATCAAATAACTGATCTGTGAGACAATGGTAAATCACCATAAATTGCAATAACAGAGTTCAATAATTGTCTTCTCGTTTGTTCACCAACTTTGTTTTTTTAATGAAACTTTGGGAAACTGCCATTTCCATGCAAGAGCGATCACAAGAAGGAGAAAAGCATGGTTTCACTTATGCATGAGCAGAATATTTTTCGCAGCCAAACACAGTTGGGAGACAATATTGCACATGGGCAGACCATTATTTGTGGACAGTTCTTAGCTTTGCAGGTCACGTGGTGGGTGCTCGGCCAATGAAAAGGAAGAAAAATTTGCATCAAAATGATAATGTTTGTTGTTCTTACAATCTTTAATTGGGCCACGTACTGTGACACTCATTTGCATGGACCACCAGTGCTTATTTTTGCTTAAATAAGGAAGTTTGATCCTTCCATTACATCCCAGCATGGTATATCAATGAAATTGAGAACGATTTTA
>JAKSDK010000584.1 GCA_022360095.1 Phycisphaerales bacterium
ATGTCGCCTCGGACACTTTAAGAGAGGCAATCCTGTCGGCTGACCTTGCTCCCGGCGTAAGGTTGGTGGAAACGGAACTGGCCGAAGAGATGGGAGTGAGCCGGGGTACGGTTCGCGCAGCGCTTTCGGAGTTGAAACGCGACGGATTGGTCGAAGTCCAGCCCTATAGCTCCTGGGCAGTGGCCAAACTTGACCAACAAACGCTTTGGGAGGTCTATACGCTGCGCGCGTCATTGGAGAGTGGCGCGGCCCGGCTTCTGGCCTCCAGGATCACAGCCGACGACAAATCCGCTATCGCTAAAGCAGTACAAGCCCTCGAAAAGGCCGAAGAGACGGGCAAGAACCGGCTTCATGCCGATCTGGCCTTTCACGCCCTCATCGTGGCTCGGTGTGGCAACAAGATGTTGCAGGAAAGCTATGCGAAGCTGGCCGAGAAGCTTCAATGGATCTATGCGAACTCAGAGGCAAAGGAGCCACAGCGCATCGATCTCGTTGATTGGCACGAGTCCCTCGTATCCGCTTTATGTTCCGGTCAAGCAGACGCTGCCGCGCAGATAGTGTTCAATATGTGCATGGCAAGTCTTGATGACGACCTGAGCGTCATACCGGACTTTCATTCACTGCGCAGCATTAGGTAGTTTGGGCTCATTCCGGACCTCTGACATAGAAAGCTGGATGGCCGTTTCTGGCTACGGGTGGACGTTCGAGTGCGGTGCGGGATACATCAACAAGACCATGGTGACCGGACATTTGAGCTGAGACGTCACGGTCGAGAAATTGATTTCAATCCTTCATCGGTAAGGCTGGATTTTGTCCAGCACCTGTACTGCGACGATGCGTTCTCCGCTACGACAGTGACCTGGCCGACGGCGTATGGCCCCTGTGTGATTTGGGGCTCCGTCTATATGCAGGGCTAATATCTTGTCGTATTCGGAATGTAGGGGCATTTGGTCCCTCCCAGGTGTCTTTATCTGTCTCCCCGCAATGTATCGGTTATAAGCGGGTTACAGCGTGGTTGGTCTATATCTACGATGATGGATAAGTGACTGACCTTTCATGTGTACTGATTTCATGTCCAAGACATTCGGAGTTCATTCTCAGCTGTTGAGCGACGGAGATCCAGGGTCAAGCAATCCACTCTGCATCACCGCATTCGGCCAATGTAGCCATAGCTCGTGAGGACGCCATGTGATGTCCCGCCGACTTTGCAAGGCTGCCTGAAATTTGCCCTGCAAGTCGGTGGGTATGCGTGCCAAGGCTTCAGATATCCCCTGCAAACGGGCGCTGTCCATGA
>JAKSDK010001763.1 GCA_022360095.1 Phycisphaerales bacterium
GGGCTAAAAATGGTAAAATGAGACGGGTGCCACAGCTGTGTTATCGTCACATTTACAGAGACTGCTGGACAAGACTTAATGTGAAACCAGCAAAAATCATGCAGGTTGGTGTTCCTCTTTTTTAAGTCATGAAGTGGAGAAGCTACAATAGCTTGGCCAACAGCTGTATACGTTATGTAGTGTTCATATAGTTGCAGTTTTTCAGGTTTTAAAACAGAATCCATCAGGAAATTGAGTAATTTTAATTTTCAGTTGACAAAAATGTTGGACAAGAATAATTTAAAAAAATATCCCATCTTTGTTACATTTGTCTACGTACAGCAAAGTAAGATCCCTTTCTCAGCCAATCTGTTAAATTTAAAAATTATAGTTAATGAGCAAAATGAAAAAGTAATTTATTTTCAGGCCCTGTCTATTTAGTGAATATTTATACATTTATTTTATTTCAATGTCATTTTGAAGCAAAATCAGGTCATTTCAGAGCTTTCTGAATACATGGAGAATAATCCAGCAGATGCCGAAAGAGTTGGCAAAGTCATTGAATACCTGGATGCTTGCTGTCACTTGTTTGAGAAAGGCATACTGAGTCACCACAAGATCACTAACGAAGAGAGCAGTGTTTTGCTAAATAAATTATGTCAGTTGGATACGCCTTCTTCGTTGGCTGGGCTGACTATGCCTGGGAAAAAGGTATGCACTACTACCTGTACTTGTTTGGTAGGTTTTTCAGAATGAATTATATCAAATGCCTCCAGGACTTTAAAAATTGTTTCTCCTTTTTAAAAAAAGTTTTAACAACCTTTGTCACTAATCCTGGGAAGACAGGATCACAGTCCATTAAAGTCCATTAAAGATGTTGTCTTATTATATTTAGTAACAAGGCTGTATATATGTTTTTTTTGTCAACATGTATTTAAAATTTAATTAACTAATAATTAGTGTATTGCTTTCTCTTGATTATGTTTGCAGAACCTAACTTAACTTCATCAAGTCAAAAAGGGTTTCTTGCATGGCAGGTAAGTTGTTCTATGGCTGTTGTTTTGGTTTCCAATAGCCTGCGCAGCAGGTGTAGTAGAAACGGGTAGGGGATTGAGAGAAAGGGAAAAAGGGAGAGGGATTGGGCAGAGAGGGTA
>JAKSDK010001419.1 GCA_022360095.1 Phycisphaerales bacterium
GCGCCGGTCAGCGTTTTCCGAAATCAGGGACAGAAGATCGGTGACGCGCATGCACCGATGGGCAATTGGCTCAGCATCGAACTCAAACAAAAGGGTGCCAATCCGAACGCGATCGGCGCGCGCATAAGCGTCAGGATCGGAAATCGAAGCCTTGTCAAGGACGTCGATATTGGCGGCGGTCATGCCTCAGGCACACTTGGCTTTGAGCATTTCGGAGTGGGCACCGCAGAACGGGCCCAAATCCGGGTTCGCTGGCCGGACGGGTCCTGGAGTCACGGTTATCGCGTCTTTACCAACGCCTTCGTCGTGATCGAACGGGATAATCCCAATGCCATCCAATGGCATCCGCAGTGATTTTAACTCATTGAAAAAACTAGTGAAATCGAACAATTACTTCGTGCCCTCTTTAATAGGGCACACAGGATCGCCTGCAGGACGGTTCCCAATTGCATCTCACGAAGGTCCATCGGACGGACCACAGAACCGATAGGCCTCAATCGGCACGGTACGGCCTTTCACATCAATGCTGCCGATTTTTTCCAGTTTGTAATCCCCGGTAAGACGCCGAATCGTGTCCGCACTGACCTGGACCGTGACCATATCTCCACGGTCGATGGCCCGGGCACTGTTTTCGAGCCGCGAGGCAACATTCACCGTGTCTCCGATCACGGTGTAGTTCATACGCTCCGGTGCGCCGATATTGCCCACGACCAACGGACCGGAATGGATGCCAATTCGCAGCCGCACGATCGGCAGGCCCGCTTCTTCTCTGCGGACATTGTCTGTTGTCACCCGTTCGATGATCCGCAGCACCGCGCGTGCTGCGGCATCCGCATGGTCGTCCATGGTTTCCGGCGCACCCCAGAAAGCCATAACCGCATCGCCGATATATTTGTCGACCGTTCCGCCCTCGGCGGTGATGCACTCCCAAAGCAGCGTCAGATGTTCGTTGATAAACCGGGCTGTGCTGCGGGCGTCCATGCCCTCGCACAGGCCGGTAAACCCGACAATATCGGTAAACATAACCGTCAGCTCACGATCCTCGGAAAAGTCTTCCGGCAGGTTTTCGCTGACAAGGCGTGAAACAAGTTTTTTCGGAACGTAGCGAGAAAAAGCTTTCAGGCCGTCCATCATGCCGTTCAGCGACCGCGCAAGATCATCCATTTCCCTGATGACGCTGCCTGGCAGGGCAGAAACACGATCAAACTGGATCCGGCTGATAATACCGGCATTTTCCGATGCGGCCTTGATCGGCCGGGTAATGGCCCGGCTCAACAAAAAAACCGCGATCAGCGCCGCGAACAGAACAATCAGTCCCAGCCCGATGCTCCGCAGAAGGACTTGAAACGGTTCGGCGCTTTCGGAGGCGCGGCGGTAGGTGCCGATCAAAACATTGGTATTGGCCGTGCGAACC
>JAKSDK010000702.1 GCA_022360095.1 Phycisphaerales bacterium
GATTGTATGATTTATCTGACCTGTGTTGAGGGAGGGCAACTTGATCCTGTTTTCAGTTTCAAAGATGAACATAAATTAAGCAAGACTTCAAAATAACATATAACATTTGCAGAGACTGAAATGCAGTTTCAGTGGGCTACGCACAGTATTATTCAATAGTCATGAGAACTTTAACACTACATACACTACATGTAGGTGCACTAGAAAATTATACAAAAAGTAGCAATATAACAAAGTTGTTAACAGAACTCTAACAAGCATTTAGAGGTCATGAAAAGAACAAAATTAAATGTAACTATTATTTTTGCTAATGTTAGAACATCAAAGTCAACATACTACTTGCTTTATGAGAAATCTCACTCTAAAACACCTACAACTATAACTCCACTTTCAATTTTGTTACAAATAATTTTTGGCTTCACCAGCAAAAAAATAGGAAAAATAGAAGGTTTTAGTATAAAAATAGGAGAAAATAGGAATAGGCTCAAAATAATTATAGGAATAAATAGGAACTGGACACCCTGCAGCTGTGGTAAAACGATATTTGCAGCTGTGGTGGCTTTGGTAAGGGTTACTTAACAATATGTAAAGTTTATAGGGGTCTTTTCTAAAAAACTAGGATAAAGTAAGAGGGTCGGTTTAAAAGATTAATTTCTCAAAATGCCCCCCCCCCGACTCCCACCCCTCAAAGGTAATGAACGACCAGCCTGAAATGTCATACATCTCCGCCCCCCAACCCGTGGGGGGCATGGGGGACAGAGGAGTCTGAATTCTGAGCATTATAATGCCGTCTGGTGACGTCACCTAACAATTTATGCATTTTTGCATACATTGTAAATTTGGCTTTGTTAGCAATTTGGCAGCCATAAGTCATGGAACCGTGAACAGCAGTATGCACATGGTCGATAAGGAATGTTTTATGTTTTGAGTGCCTGTGATCTTGACGATAAAGCCTCCAGAATAAATGAACAGGGTCATTTGACTTTTCGTGTTTGAAACAAGGTGTTGATAGGCTAAACACAACTCATAAGCTCATGATAGTGTGAAACGTGACCTTGGACTTGGAGGAGTTAGCTTGAACTACGGATCAAGGTTCTCTTTTTCTTTTTTTTTCACTTAGGTTATGCAGTACATGGAGTATTTTAAACTCTGACAAAGCAAATCTTACTTTCGCTACTCTGAGTCTAACATTTAGGGAGAACACTGACAGAGGTTTCACACTTAGCCTTGCTTTGAAAGTGAGAGGCCTATTGAAAGCATAAACCAATTTTGCACATGTGTACACAAA
>JAKSDK010001227.1 GCA_022360095.1 Phycisphaerales bacterium
AGCTGCTTGGCCTTGTCCGCTTCCGCCCGTACTTGCAGCAGCCCGAACACGGCGACGCCCGCTCCACCGATCAGCAACAGGAAGATTACGGCCGTTGCCACGACTCCCACGGTATTTCGACGGATGAACTTGGCGGCGCGATACTTGAGCGTATCCGGCCTGGTGGAAACCGTCATGCCCGACAAGTGTCTGACGATGTCGTCGGACAATTGCTGAACGGAAGAATACCGGCGCTTCGGATCTTTGTGCAGCGCTGTCAGCACGATGTTATCGAGGTCGCCTTGAAGGCGGCGGCGTAGCTTTTCAGGGCGTGTCGTTCGTGCTGGGCAAATGTTTGCCGTGATCACCGCACTGGGCTTCTTCGGAACAACCTCACACACCTGCCGTTCCAATTCCTGTCGGGGACTGACGATGTTGTAAGGGCTTCGGCCTGTAAGCAACTCGTAAAGAATGACGCCCAGGGAGTAGATGTCGCTTGCCGTCGTAATCGCCTTTCCTAACACCTGCTCTGGACTGGCATATTGCGGCGTCATTAACTTGGAAGAGGAAATCGTGGTCACGGGCGAAGGCAACCCTTCGTCGGTCAACAGCTTCGAGATGCCGAAATCAAGCAATTTAAGCGTACCCTCATCCGTGACGAGAATATTCGCCGGTTTCAGGTCGCGATGCACCACAAGGTTCTGATGCGCATGGTGCACTGCGGAACAAACCTTCAGAAACAATCGCAACCGTTGGGCGACGGAGAGCCGCTGTTCATCGCAGTATCGGTCAATCAGACGCCCATGGATGTACTCCATCACCAGGAACGGCCGACCATCTTCAGTGCTGCCGCCGTCGATCAAGCGAGCAATGTACGGATGACCCAAGTTCGCCAGCGTCTGCCGCTCACGCTGGAACCGCCGGACGACCGCCTCCGTGTCCATCCCCCGTTTGATCAGCTTCACCGCCACAGTCTGATCGAACTCACCGTCGTCGCGCACCGCCCGGTAGACCCGCCCCATGCCACCATTGCTGATCCGTTCCAGCACCTGGTAATGCCCCACCCACTCCGGATCACCCGATGCTTCCTCTCGTAACATCGCCTCCAACGGCTGAAGTTCGGTTCCTTCCGGTGGTTCGAGAAACAAGTCTATATTGTCTTCCTGTTGTAGGAGCGACTCGATTTCACTCTGAAGGGAAGAATCGTCGCTACAGTATTGTGATAGAAAACTCGCACGCTCGCTCGGTGTGACCGCGCGAGCCTGCTCGCAAAGATCGGCGATTTGCCGCCAACGAAGTGAATCCATGTCAGGTGATTCAGGCACGACGACACCTTTCGGACAAGACGAGCTCTCTTCAGGCACCCTTTATTTCGCGGAGCAACCAAAGTCTTAGCGCGCTCCAATTCCGCTCGATCGTACGGCTGGAGACGCCCAACGCCTTGGCCGTTTCTTCGGCGCTCAATCCGGCGAAAAAACGTAATTCGACGAGTTGGCACTGTCGAGGATCAACGGAAGCCAATTTCTTCAGCGCTTCATCGAGTGCCAGCAGGTCAAAGGCCCGGTCTTCAAAGGCAGCCACAATGCCATCAAGCTGCAGCTTCCGTCGGCCCCCACCACGCTTCAATCGTCCACGATCTCTGGCATGGTCCACGAGAATACGCCGCATGGCCGTCGCGGCCATCCGAAAGAATTGCACGCGACTCGTCACTTCGAATTCCCCGCGATCGGCGAGACGAAGATAGAGTTCATGAACAAGGGCCGTGGTCTGGAACATGTGATCCCTGCGCTCGTTCGCGAGCAGGCGACTGGCCCTATTCCGGAGTTCGTCATAAACCACGGGGACTATCGTGGCGACCGTCATCGGCTTGTTCGCGGAGTCATGCATTTCGAATATTAAAATTTTTTCTAAAAATTCTGTCGGAGTGCAGGGCCCGATATCGCCCTTGTTAATGAAGGCTGCTCCCC
>JAKSDK010001400.1 GCA_022360095.1 Phycisphaerales bacterium
TCTGTAGTCCAAACAACTGCTGAATCGTGGACACTTAGCGTTTCGTTTTCATGGCTGATGGATGCGAGAACACGGATGTTACTGGAGCTGGAAAATACCTGAGGATATTGCACGGTTCTGCAGTGGAGAAGGCTTGGAGACACAACGGTGAAATTAACCGTTCCGTGCTGCAGGAGACTTTGTCCTGAAATGTAAATTTTAGAGCATTGGGTAATGAAACAATCAGAAAGGTGGAATGGCGGTTCATTTCGGGTCGGCCAAAAGCTATTTTCTGCAAACTATGGTAGCTCTGCGTGTTTTTTAATAACTACTTTACACAAGACGGAACTTTTGTTAAAGATAGTTAAGCAGACGGTTGACTTTTAAGAGAATTAGGAAACCATTCGGCAATGTAATCAGGGATATACGAGTACGCGTAAAGTAAACTACTTGATGAGCCTTGATACTACAGTCAAAGAGAAAGAGATGGGTTTCAAACTCAAAAGTTCAAACTGAGGATGTAAATCGTGTAAAATAAGGGTAAAATATACAGCTACGGGTGGTGCGCATCATTTTTATCCAGTGCCAAGTTTTATCTCGAATTGAAAACTGTATCGCTGAAATGTACCGCACCCCACCCTTGAACACTGCAAGTAACTAGCGTCTGTTCCTTTACCATAGGTGACACTCCACAGGATTTTGATCCTAAAGGTGAAAGCACGCTCACGACACGCTTGATCAACACCCTTAGCGTGTCATAGATCACGGATATGCGCATATTAAATTGCTAAAACAGAGAAGGACACAGTTGGTTTTATTTAGGCAAACTTAGCACACCAGATCTTTTGTTTCTTGTAGTGTGCTAATTGTCACGGTAAGCGTGCGATTTGAATATTGGACACGCTAGATTACAACAACAAAGGATTGACAAAAAATGCTTGCATTGTGTGGTCAACGAAATGAATTGCAACTGATAAATGGTCGATAAAACTTAAATAAACCGTTTTGTTACTATTAAAAGAAAACCGGTATTATATCTGTAAAAAGACACTTACATTTTTTTATGGAATCTGATCGTAACTGACTAAAAATCATCACTTAGTAAACAAGAGCGTGAACACTAATACCTCAGCATTTTGCTCCCATATAGAGTCAGCCATTGCAATTGATCGCTGATTCCATGAGCCTGAATAACTTGGTTGACCGATAAAACTTTTAGCCCAGAATTGCAAGAAACGAATAAGCCCTTGACGAAGCCAACTTCCTCGCTTGGCTCGAAACGAAAACAACAACTTTTGTAAAAAGTAAATAAACAGGCACTTGTCTTGTCTTTCGCTTCTGTTTGTCCTCCCCGCAGGTAAGTTAATTAAGTATCTCGTAGAAAAATGATAAAATAGTCTTTGAGAAACCTTTGATTATCATGCTATTTTTTCTGCTTGTTTCAGTCATAACGGCGCTGTTTACAGCTATTTCGAGAAAGGTTGTGTGAAAAAATGTGTACGCTACAATCCCGAAAGGTAATTGGGATATGATTAATAGCGGAGCTCTCGTGCGCGAAACGCACGCCAACGGAGCACCCTGGGTAAGTGAATATACTCATCCCAGAAAATTTGGTAATCACGTGACCGTACACTGGCCGCCGACCACCGCCCGTCCGTCCGCACCACAGGCATGCCAA
>JAKSDK010001375.1 GCA_022360095.1 Phycisphaerales bacterium
CCAATCAAATGCATCGACTTGATACAAATAGTTATCATCTTCCAAAACGCTTGTAATTGGCGTTGATCTTATTTCTGGCGGAAGATCTGGAAGGCTCATGTTTAAAATTAGATCAAAGTCATGAATTACTCCGGTTAAATTTACTGTTCTGCTTGTTGAAAACAATGGATTATATGCAGTTACAACAATTACATCCCCGATTTCTCCGTTTACAGCAGCTGAATACCTGCCACTACTGCCATGTCCTGTTTCAGTATTTATTACAAAGCCAGAAGTTGTATCATTTATTGTAACTGGAATGCCGGAGAACACTTCGGTTACGCCGTCCAGCTCATAAACTCTTCCATCGATCCCCAACGGTATAGGAACTGCTGATACGTTTACACTTAGGAGTATGAAAACTATTGAAACGATTCCAAGTATCCTGTTTATTTTGTTTACTTTCATTTTTTCACTCATGGCTCGTGCTCCCAGACTGCTGCTGGAGTTGTATCGAAGTAATACCCCATTGTTGGATCCATGTCCCTGAACTGCGGGTTGTTGAAAGACGGGAACCAGCCCCATGGGGATCCGCTGATTACGTAATGTACAGTTACTTCAAACTCTCCGCTTGTTGCGTTGTAGCGGTCAATTGTTTCGATTGAATGATTCGGAGTTACTTTCAATAGTATTGGATCGAAATCTACAGGCAATTCTTTTTCTTCAACAGAATGCCAGGGTGCTGCTGTCCAGCCATCTGCCAAGCTTATGTTTACATCCTGCTGCGGCACAATTCCGACTGTTGTCAGCTCGCATGTATTGTTTGTTTCAAGCCAATAGCCCCTGCTCATGTTTAAATTCGTGAATATTTCATCGCCTGCAGCTGGTACGAACTTAGACCCATCCCAATCTGTTCTTTCAAACCCGGAAGCGTTATATCTCCACAATGAAACCAGGCAATCAGGCTGCAATGCAAACTCGTAGCCGTCATTTGTGGCATTTCTTAAAGTCTGGTTCTGCAGCCTAAGCGGGAAACTGATTAGGTTGAACCCTGTTTGAAGATCTGA